>CAKOLI010000015.1 GCA_934096265.1 uncultured Bacilli bacterium | reverse complement strand
AGTATATGATACTGAAACTAATGAAGTATATAAAGCATACAATGGATTTACTGATGATTATGATGGAGAAAGATATAAGCCTATAACTGATGATATGTATTCAAAAAAGACAAGTGGATATATAGAAAAGTAGATGTTATATGAAATTGATGAAATTGAAACTGCTTATTTTTTTATTTTATAAAATTATTTAGAATTTAATAACTTCTACACTACTTTTTAATAGTAATAAGGAATTAATGTCTTGAAATTACAATTAATTCTTTTAAATGATTTATTTTATCGAGGAACAGGACCAGCAGGTCCAACCGTTCCTTCATCTACTGATGGTTTCTTCTTTACCGCGTTTAATGAAACTGCCAAAACAAGCCGTCTAACCTTTGACACACCTTGGTTTATCCCCAATGAATCTATCTATTTTCGCCAAGTAAGTGACAGTGAAGTAATGCTACAAGAAGGTGTATATGAAATATCTGTATCAGGACTAATTGAACAAGCAGATGATACTCATGGAGCAGAAATATATTTACAAAATGAAGAAGGTTCTGCTATTAAAGATTTAACTTTCAAACTACCAGAAAATGCAGGTAAAAGAATGTATTTTACTAAGAGTATCATCTTTAGATTTGAAAATCCTACAACACTAAGCATGGAAACTAATATCCTAGGAAATCCTGATACATCAAACGTAACCATAACAGAAATAACCCTATATATAAAAAAAATACATGAATAATATTTTTAATAAGCATTATGCTCTATAAAGATACACTATTTATACATTACCTTTACCTAGAGAAACTAGAGAAGTAATCTATTTACTAGAAAAAACATTGACAAACTAACAAAACTATATTATAATTACCGTATAAATCGTTGATTCAGAAAAGTAGATATAAATAAATTTACAGAGAGTAATCACTAAGGTGGAAGATTATAATTTAAATATATTGAAATGGACTGATGAGAGATTACCGAAATAAGTAGGCTAGTACGGAGTTTTCTCTTCGTTAATAAAAGAACTTGTATATATGTACATGTACTGCTATATTTAGGTGGCATAATAAGAATAATCTTATCCTAGTTATTTAGGATAAGATTTTTTTAAAATAGAAAGAAGGAAGAAATATGAATATAATATTAACTGGTGAAAGACCAACAGGACCACTACACATAGGCCATTATGTAGGTTCATTAAAAAATAGAGTCAAAATTCAAAATGAAGGCAACTATGATGCTATGTATCTTTTTGCCGCGGATGCTCAAGCTCTAACAGATAACTTTGACAATCCTAAAAAGGTAAAAGATAACGTCTTTGAAGTAGCTCTTGACAACCTAGCTTGTGGAATAGACCCTGACAAAGTAAGTTACTTTATCCAATCAGAAGTACCAGAACTAACAGAATTAACATTTTACTATATGAACTTAGTTACTATATCAAGACTAGGAAGAAATCCTACCGTTAAAGAAGAAGTCAAACTAAGAGGCTTTAATGAAAGTATTCCTGCAGGTTTCTTTACTTACCCAGTCAGCCAAACCGCGGACATTACAGCTTTTAAAGCAAACATAATCCCTGTTGGAGAAGACCAACTACCAATGATAGAACAAGCAAGAGAAATAGTTAGAAAATTTAACAGTACCTACAAAGAAGTCTTAGTAGAACCAAATGCTTTACTACCCACTAATGAATTATCAAGAAGACTAGTGGGACTAGATGGCAGTGCTAAAATGAGCAAATCTCTAAATAACTGTATCTACTTAAAAGATAGCAGTGAAGAATTAAAAAAGAAAGTATTTTCTATGTATACAGATCCTGACCACATAAAAGTAGAACTTCCTGGTAAAGTAGAAGGCAATGTTGTATTTACCTACCTAGATGTATTCTGTAAAGAAGACTCATTCGAAAAATACCTGAAAGAATATAAAAACCTAGACGAACTAAAAGAGCACTACAGAAAAGGAGGACTAGGGGATGTTAAAATCAAAAACTTCTTATATAACGTCCTAGAAGAAGAACTAAAACCAATAAGAGAAAGAAGAATTGAACTAGCCAAAAATCCCGATTACATATATGAAGTACTAAAAAAAGGAACCATAGAAGCTAGAAAACAAGCAAGCAAAACCTTAAAAGAAGTAAAAGAAGCTATGATGTTAAATTATTTCTAAAAATAACAAATAAGTATCACTACCTATAATAGATACATTCTATCTAACAAACACCAAAGCAACCATAAATCTAACTAATAACTCTTCATATATAGGAGAAATAAACAAAGATAATACCTCATCTATAACTCTAACTAAAGATACATATATAGATAAACTTAATAATACCAATACTACTAATAGTAATATCAATTTTAATGGATATAAACTATATATAAATAAAATGTGTATAAATTAATATTTATAAATTTATATATTGACAAAAAGTAAACAAATATGTTATCATTTATACATAAGGTAGGTACCAAAAAATTCACGAATACGAAAATACGAATTTTTGATAAAAATTAATACGATTTTAGGAGTTGGTAGTGATGAGTAAAGTTATCTATAAGTTTACCAAAACCCTTACTTTACTAGGGGGGGGGGTCGATTACAAGCCTTATAAATAAAGGGCTTAAGCCTCATTTTAACTATCAAAAAATATATAAATCTATATTAAAGATAT
>CAKOLI010000014.1 GCA_934096265.1 uncultured Bacilli bacterium | reverse complement strand
TCTCCTGTTAATTACAGATTACAATCCTCTAATTAGAAACTATTTATAAACTGTCCAACTTTTGGGGTTCAGTTCATAAATGTGAGTTCATCGCTATACTACTTTAATTCTACAGTAGCGCCAGCTTCTTCAAATTGTGCTTTAATCTTTTCTGCTTCTTCTTTGTCGATGCCTTCTTTAACATTACCACCATTGTCAGCAATTTCTTTAGCTTCTTTTAAACCTAAACCAGTTAAATCTCTAACAATCTTGATAACAGCAATCTTATTAGCTCCAGCAGCAGTTAATACTACATTAACCTTACTAGGACCTTCTTCTACAGCTGCTACTGCAGGACCAGCAGCTACTGCTACTGCAGAAGGATCTACTCCAAATTCTTCTTTCATTGCATCAACTAATTCTTTAACTTCAAGAATAGTCATTTCTTTTAAAGCACTAATAAATTCATCTCTTGTTAATTTTGCCATTTTATTTCTCTCCTTTTCTTATTAATTATTTTTTTCTTCTAAATCTTTAGAATACAAATCTAAACAAATAGATAAGTCTTTCACTGTTCCTAACATACCAGCCGCTAACATAGTAAGTAATGTATCACGTGAAGGTATTGTAGCAAGTTGATTTAGTACTGTAACATCAGATATCTTTCCATCAACAATACCAACCTTAAGCTCTAACGCTTCGTGTTTCTTTGCAAATTCAGCTAAAACTTTAACTTGAGCCAATGCATCACTAGAAAATGATATTGCAGTAGGCCCTTCAAGATGATCTGCCATATCTAAATTTAACATATCCATAGCTCTTTTAGCTAAAGTATTTTTATATACCTTAAAAGAAGAACCACTTTCTTTTAGCTTACGTCTTAACTCAGTAACTTCAGCTACAGTTAAACCACGATAATCAAACAAAACAATAGAATTAGCATTCTCAAGCTTTTCCTTAATTTCAGCTACAACATTAGATTTTTGTTCAATAATCTTAGCACTAGCCATCTATATCCCATCCTTTCCTAATGCCAAATAAAGCTTCCTATCAAGACAGGAAGCTTCTAAAACATAAAACTTATTTATATTTTAACTCCCTCGGTAGGATAATTAAACATAAAGTCCCTACTGTCTTAAGGCATCAAATTTCAAAAACAAATATATTATATAACTATTTCTCTTACTTGTCAAATGAATTAACATCTATCTTAATTCCAGGACCCATAGTACTAGAAATAGAAATATTCTTAACATAGTTACCCTTAACTGTTGAAGGTTTAGCTTTAAGAATAACTTCTACAAAACTCTTTAAGTTTTCACATAGCTTATCAGCATCAAAGCTAACTTTACCAACAATAGCATGAATATTACCATAAGTATCAGTACGATATTCAACTTTACCCTTAATAGTATCTTCAACTGCTCTTTTAACATCAGTAGTAACTGTACCAGTCTTAGGATTAGGCATTAAACCTTTAGGACCTAAAAGCTTACCAATCTTACCAAGCATAGGCATCATATCAGGTGTCGCTATAATTACATCAAAATCAAACCAATTTTCTTTTTCAATTTTACTAATCATATCAACATCGCCTACATAAGTAGCTCCTGCTTCCTTAGCTTCCTTTGCCTTATCTCCCTTAGCAAGCACTAAAATCTTCTTAGATTTACCAGTACCATTAGGAAGAACTACAGCACCTCTTAATTGTTGATCTGCCTTCTTAACATCTAAATTTAAATTCATTGCAACCTCTAAAGTAGCATCAAACTTAGTATTAGATAATTCCTTTGACAAATTAACAGCTTCTTCTACTGTATAAAGCTTATTCTTATCAACCTTATTTAAATTAGCAACATGTCTCTTACTCTTCATTATATTTACCTCCTTATGTGGTTTTTTAGCGGAAAAAATATCCTTCCACATAGGTTACCCTATATGTACTTAAAAATTACAAATTAATCTTCTTTAATAGCAATACCCATATTCAAAGCAGTACCTTTAATAGTCTTCATTGCTGCTTCAACATCGTAGGCATTTAAATCAACTAACTTAGTCTCAGCGATTTCCCTAAGTTTAGCTTCACTAATAGTCGCAACTACTTCTTTCTTACCTTTAGCAGAACCAGATTTAATTGAAGCTGCCTTCTTTAGTAAAAAAGCGGCAGGTGGAGTCTTTACTACAAAATCAAAACTTCTATCATCAAAAATAGTAATTTCAACTGGTAAAATATCTCCCATTTTATCTCTAGTTGCATCATTGTATCTAGTACAAAATTCTTGTAAATTAATTCCAGCAGGACCTAATACTGTTCCAACTGGTGGAGCAGGTGTAGCCTTACCCGCAGGAATTTGCAACTTAATTTTCTTAACAACTTGTTTTGCCACGAAAAACACCTCCTATATTTTTTTTCGCGAGTGGTTCAATTAGCTTTCCGCCTCCCACTATATATCACCTCTGCATATATAATATACAGTCGCGCCTTAAATAATAACACACTTTTAACAATTTTTCAATTATTTTTTAAATTTTTTTAACTAAATACTCTCAATTTGTGAAATTTCTACTTCTACAGACGTTTCTTGACCAAATAAATCGACCAAAACTATCATCTTTTGTTGCTTCAAATCAATAGTATCAATCTTACCTATCATATCCTTAAATGGACCATCAATAATCTTAACTTTCTTACCGACTTCCATATCTTTAGATAAATCTACTCTACTCATACCCATACTACCAAGTATTCTATCAACCTCAGAAGGTAATAAAGGTATTGGCTTTGCACCTTTACCAGATGATCCAATAAATCCAGTAACGCCTTGTGTGTTTCTAACTATAAACCAAGCTTCATCACTCATAACCATCTCTACAAGTACATAACCTGGAAACATTTTTTTAACTTTTTCTTTCTTTACACCATCTTTGTATTCAATTTCCTTTTGCTCTGGCACTATAACTCTAAATATATTATCTTGTAATTCCATAGAGTTAATACGCATCTCTAACTTTTCTTTTACCTTATATTCGTGACCTGAAATTGTGTTAACAACATACCATTCTTTTTTCATACTATATAGTCCTCATCCATGCCACAATATAATCAATTAAATAAAAGAAAAGTCCAAAAAACAAAACAAAACAAATAGTCGCAACAGAATATTTAACCAAATCTTTTTTCTTAGTCCATCTTACACGACTAATCTCTTTCTTTACACCAGAAAAGTATTTACCTATTTTACTCATAATCTCCTCCAATAACCCAAAATAAAAACACCTTCGTGCTGAAATAAATATACCATATTATACCAAGCATGTCAATGTTTTTTTAATAATTTTGCAAAGAAGTTTAACACTAAAAACATTTAATCTTTCTTTTTGTAAGCCATAACCAGTTTAATATCACTAAAACTATTTTGTTTATATAAATTAATAGCGTCAATATTAGCACTACATACTTTTAATTCTATAAATTTGTTACCTTTTTCTTTCAACCAAATCTTAAATTCATTCACTAAAGCATTACCTATACCCAATTTTCTATAATCACTATCTACATACATAGCCTCTAATTCAGTAACAGTTTCTATATAAGCATCACCATTATTTTTAACAAATCCATACAAATAACCAACTACTATATTATTAACATAAGCAAATAATATCAAATTATTACTATCTTTTATCTTTAATTAAATGCTTATATAGTGATGTGACAACACAATTTTCATTAATATTTTTATCATACTATTTTTCATCAATTATTAATTTAGTAAAAAAAACATTGACTATTTCTACATCGCTTAATACCACTTTTTTAATTTCATATTTCATTTAATTAAACACCTCATATTAATTAATCCACAACAATAGTTTACCAACAGCATTCGATTTTGTCATCGTATCCCTCGCATGAACATATTTTTTTAAATTATAAAGAAAATTTATTTCATCTTGTGATATAATTAACTAAAGATGGTGATATAATGGAAAAAGAATTATTTAAAAAAATAAAAGAAAACATAGTAGCTAAAGATAACTACCTAAGTGAATATGCAAGCAAAAACAATGAAGGAATAAGACTATACAAAGATACACAAGACATAAGAGCAAACTATGAAAGAGATGCTGACCGCATTCTATACTCTCTTTCATATACAAGATACACAGACAAAACACAAGTATTCTCATTCAATGAAAACGACCATATCAGTAAAAGAATGATACATGTTCAAATGGTAAGTAAAATAGCAAGAACTATCGGTAGAGCTCTATCCTTAAATGAAGACCTAATAGAAGCGGCTTCACTAGGCCATGACTTAGGACACCCTCCCTTTGGACATACAGGAGAAGCAATACTAAACAAAATAAGTATCGAACAAAACGAAGGCTTTTTTAACCATAACATCCAAAGCGTAAGAACCCTAATGACATTAGAAAATAATGGAAAAGGAAGCAACGTATGTATACAAACATTAGATGCAATAATGTGCCATAATGGAGAAATTGAATTAGAAAAATACGAACCAGTACAAAAAACAAAAGAAATATTTATGCAAGAATATAGAAGTACATACAAAGATGAAAATCTAAATAAAGCACTTCGTCCAATGACACTAGAAGGATGTGTAGTCAGAATAAGTGACATAATTGCATACATTGGAAGAGATATAGAAGACGCTATTAGACTAGGGATAATCAGCAAGAATGATATACCTAATAGCATTACAAATGTTTTAGGAGACAATAACAGTGATATTATTAATACACTCGTACTAGATATAATTAATAACAGCTATAACCTACCATACATAAAATTATCACCAAAAGTATTTAAAGCATTAAAAGATCTAAAAGAATTCAATTACACGCATATCTATAAAAACGCTAATACAAAAGAAACAATTATACTATACGAAAAAATGTTTAGACACTTATTCCAAGTATACCACACCCAAATAACAAACAATGACCAAGATGCGCACATCTGCAAAAACTACCTAAACACAATGGATAAAACCTATATAGAAAATACCTCAGTCTCAAGAATAATCATTGATTACCTAGCGGGTATGACAGATGACTATTTCAAAAGGCAATACGAAATATACAAAAATTACACACTAAAAAAGACTTTACAGCCTAATTAAACTGCAAAGTCTTTCATTTCTTTTGCAATAATTAATAAATATTTCTTTTTATACGTCCTATAATCTTTATGATTACTACAAGTTTGTAAAATCAATATATTATCATCATCACTTAAATCTACAGAAGTATCATAAAAAGAGTTATCCTTAAGCATATTTGCATGCTTAATAAAATCAATATTACTAGGAAAATCTACCCTCATATAACTCCAATCACTAGTTTCAATATAAACAGAAAAAATCTTATAATAACGCCCCCCCATATCAGTAGTTAAAGCTATAATCTCATGTTCCTTATAATAATCATAATCATAATACTCCTCTAACATAGAAAAAACACCTTTTCTCTTAGTAGTATTATGTCCAAAAATCAATATCTTCCTAGCATTATTAATATCTACCCTACTATCTACAAACGCAGACCCTAAAGCACTATATCTACCATAATTATCATGACTCAAATAATAACTATTATCACTTCCTTGAACAATAATCTTATCAAAATCACTATTCAAAATTGCAACTCTACCAACAATATCTTGATTATTATATTCACTTCTATACCCATCAATCAACTTCTTATAATCAACATCACTATCCATAGCAACATCAACTATATCACCATTCACAGCAGTATCTGCTAAAACAACTTCATTATCTATATTAAAGTAAGTAAACAAAGTAACACCCAAAAACAACATAGAAAATAATGACATCACAAACTTTCTAAACATATTATATTCCCCCTGAATGGCTTAATATTATACACTTATTTTAATTTTTGTCAAATATATTAATAATATACACGAAAACCAAATCAAATATGTATTTCATATCACATATAACAAACATTTTTACATATAATTAACTGAAATACTTCCATAACAAATAAATATATGATAAAATTAAAAATGAAAGGAGTAACGATTATGTACGAATATGATACTTATTTTAACAACTCACCAATGGTAAGATTTGGTACTTGGTCAATCATCGCAACCTTACTAGCAATTGCAGGAGGATTCTTAGTATATTTTATGTTTATTAAACAAGACAAAAAACTACCTAACAAATTTCTTGTATGGTTAAAAGATTTCGCAGATTTTAAAAACATGTTAATAGAACCAATACTTAAAATTACCTACCTAATACTTGCAATATATATAACATTAAATTCATTTAGTTTAATCAGTATTAGTTTCATATCATTTATCTTAACATTAGTTCTAGGCAATATAATATTAAGAATTATATACGAATCAGCATTAATCCTAATAATGATTTGGAAAAACACATCTGAAATTAACAAAAAAATGAAATAAATCTAAAGACTCATTATTGTGATATGAACCCCGTTTCTTGGACAAAACAGAAACGAGGTTTTTATATGGCAAAATTAAGTTATGATGATAAAATAA
>CAKOLI010000013.1 GCA_934096265.1 uncultured Bacilli bacterium | reverse complement strand
TTCTAACGAACACTCAAATTTTAAGTTATTCATTTCTTACACTCCTTTCTATGGTTTAAGTATAACACTAAAAAAATCTATCTCGACCCAAACTAAAAAAAAGTTAGGAATATTCCTAACAAAAATTATAAACTTTATAAAAAGCTTCGTTAATTACAACATTAATAAATTTACGATTTTTAAACTTATAATTAATATCTTTTATTCTTAAACCAGTAAAATTACTTAATTCTTTTTTTGTATCAATATAAGCAACAATATCATCATTTAAATTATAAATAACATAATATTCCAAAATTTCCTTTCTGGTTAATTAATAGGCGTCAAATCCTTTCTACTCCGCCATAAATTAATTATTAACCTTTGGTATACAAGGGTTTTTCTTTTTTATAAAAATATTTATAAAATATATTTACTAATAATTAATTCTGTGTTATTATTTATACATAAGATATGTGAATTGAAAAATTAAGAAAATTCACAAATTATTGATAAAAATCAATAAGATTTTAGGAGTTGATAGTGATGAGTAAAGTTAACCAAAAGTTTACTAAAACCCTTATTTTACTAGGGGGGGGGGCAATTACAAAGCTTTATAAATAAAGGGCTTAAGTCTCATTTTAACTATCAAGAGAGATATAAATCTATATTGAAGATATAGCTTTTTGTTATATTCTTTGATGTAGATTTTTTTATATTTAAATAGGAGGAATTATTATGAATAATAAGATTATGATAAATGATAAGGAGTATGAGGTTGTTGCTTATGTAACGATAGATATTGGTAATTTTATAGTTTATACTGATGGGAAAACTTTCTCGAATGGGCAAGTTGTTTTGTATGTAAATAGGTTATCTTCTTACGATGGGGAAGTAGTTTTTGATGAGGTAGAAAATGATGAGTTAGTACAAGTGATAAATTCACTTAAGGAAAGGTTGGTATAATATGGCTAGGTATGAAAGTTTAGCAGAGTTTAGTATGGCATTAAGTAATAATACAAAGGATTTTGATAAAGCTTTTAGGAATTCTCCTGCTCCAAAGCAAATGGGTAGTTTTAATGTGACTGTATCTTCTTTGAGGGAGATGTTACAAAATATTAAGGCTATTACAAAGTTAAAAGAAGAAATAAAAATGTTTCCTATGATGGATAGGTATGCTATGGAAGAGAATAAGGATGCTAAGAAAGCTAAGGCACAGATAGATGCTATACGTGATAAAATAGATAAAAGTTATGAGAACTTAAAAAAAGAGTTTGTTAAGCAACTATCTCTTGCAGGTAAGCAATGTAAGGAAGTAACAAGGGCTATTAAGGATAAAGAAGATAAGGATAGGTTTTTTGCATCTAGTAGGGATTTTTCTGTGATGGTATATGGAATAGAGTCTTCAAATGATTTAGATTTTTTAAATGTTATGGATGATTTTTCTAAATTAAAGCAAGCTCAAGCTCATGAGGAACATAAAGAGAAAGAAGAGAGAATTAATAATATTAGTAGTTTTAATATAGATAATACAAATAGTTTACAGATGGCACTTGATAATATTTCGTCTGTATTAGCACTTACTAGTGAGAGTAGTTTGACTAAGGAGGTAAGGAAGGAAGTAGCTTCGATTAAGAAGGTTTTACCACCTAAAGTGGCTCAGATAACTAAAGAAGCTTTAGAGCATCTTCGTCATTCAGAACATTTAATACTTGATTTAGAGCAAATAAGTGAGATATTGAATACTACTTATAGATTTGTAGGTAAGGATGGGGCATTACAAAAGTTAAATAATGAGTTAAATCAGTTGCAAGTAACTTTAAAGAGGGCTCTTGATAAGGAGAAGGATAGGCATTCTGGTATGCAAAGTGAGCAAAGTAATAGGGACCGTCAAGTTGATTATGCTACTTCTGCGGTTAAGAGTTATAGTGATATTTTAACTAATAATAAGAATTTAGAGCAAGAGAAAATTCAAATTAAAGCAAATACACATAATTTAAATAAGGAAAATAGTAGGTTAAAGCAAGATATAAAGGATGAGTCTAAAGATAAGGTGGACTTTGAAAGTAAGCAAGATTATGTTTCAATGCAGTCATCACAAAATCGTATAGAGGAAAATAGGCAATATATAAGTGAAAACGAGGCATATATGGCAAGAAGATTAGGGGAGAAGGAAGTTACTACATTACCAAAAGAATATACTGATATGAAGAAGAAGTTACAAAGTTTAAGTAATTTATATAAAGTAGAAAATGAGGTTGTACATGATATGGCTACTGGAGGTATTAAAAGATGATAGAGGATAAGCAAAGTGTATTTACTTCTTTTATGAATGAGTTTGTTAAGTTAGATATTAATGCTAAGAATATAGAAATAATAGAGAAGCAAAAGATTATTTTAGCGATGATGTTAAAATTTATAGAAGAGCATGGTATATCATATGAGTTCTTAAAGAGTAAAGAGATAAATGATATATATGGAAATAATGGTACTAATGAAGATTATTTAGAGGCTATGATGGTATATACTCATAATATTGAAGAACTTATTGGTTTAATTTTGGATAGTTTTAAGTAAGAGGTAATTGATGATATCTAATAAGTGTTTAAAGTATGTAATAGGTGAAAATGTTTGTATTAAACAAGCTACTATAAATGATATTCGTGATATAGAATTATTTCAAAGCATGATAATTAATAATATGGATAATAAGGAGTTTTTTACTCCTTTGACTACTAATGAATTTGTTTATCCAATTACTAATAATGGACTGGTATATTTGCTTTATTATCAAGAAGAGTTAATAGGTTTATGTGTTCTTACTATTAATGTTCCTTTAGATGTTATTAGTAAATATTGTCTTAATAATAATAATAATATTGGTATATTAGATAGTGTTATGATAAAAGATGGTTATAGAGGTAGTGGTTTACAAGTACAGGTAATGAAGATATTATATGAGGAAGCTAAAAGGTTAGGGATTATGCAAATAGTAGCGACTGTTCATCCTAATAATATATATAGTTTAAATAATCTTATTAAGGAAGGCTATGAGATAATTAATAAAATTAATATTCATGGGGGATATAGATATATAGTTATTAAAGATGTTAGGAGGTAGACATATGAAGGTACCATTAAGATATCAAATTACGGAGTTTGACTGTGGGACGGTGTCTATACTTAATGCGATAAGTTATTTATATGAACGTGAGGAGATACCCGCTTTGTTAGTTAAACAGATACATAAGTATATGTTAGATTGTTATGATGAGAATGGTTTGCTTACTGGTGAAGGGACTAGTAGGGAGGCTACTGATAAGTTAACTACTTGGCTTACTAATTATACTAAAAATAATGATTTTGATATATGCTTAAGAAGGTTAGTTAAGGAAGATGTTAATTTTGTAAATATATATGAGTGTATAAATAAAGGGGGAGTTGTTTTGGTAAGGGTTTATCAAACTAATGAGCATTATGTGATTATTACTAAGATTAAGAATAATAAGTTTTATATTTTTGATCCATATTATTTTGATAAATCTTATTATGATAAAGATAAGGATGTTAAGATGGTATATAATAAGCCTTTTACATATAATCGTATTGTTATGTATAGGAGATTGTTTTGTTTAACGGGTAGGGATTTTTCTATGGGGCCTATAGATGGAAGGGAATGTGTTTTAATGAATAGGCCTAGTTATAGATAGTTGTGTTAGATAATAAAACAAAGGGGTATATATTTTCTTTTCTATCTGCTTTTTTATATGCATTAGATGTTCCTATATCAAAGATTTATTTAGATAGTGTTTCTTCTAATGAGTTATTATTTCTTATGTATTTAGGTAGTGCTTTAGGAGTTTTTTTAATTATTATGTTTAGTAAATCTAGGAAGTTATTATTAAAGAAAGATAAGGTTACTTCTAAGATAATTATGATAATAATATGTGATATTTTTGCTTCTTTATTAATTACAGAGTCTCTTTATTATTTACCTGCGAATGTGGTATCTTTGATGAGTGTATTAGAGATAGTTTTTACTGTTATTTTTGCTTCTTTGATGTTAGGAGAGAAGATGAGTAAGAATTTGATTTTATCAGCTATATTTGTTACTATAGGAGGGATACTTGTATCAATAGATAGTTATAATTGTGTTATATTTTCTATATTTATAGTTTTTACTATTATAGCTACTATATTATGGGGAATAGAGAATAATTTAACTGCGAAGGTAAGTAGTAATAATCCTTTAGTTTTGGTTTTTTATAAGTGTTTAGCAGTATCTTTATTTAATTTAGTTTTTATAATAAATAAGGTAAATATTCATATGTTAATACAGAATTATTGGTATTTGTTAATAATAGGATTTTTTGTTTTTGGGATGAGTATATTGTTTTTTGCTTATGCTACTAGGTATATAGGGGCATCTAGGACTTCAATTATATTTTCTTTAAGTCCTATATTTAGTACTGTTTTATCTATTATTATATTTAAAAATAAGGTAAATAATTTATTTATAGTTAGTTTGTTATTTATGTTATTGGGTATTTATTTTACTTGTTTTTCTAAAGATAAATCTTAATTCTTTTGATTTATAATTATTGTATTATTATAGGTAATGTGCTATAATTATTGTGAAATGGAGGTTAAAAATGAAAAAAGAAAATAATACACAGACTTTAAAAAAAATTAAAGCATTGTCATTATCACTATATGAGTTATATTTGAAACAGTCAGGTCAAGAAATTTTTGATATGAGTAGCTGTCATGAAAATAATCATGACAATAGCGGCGGACATCCAGATTATCATTGCAATCAACATGATAACACACCTGATAGAATGAAAAGGTTAATATTAATAAAAAATGTTACAAATTAATACTTTAATAAAGCCAACGAACGAATGCAATATGCGATGTAAGTATTGTTTCGCAGAAAAGTATGGTTATAGTGACTCGCTATTAGAATTAAAAACATTAAAGAAATATTTAAAACTTTTATCTGAAAAATATGATTATATAAACTTGGTGTGGCATGGAGGCGAACCATTAATGGTGCCATTGTCTTATTATGACGAGGCATATAATTATTGTCAAAAGCTTGATTCGAAATTTATATATTCAATTCAAACGAATGGCACTCTTTTAAATAATGAAAACGTTAATTTTTTTAAAGAACATAACACAAGTATTGGATTATCATTTGATGGATTAAGTAATGATAAAACACGAAGTCACACTCAAACTATTTTAAATAAAATAGAACTGCTACATTCTAAGGGCATGTATCCAGGAGCAATTATTGTTGTTAATCAAAATAATGTCAATAATTTAGTCGGAGAATATGAATATTTTAAAAAACTAAATTTAGGTATGAAAATGAATCCAATGTTTAACGATGGTGCAGCTAAAGAAAATAACTTTTTTAATTTGAAACCGGATGATTATATTCGAAGCTTTGTTGACTTCTTCAAATATTGGGCTTTAGATATAAATTGTAACATTAATGTTTCTACATGTATAAACTTTGCTAAGTTAATAATAAATGAATATTCTGATATTTGCACACATAATTCATGTTTAAAAAAATGGTTATGCCTGGACAACAACGGACACTTATACCCTTGTGATAGGCTATGCTTAAACGAATATGATTTAGGTAACGTATCAAATATGAGTATAATTGATGAAGCGTTTGAAAATGAAAACTTTATTAAATTGTTACAAAAAAATATACTAAGGAGACAAAATTGCATTGACACATGCGAATATTTTAAAAACTGTTATGGTGGCTGTAATGCCAATGCAATTTTGAATGAAATAAATAATAATGATATTTCTTGTCATATTCAAAAAGGAATATTAAGTGAATTAAAAAAATTTATAATTCGATTGGAATATGAAAAAGATTATAATAAATTAAATTATGATTTAGCAAAAATTCTTATTAAAAGGAAGAGATGAATATGAGTTATGTATATCATGGTAGTAATATATCTGGTTTGAAGGTAATTAAAAAGCATAATAGTACTCATATGAAGGAATGGGTATATGCAAGTTATTCAAAGGCAATTGCGACAATATTTTTATCAAAGCAGGGCAGTGATTTGTTTTACTCACTATCTGGTGATGGAAAAAATTATCCAGTAGAGCTAGTAGAAAGAAAGCCTGGTATGTTTAAAAAGATATTTAATTGTTCAGGATATATTTATAAATTAGATGCATCTAATTTTATGGAAGGTCAAACTGGGTGGTCGGCAGAAGTAGTAAGCAACACAGATGAGGAAGTTATATCTTTTGAATATATAGAAAATGTTTATGATGAGTTAATTAAATTAGATAATGAAGGTTTAATAAAATTATATTTATATCCAAATAGACCTGATTATGTTCCACTGGATAATAGTGATTTAATTTCTAAAGTATTAAGGTGGTATAAGAATGGATATAATATAAATAGTTTTTATAATATATATCCAGAGTTAAAAAGTAAGTTTTTGGATGAATTAAGAAAAATAAATGGGAATTAGTAATAGCTAGTTTCTTTTTAGTTTTTGTTAAATAATTTAGAGCTTGTGTTTTTAAATTAAGCAATATGATACAATAAATTTGTTATTGTGTTATTATAGGTAATGTGCTATAATTATTGTGAAATGGATGAGGAGTGATTATAATGGATGATAGTTTAAGAAGACGTATTGAAAAGTTACAGAAGAGTAGAAGTAAGATAGATACCATTTGGGGAGAATATAATAAAGAATTAGATAGTCTTAGGGAGTGTAGTGCTAACGAAGAAAGATGTTTTGAAGAATATGCCAATAGGGAAAGAAGGAGTTTGGAGAAACGTCTTGCTGGTGAAAGAATGGCTTTAGATAATAAAGAAGAGAACGAAAAAAGGAAGATAGAAGAAAGATTTAAACCAATGTTAGAGGAAGCTTCAAAATTACTTGATGGAGTTAATTCTTTAGGGGAAAGTACTGTTTCAATAAGGATAGGCGATTTAACTGATGAGTTAGTTAATTTAACAGGAATTAGTACTTCAGATATTGTGGTTAAGGCATATTCTGGTATTACATTTAATGAAGGACATGCTGATTATAAAGATAGTAATGATATTTGGCGTTTGAAGTTGTATTCAAAGCATAAGGGTGAACGTTCATTTTATTATGAGATGATGCTTTATGCGGATTTAAATAGTAGGCAAGCAGATGGTAAAACATTTTTGGAGCATTGTAATTTAGAAGTATGTGGAGAAAGAGGTTTTTTACATATTGATGAGGCAAATATTTGGGATTTAATTATAAATATACCTTTATCATATTTTACTGTTGAATCGGATATTTCTTGGTATCCTGCTGATATAATTACACAAGCTGTTGTTAATTGTGTAGATAAAAATAATATGGAAGAAGTATCTAGGGATACTAATAAGAAAAGAAGTAGAAAGTTATCATAGATATTAGTTTTGGAGATATGTATGAGGCATGTATATCATGGTAGTAATATATCTTTTTTAAAGGTAATTAAAAAGCATAATAGTACTCATAAGAGAAATTGGGTATATGCTAGTTATTCAAAAGAAGTCGCGTTGATATTTATATCAAAAGAAGGTAATGATTTGTTTTACTCACTATCTTTTGATGGAAAAAATTATCCAATAGAGTTAGTGGAAAGAAAGCCTTTGATGTTTAAAAAGATATTTAATTGTTCAGGATATATTTATAAATTAGATGCATCTAATTTTATTGAAGGTCAAACTGGGTGGCCCGGGGAAGTAGTAAGCAACACAGATGAGGAAGTTATATCTTTTGAATATATAGAAAATGTTTATGATGAGTTAATTAAATTAGATAATGAAGGTTTAATAAAATTATATTTATATCCAAATAGACCTGATTATGTTCCACTGGATAATAGTGATTTAATTTCTAAAGTATTAAGGTGGTATAAGAATGGATATAATATAAATAGTTTTTATAATATATATCCAGAGTTAAAAAGTAAGTTTTTGGATGAATTAAGAAAAATAAATGGGAATTAGTAATAGCTAGTTTCTTTTTAGTTTTTGTTAAATAATTTAGAGCTTGTGTTTTTAAATTAAGCAATATGATACAATAAATTTGTTATTGTGTTATTATAGGTAATGTGCTATAATCATTGTGAAATGGATGAGGAGTAATTATAATGGATGATAGTTTAAAAAGACATATTGAAAAGTTACAGGAGAGTAGAAGTAAGATAGAAGCCATTTGTGGAGAATATAATAGCGAATTAGATAGTCTTAGGGATAACATCGTTTTTCTATATGCTTTGTTTACGGGAGAATATAATAGAGAATTAGATAATCTTAGGGAGTTTAGTGCTAACGAAGAAAGATGTTTTGAAGAATATGCTAATAGGGAAAGAAGGAGTTTGGAGAAACGTCTTGCTAGTGAAAGAATGACTTTAGATAAAATAGAAGAGAATAAGAAAAGGAAGATGGAAAAAAGATTTAAATCAATGTTAGAGGAAGCTTTAAAATTACTTGATGGAGTTAATACTTTAGGTGAAAGTACTGTTTCAATAAGGATAGGCGATTTAACTGATGAATTAGTTAATTTAACAGGAATTAATACTTCAGATATTGTGGCTAAGGCATCTTCTGGTATTGCATTTAATGAAGGGCATACGGATTATAAAGATAGTAATGATATTTGGCGTTTGAAGTTGTATTCAAAGCATAAGGGTGAATGTTCATTTTATTATGAAATGATGCTTTATGCTGATTTAAATAGTAGGCAAGCAGATGGTAAAACGTTTTTGGAGCATTGTAATTTAGAAGTATGTGGAGAAAGAGGTTTTTTACATATTGATGAGGCAAATATTTTGGATTTAATTATAAATATACCTTTATCATATTTTACTATTGAATCGAATATTTCTTGGTACCCTGCTGATATAATTACACAAGCTGTTGTTAATTGTGTAGATAAAAATAATATGGAAGAAGTATCTAGGGATACTAATAAAAAAAGAAGTAGAAAGTTATCTAAATAAAAAAGAAATTAGTAATATGATGTGAACCCCAAATAGTAGATGTTAATAAAAAAGAGGGTTGTTAAAAAGAGAAAATTATTTTTCTCTTTTTGTG
>CAKOLI010000012.1 GCA_934096265.1 uncultured Bacilli bacterium | reverse complement strand
AAAGCAACTGGTACTACCAATGGCCAAGAGCTTACGCATCCTGCGTTTACCTTTGGAACTGATGAATTAGATGGCTTTTGGGTAGGAAAATTTGAAACTACAGGCACTGCAAGTGCTCCTACCATGACGCCAGGTGCAAATTCGTTGGTAGAACAAACAGTCTCAGCACAATTTAATACTGCTAAAATATTTGGAACATCTACTTATTTAAATGGAACTACAGCAGTTGATGCTCATATGATGAAAAACATTGAATGGGGGGCAGTAGCCTATTTAAAACAAAGTAAATATGGACTAGGTACTACTGATATGGGTAATAATGGATATAAAGCAGATGCCGAGCCATATTATAAGGCAGGATGTGGTTCTTTTAGTGCAAGTAATTTAACTGGAATAGGTCCTGGTGGTTGTACAAGCTATTCTAGCGCAGCAGGCCTAGTAGCATCCACTACAGGTACTATATATGGTGTATACGATATGGCTGGAGGAGCAATGGAACATGTGATGGGAGTAATGAAAACTAGTGATGGAACAGCCTTATCATACCAAAATTCTGGATTTACTACAAGTACACTACCTTTTGGTAGTAAATATGTAGATGCTTATGCATACGGAACTACTAGTAATGACCAAGATGCGTACAGTAGAAGAATCCTAGGAGATGCAACAGGCGAAACTTACGGTTGGTATTCAGATACTGCTAGTTTCATTAGTGGTTATATCATGGGTGGCAGTTGGTTTACTCGTGGAGTAGGATATGTGGATGGCACCACCGCAGGTATATTTGCCTTTAGAGATCTCAGGGGACAATCTAGCTTAAGCTACACCTTCCGTTCTGTCCTATCTCCTAAATAAAAACGAAACCATGGGATATAAATTATCTCATGGTTTTAAAATACATAAAATAATACTTGATTAAATAATCTTACTGTGATAAAATACAAAGCATAAATATTTAACTTTCTAGGGGGTAATCATGATTATACTTCTAATTACTATAAGTAGCCTATCTACTATAGCCTTATCTTATCATATTATGTCTAATATTAAGAACTTTTGCATGCTTGATATAGCTAAATTAGGGTATAAAATAGATACTAAAATACTAGATAATTATTTATCCAAAAAGAAACATTCCTTATATACAAAAATACTTTCACTTATCCCCATTATTAACTTAATATATTCTAAAATATTACTAAATAACATTATAGATGATATTCTAAATAACAAGAAAATAACTAAATACTTACTTCCTATGAGTGAAGAAGAAATAACTACCTACTTACATAAAAAAAGCATAGAAGATAAATTAACCTTCATAACATTTACTAACCATAAAGATAATATAGAATTAAATACATATAACAAAACCAATATAATATCTTATGATACTTTATATTTAAAACATAATAGCCTACCTAATAAATACTTCCTAGAAGAAGTAAAAACACTAAATGCCATAACGGGCTATTCATATAAATTAGGAATAGTTAATAATGAATATTATGCCTTAATAGGTATACCTAATCCTAATATTAAAATAAATAAAATTAATATAAATAATATAACTTATCCCTTTAAATGCTTAGAAGATAAAGATAACCTATATAATAAATATATAGTACATCCATATAAAACAAATAGTATCATAGATAAAAACTTAGAACAATACTATAGTAAAAAAGATAAGCAAGTAATAAAAGACATATTACAAAGAAACTTTAAACTATATACTAAAGATACTGTAAAACTATATAATCATAAATTTATTGAAGTATATGATAATAAAGAGAATAGTAAAGGTAAAGTACTAACTTTTAAGAAAAATAAATAGCAAGAAATTGCTACTTTTTTTAATTTATGATAAAATAATTATGGTGGTATAGTATGAGTGATAAAATAGCAAATATAATAAAAGAAATAAGAAAGAAAAATAACTTAACCCAACAAGCTCTCGCGGAAAAATATAACGTTACTTACCAAGCCGTAAGTAAATGGGAAAGAGGAATAAATATACCAGATATTTCCCTACTTAAGCAAATATGTAAAGATTATAATATAGATATAGCTTCCTTATTAGATGATGAACCAACTTTGAGTAAAAAGAAAAATAACTATTTAATATATATTCTTTGTATCCTACTAATACTTGTAATAACCATAATTATCGTTATAGTAAGTACTCATGACCATGATTTTAAATTTAAAACAATATCTTCTAATTGCCCAAATTTTACTATATCAGGAAGTATAGCTTATAGCAATAATAAATCTCATTTATATATATCTAATATAGATTACTGTGGAGGAGAAGATACTACTATATATAAAAGTATAGAATGTATACTATATGAAAATAATAATCTAACTAAAAGGCAAATAGATAAATGCACTAATACTAATAATACCTATACTACATTAGAAGACTATCTAAAAAATATATCTTTTAAAATAGATGATTTCTCTAATAACTGTAAATATTATAAAGAAGATGACTTATATATAGAAATATATGCTAAAGATAGTTTTGACAAAACAACTAACTACCAAATACCACTAAGTCTAAAAGATGAATGCCATAACTAAACTTTAAGTTTAGTTATACTAAACCTATAAGTTATTGAAGAATATATATACATATGTTAATATGTTAACATGGAGGTAAATTATGAAAAAGAAAAATATAATTATAATATCAGTAGGAGTATTATTAGTCATTGCTTTAGTTATTACACTAGTAATATTAAATACTAATAATAAAACAGATGCTAAAAAGTTTAGCGAAGAATATAATACCGTAAGTAGTGATAACATCTTTACTTACCGTACTGCAGAAGAAATAATCAAAATCTTAAAACATGGAACAGGAATAGTATATCTAGGATTTCCAGAATGTCCTTGGTGTATGGAATATGTTAAATACTTAAATGATACTGCAAAAGAAAGTGAAGCGGACGAAATATATTATTATAATATACTAGATATAAGAAAAAATAACACTAAAGAATATCAAGAAATAGTATCCATATTAAGTGATTATCTACAATATGATAAAGAAGGAAATAAAAGAATATATGTTCCCGCTGTAATAGTAGTAGACCACGGGAAAATAGTGGGCTTTGACGATGAAACAGCATGGGATACCAAAGGATATGAAAAACCAAAAGATTACTGGACAGAAGAAGAAGTAAAAGAATTAAAAAGTAATCTAAATAATATGTTTAGTAAGATATATACTGGTTATTGTACAACAGATTGTAACTAATTTACACAAAATTACAAAAACTTATTGATTAATTCTAAAAAAAAGAATATAATAACTAATGTAAGTTTATTAAAGAAAGCGAAGATTAGTTTGGCAAACTAGGAGCGATTATTATTAAGAGAGATTCTTTATACAGAATAATTAAGGTGGAACCGCGGGAATTACCCGTCCTTAAGAAAAGAATCTCTCTTTTTAATTATAAGAAAGGAAGATATATATATGAACGAAAAAACAACTATGCAAGATATAGTTAACTATTGTAAACAATATGGATTAATATTCCAAGGAAGTGAAATATATGGAGGACTTGCTAATACTTGGGATTATGGTCCAATAGGCTCTAGGATTAAAAATAATGTAAAAGATGCATGGAGAAAAAGATTTATTCAGGAAAGAATTAATAGCTATGAAGTAGATGCAGATATCCTAATGCATCCTAGGGTATGGGAAGCATCAGGCCATGTATCATCTTTTAGTGACCCATTAATAGATTGTAAGCATTGTAAAGCAAGACATAGAGCAGATAACTTAATTGATGCCTACGATAAAGATGCCCACGCGGATGGTATGACTGAAAAAGAAATGGTAGAATACATCAAAACTAACAAAGTACCATGTCCTAAATGTGGTAAAAGTGATTACACCGACTTAAGACAATTCAACCTAATGTTTGAAACCTATAGAGGAGTTACAAACGATAGCAAAAACATAGTCTACTTAAGACCAGAAAATGCTCAAGGAGAATATGTAAACTTCTTAAATGTTCAAAGAACTATGAGGGCTAAACTACCATTTTCTATAGGACAAATAGGTAAAGCTTTTAGAAATGAAATAACTCCAGGTAACTTTACTTTTAGAACTATTGAATTTGAACAAATGGAATTTCAAACATTCTGTAAAGAAGGAACAGACGAAGAATTATATAACTATTTTAAAGAATATGGTAAAAGATTTTTTGTTGACCTAGGGCTTAAAGTAGAGCATCTAAGATATCATGACCATGAAAAACTAGCTCATTATGCTAAAGAAGCTTGTGATATAGAATATCTATTCCCTAATGGATGGGGAGAAATAAATGGTACTCATAATAGAACTGATTATGACCTAACAAGACACCAAGAATACAGTGGAGTATCTATGGGATATCTAGATCCTGACACTAACGAAAAATTTATTCCATATATAATAGAATCTACTTATGGATTAGATAGAACTGTACTAGCAATCATCTGTGAAGCATACGAAAAAGAAATCATTAATGAAAATGATACAAGAGAAGTACTTAAGATTAATCCAGCATTATCAGCATACAAACTAGCAATCTTACCTCTAATTAAAAAGAAACATTCTGATTATGCTAAAATGTTAGTAGAAAAACTAAACAAACACTTCATGGTATGCTATGATGAATCAGGAACTATAGGAAAACGTTATAGAAGGCAAGATGCTATTGGAACACCTTTTTGTATCACAGTAGATGATAACTCTATAGAAGATAGAACAGTTACTATAAGAAATAGAGATACCATGGAACAAATAACACTTACTATAGATGAAATAATTCCATATATAGAAGAAAAAATAAAATTCTAAAAAAAATAAACCTTTTCATATTTTGAAGAGGTTTATTTTATAATATTATTAAGTATTCCATAAGAAAATACACTCATAATAATACCCGCGAGAACAATCCCTAAAGCAATTGCAATAAATGACTTCTTCTTATCAAGACCAAGCAATATAGCAAGTAATGCTCCCGTCCATCCACCAGTACCAGGTAAAGGAATACCCACAAAAAGTAAAAGTCCTAAATAAACATACTTATACTTAGTTATATCCTTACTCTTACTTAAAGAATGCATCTCTAACTTATTTAAAAATTTCTCTATCTTAGCATTCTTCTTTAAAAAAGAAAATATCTTCTCTAAAAACATTAAAATAAATGGAATAGGTAAAATATTACCAATCAAACAAATAATAAATGAAGATACAAATGGCAAATTAAGCAAAGATGCCGCGATTAATCCCCCTCTTAACTCTAATATAGGAAAAAGAGATATAATAAAAATAATTACATTACCATTAATTCCCTTCATAAGATTTACAAAAAAATTAGCTAAAGCCTCTGCCATAATATATTCACCTCACTATAAATTTTAACAGTAAAAATATATATAAGTCAAGAAAAACTAATAAATAATATATAAAACATAAATACAAAGTAAACATTAACTATATCACTTTATTTATGTGTAAAAGATAAATTAAAATACGAAGTAAATAACATCAAGTAATTAAATTACAGCCAAAATGTAAAACAAAAATCAGCCAAAATGTAAAATAAGTATTAACAAAATAATAAAAATGTAGTATAATTTATCTAATGAGAGGAAGGAAAAAATGGAAAAATATATACCTAGAATAGTTGATAAAGTATTACAAAATAAACTAGAGTACATGGGAGCGGTATTGATTGAAGGATGCAAATGGTGTGGTAAATCTACTACAGCAAGACAAATAGCAAAAAGCTATATTGAGTTTCAAGACCCTGACAAAAAAATGTTATATGATAAGACTAACCAAACTAAACCATCATTATTCCTAGAAGGTGCAAAACCAAGATTATTTGATGAATGGCAAATGTATCCAGTAGTTTGGGACTCCATCAGAATGGATGTGGACCACACAGGATTAAAAGGACAATACATATTAACAGGCTCAGCTAGACCAATGGAAGATAGTATCATGCATACAGGTACCGGAAGAATTTCTAAGCTATTAATGAGGCCTATGTCATTATACGAGTCTTTGGAATCCAATGGAAAAGTTTCTTTAAATGACATAATAGAAGGGAAAAATATAGAAGGCGTATCAGACCTAGACTTTGATACTCTTCTTAGTGCAATGATGCGTGGTGGTTGGCCAGAAGCACTCAACATTACAGGAGATAATAAATATAAAGTTGCTAGAGACTATATTAAAAACTTATTAAACGAAGGAGTAAAAACCTTAGATGGTATAGAAAGAAATTCATCAAAAATGAATGCGGTAATAAAAAGCATATCCAGAAATATATCTACTAGTACTAGCAAAGCTACAATCTTAGAAGATGTAAAATCAGAGTTTACTAATGAAATATCTAGACCAACCCTAGATAACTATTTAAACACCCTAGAAAAACTATATATTTTAGAATACGTAAAAGCAACAAATTTAAACCTTAGATCAAAAACTCCACTTAGAGTATCGCCTAAACTAGAATTAGTAGACCCATCATTAGTCATAGCATCACTAAATTTAAAAAGAGAAGATTTAATTAAAGATTTAAACTTTACAGGATTTATCTTTGAAAATTTGTGTATGAGAGATTTAAAAATATATGCAGATGCTATAGATGCAGAATTATCTTACTATAGAGACAAAAATGACTTTGAAATAGATTGCATATTAAAAACTGACGATGGTAAATGGGGCGCTATTGAAATAAAATTAGGAGCAGGAGAAATTCCAGAAGCTATAGAAAATTTAAAAAAATTTAAAGATAAAGTTGATACTGACAAATATGGAAATCCTGCATTCTTAATGGTATTAACAGGCTCAGAACTATCTTACGTTAGAGAAGATGGTATCTACGTTGTGTCTATTGGAACATTAAAAAATTAAAAGAAGAAAGAAAAATAATATGGATAAAAATGTAAGACCGTATAGGCAAAGAGGAGATACTTGTGCAATTGTTAGTATGATGATGGTATTGGAATACTATAAAATTATTCCTAAAGCAAATTGACATTGTGAAAGAAGATTATATAAAATTTATGGTTCAAAATACATGAGTGGAACACCATTTTCAGCTTTAGCATTTTATATGTCAAAAAAAGGTTTAGGAACTACAATTTGTCATGAAAATCAAGAATTATTTAAGAATAATCAAGGAGTTATTGACCAATATAATTTTAAATTTGCAATGGATGAATACAAAGAATACTTAAAATATGCAGAAAACTATGGTGCAAAAATTGTAAATGGTATGGATATAACAGTTGATGTTTTAAAACAAAAATTACAAAATGGTGATTTAATTATACTAGCAGGTGAGATTCCTGGAGCTTATCATGCAATATTGCTTACTGGTTATGACCAGAATGGCTTCAAAGTATGTGACCCGCTATATAAGACAAAGCAAAACAGAACATTTGATGAGATAGAAAAGTTTATGAATACAAGTATAGGCAAGTGGTTTATAAGTGTTAATGATAAAACAAAGGAAAAATACTAGCGCTATTTCTAAATCAATAACTAAAAAGGACACACTGGTAGTAGGTGTTAATGAGTTAAAAAAATAGTAGATTATTCTTCAATGCCAGTGATGTTATAGAAAGTATTAAAAATAGTCAAAAGTCATCATATTTTATTGCAACTATAGCATACTTTATATTGACTAAAACCTATAATTATGTTATTATAATTTTGGCTTTTCAAAACACACGCCATGGATTTAGACATCTAGTGCCAATTGGTGGTGTCTAAAGAAGAAGTGAGCGGAGGAAAAAACAAAAGGAGGAATATTTATGGCAGTAGTATCAATGAACTACTTATTGGAAGCTGGAGTCCATTTTGGTCATCAAACAAAAAGATGGAATCCAAAAATGAAAGAATACATTTATTCAACAAGAGATGACATATACATCATAGATTTACAAAAAACAGTTGCTTTACTTGAAAAAGCATATGCTAAATTAAATGAAATAGTAGCAAACGGAGGAGAAGTACTATTTGTAGGTACTAAGAAACAAGCTAGTGAAGTTTGTAAAGAAGAAGCTCAAAGAAGTGGTATGTACTATGTAACTGAAAGATGGTTAGGCGGTACTCTTACTAACTTTAAAACTATTAGAAAAAGAGTTTATCGCTTAGAAGAATTAGAAAAACAAGAACAAGATGGTACATTTGACTTGTTACCTAAAAAAGAAGTAATCAAACTAAAGAAAGAATATGAAAAATTAAATAGAAACCTATGTGGTATTAGAGATATGAAGAAATTACCACAAGCGGTAATTATTGTAGACTCAACTAAAGAATATAATGCTATTAGAGAAGCTAATATCTTAGGTATACCAGTTTTTGGAATAATAGACACTAACTGTGACCCTGATAATGTTGATTATGTAATTCCAGGTAATGATGATGCTGTAAGAAGTATCAAAGTAATACTAGGAGTATTAAACAATGCAATTATTGAAGCTAAAGGTGGTACTTTAGTAGATTATGTAACAGACGATGATAAGAAAAGTACAAAAGTAAAAGAAGAAAGAAAAGCCGCAAGAGAAGCAAAAGAAGAAAATACAAAAGAAAAAGAAGCAACTACTATTAGTGAAGAAACAAGAAAAGAACCAGTGTTAGATTTAAACATCTTAACAGTATCAGAACTTAGAGAATTAGCTAAGAAAAAAGATATTAAAGGTTACTCAAAACTTAAAAAAGAAGAATTACTTGATTTATTAAAATAATAAAGAAATGGAGAGTATACTATGATTAGTGCTAGTATGGTTAAAGAATTAAGAGAGCTTACTAATGCAGGAATGTTAGATTGTAAAAAAGCATTAGAAGCTACTAATGGTAATATGGAAGAAGCAATTACATGGCTTAGAGAAAAAGGAATATCTAAAGCTGCTAAAAAAGCTAGTCGTATTGCTGCAGAAGGACTTGCAGTTGCACGTATTGCATCTAATAAAGCAGTAGTGGTAGAAGTAAACTCAGAGACAGACTTTGTTGCTAAAAATGAAGAATTTAAAAACATGGTTAATGATATTGCAGAAGCTATTATCCTAGCGGGTGATGTAAATACTATTGAAGATGTATTAAACTTAGAAGTTAATGGTACTAAAGTTAATGACTTAATAGTAGAAAAAACTGCTACTATTGGAGAAAAACTAAGCTTTAGAAGATTTGCTCTACTTACTAAAAATGATAACGAAGTATTTAGTGCATACTCACATATGGGTGGTAAAATTGTTACACTAGTTAAATTAGTTGGTACTAATGAAGAAGTAGCTAAAGAAGTAGCAATGCACGTAGCGGCAATGAAGCCAACATATCTAAGTAGAAATGAAGTTCCAGAAGAAGTATTAGAAAAAGAAAAAACTATTCTTAAAGAACAAGCAGTTAATGAAGGACTTGCAGAAAATAAAATAGATATGGTAGTAACTGGAAGAATAAACAAATACTATGAAGAAGTTTGTTTATTAGATCAAAACTTCATTAAAGAAAACAAAATGAAAGTATCTAACTATGTTAAAAATAATAACATGGATATAGTAGAATTTGTTCGTTATGAAGTAGGCGAAGGTATGGAAAAGAAAAACGAAAACTTTGCTGATGAAGTAATGAAACAAATTAATGGATAAAATTTTAGGAGTTGATAGTGATGAGTAAAGTTAACCAAAAATGTCCTAAAACCCTTATTTTACTAGGGGGGGGGG
>CAKOLI010000011.1 GCA_934096265.1 uncultured Bacilli bacterium | reverse complement strand
GGGGGGGGGGCAATTACAAAGCCTTATAAATAAAGGGCTTAAGCCTCATTTTAACTATCAAAAAAATCATAAAAAATATATAAATCTATATTAGAGATATAGCTATTTTCGGCTATATTCTTTGGTGTAGATTTTTTATATTTTTTATGTACTTTGTAAGGATAATGTGATATGATTATTTATAGTAGAAGGGATGTATTTTAACATGAATAATAATAAAAAAGTATATTTAATAATAGGAAGTATTTGTACAATAATATTAGCTCTAGGAGTAACAACCGCATGGTTTACATGGAATAGTACTACTAATACAGATGTTAGTTTTAATGTAGAAGGACTAGATATTACTTATACAGGAGATGCTAATGTTCTAAACAAAACGCTGTATCCTACAATGCATATGACTAATACAGATAATATAATACATAAATTTAGTCTAGTAACTACATCTAATATAGATATATATACTAAAATATCACTAGATATAATAAAGTTAGATGATAACTTAAAAGATGTATCATTTAGATGGAATTTATATAAAGAAGATACATCTATTGTAAGTGGTAACTTTAGTAATGCTACAGTAGGTAGTGATTTACTACTAACTCAAACAGAAAAAATAACTATAACACCAACTAATTATACATTATATATCTGGATAGATGGAGAAAACTACAATAACCCTCTTGCTATGGGAGGTAAAGAGTTTTATTTTAAGTTAAAACTAGAAGCAGGGCAACAAGATTATACAACTCCAGAAGAATGTTTTACTTTTGATGAAAGTACTGGAATGATAACTAACTATTTATGTTATGAAGGTAACGACAAAGGAAAACCAACTATAACAGATGTAGTAATACCTAGTAACATTAATGGAGTAACAGTAACATCAATAGGTAGAGAAGATGGCTCATTAGCATATGATTATCAAGATGATAATATTAGATTAATAGATAATGAAAATGCTAAAAAATACGTAGCAAAACCAATGGTTACTATATATAGATCAGGTGCTTTTGAAAATAAAGAATTAACCAGCGTAGTACTACCAGATACAATTACTGAAATAGGAAACAGTGTTTTTAAGAAAAACAACATAACCAGTATAACTATTCCATCTGGTGTCACATCAATAGGAGTCTATGCCTTTCGAGGTAACAACCTAACAACCATATATATAGGTAAAAACTCTAAATTAAGTAGCTTGGGGTATTCTGCGTTTTATTCTGACCCATCCTCTAATCCTAATCTAAAAACAATATATAATCTAGGTAGTAAGTCATTAGATTGGAATTATGCTATAACTAAATCATCAGGCACTGCCTTCGTAAGTGGCACAGTAACAACCTCTGATGGAAGAATAATAACTATAACTACCAGTGAATAATACATATATATAATAAAAGAATATAGATTTTATCTCTATAATAAATCTATATTCTTATTATTTATCTATTAATCTTATTACTATAATGCATCAGATTATAGAATAAATTATATATACCCTTATTTACTACCAAATCAAATTCACCAGGATACTCATATATATTTCCTCCAAAAGAAGTCTTACTAAAATATATACCATAATACTTATTATTATCCTTACTAATATTACCAGATATCTCTCCAAAATTAAATGTATGTACACCATCTTCTATATATTTCTTTATTACTTCCCATTTAAGTAGATAAGAACTATATATATTTCTTAACTTCTCTTCATATCCATCTATTAAGAACCATAACTCTCTATCATTTCTAACTATTAAACAAGTTCCTATAACAAGTCCATTAGGATAATCTTTATATATCTTAGTAGAAGTAATAATATGTTTATTATATATCTCTAACTTCCTATCACTATCTATCTTCTTACTAATTAACTTATTACTATTCTTAAACTTATTAGACTGTATTCTACTATTAACATCAGTATTTATCTTAAATTCTCTATCCATTAAGTAGCGGTAATTATCCATATAAACTCTACCATCTATCTTAGCAAAATATAAAGATGCATTAGGATTACTAAGCACTTTCTTATAATAAGCAATACTTTTATTAGTCTTCTTCTTAACTAAATTATAAAATAATTCTATATTACTAATATCTCCCTTATGAATAGATATCCCCATCATAGAACTATCTTTAATACTCCTCTTAGCATTACGAGATATATTCTTATAAGCACTCTCTATATTATCAGCATGTAATATAACTTCATACCTAGATTTATTAGCCTCAAAATTCTCATTAAAACCTAAATGTACATAATCGAGACTAGTAAGATAACTCATAACCTCATTATCACTACTAATTAAATTACCAACTCTATCATAAACATGATAATATATAATAGGGTCTAATTTAACAAAAACAATATTCTCTTTCTTTAAAAATAATTTTAAAGAAGTAGTAAACTCTCTAAGAAGATCTCTATTATCATAATCAATTAAAAATCCTCTAGGAGCATAAGCATACTTATAACCCATTTTCAAATCATAAATAACTAAAGCACTACTAGCATACAAATTATTATTATCATCAACTAATCCTACATAAATAATATTATTACTATCAAATAACTTTATATAATCAGTAGTATGATAATAACTTCTCTTACTATGTATCTTAGCATAATAATCATATTGCTCATAAGTTAATCTAATTACTTGCATGAATAATCCCTCCTAAGAATTTACTATATTTTTATTATAGCAGATATTAATAAATTAATAAAGAAAAAAATATTAACATAAAAAAATTTCCAAAAGTAGTAAAAATCAAATAGTTATGGAAAAATATTTCCAATACTTGACTTATCTTTTAAAGAAGCATATAATTATATAAAACAAAAGATTACTATCCTAAAGTCCTATTAACCCTAGATATGGATTTAGAAGCAAATTACGATGGAATAAAGAAAATAAATGTAGTAGACTGGCTACTAAAAGATAATTAATATATAAGGAGCAAAATATGAAAAAAGAAATAGAAATAACAGTACTAGTAACCAAAGACTATGAGGCATTACAAAAGCAGTTATACAACCAAGGATTTGAAATAAAAGAAGAATACACTGTAAATGATATGTATCTAATAAATTCTAATATAGATATTAGAAATATGAAATACCTAGATATACTAAAAAACTGCATCCTAATAAGAGATGTTGTAGGTATAGAAAAAACATTACTATATAAATACAAAAAATATGATGAAGAAGAAAATATAATAGAACAAGGCAAAGTAAAATGCCCTATTATAGATACAAAAAAAGCATTAGAATTCTTAAAAGCAATTAACTATCAACATCTATTTAGTATAAATGATAAATGTATAGTATATGCAAATGATAAAACAGAACTAATAGTCCAATTAGTTAATAATAAATATATTTATATAGAAATGGAATCTACATGTGAATATATTAATAAAGAATATAAAGATATAGAAGAATTAAAAGAAGATATATGTAGTTATAATCTTCCTATAGATACATCTAACTTCTTTGTAAAAAAAGCAGAAATGATATTAAGAGAAGTATTAACAAAATAATTATATTAAACATAAATTAGAAGGCTACTTATTGTAGCTTTTTTTAATATAATAAAAATCTTACTATAAACATATATATAAACTAGGTGATACGATGAAAAGAATACTTCTATTAATAGTCATATTAACACTATTAATACCAACTAAAGCATTATCCCTAGGAGAAAGTGCTTCTAGTTACATATTACTAGATATGGATACTAACAGAGTACTCCTAGGTAAAAATATAAATAATAAAAGATTAATAGCTTCAATTACCAAAATTATGACGGCCTTAATCGCAGTAGAATCTAACAAATTAGATGATGTAGTAGAAGTAGATGAATCTATCCTAAAAAGCTATGGTTCAGGTATTTACATCCAAGTAGGAGAAAAACTTACCTTAAGAGACCTTTTATATGGTCTAATGCTAAGAAGTGGCAATGATGCAGCTTTAATGATAAGTACATACCTATCAAAAAGTGAAGAAGACTTTGTCAAACTTATGAACAACAAAGCAAAAGAAATAGGTATGAAAAATACTACATTTCAAAATAGCAGTGGACTAGATAATGAAACATCTAACTATTCAACTGCCTATGACATGGCTATATTAACTAGCTATGCTATGCAATATGAAGAATATAGAAAAATCGTATCTACTAAAAAATACACCTTAAAAACTAACTATAAAACATATATCTGGCATAATAAAAACAAACTACTATCATTAGGTTATATCACTGGAGGTAAAACTGGTTTTACCGAAAAAGCTAAAAGAACACTAGTAAGTACTGCCTACAAAGATAACATCTCACTAGTAGTTGTAACCCTAAACGATGGTAATGATTGGAATACCCATAAATCATTATATGAATATGCCTTTAAGAACTATAAAAGCTATAAAGTGTTAAGTAAATCTAACTACAAAGTAAATGATGATAATTACTATAACAACAACCTATACATAAATGAAGATGTATATCTAACTCTAAGTATAAATGAAATAAACAAAGTAACTAACAATATCAAACTAACTAAATTAGATAAATATAAAGATAAAGAAATAGTGGGAAGTAATAACTTCTATTTAGATAATATCCTATTAAAAAAAACTAACATCTATATCCATAAAGAAAGTACCCCTAAACAAAAAGTAAGCTTCATAAAAAGAATATGGGAAATAATTAAATTTTGGTAAATACTATCTTTGCTTTCTTTATCATAATAGGAATTATCTATAGTTTTATTACTGGTAATACTATAAGTATAAATAATGAAATATTAAACGTAGGAACAACATGTATCAAAATCATCTTAAACCTACTACCCATCATGTGCCTTTGGCAGGGACTAATGCAAATAGCTAAACAAAGTGGCCTATTAAACATAATAGCTAAATACTTTAGTAAAATATTAAAATATATCTTCCCAGAAATACCTCCTAATCATGAAGCAATGGGCCTAATATCCCTAAATATAATAATGAATATGCTAGGGCTTTCCAACGCGGCCACTCCAATTGGATTAGAAGCTATAAAAAGCTTACAAGAATTAAATACCAAAACATCTACTCCCTCAAGAAGCATGACCACCTTCCTAGTCATAAACACATCAGGATTAACCCTAATACCCACTACTATCATAGCCCTAAGAACATCACTAAAAAGTAGTAACCCATCTTCCATTATCTTACCATGCTTAATTGCAAACATCTCATCTACAATAGGTGGCTTAATAATCGACAGAATATATTACCACCTAAGGAGGAATAAATGAATATTAATAGTCTAATTATACCTAGTATTGTATTAATAATAATAATCTACGCCTACATAAAAAAAGTAAGTATCATAGATGAATTTATAAAAGGAGTAAAAACAGGCTATCAAAGTGTTATAACAATATTTCCAACTATTCTAGCAATGCTTCTTGCTACTAATATATTTATAGGTAGTAATATCATAAAAGATATATTTACATACTTAACTAATTATCTAAATATAAAAACACTCCCCATAGATATAATCCCTCTAATTATATTAAAACCAATAAGTGCATCTGCCTCCTTAGCCTTTTTAAATAACATCCTAACTAATAACCATCCAGACTCATATATAGGCATGCTATCTAGTATCATGTGTGCTTCAACCGATACTACTATCTACATTATAGCAACATACTTTGCCACCATAAAAATAAGAAAAACTAACAACGTCTTAAAAGTAGGCCTATTAACAGATGCTCTTACCGTACTAATAGTCTTATTAGTATCCCACTTCTTCTTTAAATAATGTTAAATTATAAAAATATAAAAGAAACTATTGACAAACAGCATACTATGTATTATATAATTATTACTGGCAAACGAAAGAAAAGGATGTGTTTTATGACTAAGAACTTAGTAATTGTAGAATCCCCTAATAAAACAAAAACAATAAGTAAATACTTAGGTGATAATTACAAAGTAGTATCATCAGTAGGCCATATAAGAGATTTATCTACTACAGGTAAATATGGACTAGGAATTGATATTGAAGATAATTTTAAACCCAATTATATAAAAGCTAAAGGTAAAAGTAAAGTAATAAAAGAATTAAAAAAAGATGTAAAAGAATCAGATCATATATATTTAGCAACCGACCCTGATAGAGAAGGAGAAGCTATCTCTTGGCACCTATACGATGAATTAAACCTTAAAGATAATGATTATGACCGTATAGTTTTCAACGAAATAACCAAAAAAGTCATCCTAGATAGCTTAAAACACCCACGTAAAATAGATTTTAACCTAGTTCATTCTCAAGAAGCAAGAAGAATGCTAGATAGAATTATAGGCTTTAGACTAAGTAAACTTATGCAAAGCAAAACAGGAGGCAAATCTGCAGGGAGAGTCCAATCAGTAGCCTTAAAATTAATCGTTGATAAAGAAAGAGAAATAGAAGCCTTTAAAATAGAAGATTATTACGAAATAGATGCATACTTTAAAGACTTTGAAGCTAAACTATTTAATTATAATCACAAAGATATCAAAATAAAGACAGAATTAGAAGCTAAAGAAATACTAAGCCACCTAGGAAACAGCTTCAATATAGATAACGTAGAAGTTAAAACTAAAAAGAAAACAGCTCCATATCCGTTTACAACATCTACATTACAACAACTATCATCAACTAAACTAAACTTCTCATCTAAAAAAACAATGAGTATAGCTCAAAAACTATACGAAGGTATTTCACTAGAAAATGAGACAGTAGGGTTAATTACCTATATGAGAACTGATTCAATAAGACTTAGTGACGAATTTGTAAATGATACATTTAAATATATAGATATAACTTATGGCTCTAACTACAAAGGATATGTAAAAAAATCAAAAAACAAAGAAAACGTCCAAGATGCTCACGAAGCCATAAGACCTACATTAATAACAAGAACACCAGAATCTATAAAACCATATCTAACTACTGATGAATACAAACTATATAAAATGATTTATTATCGTACTCTAGCTTCCTTAATGATGGATGCCCAAACCAACTCTACTACCGTCATCCTAGATAACAATAACTACCAATTTAAAGCACTAGGTAGTATCCTTATATTTGATGGCTATTTAAAAGTATATAAAGAATATGAAAACACTGAAGATAAAATATTACCAGACTTTGCTAATTATAAAACAAGCGTCGTCATTGCAAACAACATAGAATACTCCAAACACCAAACTAAACCTCCAGCAAGATATACAGAAGCCTCATTAATAAAAGAACTAGAAAGCCTAGGTATCGGGAGGCCATCTACATACTCATCTATTGTAGAAAAAATAAAAGAAAGAGATTATGTCAAAGTAATAGATAAAAAATTTCATCCAACTGAAATTGGTATTATTACTACTGATAAACTACAAGAATTCTTTAAAGATATAATCAATGTAAAATACACTAAAGATATGGAAGATGGCTTAGATTTAATCGCTGATGGTAACATGCCTTACTACGAACTATTAAAGAAATTTTATAACGACTTCGAACCTAAAGTCAAACTAGCATTTGATAACATGGAGAAAAAAGAAGCAGAAAAAACAGGTGAAACATGCCCTAAATGTGGAAGTGATTTAGTTATCAAACAAAGTAAATATGGTAAATTCACAGCCTGCTCTAACTATCCAACCTGTAAATACATAAAACAAGACAATCAAACTTCTCCTAAAGAAATAATGGATTGCCCACTATGTGATGGCAAAATAGTAGAGAAAAAAACAAGAAAAGGCAAAATTTTCTATGGTTGTTCTAACTATCCAAAATGTAATCTTGCTACTTGGGATTTACCAATAAAAGAAAAATGCCCTAATTGCCAAGGTATTCTCACTATAAATAAAAATAAAATTAAATGTATAAACTGTGATTTTACAAAGGATAAAGAATAATTGTATTTTTATCCTTTTTCTCTTGCCTTTTTATCAAAAAGAAAGTACAATTATTTTGAGGTAGAGAAGTATGAAAAAATTATATACATTATTATTTAACTATTTAAGCTTATTATTCTTAGAATACATATTCATGATGTTATCATTTACTAGTATAGAAACATCATCTATGCTAAACGTAATCCTATTTATGATACCAGTAAGTATCTTAATGACGATAATTACGAGCCTATTTAACGAAAAAACTAACAAAATAATTACCTATATCATCTTTAGCATATTAGGATTTTGGTACAACGTGTACTATATATTTAATGCTATTTTTGATACCCAATTCTCATTATCTGTATTAAAACTATCTGATCAAGGATTAAAATTCGCCAAAAGTGGACTAATAGAAATAGCTAATCACTTCTATGGAGTGTTACTATTATTCTTACCCCTAGTATTATCAATACTATATAGAAAGAAAATTAACTACCAAAAACTAACCCTAAAAAATATATATATAATAATACCCTTATTTATAATAAGCATATTTACCTTTATCTTTAATATAAATAACCAAAAAAACACTAGATATTCTATCTATGATCTATATCATAATATTAATGATAATGCACTAAACATAGAGAAATTAGGCGTATTAAACGCTACATTCCTAGATATAGATAGAACCATACGAGGTTTTGAAGAACATATAATTACTACCGATAATCAAAATAAAGATAATACTACTCCTAAAAGTGATGAAGATGAAGTAATAGAATACGGCTATAACGTTCTAAACTTAAACCTAGAAGAACTAGCAAACAGTACTAATAAAGATATAAAAACAATAGCAAACTACCTAATACAAGAACCAATCGTAAAGAAAAATGAATACACGGGATTATTTAAAAATAAAAACTTAGTCTATATCACCGCGGAAAGCTTTAGTGAAATTGCCGTAGATGAAAATCTAACTCCAACATTATATAAACTAGTAAACACAGGCTTTCACTTTGCCAACTATTACTCTTCTAATAACCTAAGCACCATCGGAGGAGAGTTCCAATCTCTAACAGGATTATACGCAGATAGCTCTATATTACCAACATGGAGAATAGGTAAAAACACCTTCCCATACGGACTTAGCACTATCTTTAAAAACGCAGGCTATAACACCTATGCCTATCATGACCATTATGCAACCTTCCAAGATAGAGATAAATACCTAAAAGCAATGGGCTTTAATAACTATCTAGCTTGTTACAATGGCCTTGAAAAAAGAATGGACTGTAGTCGTTGGCCAAACAGTGATGTTGATATGATTAATGCTACATACACTGACTACATAGAAAGTGATAAACCATTCCTAGCATATTACATGACAGTATCAGGCCATTTCCAATATAACTTCACTGGTAACAAAATGTCAAGAAAAAACAAAGAACTAGTTAAAGGCCTACCATATAGTGATACAGTAAAAGCCTACCTAGCTACTCAAATAGAACTAGATAGAGCCTTAGAACTATTAATTAACAAATTAGAAGAAGCAAACATCTTAGACGATACCGTAATCGTATTACTATGTGACCATTATCCATACGGATTAACACTAAACGAAATAAACGAAATATCAACATACCAAAGAGATGCCGTAGTAGAAATAAACAGCAACAACCTAATTATATGGAATAATAAAATAAAACATAAAGAAATAACTAAAACAGCAATGTCTATAGATGTAATACCTACAGTATATAACTTATTTGGATTAGAATATGACTCAAGACTATATATGGGTAAAGACATATTCAGTGATACAAATGGATTAGCCTTCTTTAAAAATAGAAGTTGGGTAACTGATAAAGGTACATATCTATCTACTAAAAATAGCATGACCAAAACAAGTGAAGATGTAAGTAAAGAATACATAAACGAAATAAATAACTTAGTATCAAATAGAAGAAACATAAGTAAACTAATTATCAAAACAGATTTCTATAAATACTTAAAAACACAGTAAATATATAAAAAATGTATTTACTATGAATTAATTTTATGATATGATTAATTCATGTGATAGAGATAAAAAGTACCTGAGAATTCTTGGATTGTTGAATACCAAAAAATTCACAAATTTTAGATAAAAATTAATAAGATTTTAGGAGTTGATAGTGATGAGTATAATTAACCAAAAGTGTCCTAAAACCCTTATTTTACTAGGGGGGGGG
>CAKOLI010000010.1 GCA_934096265.1 uncultured Bacilli bacterium | reverse complement strand
GGGGGGGGGGCAATTACAAAGCCTTATAAATAAAGGGCTTAAGCCTCATTTTAACTATCAAAAAAATTATAACAAAATATATAAATCTATATTAGATATATAGCTATTATTAGCTATATTCTTTGATATAGATTTTTTTATGTACAATAAGTATCTTATTAGTTAATTCTACACATTTTTAAGTCATAATATGATATGATAATTTTAATAATAGAAAGGGAGTAAGAAAATATATGAATAATAATAAAAGAGTATATTTAATAATAGGAGTAATAACTATTACTATGCTAATAATGGGAGTAACAACAGCATGGTTTACATGGAATAGTACAGATAATACAGATGTTAGTTTTAATGTAGAAGGCTTAGATATTACTTATACAGGAAATGCTAATGTTCTAAATAAAAAGCTATATCCTACAGCATCTATGACTAATACAGATAATGTAATACATAAATTTAGTCTAGTAACTACATCTAATATAGATATATATACTAAAATATCATTAGATATAATAAAACTAGATGATAATTTAAAAGATGCATCATTTAGATGGAATTTATATAAAGAAGATACATCTATTGCTAGTGGTAATTTTAGCAATGCTACAGTAGGAAGTGATGTATTACTTACTCAAACAGAAATGATAACTACAACTCCAACTAATTACACATTATATATCTGGATAGATGGAGAAAACTACAATAACCCTCTTGCCATGGGAGGTAAAGAGTTTTATTTTAAATTAAAACTAGAAGCATGGCAACAAGATTATACAACACCAGAAGAGTGCTTTGCTTTTGATGAAAGTACTGGAGCAATAACAGACTATTTATGTTATGAGGGAAACGGATATGGAAAGCCAACTATAACAGATGTAGTAATACCTAGTGAAATAAATGGAGCTTCTGTAGTAGCAATATTTGAAAGAAATAATTCAGAGATTGACACTAAATCACTAGGTAATACCAATAATAAAAAATACGTTGCTAAGCTTATGGGTAAAGTTCCAGAAAAAGATGGTGCATTTAGTTATAGAGCTTTAACAAGCGTAGCGATTCCAGATAGTGTCATATCAATAGGTCCAAGAGCTTTTCAGGGTAACAATTTAACAAGTATAACAATACCCAAAAGTGTGACTACAATAGGCGGTAGGGCCTTTGATAATAACAACCTAACAAGTGTAACTATAGGCAATGGGGTCACATCAATAGGGGATTCTGCCTTTGAAAATAACAACCTAACAAGTGTAACTATAGGAAATGGGGTCACATCAATAGGGGATTCTGCCTTTAAAAATAACAACCTAACAAGTGTAACTATTCCAAATAGTGTCATACAAATATTTGGAAGTGCCTTTTATGGAAACGCTCTAACAAACGTAACTATTCCCGATAGTGTAACTACAATAGAATGGTCTGCCTTTGAAAATAACAACTTAACAAGCGTAACTATAGGTGATGGAATTACAGCAATAGCAAATTCTGCCTTTAAAAATTATAACTTAACAAATGTAACTATAGGCAATGGAGTCACAACAATAGGGAGCTCTGCCTTTGAAAATAACAGCCTAACAAGTGTAACAATAGGTAATAGAGTCACAACAATAGGAAATTCCGCTTTTGAAAATAACAACTTAACAAGTGTAATAATCCCGGATAGTGTCACATCAATAGAATATGATGCTTTTAGATATAACAATCTAACAAGTGTAACAATCCCAGATAGTGTCACGGAAATACCATTCAATGCTTTTAGTAACAACAACCTAACAAGTATAATTATTCCAAATAGTGTAACTATAATAGGCGATTCTGCATTTTCATATAACAATCTAACAAGTGTAACAATCCCAGATAGTGTCGCAACAATAAATCCAGGAGCCTTTGAAAATAACAACTTAACAAGTGTAAAACTAGGTAATGGACTCACAACAATAGATGGTAATGTCTTTGAAAATAACAATCTAACAACCATAACAATTCCAGATAGTATTACAACAATAAAGAGCTATGCCTTTTCCGATAACAACCTAACAAGTATAACTATACCAGATGGTGTTACAGAAATAGCAGCCGGTGCTTTTCGAAATAATAATTTAAAAACAGTGTATATAGGTAAAAATTCTAAACTAAATAGTTTAAGTACATGGGCTTTTTATTCCCACTCATCATCTAATTCTAACTTAACTACAATATATAATTTAGGAGGTAAATCATTAGAATGGAACTTAGCAATAGCGGGTATATCAGGCACTGCCTTCGTAAGTGGCACAGTAACTACTTCTGATGGAAGAACAGTAACTATAACAACCAGTGAGTAGGATAACATATGAATATAGGAAAACTTACAACCTTTCTATATTCTTTTTTACAAATAACTATACATAAATAGTAGAAATATGTCATATTTAGTGATATAATCTTATCATGGAGGTATCTATATATGAGTAAGTTTAATGACAAACAATTAGTTAATTATCTTAGATGCTTATCTATTGATATGATTGATAATGCTGGAAGTGGACATCCAGGTATTGCTCTTTCTATGGCGCCTATTATATATACTTTATATAAAAACCATATGAAATTTAATCCTGATATACCATCTTGGTGTAATAGAGATAGATTAATACTATCCGCGGGTCATGCATCTGCATTACTATATGCAACACTGTTTTTAAATAATTATAATTATAAATTAGAAGATTTAAAGAGCTTTAGACATCTGGGCTCTATATGTACAGGACATCCTGAATATAACCTAGACTATGGTATAGAAATGACTACTGGTCCTCTTGCAGAAGGAATAGGCACCGCGGTAGGTATGGCAATTTCAGAAAAATATTTAGAAAATACATTTAATACTAAAGAAAGTAATATTTTTGATTATAAAATATATGTATTATGTGGTGATGGAGACTTAATGGAAGGATTAAGCTATGAGTCTGCCTCTTTAGCGGGTACTTTAAAGCTAGATAATCTAATCGTATTATATGACTCTAACGGAGTATCTTTAGATGGTAATACATCCATGACATTTGATGAAAGCGTCTTAGAACGTTTTGAAGTCCTAGGATGGGACGTAATCCCAGAAGTAAATGGAGACAAAGTAGGAGCTATCGACTCTGCAATTGCCAAGGCTAAAAAGAATAAAAAGCCTACTATCATCGAATTCAAAACCACATTAGGGGCATATAGCCCACTAGAAGGAACTAACAAAGTACATGGTACTCCTCTTAGTAAGATGGATATTAAGAAATTAAAAACAGCGTTAGAAATTGATGATATAGAACCATTTCACTATGATGAAGAAGTATTAAAAGAATATCGTAAATACATAAATGATAAATCTTATAAAGAATATGATAAATGGAAAAAAGTATATGATGAATATATAGAGACATCAAATAAAAAAGATATATTAGAAAGTATTATTCAAAATAAAGAGATTTTAATCAAACTAGAAAAAGTAATAGACTTTAATAAAATAGATATTGATGTTGATATGAGAAAACTAAATGAAATAATCATGAGTAGAATTAGTGATTACATTCCATCATTCATAGGAGGTAATGCAGATGTCTCTTCATCTACTAAAATACTACTAAATAAAAAAGGTATATTTAATAAAGACAATTATTCAGGTAGAAATATCTATTATGGAGTAAGAGAGCACCTAATGGCATCTTGTACAAATGGAATAGCTCTATCTAATTTAAGACCCTTTAGTGGTACTTATCTAGCATTTTCTGATTATATGAAACCATCTATTAGACTTAGTGCTATGATGAACATACCAAGTGTAAATATATTTACTCACGACTCAATAATTATAGGCCCAGATGGTCCAACACATCAACCTATAGAACAACTACCTATGTTAAGAGCAATCCCTAACTACAGTGTCTATAGACCATGTGATGTAACCGAATTAATTGGTTCTTGGGATTTAATTTTAAAAGACATCCGTCCATGTGCCCTAGTCTTACCAAGAGCAAAAACTACCAATCTAAAGACAACTAGCATTGATAGAGTAAAACATGGTGCTTATATACTAAGTGAATGCAAAGAAAGACTAGATATTATCATCATGGCTTCTGGCCAAGAAGTAGATACGGCTTTAGAAGTTAAACAAATTCTAAAACAATATGGCCTAGACATAAGAGTAATTAGTGTCCCTAACCTAAATAGATTTTGCAATGAAGATGAAGCATATATTAACAAATTACTCCCTAAAAGAGTTAGAATATTTGTAATAGAGTATAGTAATGAAACTATTTATAACAAATTTACTCATAATCGTTTTATCTTTAATATAAATACTTTTGGTACAAGTGGAACTACTGAAGAAGTAATAAAACACTATAAACTAGATGCATCTAGTATAAGTAATAAAATCATTGAAATTTTAAAAGGCTAATATAATACGACATATTTTTAATAATAAGTAAGATATAATGCTATTGGTGATAAGTTATGAGAACATTCTACATCTTTAATATTAATAAATATTTTACTTATATGTATAAAAAAAGACCATCAAGAATATACAAAATACTAGAAGAAGTATATCATGTTCAAGGAAAAGATATAGTCTTAAGTTATAGAGTATTTGAACAAATCGCGGATACTTTTAATAAAAATAAACTAAATGAATATATTAAATATCTATCCAAAGATATAGATGGCTATCATTATAAAGATGGTAGTCATATAATATGTAATAACTATGAATACACTAAGTTAAATATTAATAATTCTAATATAAAAATAAAAAGTAATATTAACTATCCATATTTCCTAGACATGATATCTAAATATAAAGACAGTATCTTTGTATGCGACTTTAACAACCATGACTACTTTTGGTTAGATAAATTAACAGAAACATCTTGCCAAAAAACATAAATTTTAGTAGAATTAAATTATAAAGGAGGTATATTATGCTTTGGGATATATTATATTTATTAATTGGATTAATAGCAGGAGCCTTTATAGGATTTTTTATAGCACGTAGATACACTAAAAAATACTTAGAAAAAAATCCTCCAATTAACGAGCAAATGATTAGAACAATGATGAGTGGTATGGGAAGAACACCATCACAAAAACAAGTTAATCAAATGATGAAACAAATGAATAAATATATGTAAAAGAGATTATGACTAAAATGTAAGAAAAAAATCTCTTTTTTTATGATATACTCTATATGAAGGAGAAAAAATATGGAAATTTTAAAAGTAGAAAATTTAACTAAAGTATATGGAAAGGGTGATACTAAAGTAGTGGCACTTGATAATGTATCATTTACAGTAAAAAAAGGAGAATTTGTATCAATAATTGGAGCATCAGGCTCTGGTAAATCAACTCTTCTTCACATAATAGGAGGAGTAGATGCTCCTACAAGTGGTAAAGTTATAGTAAATAACGAAGATATCTATAAACTAAACGAAGCTAATTTAGCTATATTTAGAAGAAGACAAGTAGGATTAATATATCAGTTCTATAACTTAATACCTATACTAAATATAGAAGAAAACATAACCTTACCAGTCTTACTAGATGGAAGAAAAGTAGATAAAGAATACCTAAATGAATTAATTGACATCTTAGGACTTAAAAAAAGATTAAACCACCTACCTAATGAATTATCTGGTGGAGAACAACAAAGAGTCTCAATAGGAAGAGCACTTATGAATAGGCCATCTATCTTACTAGCAGACGAACCAACAGGTAACCTAGATAGTAAAAGTAGTAAAGAAATAGTTGACTTACTTAAATTATCCAACAAAAAGTATAATCAAACAATAATTATGATTACCCATGATAATAATCTAGCTCTAAATGCAGATAGAATAATCACCATTAAAGATGGTCATATTATCAGTGATGAGGAAGTAAAAAGATGAAAATACTAAATAAATTAACAGTAAGATACTTACGTTTAAATAAGAAAAGAACTATTGTTACTATTATTGGAATATTGCTATCTACCGCTTTAATGGTGGGCATGGGACTAATATGTTCTACAATAAGAGAATATATGTTAGAACAAATAATTGATGACAGTGGAAGCTTTCATGCTAGAATACAAAATGTAGACTATAATAAAATGTATATAGTAAGAAATGATAAAAATATTAAAAATTATTACACAGAAGAAATTATAGGATATAGTAGATATAAAGAAAGTACTAACGAATATAAACCATATATAGCTATTCTAGGTGTAAATAAAGAATATTTTAAAGACTTAAGATTAATAAAAGGAAACTTTCCTACTAATGATACTGAAATAGTAATTCCAGAACACATATATAAATATGGAAAATTTAACTACAAAGTAGGAGATACCATAACCTTAGACTTAGGAAAAAGATACCTAGATAATGAAAATATAGATTTTATTCCAAGTTATCAAGAAAAAGAACAGCTAATAATAAATACTACTAAAACATATAAAATAGTGGGCATAATAAAAAGAAGTAACTATTCTTTTGAAGATTATAGTGCAGCAGGGTTTTACTCATATACACTATTATCATCTTTTGATAACAACATAAACCTATACGTAACTTATAAAAATCCTAAAGACGCACAAGACTTAAGTTATGAATTATATAAGTCTCTAGGTAAAGATACCACTAATTACGATGTAGATATGAATTACTCACTACTATCTATGTATGGCACAAGTGGATACAGTAACTTTGATGCAGCAGTATCTCAAGTACTAGGCATCGCCCTAGCCATAATCTCAGTAGCATGTATAATCGTTATCTATAACTCATTCGCCATCTCTGTTATGGAAAGAAAAAAACAATTTGGCTTATTCGCCTCTATTGGTACTACCAAAAAACAACTAAGACATACCATCTTATTTGAAGTACTCCTAGTAGGTACAATTGGTATTATCCTAGGTATTATCTCTTCATACATAGGTATAGGTATAGTCATAATAATAATTAACCACCTAGTAAAAACAACCTTCAAACTAGTAACATACCCATTATTCGTAATAATACCAGTAATATTCATGATAATAACTATCCTAATATCTGCCTTAATTCCAATGAAAAGAGCTTCCTCTGCTTCTCCTATCCAAGTAATAAAACAAAACGATGACATAAAACTAAACAAACGTCGTATAAAAACCCTAAAAATAACTAACAAAATATTTGGTATAGAAGGAGTAATCGCTCTAAAAAATATAAAAAGAAATAAAAAGAAATATCGTATCACTATAATAAGCCTATTCATAAGCATAGTCACCTTTATAGCATTCTCTACATACCTAGATATTGGTACTAAAACTAGTCAGTATTACATAGATAACACTAAATATGACATTATGATTATCTATAAAGAAAATACTAACGATGCTAAAATAGTAGAAGAAATGCTTAAAATAGAAGAAATAAAAGACTATGCTATCACTAGATCAAGCTACTTACAATATAAAATAAAAGATAATATGTATACTAAAAACTATAAAGAATTATTATCTAAAGATGAAAATAATTCTAAGTATGCAAATTACATAAACTTAGTAGCCTTAGATGATAAAACATATAATGACTATATATCTTCTATGCATATACCATATGGAAGTATCATTATAGGTAATAAAATGACAGAATTAGATTACTCTGATAATGGTAAAAAAGTTAAAAACTATGAGGTATTTCTAGGTAAAAAAATAGATTTAGATATCTGCTATTTAGATAAACTTTCAAATGTAGAACAAATAGATGGTAAGTTAACTAATGAATTAACTAATAAAGTAGTTGATGAGTATTGTACTTATAAATTAAATAATATATATATAACAGATAAATATCCTAAACTATTTAGTGATAACGTTATCATGTTTGTAAATAATGATATTTATAATAATCTAGTTAAAGAAACATCATATAAAGAATATTTAGAAGATAACCTAAATCATAAGACAGTAATCATCCAAGCAGATAAATATACTAAATTAAACAAACTAGGTGCTACACTAACAAGCAGTAGTTATCATAATATGAAAGAAGAAAATGACTTACAAAAAAATACTATTATAGTTATCAAAATACTATTCTATGGATTTATCTCTTTAGTAGTGTTAATAGGGGTAACTAGTGTATTTAACACTATAACAACAAGTATCATGTTAAGAAGAAAAGAATTTAGTATCTTAAGAAGCATAGGACTATCTCCTCATGGTTTTAACAAAATGATTAACTACGAAAGCATAATATTTGGCCTTAAATCATTACTATATGGTATACCAGTAGGTATATTACTATCCTTACTAATAAGTAATTCTATGAGAAATATAGTATCATTTGATAATATATATATCCCTTATAAAGCTATACTTATATCTATAATAGGAGTATTTACTATCGTATTAATAACTATGTGGTATAGTGCTAATAAAATTAAAAAAGATAACATATTAGAAGCAATAAGAGAAGAAAACATCTAATATGTTTCTTTTTGTTATCTAAAGTAATACAAAAAAATAAATGACCATTACCCTAATTACATACTAACAATAGACATAGTCCTAACAGTTGACTATGATGGAACAAAGAAAATTAATGTTTTAGAATGGTTATTCAAAAAACAAACAAAATAACTTAATAAGTGAAGGTAACTTCATGAATAGATTGATATTCAACCAAGATAATTGTATAAGATTTTATACTAAGTTAGGAGCAAACGATGAAGAATCTAGTACTGAATAAAAAAACATAGAAAGCAAAATCGCATCATATGATAGGGAACTTAGAAATATGTTTTTAAATTTTAAAGAAGCAAATATACTAACAAAAGTGAGTGTAGTACCTATCTAAATGACTTAGGATATTCTAACGAAGACTTAACACCATTATACAGCGATGGATAGTAGAAAACAGCATTATAAGTATGACACCTGCACCAATATTAAAAATAAGTAATACTATTACCCTTACAAGTAATGAAAAAATAATAAGTAACACAATTAATAATTACACATTATATATCTGGATAGATGGAGAAAACTATGATAATTCTCATAGCATGGATGAACAGTAACCAACATACCAGTGAGTAGTATTTAAAAGCTACACATAAAAATATCTTAGTAATAAACCACGAATATTATGTGGCTTTTTTCATTATATAATAAATTAAAATTAAAATATTAATAAAAAGCTTTTAATTTTATTTAAAAAAATGTATAATTATTTATATAGATAGTTGGGAAGGATGATATTGTGCGTAGAGTAGTACATATTGGTAATCATAAAAATTTAACTATTAATAAATATATCACTGAGTATATAAAACCTCAGATAATATATATACCTCTAGAAAGTAAGACAGGAGTTAAATATGTACATAATGTTAAAGAAGGAGATTATGTATATAAAGGAGAAGTTGTAGCTAAAAATAAAGATATTGATTTTCCTATACATTCCTCTGTATCTGGATATGTAATTTCTGGTAATAAGAAGATTATTAACAATGGTAGAAAGATTAAATGCATTGTAGTAGAAAATGACTTTAAAGAAAAATATGAGAATAGAGCGGGTACTAAGAAAGATATTACTAAATATACCAAAGAAGAATTTATTGACTTACTTAGATCATCAGGAATTACTGGCTTAGGAGGAAGTGATTTTCCTACTTATATTAAATATTTATCTTGTGATAATTTTAACTGCTTCATTATTAATGGAGTCGAATGTGAAAGTTTTGTTACTTCTGATTATGCTCTAATGAGAGAATCTGCAGAAGCCATACTAGAAGGTATTGATGCTATTTTAGAAATAATGGGTATTAAAAAAGGAATAATTGCTCTAAAAGAAAATAATACTGTTGTAATAAATGAATTTAAAAAGTATATTGGTACATATCCTAATATTTCTCTTGGTCTTATGGAAGATGCTTATCCTAATGGATGGGAAAGAAGCATTGTCCGTGAGTTACTTGGCGTTACTTATTCCAAATATCCAAGCGAAAAAGGTATACTAGTTAGCAATGTATCCACTGTATATGCTATATATGATATGCTTAAGAATAATAGACCTCTAACAGAAAGAGTTATCACAATAACAGGCTCTGGCATTAAAAAACCTCAAAATGTAAGAGTTAAAATAGGGGCCCTAATGAGTGAGATTATTAATCATATAGATGGATATAAAGATTTAAAAAATCCTCTTTTCATAGCGGGTGGTCCTATGATGGGTAAAAGCCTTGCTACTGATGACTTACTAGTTACTAAAGACCTAGGTTGTGTTCTTGTTATGGAAAATAACCTTACTACTCCTAAGACATGCATCAACTGTGGTAAATGTACAGAAGTATGTCCAGTTAGCTTAATGCCCGTTCTTATTATGAAAAATTTAGATAACAAAGAACGCCTTAAGTATTTAAAACCCACTGAATGTATAGAATGTGGCTTATGTTCTTATATATGCCCTTCTAAAATAGAAGTAAGAGAATATGTAAGAAGTGCTAAAGAAAAGGAGGGAAATAATGGAGTTTAAAGTTAAAGATGGTAACTACCTAAAATCATCTAATACTACTAGTAAAATGATGTTTAAGTTACTTATTTCACTCATTCCTATTATATTATTTTCCTTTTATAAAAATGGAATACTTCCCTATATAAAAGGATATGCAGATATTTTTATGATGTTTAAACCCCTTATGATGGTTATTATTTCTTCCATAGTATGCTTATTTAGTGAATATTTATGGTATTATTTTACTTCATCTAAAAAGAGCATTAAATATCTAATTAATAATAGTTACAGCATTATACCAGGAGTATTTCTAGCTTTAATTCTTCCTATAAATACTAGTTATTTAATATTAATAATAGGAAGTATCTTTGCTACTATAATAGGTAAAATGGTATATGGAGGCTTTGGACATAATATATTTAACCCTGCATTAATAGGTAGAATTTTCATAATAGCTTCTTATGGAGGCATCATATTAAACCAAGGAGGATATTTTAATCCTTATGAAAAAATAGATGCCATATCCAGTGCAACACCTCTTGCTAATTTAAGTAGTATTAACTATATTGGCTCTTATAATGAAGTTGTAGGCCCTTACGGAGGATTAATAAACTTATTTTTAGGAAAAATACCAGGAACCCTAGGAGAAGTAAGTAAACTACTAATTATATGCTCTTTTATCTACTTAGTATATAACAAAGTAATCAAAGTAAGAATACCTATTAGTTATATTAGTACTGTATTTATAATGAGTATGATTATTGGTCTTATTAATGGCTGTGGTCTTTGGTATCCTATGTTTCATATCTTAGTTGGAGGACTCATATTTGGAGCTGTCTTCATGGCGACAGACCCTGTTACTAGTCCAATTAGCATAAACAGCCAAATAGTATATGGCATATGCTTAGGAATACTTACCATCTTCTTTAGATTTTTAACTCCTTATCCTGAAGGAGTACTATCTAGTATTCTATTTATGAATTTATTTATACCTATATTTAATAATGTAAGTATTAAAAATTGCTTTAAAAATACTTATCACTATATCATTATATTTATAATAATTGGTATTATCTTATCTGTATTTATTGGCTTTAAACTTAAAAATACTACTACTAATAATAATGATGAATATCTAAAAGTAGTAGATGTAATTATAGATAATGATAAATATACATATAAAGTTACATATCGTGGTTTTACTAGTGATAATGGAATAGAAGCTAATGTTATCATTAAAAATAATACCTTACTTAGTATAGATGTAATTAACACTACAGACCATTATTATGATACACATATTAAAAATACTAATTATTTACACGAAATAGTTCAAAAACAAAATGATTTAGATAGCATAGACACCATCAGTGGAGCCACTTATACTTCTAAGTATCTAAAAGACATGATTAAAGCAGTCTTTGCCTACCACAGGGGGAATTATGAGTAAAAATAATATTAAACAAGTAATAGTACTTTGTATTATTGCATTTATATGTGGTATACTCCTATACTTAGTTAATTTATAGAAAGGAAATTATTTATGTTTAAAAACAATCCAATATTTAATATGTTAATAGGTCTATGTTCCGCTTTAGCAATAACTACTAAAGTAGAAAATGGCCTTATCATGGGTATTAGTGTTACTGTTATACTAATATTCTCTAATACCCTAATATCTTTACTTAGAAAAGTCATAGCGGATAGTATTAGAATACCTGCCTATATTTTGATAATAAGTACATTAGTTACTATAATAGATATAATAATAAAAAAATATCTACCTAGTGTATCTTCATCATTAGGAATATATATACCACTAATTATAGTTAATTGCCTAATACTAGGTAGAGCTTTAAGCTATGCCTCTTCTAATAACGTAATCAGTAGTCTTAAAGATGGTTTTAAAATGGGTAGTAGATATACACTAGCTCTATTACTTATATCATTAGTAAGAGAAATTCTTGGAAGTGGAAGTATATCACTTATAGATAAATTATCCAGCTTAGTTAATTTCAAATTAATTATTAACTTACCTAAATGTAGTATATTTCCAAATAGTTTTTTTGTAAGTTCGTCAGGAGCCTTCCTTACCTTAGGAATACTCCTAGCCATATTCTATAAAGGAAGTGATACCCATGCATCTAATTAGCCTATTTATAAGTAGCATGTTAATAGAAAATATCGTCTTAACTAAATTCCTAGGAATGTGTCCCTTCATAGGAACCTCTACATCAACCAAAAATGCAATAGGTATGGGTATATCGGTTACTATAGTAACCGTCCTTGCATCCATCTTATCTTATTTAATATACTACTTTATATTAGTACCTACTAATAGCACCTACCTAACTAATACCATATTTATCTTTCTAATAGCGTCATTAGTAGGAGTATTAGAAATAATTATAAAAAATAAACACTATAAACTATATAAAGCACTAGGTATATATTTACCTCTAATTACCACTAACTGCGCAGTATTAGGAATAGTCCTACTAAATATAAATAATAACTATAACTTATTAGAAATAGTAGTATACAGTATAGGTAGTAGCCTAGGTTTTACCTTAGTATTATATCTATTTTCTACAATTAGAAAGGAACTAGCTAGTAAACCTATAATAGATAGATTTAAAGATGTACCTATAGCTTTAATTACTATATCTATTATGGCTTTAATATTTGCTAGATTTACATTAGGATAATGGGAATAATCATATTAATTATATTATTTGTTCTAACATGTATTACTTATAAAGGTAAATGTAACGATTGTAGTAAATGTAAGAGGTGTAAAAAATGATAGGAGTAATTATTTTAACTATTATAGCTCTAGTTATAGGAATAATTATAGTTAGTATAGATAATAAGTATAGTAAAAATGATAAAGTATCAAAAATACTTAAACTATTACCAGGATATAACTGTGGAGGATGTGGTTATATTAACTGTAACAATATGGCAAGTCAAATATGTAATAATAAAGAATGCTTATATAAATGTAGACCACTTAAAGATAAAGAAGCAGTACTAAAAAAAGTAAACGACATATTAAAATAATAAAAAGGAGTAACCATTATGAATAATATAGGAACAATAAAACTAGAGTCAAACAGATTAGCATTTAGAAAAGCTACTACTAAAGACTATAAAGCTATGTTTAATAATTGGGCTAATGATAAAGAGGTAACTAAATATCTTACTTGGGATGCTTATACAAAAGAAGAAGATACTATAGAATTTCTTAAATATTTAGAAAATAACTATACCAAAGAAAACTTTTATAACTGGATAGTAGTAACTAAAGAAGATAATATCCCAATAGGTACAATCAGTGCAGTAGATATTGACATTAAAAATAATACTGTAGAAATAGGACATTGTTATGGAAAATCTTGGTGGAACAAAGGATATGGCACAGAAGCATTACTTAGAATAATAAAATTCTTCTTTGAAGAAGTAGGAGTAGAAACAATATATGCCTATTACGTAGATGGTAATAATTCTAGTGGTAAAGTATTAGAAAAAGCAAAAATGAAGTATGAAGGTAAACTTAGAAAAAGAGTACATGATAAAGTAACTAATAAACAAACTGATTTAATTAGTTATTCTATTACTAAAGAAGATTATTTCAAATAGTAAAATATATTTTATATAGGTACTTAAGATAAATGAATTAAAAAGTAATTAACTAAATATAAATAAATTGTAGATTTGTACTCTAAGAGGTGCAAGTATCTTTAATGCAAAAACTATACATATCTCTAGCTATAAGATAAAGAAATCTTATAGTTTTTTTAGGAAAATATATTGTTAAATTATGTCGCATGTTTTCCTGTGAGAAAATATAACTTGACATCGTATAACAATTATTATATAATTATATTGGTGGTTATATATGATTAAAAGAGAGAAATATTTAAATAGAATAAGAGAATTTTATAATGCAGATTTAATCAAAGTAATAGTGGGTATTAGAAGATGTGGTAAATCTATTTTATTAAAACAAATAATAGATGAATTAAAAGATAGTGGTGTAGATGATAAGCATATTATATATATAAACTTTGAAGATGTTGACTATGCTTTTATTTCTGATTATCTAAAACTAAACGAATATATAAAACAAAAAATTACAGACTCTGATAAATATTATTTATTATTTGATGAAATACAGTTAGTAGACTCTTGGGAAAAGGCAGTTAATTCTTTTAAAGCAACTTTAAATGTATCGATATTTATAACCGGTTCTAATTCTAAATTACTTTCTTCTGAATTAGCAACATTACTATCAGGAAGATATGTATCATTTAAGTTAGCACCTTTTAGCTTTGAAGAAGTTGTTAAATTAAAAGGAATAACTGATAAAAGAGATATAGAAGAAGCATTTAATGATTATCTTTTATGGGGAGGAATGCCTCAAATATTTGAATTTAAGACTAAAGAAGCTATAAAAGCATATCTTATGGATGTGTTTGATGCAATTGTTTTTAAAGATATAGTTAAAAGAAATAATATCAAAAATGTATCTATTTTTCAAAGAATAATGGAATATTTAGTTACAAACCCTAGTCAGATGTTTTCCCCTATAAATATGCTAAAAGAGTTTGAAAAAGAAAGTATTCCAATTTCTACTAAAACAGTATACGAATGTTTAGATTACGCGGAAATCTCGTTGTTAATGGCTAAAGTATCTGCATACGATATTAGAGGTAAAAAAATATTATCCAGAAAAGATAAATATTACTTAACAGATTTAGGACTTGGTCAAATAATAAATATAAACAAGAAAACACAATATGGTGCTTATTTAGAAAATATTGTTTACAACGAACTTATTTATAGAGGATATAATGTTAGTACTGGTAATAATAATGGTAGAGAGATAGATTTTATTGCGACTAAACATAATATAAAGGAATATTATCAAGTAGTATTTAGCCTATCAAATGAAGAAACCGAGGAAAGAGAGTTTTCAGCATATAACAATATAGATGATAATTATCCAAAGTATGTAATAACCATGGATAAATTAGATTATTCCCAAAATGGAATAATTTGTAAAAACATTATTGACTTTTTGTTAGAAGAATATAAATAGTAAATTGATAAGCAAACTTTTATAAGGCAAACCACAAAATATTTTAAAAATGTATTTACTAATAATTAATTTTATGCTATGATTAGTTCATGTGATAGAGATAAAAAGTACCAAATATTTCACAAATTTTATGTTAAAAATTAATAAGATTTTAGGAGTTGATAGTGATGAATAGAGTTAACCAAAAGTGTCCTGAAACCCTTATTTTACTAGGGGGGGGGGCAATTACAAAGCCTTATAAATAAAGGGTCTAAGCCTCATTTTAACTATCAAAAAAATTATAACAAAATATATAAATCTATATTAGATATATAGCTATTATTAGCTATATTCTTTGATATAGATTTTTTTATGTACAATAAGTATCCTATTAGTTAATTCTACACATTTTACAAAAATTATATGATATGATTAATATACATAAGTAGGAAGGATGTAATAGTTATGAATAATAAAAAAATATACTTAAGCATTGGAATAATATCAGTAATAATACTAACTCTAAGTATAACTTATGCTTGGTTTAAATGGACTAGTAATAGTACTAATATTACATTTAATGTAGAAGATTTAGGTATTACGTATACTGGGGATGATATTAATATAAAGAGTAGTCTATATCCTACAATATATATGGATAATAAAGATAATATAATACATAACTTTAGCATAAAGAAAACTACTAATACAGATGTATATTTAAAAATATCCCTAGATATAATAGAACTACCTAGTGAGTTAAACGAAGTATCTTTTGTATGGAACTTATATAAAGAAGGTACATCTATTGCTAAAGGAGACTTTAAGAATGCTACAGTAGGAAGTGACTTAATCTTAACCCCATATGAAATGATAAGTAATAATCCTACTAGTTATACATTATATATCTGGATAGATGGTACCATGGATAACCCTATAAGTATGGGTAATAAATCTTTCTCATTCAAATTAAAGCTAGAATCCTCCCAAGAAGATTATACAACAAAAGAAGAATGCTTTAGCTTTAATAAAACTACTAACACTATAACAGGGTATTTATGTTATGAAGGAAATGAAGATAATTTAGAAACAACAACGGATATAGTAATACCTAGTAGTATAGATGGAGTAGAAGTTAAGAAAATAGGCTACATGGCTTTTAGGCAAAAAGGCCTAACCAGTGTAATTATACCCGATACAGTTACGGATATTGACCAGTATGCTTTTACGAGTAACAACATGGTAAGAGTAGTAATACCAAGTAAAGTTATTAATATAGGAAATAATGCTTTCAATATGAATAAATTAAGTAGTGTAGTTTTAAACAGTAATTTAAAAACAATTGGTAACTATAGTTTTGCTAATAACAAACTTACTTCAATAGAAATACCTGATGGAGTTACTACAATAGGAAATGGAGCGTTTTATAAAAATAGTATCATTAGTATCAAAATCCCTAGCTCAGTTACTACAATAGGTAGTTATCCTTTTAGTACTTCTTCTTTAACAAATATTTATGTAGACAAAGACAATCCTAATTATACTAATGGTAATAACAATGACACTATCATAGAAGTTAGTACTAAAAAATTAATACAAGGAACTAAGAATACAGTTATTCCCAGTGATGTTAAAATAATAGGTGATGGTGCCTTTGGTAGCATTGGAAGAGGTGCTATAGAAATACCTGATGGAGTTACTAAAATAGAAAAAAGTGCTTTTATGTATAGCTCACTTAACTCTATCAAAATACCAGACAGTGTTACAGAAATAGAACCAAATGCCTTTTATTATAGTATGCTAGGTAGTGTTACCTTACCATCTAACTTATCTGTTATTTCAGGTGGCCTATTATATTTTAACTATCTTACCAATATAGACATTCCAGATACAGTTACCAGTATAGAAAGTCAGTCTTTAAAGTATAACGCTCTAAGTAGTGTAGTTATTCCAGATAATGTTACTACTATTTCTAATGAAGCCTTTATGTATAATAAATTAGCAACAATATACATAGGTAAAAACTCTAAACTTACTACTTTAGGGGCTAATTGTTTTAGTTCCTCTTCCTCTGTAGATAGTGGACATACTAACAATATAGAACTAACTACCATACATAATTATTCTGGTAAATCATTAGATTGGAACCTAGCCATCCTAGGCACCAGTGGTACTCCATTTATAGAAGGAACCATTACTACTGATGATGGTAGAGTTATCACAATCACTACTGACTAAATAATTATAGGATATATATTAATAATATCTCTAATATAACCCACATACACTATTTGTTTAAATTAATAGTTAATTTGACCTCACCTAATTAAAGTATATACATACAATAATATGAATAAGTATAAACCACCCTGCAAGAAAGTAGAGGAAAATATGGAAAAAAGTATTTTAACCAGAAGAGAAAAAGAGGTATTTGTTCTTCTTATATCAAATAAAACTACTATAGATATAGCTAAAATATTAAAGATAAGTGAGAAGACTGTTAGAAATCATATTTCTAATGTAATGCAAAAATTAGGGGTTAAAGGTAGGGCACAAGCCGTAGTAGAATTAATTAGGTTACAAGAGATATCTCTATAAAGTCACATTAAGTGACTTTTTCTCATAATTAGGTATATAAATCATATATATAATTAGAGGTGTGTTATGTTAAAAAAAATGATTTTAAAAAAAATTTTAGTAACAATGCTAACTTTAATTATTTTTCTTCTTATTTATTTAATGCCTAGTAATGAGAGCAATAAAGTTATGGAAGTCAAACAAAACCTAGAATATACATATGATACTTACATAGAAACTATATACCTACTTGATAATACTGATTATGTTGCTAGAACACATATAAAAGGAATTAACTCTTCTTCTAAAACTAATATTGCTACAGACCTATTAGAGGGCTTAATCGTAGAAGGAAAGAAAAGTAATATCATTCCTAATGGGTTTAAAGCCATCATTCCAAGTGGTACTAAAGTACTAGATGTTAAGTTAGAAGACAAAGTACTTATAGTAAATTTTTCTCGTGAACTCTTAGAAATTAATGCTAAATATGAAGAAAAGATGTTAGAAGCAATTATCTATACATTAACTAGTATAGATGGAATAGATAAAGTAAAAATATTAGTAGAAGGCTCTCCACTAGACAAAATGCCTAATAGTAAAAATAATTTACCTACTTTATTAGATAAAAGCTATGGTATTAACAAAGTATATGAACTTACTAATACTAAAGATATAGATAGCTATACGGTATTTTATGTAAATAGTTTTAATAATAATTATTACTACGTTCCCGTTACTAAGTATATTAATAATAATAATCAAGATAAAATAAAAGTAATTATATCTGAGCTAACTAGTAAACCGACATACGAAAGTAACCTAATGAGCTTTCTAAATGTAAACACTAAACTTCTTAATTATGAAATTAAAGATAATACTATAAGACTAAATTTTAATAATCTAATTTTATCAGATATAGTTAATAATAGTATATTAGAAGAAGTAATTTATACAATTAGCTTATCACTAAATAGTGAACTAAATGTCAACGAAGTAATTTTTATGGTAGAAAATGAAGAAATTTGTAAAAAAGTACTTGAATAATTTTTAAAAGTAGTGTATAATCATTATGTCGTTTGAATATTAGCGACGTTTGTAATACTTAAAACTTCTTCTTGTCCTCGTAGCTCAGCTGGATAGAGCACACGCCTTCTAAGCGTGCGGTCGAAGGTTCGAATCCTTCCGGGGACGCCAAAAAGATGAAGTAAAACCATTTACTAATCTTATCATAAGATAAGATTTTTTTATATATTTTTACAAACAAATGTTTTTATAGTATTGACTTCTGATAATATATTTGTTATTATTAATTTAGATACAATTAGATGGGAATGGTTATACATGGATGATAGAATTATTACACCAAGTAAATTAAAAGAAGATAGTTTTGATGGAAATATTAGACCTAGTAGTATAGATGAATATATAGGACAAAGTGACGTTAAAGAAAATATTTCTATTTATATAAAAAGTGCTAAATTAAGAAATGAAGCTCTTGACCATGTCCTTTTATATGGCCCTCCAGGACTTGGCAAAACAACCCTAGCTTCGATTATTGCAAATGAGATGGGTAGCAATTTTAAAACCATATCGGGACCATCTATAGAAAAAAGTGGCGATTTAGCCGCGATACTATCTACTATCGAAGAAAACGATGTTCTATTTATAGATGAAATACATAGAATACCTAGATTTATTGAAGAAATATTATATCCTGCGATGGAAGACTATTTCTTAGATATTATTGTAGGTAGTGATGGCAATTCCAGAAGTATTAAAATTAATCTACCTCACTTCACACTTATAGGAGCCACCACTAGAGCAGGGGACTTATCCTCTCCTCTTAGAGATAGATTTGGTATTGTCTGCAAGCTAAATTACTATACCGAAAGTGAACTATATAAGATAGTCAAAAGAACTTCTATGGTCCTTGGTATGGATATTGACGATGATGCCGCTCATGAACTTGCTAAAAGAAGCAGAGGAACTCCTAGAATTGCAAACAGACTGTTTAAAAGAGTAAGAGATTTTGCTATAGTCGCGGGTAGTAACTGCATTAATCTTGATATCATGAACCATGCCCTAAATAGACTCAGAGTAGATAAAGATGGCTTAGATGAAACTGATTACAATTTTTTAAAAGCCATCATTGATAAATTTAACGGGGGACCTGTAGGAATAGATGCAATATCTTCTTCCATTGGTGAAGAATCTACAACAGTAGAAGATGTATACGAACCATATCTATTACAAATGGGCTTTTTAAAAAGAACCTCAAGAGGAAGAGTAGTCACTGATAAAGGATATGAACACGTAAAAGAAATAGATAACAAAAATAACCTATAATCTTTTTGAGTGTACTATATAGAATTACTTTCCTTTTCTTATCTTTTTTACTTTTATTATTTATAAATATGTGATATTATTAATATAGCGTTTTTATGAAGGGAAGAGGTATAATGAAATATAAAAGATCAGAACTTAGATATAAAATTATGACCATTTTATATCAAATTAGTTTATATAACAAAAATAATATTAATTACGATATAGATGATGTCATAAACGAACAATTAGAAATTAAAAATGACTTTGTCAATGATATTGTTAAAGGAGTAATAGAAAACTTAGATAATATTGATACTACTGCGAATAAATATTTAGATAAATGGAGAATAGATAGACTTGGCTTTACCGACCAAGCAATACTTAGAATGGCAATATATGAACTTATGTATACAGATACTCCTGATTTAGTATGTATTAATGAAGCTATCGAACTTGCTAAAAAGTATAGTGATGACAAAGTAGTTAAAATGATTAATGGCGTTTTAGATAAGATATATAATAGTAGGTTAAATAATGAATAATGAATACATTACTGTAGGGGAGTTAACTAAATATATTAAAGGTATTATTGATGATAATACCTATTTAAATAAAGTATACATCAAAGGAGAAATATCTAACTTTAAATACCATACCAGAGGCCACTTTTACTTTACTTTAAAAGATGAGAACTCCAGAATAAATGCAGTAATGTTTTCCTCATCAGTTAAAAATGTTAAATTCACTCCTACAGATGGCGTCAAAGTTTTAGTAAGTGGTCGTATTAGTGTCTATGAAGCTACTGGCGGATATCAAATATATGTAGATGATATGATAGAAGATGGTATTGGTAACCTATATGTAGCCTTTAACCAGCTAAAAGAAAAACTTAGTAAAGAAGGTCTATTTGATGTCTCTCACAAGAGAAAAATTAGAAGAATACCTAAAAAAATTGGTATCATAACAGCATCTACAGGTGCCGCTATAAGAGATATCTTAACTACTATTAAAAGAAGGTACCCTGTATGTGAAACCATTCTATTTCCATCCTTAGTCCAAGGAGAATATGCTAAAGATGATATTGTTAAAAAAATTAACATTGCTAATACATATACAGATATAGATACATTAATTGTAGGTAGAGGTGGAGGCTCTATTGAAGATTTATGGCCTTTTAATGAAGAGATTGTAGCAAGAGCCATATATAACAGCAGAATACCCGTAATTAGTGCTGTGGGTCATGAAATAGACTACACTATCGCGGACTTCGTAAGTGACTTAAGAGCACCTACACCTACCGCTGCTGCCGAGTTAGCGGTACCAGATATTACTACCATAATTAACTACCTTGATAGTGCTAAACAAAGAAGTACCAATGCTATTTTAAACATATGCACTAATAAGAAAAAAAGCTTAAATAAACTAGAAGATAGCTACGTACTAAAAAAACCTACTGTTATATATGAAGTATTAGAACAAAAACTAGATAATTTAATTGATAATTTAAATAATAAAATGAATAATATTATAGAAATATATAAAGTACGTGTATTTGAGCTTAGTAACAGCTATGTATTTTATAACAAAGATATAGTCCTAAAACCTAAAATAGATAAATTAGGACATATAATACATAAACTCGAAATACTAAATCCTCTTAGTACCTTAAAAAGAGGATATACAATAACCAAAGTAGATAACAAAGTAGTATCTAGTATCAAATCCCTAAAGAAAGATGATATATTAAATATAGAATTTAATGATGGCAAAGTTATATCTAAAGTAATGGAGGTAAGTAAATAATATGGCTAAAGATAATATGACTTTTGAAGATAAAATTAAGAAATTAGAATTATTAGTAAAAGAACTAGAAGGAGGAGAAGTAGCTTTAGATGATGCTATAAATAAATATACAGAAGCTATGAAACTTGCTCGTGAGTGCAACGACACTTTAAACGACGTCAGTGATAAAGTTAATAAAATATTACTAGAAAATGGTACAGTAGAAGAATTTAAAGTCAGTGAAGAATAGATTTATATCTATTTTTTTTAAACTATAAAGAAAAAAAGAGCATAGCTCTTAATTTTCTGCTTCTTCTAACATATTTGTTATAAATATACCATAACCTTCCTTAGGATTATCTACCACTACGTGAGTAACTGCACCTATTATATTATCATCCTGAATTATTGGAGAACCACTCATACCTTGAACTATACCGCCAGTTTTTTCTAATAGAGTAGGATCTGTTATTTCAAATAGAATATTTTTTGTAGCTTGATCTTCTCTTGAAATCTGAAGTATTTGTATCTCATAAGAATCAATCTTATTATCCTTTAATACAGTTAACAAATTAGCCTTACCCAACTTTATCTCACTAGGCTTAGCTACTTTATAAAGCTTCTTATTCGGTAATTTGGCAGTATATTCCCCAAATATTCCTGACTTAGTATTCTCATTTATCTTACCAAATACCTTTTGTGAATTATACCTAGCATTTTTCTCTCCTGGAGTACCCGTATTACTCTTAGTTATACCAGTTACACTTGATTCATATATTTTACCTTTAGACACTTCTACTCTTTGTCCTGTAGTTTTCTCTAATATCTCATGACCTAAAGCACCATATAATTTAGTATTTGGATCAATAAAAGTTAGAGTACCTATACCATTAATACTATCTTTTACATATATACCAGTTTTATAAGTATTATTATCATCACTCACTAACTTTAAATTAGTATTATACCTATTACTACCTCTTAAATAGGTAACCTTAATAGTATTACTACTATTATTATTTTTACTAATCACATTTAAAAGCTCATTAATAGTATTTACCTTAGTATCATTTATAGATATAATAACGTCTCCCGTTTTCAACCCTGCCTCTTTCGCAGGATTTTCATTTTTAATTTTATACGTTCCCACTACAATAATACCATTTGAGTTAAGTTCTATCCCAATATTGTCACCACCTGCTAAAATATAATCTGAATAGGCTAGTACATTTATTGGAAATATCATGGTGCATATTAGAAGAATAGCAAGAGAGTTTTTGATTTTTTTAAAAAACATGCAAACATCTCCTTTACTCTCATTAGCTACATTATTATTATGAATTAAAAATATTTGTTTATTACTTTAATACTAAATTTCTATTTCCTATTTTTGTAAATACTTATTACTCATATTATTTCCTTTTTAGCACAAAATAATAACAGAAGTTATTTATGTATTAATATAAATTATAACCTAAATACATATAATTAATTGGTGATATTTATGAGTAATACAAAAATAGCATTTATCATAACTTCAATATCAGGACTTTCTACATTACTAGGTTTTATACTTGTTTTTTTTATAAAAAATAAAAATAAAAACAAAATAATTGGTAGTTGCCTTGCTTTTGCAAGTGGTGTTATGAGTGGTGTATCTATCTTTGATTTAATAAAAGAAAGCTTTACATATTTAAATAAAGAATATCTTATTAATAAGACATACTTAATTGTAATATTATTCGTATTAATTGGTGTATTTATTTCATATTTAGTAAGTAAATACTTACCAGATGATAATATAAATTCAACTGATTACAAACTATACAAAGTAGGTTTAATCTCCATGATAGCAATCGTTATCCATAACATTCCAGAGGGCATTATCACTTACATAGCAACTAACAGCGAAGTTAAATTAGGCCTTTCTTTAGGTCTTGCTATTGCTATGCATAATATTCCTGAAGGTATAAGTATTGCTCTTCCTATATACGTTGGTACCAAATCTAAAATTAAAGCTTTTATCTACACAGCAATCTCAGGATTTTCTGAACTACTTGGTGCTATTATTGCCTACTTATTTTTACCAAGTAGTATAAATAATTTATTTATGGGTATTATATTTAGTGTTATAGCGGGCTTAATGTTACACATCTCTCTGTTTGAACTACTACCTGCATCAACCAAAAATGTAAGCCATAAACAAGCTTTAGCATTTTTAATATTAGGTATAATATTTATACAGATCTTTATTTAATATTTACATATTTAAATTTAACCGTTATAATTATCTTATAAGGAGGTAATATACGTGTTAAAGGAGTTTAAAACATTCATATCAAGAGGTAATGTCGTTGAAATGGCCGTCGGGGTTATCGTTGGCTCTGCATTTTCTAAAATAATTAGTTCCTTAGTAGACGATGTAATTATGCCAATACTAGGAATTGCTCTAGGTGGCCTAGATTTCAGTGGCCTAGTTTTAAAATTTAACGATGCCACAATTAGATATGGAATGTTTATTCAAAATGTAATTAATTTCTTAATCATTGCTTTTTGTTTATTTCTATTTGTCAAATTTATTAATAAACTTACACATAAAAATAATAAAAAGAAAGAAGAAACTCCAGTGGTTACAGATATTATGTTATTAGAAGAAATAAGAGATTTGTTGAAAAAGAAAAAGTAGACAAACTCTTCTTTTTGTGTTATTATTATTATGATAGGTAAGGAGGCATTTATATGGACGTTAGTAGACTAATTAGTTTTAATAATTATACTATTTATTATGTAATGAATGGAAAATATTCTTATTATATATCTATTCCACATCATAAGGACTTAAGATATCATATCTCTATAGATTTAGACAAATATGTAGATATACTGTCTACCGATATTAGTTCTATGAATGAAAAAATTAAAGATATATATAAAGATATTGATGGTACTTCAATGATACTTATCTTACCTAATATAGAAAGAAATTTATTAAACGATATAGCTAATACTGAAGGATGCATAAACTTAGCTAAAAGAGTCATAGCCATTCTAAATAATGCTCATAAACTACTTAGTGTAAATAACTTTACAACAGATGACTCTATTTATTTCCTTGATGATTTAACTTATATCAACTTTATTAATTATTTTAAAAATAAATTTATAGGAAGAGTACATACCATTAATATACTACAAATCTTAAAAGAATTTAGCCTTAGTAATCAAGGATATAGTGCTAGTAATAATGCCATAAAAATTAATATGGGTGGCCTAAACTACATTATTGGTAGTAACGAACCCGTAAAAGAAGCAAGCACTTTTGTAGATAAACCTCAAGAAGATTATTCTACATCAAATAACGAAGAAGTAGGTAACTATAATAATGCCTATGCCAGTGGTAATGTTAGCTATTTACTACTTGGTACTCTGTCTGTAGTAATTGCCCTTATCCTTTTGATTTTACTACTTAGATAAAAAAATAAACTATGTATATTTACACAGCAAATGTATAAAATACTTAGTTTATTTTTAATTTACATAACTAATTAACATAAGCACAAAAGACACTACCATAAGAAGTAACATTACAATTGCACTAACTTTCATACCTAAATTCTTAACTTTCTTCTTTTTCTTCACATTATTATTTTTCTTATTGCTTTCTTTATTCATAATACACCTCATAATCAATTATACAAAATTATTGGTATAATAGCAAGAGTTTGTTAATAAAATTGATTAGGTGATTATATGAAAAAGAAAATTAGTAGCATTAAAACCTTACTAATTCCATCTTGGAAATTCAATTTATTTGTTCTTATTCTTCTAGTATTAGGAGTCACATGTGGAGCAATTTATTACAACTTACTAAGCAAAAGTGATTTAGATAGTGTATTTAGTACAATGAATGCTTTTACTACTAGTATCAAAAATAACAGTTATAACTATGTACAAGCATTACTACACAGCCTAGGAAATAATTTATTCTATATAGCTATAATATTTATACTAGGTCTATCCATGATTGGTATTCCTTTTATTATAATGTTAATATTCCTAAAAGGCCTAACCGTCGGATTTACCGTATCTACATTAATTGGTCTATATAAATATAAAGGAAGCCTATATTCATTCATATATATATTTCCTAAAGAAATTCTTAGCTTCATAAGCTATATCATCATTGGATATTATAGTATTAACTTTTCCATCCTTATATTTAAACAAATCTTTAAAAAAGAGAAAATAAGCATCCGAAAAGAACTAGAAAAATACCTAGTAGTACTTGGCATAACCTCTTTTATAGGAATAATTACTAGTCTTTTAGATGCCTACTTATATCCTAATCTTTTTAATCTATTACTTAATCTCCTTAAATAAATATAATTTTAATATCTAAAAAATCTACATTGTTATCCCTTGCTTGTTAGTACTTAAATATGATATACTTATATGTATGTGAGGTGCTAAGTATGAAAACAGTAGTAATCGGTATGAGTGGAGGAGTAGACAGCAGTGTCGCTGCAATAGAATTAATTAATCAAGGATATAATGTAATTGGCTTATTTATGCGTAATTGGGATAGCAGCATTAATAATGACATACTTGGTAATCCTAATCTAAATAACAATATCTGTCCTCAAGAACAAGATTATAATGATGCTAAAGAAGTATGTAATAAATTAAATATTCCTCTACACAGAATAGACTTTGTTAAAGAGTATTGGGATTATGTATTTACATATTTCCTAGACGAATTAAAAAAAGGTAGAACTCCTAATCCAGATGTTATGTGTAATAGATATATCAAATTCGACCTATTTATTAAAGAAGCCCGCAAATTAGGAGCAGATTATATTGCTACAGGTCATTATGCCAAAGTCATTGATGGCAAACTATATAAAGCTAGTGATTTATCTAAGGACCAAAGCTATTTCCTATCTATGGTTAGAAAAGAAGAATTTAATGATGTTATTTTTCCTCTTGGAGATATTTGTAAACATAAAGTAAGAGATATCGCCTCTACTTACAATCTTGTTACAGCCACTAAAAAAGATTCAACTGGTATTTGCTTCATTGGAGAAAGAAACTTTACTAAGTTCTTAGAAAACTATTTACCTAATATCGCCGGAGATATCGTAGATATCGAAACCAATAAAACATTAGGTAGGCATATAGGTCTTATGTATTACACAATAGGTCAAAGAAGAGGGCTAAATATAGGAGGCAGTAATGACAAACTATATGTAGTAGGCAAAGATCTTAATAAGAACATTTTATATGTTTGCTATGGCAGTGATAATCATTATCTATATTCTAACAGTGCCATCTTAGAAGATGTAAATTTCATTGATGATAAAGACGTAAGTGATGTATGCTTCAAATTTAGATACCGCCAAAACGACATCCCTGGTAGGATAGAGCGCCTAGAAGATGGTAGGGTAAAAGTCTTCTATCAAAGCACCAAAGCGGTTACTCCTGGACAAATTTGTGTAATATATGACAAAGATGAATGCATAGGTGGAGGTATCATAAGTAGTGTCTATAATGATACACAAAAACTATGGTATTTGTAAATATTAAGTCTTGACATATTACGTAAAAATGTTAAAATAATATTAGGAGGATTGACATGAGGACTATTGAGAAGATTAATCAAATATTAAAAAAAACAAATATATCAAAAGTGAATTTAGCTAAATATTTAGGTGTGTCAAGACAAATGGTGTATAATTACCTAGACTGCGATAGCCTTGATAAATGGCCTAAGGATAAAAAAATGTTATTATTTAATCTATTAGAAGTGCGTGATGCAGCAGAATTAGAAAACATTGTTGTAGATGATGAATATATAGAAAAAATAGAAAACAAATTATATACAACTAAGAAAAGCAGTGCAAAAAAAGAAAACTGCATCATTAGTTTAGATGGATTTAAAAAAGAAGAACAAGATGTTATCAACGATATTGTGTTCCTTTTAAAAGAAATGCTTAACGAAGACAAAACAAAAACATCACTAACCATAATTACATATATATATCATTTTATCCAGTCTATGGTAAACACAAAAGAATTAAAATATATGCTTGCATATGTTGTTAAGTCTGCGGGATTTGTTAAACCAACAGTATATGAATTTGAAGAAGAATATCAATTTATATTTGAAAGTATTATGTATTCTGCAATGACTTTGTACAACAACGGAGGAGCTTCACGTAGTAGACTAATGGACTCTCACCGCAAATGGGAAGCAGAAATAGAACAAAAAAACGAAGAAAAAATGAGCAGAACTCAAGAACTCAATTCTGCTAAAGTACAAGCATTAAAAGAACTTGGTTATACAGAAATTAACGAAAAAAATGCTGGAGAAGTATTTGATAAAATTGCCGAAATTCAATCCAGAAAGATTTAAGTTATAAATTTAATATTGATAAAATATGTATAATTAACCAGAAAAATATCAGGTGCTTAAAAAAAATATAATTTTTTTAAAAAAAGTATTCACTTTTTAAAAAAATATGATATAATGAATAAGTAACTGATTTTTATGTCTCCTTAGCTCAGTTGGTAGAGCAACTGACTCTTAATCAGTGGGTCTAGGGTTCGAATCCCTAAGGGGACACCA
>CAKOLI010000009.1 GCA_934096265.1 uncultured Bacilli bacterium | reverse complement strand
ACATAGGGTTGAAGAAAGACCAGAACATAGAGTTGAAGAAAGACCAGAACATAGGGGTGAAGAAAGACCAAAACATAGGGTTGAAGAAAGACCAGAACATAGGGCTGAAGAAAGACCAAAACACAGGGTTGAAGAAAGACCAGAACATAGGGGTGAAGAAAGACCAGAACATGGGGTTGAAGAAAGACCAAGAAGTGTAGAAGAAAAAATTAATTTTATTATTAATTTTAGTACTGATAAATCACAATTACTAGAATTGAAAAAAATATTGGTTGAATTAGAATTTTATGAAAAAGAAGAAAGAAAGGAAATGTTAGAAAATGATGAGAGAAAAATTAGAAGAAGATAGAATGATTAGAGAAAGTGAACTTGATGAAATACTAAATGAAAAATTAGAAAAATTAAATATTGCACCAAAGAATGCTATTGTTGAAGAAAGACATCCTAAAAAGTCAGTAGATCATATACATAAGCCTTTACCACATGTTTTAAAACCAAAACCACATGAGAAGTTAAAATTAAATTTAGATAATGATTATGAAGTATTACTTAACATTTTTGATGATGAGTTTACAGCTGATGCAGTAATTAAAGCTTTAAAAGAAAGCCCAGTTGAAATCCAAATTATAGCAAAAATTATTATGGATTTACATAAAAAAATAGATGAAATATATGGAGAATAATTTTTATGAATTTAGGTATAAGATTCTCATCTCCAACACTTGATGAAAAAGACTTTAAATTATTATCTGAAAAATTTGACTTAGAATTAGGTGAAATGATAGATATAATTGAAAATGCTCCTTATGAAATTTCTATTTTAGTAAGTTTATTACAAAAAATATGTAATAAGATAGAGGAAATCAAATAGATATGAATTTGATAGATACAATAGATGAAATTGGCATATTTGAAACTAATGCTCAATTATATAAATATATAGATAATATTGAACTAATGTATAACATTTCAAAGCATGTACCAATTTCATCTGATTCTTCTACATTACGTTCTGTTAATGAAGTTGTAATTAAAATATTAAACTTACGAAAAAGAAATATAATGTTTTTATCTAATGAAATAGCGATTTTAGAAGAAATACTAAAATATAGAGGATATTTCGATCATATTATAGTTGTATTATCTAGTAATTTAAGTATGGAACAAAAGAAAATTATAATTAAAAATTCTCCCAACCAAAATATTATTAAATATATTAATGAACTAGAGTATCCTACTTTAATTAAACCCAAAGATTCAGTTATAATTTCATTTGGATATAAAAATGGTAATAAGTGTTTATTGAATAAAAGAAGTTACAGAGCATTAGAAATATACAAAGAATTTTTGGGAGAAAAAGTATTTGTTCCTTGTTTAAATGAAAGCCTTTCCGAAAGACCTAAAAATTGGATTTTGATAAATAAAGAAAAATATTTTACTAAAATGATTTAAGGAGAGATTTCATGACAAAAAATAATATAGGAAGTTTTTTACTTATAACTTTGATTTATGTATTTAGTGCTATGTTTGCTTTATTTACAAACATTTCAATAAAAGAAGTTATGAACAATTATCAATATAATGTATTAATTATATTGATTGTAATGGAATTGTTTACTAATTTAATATCAAGTACAGGTATAATGGAAATGCTATCTATAAAATTAGCGATTTTGTCTAAGGGAAATAAAAAACTTATTTTGGTATTATTTGGTTTATTAATGTTTTTTATTTCGGCTTTTTTAAATAATATAACAGCTGTAATGATGATTTTACCAATTATATTTGTCTTGTTAAAAACAATAGGAATAAATAAGAAGTATTTAAATTTGTTTTTTGCGACGATATTAGCATTATCAAATACTGGCGGTGCATCATCTCCAATAGGAGATTTTCCGGCTATAGTCATTATGAATAGTGGAATAACATCTTTTTTGGGATATTTAATTAGAGCATTTCCTCTTTTCTTAATAACTTCAATTTTATTAATAGTTTGGTGGAGTTTTAAAATTAAAGATGAAAAAAAGGAAGAATCACAGAAAAAGTTATCAATAGATTTGTTGAAGAGTCGTTATAAAAATTTAATAGTAAGAAAAGATGTGTTGACTGGGTTATTGATTGTGTTTTTATTTATGTTTCTAAGTTGGAGCTTTGTTTCCCAAGAAATAATACCATCAGAAATAATAGCTGTTTTAGGATATGTTGTAGCAATGCTATATTGTAAAATAAAAAAAGTAAATATTATTCAAGAAATTGATTTTAAACCGGTTTTAACGATAAGTTCATTCTTATTTTTAGCTGGTATTGTGTCACAAACAGGAATATTAAATGAAATTGCTTTGTATTTACAAAATAACATCACGAATCCTAAATATTTACTTATTGTAATAATGATTATTACATCACTTGTATCTGGCTTATTTGGTGCAGGTCCTGCTGCTAGTGCTATGATGCCAGTTATAGTTAATTTGTGTTCAACAACATTTATGTCTCAATCTGATTGGGTTGCAATAGCATATGCTGCGTCAATTTGTTCAGGAAGTTCATTATTTATGTGGTCTGCAACAGCAGGTTTTATATTGTCAAAAGAAATTAATTCGGCAAACTTAATTGATAATGATAATTCAAAACATATGACTTGGAATATTGTAGACTATTTTAAATATGGTATTCAAAATTATATTATACAATTGGTTATAGCAATTATAATTATATATATTGTTCTGTAAAACAAAATATTTCATAAATAAGGAAAGAACATCTGAAATTATAATTAATTCTATTGGATGATTTATTTTATCGAGTAATAGGTTCTATGAGGTAAGTTTACACAACTGATATAATGATAGAGATGGGTTCAGTGGGGCCTGTTTTTATTATTGGAGCTACAATAGAGTAAGCTCCTGAGTCTATAAATAAATTTGTGTAAATAGGGTCTCTCCATTTCTACTATTGTATCATGGATAGATTACCATTTACATAGAATTATTTACACTCCCTTTAAATCTTCTTTGGTGGGTTTTTCTATATTAGTGATAAATTCTTCACTATAATTAAATCTTATATAATTAATTTTTTCCCTTTTTTATTCTTTTGTTCCTTCAAATTAAACCCCTTAATATAAATAAAAAAACTATATTAATAGTTCCTAATTTAACTTATGAGATAAAATTAAATTTGATAACTAAATCATAGCTTTAATATTGTTTATACATTATTATCATAATGATATTTTAATTTATTAAATAAATCATTATATTTTAAAAATAAATTAAAATAATCTTTCTTATGAAGTTTTTGATTATTTTTATATCTTTTATCAACTTTATTTTTTAATATTATATAAAACATAAATTTTATTTATTAATATATTAAAATTATTTATAATTATTGTGCTATTCATAAAAATATTATATAATACTTTACGAATGAAGGTGATATTGTGGATAATAAAGATTTAAATTTATATAAAATTTTTTTGACACTATATGAACAGAAGAGTATCTCTAGAACTGCTAATGTTTTATATGTCTCACAACCTGCTATAAGTTATAGCTTGAAAGAATTAGAATCACAATTAGGGTATAGTTTATTTTATAGGAATTGTAAAGGAATCGAACCAACATTGGAAGCCAAAGAATTGTATTCTTATATTTCTACTGCTTTCAATATTATAAAAGATGGTGAATCTCATATAAGGAACTTAAATAGTTTGAATATAGGAGAAATAGTAATTGGAGCTCCTTCACATATAGCTATATTTTATTTGTCAAATTTTATTTCCGATTTTAGAAAAATTTATCCCGGCATAAAATTTGAAATTGTTAGTAAATCCACTACTGATTTAGTAGAGATGCTAGAGACTAGAAAGATTAATTTAATAGTTGATACACTTCCAATTAAAACCAACAAAAAAACTGTAAAAAAAGTTGCATTATCTAAACTTGAAAATTGTTTTGTATATAATAAGAAAATGTTTGCTAATTGTTCAATAAAAAACGTCACTGATTTACAGAAATACCCATTAATATTACCAAGCGCTACATCTTCTATAAGATTAAAACTGGATGAATATATGGAAGTTAATAATATAGTATTATATCCAGTTGTTGAATCTTGGACAACTGAATTCATGTTGGAAATGGTTCGTAAAGGAGTCGGAGTTGGTTATTTTATAAAAAATGTAATAGATAATCAAGTTGACAAAGAAGACTTCGAAGTTGTAACTTTTAAAAATGATTTACCTTCAGTTGATGTTTGTACTGTATACTTAGAAGAATTTGAAACAGTAGCATTAAAAAAGTTTATTGAATTTTTAGAAAATAATTAAAAGGAGTATTTACATGGAATTTTTATTAAGTGATGAAACCAAAATAAGTAATTGCGATTACACAATAAGAAAAAATTTGTATGAACATTTTATGTCTCTACCAAAAGACTTTTTTTCTAAGATGCGCCACTTACAGCCACAAATAGGATGTTTTAATAATTGTAGCTTTTGTAGCAAATTTTCATGCTGCAAAAGTGAATTTTGGAATGAAAAAACATTACGTAATGTAGTTAGTGCCATAAAATATTCGGCAATGAATTATACAAATGGCGATTTATTTTTAGCTTGGGAACGTACAGAACATAGAGTTGGCGTTACATTTCCGTATTTGGATAATGATATAGGTAATTATTATTATTTAGATAGATTTGTAGAAATTTGTTATAAAGAACTTGGGGTTAGAACTAGATTATCAACGGTGGGATTTAGTAGATATAATAAGAAATTAAATAAAGTTCATAAAAAAATATGTAATTCTGATTTACTTTCGGCACTAGCAGGTGTTAGATTATCACTGACTCAATACGGTAGAGCATGGGAAGATGAAAAAAGTGAATCATCTTTAGAGGAATATCAAAAAGACATAACTAATTTTTTAAAAATATATAAACCATATTACAAAACTTTTGGATCCGGTTTTAGAAAAATGTGCGTGGAAATACGTTATAACCCATTGGTTGTAAACAAAAATGTATATGTCATAAATTATAATAATCATAAGGTAATAGCCACTGGAAATTATTTATTTGTTTCTAAAAATAAAAATGTTAATTTATGTGTAGCACATATAACAGATCCTTATTTACATTCCTTACAAATAAGTGAAAAGGCTAAAATGTTTAACGAATACATCTTAAAAGATGATATAAAATCAGCAAAACAACTAGAAAAATACTTATCAGAAAATATTAATAATCTAGATATAAAAAGGGAATGTGAGGTTTATTTATTTGAAAATCAAGATGGTAAGTATTATTCGATTAACCCAAAATTGACTGACTATGGAAATTATGGAATCAACATTTATCCTAAGACCGAAAAAAGAAAAAATAGTGGATACTTGGTAACTGAAAGATTTTTTTTAAATGCATTGTATGAATTTAAAAGTATGCAAAATTTAAAATTAAGGGATAAATATTCTGATTCATCATGGGATGATGTGGAAAAAGTTTATAAAATATGTGAGAATATTGCTTTTAACTATAAGGAAGAGTATAAAATTGACAAGTATGAATATATATTAGAACATGTTTTACCAATTATTAGATTGTATATAGATGCACTGAGAGATGCAGAATATCCTTCTGATGCATTCTTCGATTCAAAATTCACTATAGATACAGGTACTATTTGTAATTTAGGTAGAGCAATTAATTTATTCAAAGGAATAACTTCATTTACAAATGAACCTTTAACTCCGACACACGAAAGAAATTATGGAAGAATTTGTAGTACTATGAAACAAGAAAATTATGGTTGGAGATTAAGCTGTGATTTTAATGACAAAATTAATATAGAAAAATTAGATTTATTTAATACCGCATCGGAGAGAGGACAGCGATCTTTTAAAGAAACAATTGTTGTTCCTAATGCTAATGAAAAGATAGCAGAAGAAAAGGAAAAATATTTATATCCAGGAGTTGAAAAATAATATGGCAATAGAATTTTATAAAGAATTTGGAGAAAACGGTTATTTAGCTAACTATTCTAATTATGGGTTTTATAAAAACAATATATTTTATAAAACAGTTGAACATTATTATCAATCTGAAAAATTTGATAACAATGAAATAAAAGAAAAAATAATTAATTCCAACACCCCAAAAGAAGCTTCTAACATTGGCAGAGATAGAAATAACATAAGAAAAAATAATTTTAGTTCTATTAAAAATCAAGTGATGTTTGATGGTGTATTAGAGAAATTCAGACAAAATAAATCTATATTGTATAAATTAATAGAAACACGGGATGAGGAAATAATTGAAAATACTGTGGATGAATATTACTGGGGAATTGGAAAAGATAAAAGTGGAGAAAATCACTTTGGTAAAATTTTGGTGAAAGTTAGAAATATTCTAAAAAAAGAACTAATTGAAAAATTAATTGATGAATGTAAAAATAGAGAGGTTTATGTTTTAGGTCACCCAAATTCAGATGCGGATTCAATTTTTTCAAGTTTACTATTAAGTAGAGTATTAAAAAGCTTAGGATGTAAAAGCCATTTTTGTATTTTGAATGATGGTTACATGTATTCAGAAAATGATAAAAAAATAATTTTGAAACACCTAAAGGAAAAGCCTGAAATTATAAGCGACATTACTGATAAAAAATTTATATTAGTTGATCATAACAATCTGAATAATTTACCAAAGAACAATGTTTTGGCAGCAATAGACCATCACATAATTAGTGGTGAAATAGAAAATGTTATAGAAATAGAATATGCTAGTACAGGTTTGCTAATTTATGACCTTTTTAAAGATTATTATTCTTTTTCATGCGAAGACAAATTTATTGTAGGTTTAACTGTGTTAAGCGATACAGATTATTTATGTAGTAGCAGATTTTCTTATGAGGACAAAAAAATTTATGATTCTCTTGAATTAAATATTAATTCAAAGGAATATCAAAAAAACTATTTATGTACTACACGCTTATTTAAAAATATAGATGACACAATTCAAAATAATTTTAAAAAGTATAATTATAACAACAAAAATATAAGTAGGGTGTTAATATCAACTTACGATAAAGAATATAATGATTTTTTTGATAAATACTGTAAGTTCATAGATAAAAAAAGTGGAATTTGGTTACTTATATGGTGTAATTATGAAAAAAAACAAACAGTGACATATTTTAATAAAAATATATTAAATCTTAATTATATAACAACAAGCACATATGTTGTGTTCAAAGAACTAGAACAAAACAAATTGTTTTAATATTGTGGAGGGATACAATGTTTTTAATATTAAATTGTGGTTCATCATCACTTAAATTTAAATTGTTTAACTTAGAAGATAAATTGATTACAGATGGTAATTTTTCAAATATTGGTTCGGCTAATTCTGAAGTAAAATATAATACATATTTAGGTAATGATTTAAAGTTAAAAAAACGAAATAAAGATTGATAGTGTTGAACATGCAATTAAAATTTTAGAGAATATTTTAATAAGTAAACAGTATGGTGTAATAAATAATTTTAATGAAATAAAGGTAATTAGTCATAGAATTGTTCATGGTGGTGATAAATATACAGAGCAACCGAGTATAATAGTGAAGTCTATAAGAGTCTGTAAATAAATTTGTGTAAATAGAGTCTCTCCATTTCTACTATTGTATCATGGATAGATTACCATTTACATAGAATTATTTACACTCCCTTTAAATCTTCTTTGGTGGGTTTTTCTATATTAGTGATAAATTCTTCACTATAATTAAATCTTATATAATTAATTTTTTCCCTTTTTTATTCTTTTGTTCCTTCAAATTAAACCCCTTAATATAAATAAAAAAACTATATTAATAGTTCCTAATTTAACTTATGAGATAAAATTAAATTTGATAACTAAATCATAGCTTTAATATTGTTTATACATTATTATCATAATGATATTTTAATTTATTAAATAAATCATTATATTTTAAAAATAAATTAAAATAATCTTTCTTATGAAATTTTTGATTATTTTTATATCTTTTATCAACTTTATTTTTTGATATTTCTATATTTATTATTAATATTGATGATTTTTTTGTTTAATTTTTTTTTATAGTTTGCACAATAAACACCATTTAGTGTTTCACTATCATTATCAAATATTTTTACACTGGGTCCCATAACAAATTCATATCCATTATCAATATATGTCAATAGTTCTTCTTGTGGAACGTAACAATGGTAATCCATTCTTGCTAGTATGTTATTACATGATTCAATCTCTTCTTGCATGGATCTACACGAAGTATTATAGAAAAATGCTCCATATTCTGGATGAAGAAAAACATCATATTCATCATCTATCAATAAACCGGATAATAGAATATTATCGCTTATTTTCTTCTTTTTTTCTAAATTGGTTTTAATCATTCTTAGCTCACTTACTGTTAAATTCATATTATTAATTTTATCCATATCTACATTCAAATATGGATGAAAAGGAAATTTATTCAATTCGTTATTTATTGCCATTTCCACTTCACCTCTTGTCTGAATATTTTAACATATGTTCCGATAATTTACAAGTGTGAATGATAATATAGAAATCAAAACGACATAAAACAGGCAAATTTTCATTTGCATTAATATTATAAACACATTTTAAGCAATTAGACATATTCTTTGATGGGTATAGATATTTATTCGTATAAAACATAGTCTTACAATACTATTTAGTCTTGCATGATTAATGTTTTTAATGCTTAATCCTTTAAAATTATTATAGGTGATGTTAAGGTGAAGATAAATGATACGATTGTTAAAAGAATTAATTCAAATACAAACTCATGTAAAAAGATTAATAAAGGAATAATGCTTGAAATTATAATTAATTCTATTGGATGATTTATTTTATCGAGTAACTGGTCCAAAGGAAGATAGGGGTGAGTCTTATGGAGTAGGAGCGTATGGAGAGAGGTATTCAAGGACTGCTCAGAGGTTTAGTCTTACTGCAAATTGAAACTAGGAAGTTTGGTGCATATTTAATTAATTATTTCGTTAATGTGGCTACTTCTACGGATACTAATTATGTTATATAGGTAAAAACTAGGGATTATAATGTTCCATCATCAAAGGTAAAGGTAGAAGAAAAGGCTAATGTTATTAGTGGTGTTACTGGTTCTTCTATATTTGCTTTAACAGAGGATGATGAAGTTACTTTGACTATTACTTCTGAAAATGATACAGAGTTAATTTTTGATGATAATACAAATGCAATGTTAAATATTATTAAGTTAGATTAGTGGATAAACAAATAGGTTATGAATGTACTTATTTGTTTTTTAAATATCTATAATAATATGGGATTATATATTTTTCTTGCTAAATAGTAAGATATATAGTATAATTAATTAGAAAGAAAGAGGTAATTCAATGAAAGATTTTGTTAAGAGATATAAATATTATTTAATAATATTGGGAGTTATTTTGGTATTTTTAGTTATTTTATATATATTTACTAAGGATATGTTCTTTTCTAATAATGGTAGTGTTTATGGGAATAGGCTTGATGGTATTACTGAGCATCCACTTGATAGTACGGCGATGGATTTGGTTAGGGATAATTTGAAGAAGAATGATAAAGTTAAGGATGCTAAGGTTAGGTTACAGGGTAAGATTGTTTATGTTATGATAGATTTTAATGATGATGTTTCTTTGGATAATGCTCATGAGATAGCAGAGAAGTCACTTCTTGATTTTAGTGATGATGTTAAGAGTTTTTATGATTTTCAGTATATTTTGACTCAAGATGATGAGAATACTAAGGAAGATGAAAATAAGAAGTTTCCAACTATGGGTAGTAAGAATGTAAATAGTACTACTATTGTTTGGATTAATAGTTAGGTGAGTAGGATGAAAACTAAGAAAACAAGTAGAATAATTATTTTATCAGTTATAGGGCTTATTTTGTTTATATCGCTTTTGATATTTATTTTGAATTATAGTCGTGATGATTCTTCTTTTTCTATTTTGGAGAAGAAGTGGATTAATGATAATAAGGATAAGGTTATAGATATATCTGTTTATAATGATGTTCCTTTATATGGTCAAAATGGTAGTGGTATTGCTTTTTCTATGTTAGATAAGTTTACTAAGGATTATGGTATTAAGTATAATAAGATTCCTTATCTTGTTAAGGGGTCAAGTAGGGAGTTACGTGATGTTTCTTTTAAGGTGCTTGGTATTGATGAAGAAGTGGGTAATAATGATATTTTGATGTATAAGGATAGTTTTGTTATTGTATCTAGGAATAATGAGAAGATAGATAGGATTAGTGATCTTAAGGGTGTTACTATAGGGATGCTTAGTGAGTTTCTTAGTAGTGCTAGTATATATTTAGGAGAGGCTAGTGATATTTCTTATTTGCCTTATAGTAGTGAGGATACGCTTGTTAGTGCTTTTAATTCTGCATCTATTGAGTATATGGTGGTGCCTTATAATTTGTATTTAGAGCATATTTTAGCTAGTGATAATGCTAATGTTGTGTGGTATATAGATGAGATGAGTTATAAATATGTTTTAGAGGTTAATAATAATAGTAGTTTTCTTGCTATTATGAAGAAGTATTATAATAAGTTTAATAAGGAGTATTATGATACTGTTTATAGTAGTAATTATGTAGATTTATTTTTTGATGCTAAGAAGATAAGTGATAGTGAGAAGGCTAGTTATAATAGTAATAAGTATGTGTATGGTTTTATTAGGAATATGCCATATGAGTCTGTTAATAATGGTAATTATGTAGGTACTTTATCTAATTATGTTAAGAGTTTTGCTCGTTTGGTGGATGTAGATTTTAAGTTTGTTGAGTATGATAATATTGCTTCTTTGAAGGAAGGGTTATCTAGTGGTAATGTAGATGTTGCGTTTGCTAATTTTGATACTAGTGATCTTAGGATAGATACTTATAAGTCTGTTGGTTTATTTAGTGAGGAGTATGTAGTTTTATCTAATAGGGATATAGTTGTTTCTTCGGTTAAGTCACTTATGAAGAAGGATGTTATGACTATTAAAGATAGTAAGTTACATAGTTATTTGGCTTTGAATGGGGTTAATGTAGATGGATATAAGAATATTACTGATTTGTTAAATAATGTAGATGTTAATTCAATAATAGTAGTGGATAGTGATACTTATAATTATTATCATAATAAGAAGTTAGGTAGTTATCATTTGTTATATACAGGTAAGCTTAATAGTGATTATAATTTTGTTGTTAGGAGTGTAGGTAGTAATAGTACTTTTGCTAAGTTGTTTACTAGTTATGTAGGTTCTATTAATTATAATAGTGTTAGATATAAGTATAATACTTCACTTGATTTATCTGATGAAGTAACGTTGTCTAAGTTTCTTAAGTATTTATTTATAGGTCTTGTAATTATATGTATTTTGGTTATTGCATTTATTACTGGTCTTAAGAGAAGGAATAAGAATAAGAAGATTAAGAAGGAAGAGAAGCTTAAGTTTATAGATATGCTTACTTCTTTGAAGAATCGTAATTATTTGAATTATAATATGAAGAAGTGGGATGAAAATGTTATATATCCTCAAGCTATAGTTATAATAGATTTGAATAATATTAAGTATATTAATGATAATTATGGTCTTGAAGAGGGAGATAATGTAATTAAGAAGGCGGCTTCTATTATGATAGTTAATCAGTTGGAGAATAGTGATATAGTAAGGACTGCTGGGAATGAGTTTTTGGTTTATTTAGTTGGTTATGATGAAAAGCAAGTGGTAAGTTATTGTCGTAAGATGTATAAGGATTTGAAGGAGTTGCCACATAATTTTGGTGCCGCTTTGGGATATAGTATGATAACTGATGATATAAAGACTATTGATGATGCGATTAATGAAGCTACATTGGAGATGCGTAGTAATAAGGAAAAGAATCAATAGTCTTTTCTTTAGAGGATGATTTATATGAGAGATAAGTTTAAGGATTTTGTATATGAGATATATAAGGCAATTACTAGAAGGGAGATGGCTATTTTACCTGGTAATTTAGCTTTCTTTTTGGTACTTGCTTTGATACCTACTTTTACTTTGTTAGTGTATATTGCATCTTTGTTTTCTATATCTATAGATATGGTTGTTTCGTTAATTAATAAGGTTTTACCGACTGAAGCTGCGGATGTAGTTGTAGGTATTATTTCTGGTAAGGGTTTTGATAGTAGTGTTACGGTGTTTGTTATTTTGGCTATTGTGGTTGCGAATAATGGGACTTATGCTTTAGTTAGGGCATCTAATAGTTTGTATAGGTGTGAGAGTGATAATGAGCTTAAGAATTATATTAAGTCATTTATTATTTTGATAGTGATAATGCTTTTGTTTTTGTTTTTGTTAGTTGTACCTATATTTGGTAATAATATATTAGAGTTGATTAAGTATTTAGGAGGTAGTAATAAGGCTATTTTGAATACTATATTTATATTTAATATATGTAAGTGGCCTTTGACTTTTTTGATTATTTATTTTAATGTTAAGCTTTTATATACGATGTCTGTTTCTAAGAAGATAAGTAGTAGTTCTACTACTATTGGTGCTTTGCTTACTACTTTTTTATGGATTATAGCAACATATATTTTTACATATTATTTGGGGCATTTTGCTAGGTATGATATGTTGTATGGTAATTTATCTAGTATTATAATTTTAATGATGTGGATATATATGTTATGTTATATATTTGTTTTAGGGATTGCAATTAATTCTACTAGGTATAATAATATGGAGGAAGATTTAAAAAAGAATGGTGAGAATAAAAATTAAGTATATTATTTTTAGTTTATGATGATAATATTAAATGAAATACATTATTTAGTATTTTCTCATTAGCTATTTGCATTATCAATCTAGTTTGATTTGAACTAACGATAAAGCCTGTTTTTTGCTAAGTATTGTATTTTTTTATAGATTTTCCTATATAATTAGGTAAGCGATTCTTTGTGGGGTCGCTTTTTGTATATATGTATTTTTTATGAATATAATGTATAAGAGAAAAAAGTTTGTAAAGTTATGTTTTAGTTATTGAAATAATGGTGTTATTATGTTAGACTTATATAGAAAGAAGTGAGACAATGAATTTGGTGCAATGTATAATACTAGGAATTGTTCAAGGAATAGGGGAGTTTTTACCAATATCTTCTTCTGCTCATTTGATTTTAATTCCATATTTGTTTAATTTTAATCTTGGTTTGTCTAGTTCTAGTAAGCTTGCTTTTGATGTTGCACTTCATGTAGGGACGCTTATATCTGTACTTGTTATTTTTTGGAAAGATTGGCTTAGGTTGTTTAGTGCAGCGTGTAAGAAGGTTTTTAAGAAAAAGGATAGTTTTGATAATAGGATGTTTTGGTATTTAGTTGTTGCGACAATACCAGGTGCATTAGTGGGATTTTTGTTTGATGATGTTATTGAGAATGTTATTCGTGGTAATGTGTTAGTTATAGCGTTATGTTTAGCTTTTATGGGTGTGTTTATTTATCTTGGTGATAAGTGGGCTAGTAAGCATTATAAGAAAGAGGTATCTTTTGAAGAGATGACGTTTAAGCAAACTTTTATTGTAGGACTTTCACAAGCTTTAGCGGTTATACCTGGTTTTTCTAGGAGTGGTACTACTATTTTAGCTGGTAGGCTTTTGGGAGTTTCTAGGGAAGCTGTAGCAAAGTTTACGTTTTTGCTTTCTACACCAATTATTTTTGGAGCAGCGATAGTGCATATTGGAGATTTGGTAATTACTAAAGAAGTTATTGTAGGTATTGTTACTTCTATGGTAGTTGGTATTATATGTATAAAGTTTTTACTTAATTATATTAAGAAACATGATTTTAGTATTTTCGCGGTATATAGGGTTTTACTTGCTCTTGCCGTGGTTATTAAGCTTATATTTTCATAAGTTTAATTTATGCCCTTTTAGTTTAGTGGTAAAACAGAAGCATGGTAAGCTTCAGAGGACAGTTCAATTCTGTCAGAGGGCACCATAGGGAAATCCGCTCGAACTTTTATAAGTATTGAGAATAAATAGACAATCAATTCTAATTTAGAATTGATTTTTTTCTTGTTTAGAAAAAAGTCTTTCAAAGAAAGGATTGATTAAAATGGTAAATATTATTAAGCAAGAAGTTAGAATGGAAGAATCATTAAGAAAGAGATTAGAATTTATTTGTGAATTTTGTAAGGTTAAATCAACAATTATTAATGGTAATTTAAGAATGATAGATAAAACTAATCTTACATATCTAGAACCACACAGAATTATAATTAATGGTATAACTTTCCTAGCTTTTAATTATTCTAATGAGATATTTATAGAAAACTTAAATAATAAAATTAAATTATCTGAATTAGAAAATTATTTAAAGAATATTTAACAAAAATTGACACTTAATACATTTTATGTTAGAATATGAAATCAATTAAGGGGGATTTCATATGTCAGAAAAAAAATACTTATTACTATTAAAGAAGCAATTACAAAATAAAAGAGTAATTTGTGGATATAATCAAAATGATTTTGGACAAACTGTCATTACGACAGGTTCACCTAGAAAATATAATGATGATAAAATAACTTATGTAAATCAAAAATCAATGAGTGAATACGATTATATTTCAAAACAAATGCAATCTGCAAAGAGAAGATAAAATTATAAGGTGTCAGTAGTATTAAACAATTAATACTTTTGACACCTTTTTATATTAAGGAGTTGAAATTTAATGAATGAAGAAAAGAAAATAGCAGGACTTTATATTAGAGTTAGTACACTAGACCAAAAACGAGAAGGATTTAGTTTACCAGAACAAGAAGAAAAATTAAGAGAGTTTTGTAAGTTTAAAGGTTATAAAATTTATAAAGTATATACTGATGAGGGAATAAGTGCAAAAGATGATAAAAGACCAGCATATCAAGAAATGATACAAGATATTAAAGACAAAAAGATTAATGTTATAGTTGCTTTTAAATTAGATAGATTAACAAGAAGTGTTTATGATATTGAAAAATTAATGAAGTTTGTTAATGATAATGATTGTGATATTGATTGTATGGCAGATGAATCTAATACTACTACATCAAATGGTAGAATGGTTATGAGAATAATGACTAGTGTTAGTCAAAATGAAATCTATAAAGGAGATTTTGTTCATGGTAAAAGAACTAAAAATCCAGTTTATTATAGTGATGTAGTTGAACCAATCGTATCTAAAGAATTATGGGAATCTTGCCAAGTACAACAAAAGAAAAATTCTAGAAATTATAAAAGAACTTTGACTTATATCTTCTTACAAAAACTATGTTGTCCTAAATGTGGAAGAATACTAGGTGTTAAAGCAACAACTAAAAAGAATGATAATTCTTACTATTACTACTATTGTAATGATTGCAAATTAACTATCAAAGAAACTAAAATAGAAAAAGAAATTGAACATTTTATAGATGATATTAATGAATATGATAGTGTTGTTAATCAAACTTTACTACCTATGATTAAAACTAAAATAGAAAATCCAAAAGAAGATATACAAAAAGAAATATCTAATCAAAATCAAAAACTAGATAGAATTAAAAAAGCATATGTTAACGGTACATTCAAATTAGAAGAATATGATGAAGAAAGAAAAATTGTTGAAACAACAATTACAGAACTTGAAAGCAGATTAAAAGAATGTGAAGTATGTGAAGATTTAAGTTTAACGCCAGATGATATTCTAATTAAAAGAGATATAGATTATATCAATAAACTACTTTATCCAAAAGAATATCAAGAAAATAATCTATCTTGGAACGAACTTACAAGAGAAGAAAAACAAGATTTAGTAATGGATATATTGATGAAATAAAATTAAAAGAAAGTTCTAATCATAAGTGCAAAGTTGATGAAATTTTATTTAGAGAAAATATGTGTACACCATGTAATGAACTATATGATTCTGGTTATTTAGATAAAAAAGATTATGCCTTAATTGGTAATGTCGTTACGAAATTAAGATTTAGTGAATATCTTCCATTTGATAAAGTATCAGAGCATATTTTTAGATTAAGAGAATTTTACAATCTAGGATATTACGAGGCAACTTACTATTATCAAGATAAAGTAATGTTCTTCAACTACTACAATGAAAGAAGAATTGTCAGAATATTCCCTTTAGAAGATTATAAGAAAATGGATAAACTGGAACAATTAAAACTTGGTGTTATTTATGTAAATGATGGAGATAAATCAATCCTAGAAAATGAAGAAAATGTATTTGAATATTTACCACCAGTTGTTAATTCAACTGAATATGAATTAGATGAAAAAACAAGAAAAAGAAGAGAACAAATTGAAAAAGAATGGAATTAAATTCAGAAGAAAAAATAAGATTTTTTGTTAACTTTTTTTATTAAAAAAGATATAGCAATCGTAGTAAGTTTTGTTTACAAAGTAAATGAAATTAGCGATAGATTGTTAAATAAAATTATAAGCGGTGCTTACTATTTTATCAAAAGTCTTATGCAGTTTTATTTCATTACGAAGTTTTGAAATATTACTGCAGGAGATAGGTGGATTCTAAGGTTGCCTAAACTTTAGCCCCCAGATTTTGATGCTTGCGTCAAAATCTATAAGGGATTAGAGATTTTGACAGAACAAAATTATCCTACTATAAATAGTAGATTTCTGTTTTAACAAAGAGGGAAAATATAAAATATGAATGATAAGGAAGAATTATCTTATTCATTACATTTAAGCAATGATAAAAATAAATCAAAGAAAGCAAGAAGAAGTGTAAAAAATACTGAAACTGGAACTACTTCTCTATCTAATAATGCAATACAAAACCATCAACAATTATCAAAAGTTGATAAACATAATTTACGAAAATATGATGATGATAAATTCAAGCATAAAATGTTAGAAGTTTTTAAAGAACAAATAGTAGATTTAGAAGAAGTTGTGCCTAATTTTAAAATAGCAAATGCAACCATTCATTTTGATGAATCTAGTCCGCATTTACATATTGTTGGTATTCCATTTAAAGATGGAATGAAAAATGGTATGAAAAAACAAGTTGGTAAATCTGATGTCTTTAATAAAATAAGTTTAAAAGAAATTCAAGATAAAATGAGAGTATATTGTATTAATTCATTCAATAGAATTTATCATTTAAACTATACCCTTAAAGAAAAAGAGGAAGGAAGAAATGTTGATATTAATGTTGCAAATATGAATGAATATAAAAAGTTTAAACGAGAACAAGAAAAGTATAAGAAACAACTCAAAGAGTTAAATAGTAAAACAGATGAATTACAAAATAAATCTAATGAAATTAATGATATTATAGATAATCTAAAACCTACATTAATGAATAAAAATAACTACTCTATTTCAAACGAAGAGGTTAATAAAATTAAAAAATATATAGAACAAACTAATGATACTACTTCTAATTTAAGAGATGCAAATGATATAAATATAGTCTTAAAAAAATATGAAGATGATTTAAGAGAACATTCTAATGAAGTTAGAAACTTGAAAAAGAAGATAAAAAATCGTGATGATAGAATTGAAGAATTAGAATATGATTTAGATGATGCCAATGAAACTATTGATGAGTTAGAAGATAAGGTATCAGAATTACAAAAAAAGTTGATTACTTTAAAGAGATATGGAAAAGATTTATAGAATTTTTACAAGACAAATTCTTCTCTAATGATAAGTATGACGATTTCATAAATGATTTATATAACGAAGATATAATTGATGATAATGAGATTGATATTATACAAAATAATAAAAATAATGATAAAAATGATGAGTTTGAAAGATGAAATGGTGAATAAAAGTTGCATAAAATAACTTTTTATGGTAGTATATATATCATTTAAAAGGAGGAAAATTATGGAGAATAATAAATTTAAACAATTTTGTGGATCTATAGATTATAATACCTATAATAAAATTCAAAGTATTCTTGGATTTTCTAGTGTTGGTATAACTTTGACTAACGATTTGATATTATCACAATATCCAGTTTTAAATAGTTCAGTTGATGCTTTAGCATACCTTTCTATTGCTGCATATTTAGGATTAGCTTGGTCACATGGTAAAGATTATACAAGAGATATTAAACAAATTAGAAGTTTATATCAAAAATTTATAACAAATTATAATAAATTAAATAAAATATTTGATTTAAATGATCCTATTCAAATTCATACAATGTTTAATTACTTATTGTATAAAGGTTATTTATCTATAGATAAAGACTTTGAATTTTCAAATAAAGAAGCAAGAGATATTAATGGTTTATATGGCACAGATGTTATTACAGGTAAAGCAGTTTGTCGACATATATCTGCTATGCTTACTGATATTTTAAATAATTATGGAATTGAATCTAGTCAATTAGGAGTATATTCAATGGACTATAGTGTAAATATTAATATTTTAGAGCAACCAAAATATACAAAAGAAGAATTAGTTAATTGGGTTCAAACTCATATAACAAATGAACAAAGATATAGTACAGTAATGAAATTTATTGAAGAATTGGTAGATAAAAGAGGTCAAAGTATTGAATTATCAACAGAAATGATTGAAAATAAAAATATATTAAAAAGAATAGTAGGAAATCATGCTATAACTTTCTCAGTTAAAGATGGAAAAAGTTATTATCTAGATCCAACTCAAACACGAATTTATAGAGTGAGTGAAAATGATAAAAATGTATTATATGATGATGAGTATGATAGAGTTCCAATTAAATTATTGTCTTCAATTGTCTTAAATGATTCTAAAGATTATTTGAGAATGAGAGAAAAATTATCACAACAATATCCAAGCATAACAAGAGAAGAAGAAAAACAAATGATTGAACAAACTATTACTGATTGTAAAAACAATATGGATATATTTGAACAATTTTATAATGAAAATAGTGAGTTATATAGCGATATTTCAAGTAAAGTATTAAGAATTAAAAAGAGAAAAACTATTGTAAAATAAGATTTTTCTCTTTTTTATAGAAATATTTAAAAAAATAGTTTATAATTTAGATATGAAGTCAGTATTATATGTACTTGATTACTTGATTTTGCGAAAAGCTGTTGATAACTATCACTATCGCACCAGATTGATTGATACTCGAACTTTTCGAGTTAAAGTAATAAATGCACAAGAAATGTTTAAAACATCAGGTGCGGCCGAACTTGATATAAGCCATTTTGATGCAAGTAATGTTACTGATATGGGTTTAATGTTTAATGGCATGACTGAATTATCATCACTGACATTAGGTAATAATTTTGATGCAAGAAAAGTAACCAATATGACATCATCCTTAGGATACTTAGGCTCACTAAAAACCATTGATTTAATGGGTGTTAAATTAAGAGATGTTATCGACATGTCACGTCTTTTCAATGGAAGTAAATTAGAACAAATTACTTATGATAAAATTTATAAAAAGGAGAAATTATATGATTATTGTTGTAACAGGGCCTACTGGAGTAGGTAAAACTAAATTAAGTATTGCTCTTGCTAAAAAGTATGATGCCATCATAATAAACGCTGATGCCATGCAGGTATATAAAGGACTAGATATTGGTACTGCTAAAATAAAAGAAGAAGAAAAAGAAGGTATAAAGCACTACCTATTCGATATTAAAAATACTAATGAAGATTATTCTATCTATGATTATCAAAAAGATGTAAGAAATATATTATCAAAAGAACATAAAAACATAATATTAGTAGGGGGTAGTGCCCTATATATAAAAAGTGCTCTATATGATTATACTTTTAGTGATAATAATAAAACTAATAACCTAGAAAAATACACCAATGAAAAACTATATCAAATGCTACTAGATATAGATAAAGATATTAACGTTGATAAAAATAACAGAAGACGCCTAATTCGTGCATATGATTACTATTTAAATAATAATAAATCAATATCTTCAAATAATAAAGGAAATAATCTACTATATAAAAATACTATCTTTATAGGATTAACTACTAAAAGAGATAAACTATATAAACTAATAAATGATAGGGTAGATAAAATGGTAAAAGAAGGTCTATTCGCAGAAGTAGCTTATTACTACAATAACAACATGCTACATAAACCACTTCTAACAGGAATAGGATATAAGGAAACAATAACTTATTTTAAAAATGAACTAACTAAAGAACAGGCAATAGAACTAATTAAGAAAAATTCAAGACACTATGCTAAAAGGCAATATACTTTTATGAAGAATAAATTGGATATTAAGTGGTTTGATATATCCCTAGATAACTTTCAAACTACCGTAGAAGAAGTAGAAAACTATATCGATACCAAAATAAATGATAGTACTTTACACTAAATATGTAAAATTTTAAATAAAAAAATACTTACCAAAACTTTATAATAACAACCAAAATTATAAAATTATATACTAAAATTCTGATTTAGCCAAAAAATGTTCATTATTTCTGTCTTGCGAATAATAAATTACTATGTTATATTTTAAAAGCAAGGAAGAAAAATATACTATAAAACACCCCTTAAACTAAAATAATAACATTAAGTAATACACATAAATTTACTATTATTACTAATTCTTCCTTGCCATTTACTTATAAAAAGGTAGACAAAAACGTTTTTTTCTGTTACAATAATGTTGTTTTAAAAGAAAGGGAGATTTTATGGAATCTGTAATTGATAAAACAAAAGAGAAGATGATAAAAGCAATAGAAAGCTTAGAACAAAGATTTATTAACGTTAGAGCGGGACGTGCTAATCCGTCTATGCTAGATAGTGTTACTGTAGAATACTATGGAGTGCCAACCCAAATCAAGGCTCTTGCAAACATATCTGTACCAGAAGCAAGACAATTAATGATTAAACCTTTTGATAGAAGTGCACTAAGCCTAATAGAGAAAGCAATCTTTGAAGCTAATTTAGGTATAACACCTAACAACAATGGAGAATGTATCTTTATAGTCATTCCTCCACTTACAGAAGATAGAAGAAAAGAATTAGTAAAACAAGTAAAAGTCTTCGCAGAGGATGCCAAAATAGCACTACGTAACATCAGACAAGATGCTAATAAAGCATTAGAAAATTTAAAACTACCAGAAGATGAAGAGAAAAAAGAAAGCTCAAAAGTTCAAGATTTAATTAACGAATATAATAAAATCGTAGAAGAAAAGCTAAAAGAAAAAGAAAATGAACTAATGAGTATATAACATTTATAAAAAGGGGGATATAATGATAAACAATAAAAAAATATACATTCCAAGCAATGACGAATTAATAAGATTAAATGAAATATTTTATAGATCGGGAGTAAAAAAACAAGAAATATTTAAATACATGCTTGCTAAACAAATAGAGTTAATCGTATCTTTAGGAGGATTAGAGTACTGCGATAGCACTATAAAAGAAGATACATCTATTGCCAGTAAAGTAATTAGATTTATTCCTAGTGATATCTGGTGTACACCATTATCAGAAGACCCAGCTTTCGCTAAAAGAGTAATATTAAGTGACTATCCTAATAACAACACAAAACATGGCTTAGATTACTTAAACCGCATCTCTAGTGATGTATATATGGATTCATCATTTATAATAAGCGTGCTTTATAAACTAAAACACATATTAAATAATAATCCAAATTACAGATTTACTTATGAAGAAAGCATTCTTCTAAACAAAATATTCTCATGTAATCTATTAGATGATATAACTATTAAAAAAGAAGATATTGCTAGAATATATAGATTATTAACTAAAATAGAACCAGCATATTTATTAAAATATAACATAGAACACATTAATGATCATGAAAGAACTGTTCTAAATATTAACTATGATGAATTTATATCTGAAGCTATAGAAGAATATACTAGTAGATATGGATATGATGAGATTTCATACAAAGATATTGCAAATAAATATGATGTTATAGAAAATTATCAAAATCCTAATACAAAAAAATTAATTAAATTTTTAAATGATAATAGATAAATTAAAACAATAATAAGAAAGTAGTAGTACTAAAAAGAAGTTATTTCAAAGAGAGTTAATATTAGGTGAAAGATTAACAAATAACTTAAGTACGAATTCACTCTTTAGTTTTAAACGGCACTTACGTTATAAGTATTAAGTGATAGCAAAAAAAACTATAATTAAGGTGGTACCGCGGGTTAAACTCGTCCTTAGGAGCCATCTTTTTTTAATTGGAGGAAATAAAAATGAAAGAAAAAATAATAGAATTAAAAAACAAAATAGAAAACGATATTAAAGTAGATGACTTAAACTCTTTAAGTGATATTAAAGCTAAATACTTAGGCAAAAAAGGCCTAATCACAGAGCTAAGCAGCACCATTAAAGAAGTATCTAACGAAGAAAAAAAATCATTTGGTATGCTTCTAAATGAAATAAAAACATACTTTAATGAAAAATACGAAAACAAGAAAAACGAATTAGAACTAGCTATAATTAACAAAAAATTAGAAAGTGAAAAAGTAGACATAAGCTTACCAGCTACAGATATTCCAGTAGGTACTCCTCACATGGTAGAAAGAATTATTGAAGACTTAGAATCTTTCTATATTCAAATGGGCTACCAAGTAGTAGAAGGACCAGAAGTAGAAAAAGATTTATATAACTTTGAATTACTAAACTTACCTATTGGCCATCCTGCTAGAGATGCCCAAGATACTTTCTATATCAAAGATGAAGAAATCTTACTACGTAGTCAAACATCTCCTGTTCAAGTAAGAACTATGTTAAGTAATGAAGAAAAAAGCCCAATTAGAATAATATGTCCAGGAAAAACATACAGAAGAGACTACGATGATGCCTCTCATGGACATCAATTTACCCAAATAGAAGGTTTAGTAATTGATAAAGACATATCTCTTGCTCACCTTAAAGGAACTCTAGATGCCATGGCGAGACATATGTTTAAAGGCACTTGTACAACTAGATTTAGACCATCATTCTACCCATTCACAGAGCCATCTGTAGAATATGATATCTCTTGCTTTAACTGTGAAGGAAAAGGCTGCCCAGTATGCAAAAATACAGGATACATCACCATCGGAGGAGCAGGTATGGTTCATCCTAACGTCTTAAGAAACTGTGGCTATGACCCAGATAAATATACTGGCTTTGCTTTTGGCTTTGGAGTAGAAAGAATGACAATGCTAAAATATGGAATAAATGATTTAAGAGTATTATATACAAATGACCTAAGAACAAAAGAAACATTCCAAAGAAAGGACGTGTAACTATGATGAAAATTAGTACCAATTGGTTAAATGACTATGTTGACCTAACAGATGTTGATTTAAAAGATTTACAAACTAAAGTAACTAAATCAGGTATTAACATAGAAGAATATAAAGATACACACATTAAAAACCTAGTAATAGGACAAATAAAAGAAGTAACTATGCATCCAAACAGTGACCACTTGCATGTATGTATGGTTGATTTAGGAGATTGTGAAAGGCAAATAGTATGTGGCGCTAAAAACGTAAGAGTAGGCCTTAAAGTAATCGTAGCCCTACCAGGAGCTGTTCTACCAGGAGATAACATAATTAAAGTAAGCACTATCCGTGGTGTAGAGTCAAATGGTATGATGTGTGCCCTATATGAATTAGGCCTAGAAGAAAAAACAGAAGCATCTTACGAACAAGGCATCTGTGAATTAAATGAAGACGCCAAAGTAGGGGAAGACGCTATTAAATATTTAGCCTTAGGAGATGTAATATATGGCTTAGACTTAAATCCTAATCGTAATGACTGTCTATCACATCTAGGCTTTGCATACCAAGTTGCAGCTGTATTAAACAAGGAAGTAACTATGCCAGATGTAACTTACAAAAAAGTACCTAGCAAAACATCATTCAACCTAGAAATAGATACCCCATTATGCCCATTATATCTAGCCAAAATAGTTAAAAATGTAGAAATAAAGCCATCACCTAAATTCATCCAAGATAGACTTACCAATGCAGGTATGCGCCCTATCAATAACGTAGTAGATATCAGTAACTACATCATGCTAGAATATGGCCAACCACTTCACTTTTTTGACAAAGACAAAGTAGGAAATACCATCAAAGTACGTATGGCAAAAGAAAATGAACAAATAATTACCCTAGATAAACATACCCATACCCTATGCAAAGATGATATTGTAATTACAGATGGTTCTACTCCAGTAGCCCTAGCGGGTGTCATGGGGGGCTTAAACACCGAAGTAGATGCAAATACCAAAAATATCCTAATAGAAAGTGCTATATTTAATCCATACAACATAAGATATACCTCTATTAGAGAAGACTTAAGAAGTGAAGCTTCCCTAAGATATGAAAAAGGCCTTAACTATGAATATACATATACTGCTATGGAAAGAGCATGCCACTTATTAGAAAAATATGCCTCTGCAACCATAACGGAAGAACTATATATAAAAGATAATATAGACAAAACACCTAAAATACAAACAATTACTACTGATAAAATCAACAAAATACTAGGACTTAACCTTTCTGATAAAGATATAGAAGAACAATTTACAAGATTAAAATTCCCATATAAAAAAGATAATCAAACATTCACAGTAACTATTCCAAATAGAAGAATGGACGTATCAATAAAAGAAGACCTAATAGAAGAAGTGGGTAGCTTGTATGGTTATGACTACATTCCATCTATTCCTCTTACAGGAACAATAAAAGAAGGAGGATATACACCCTTTGTAAAATACAGGAAAAACCTATCTAAATACCTAAGAAGTCTTGGCTTAGATGAAACTAGAACTCATACCCTAATAAGCAAAAATGAAGCGACTCTATTTAACTACCACCATGAAGACTTAATCAAAGTAAAACGTCCTTTAACTACCCAAAAAGAATACCTAAGACAAAGCATCATTCCATCTTTATTAAATGTATATGAATACAACAAATCAAGAGATGTAGAAAATATAACTATCTATGAAATATCCTATACATATTCTAATTTAGATAAAGAAGAACTAAAACTAGGTATCCTACTAAAAGGAAGCATTCTAAATAATCCTTGGAACCACACCAAAACTAATATAGACTTTTACCTAGCTAAAGGCATAGTATCATCAATAATGAAATACCTAGGCTTAACTAGAAGAGTCAAATATGAAGTAACAGAAGCTATCCCTAAAGAATTACATCCATACGTATCTTGCGAAGTAAAAGTTGATAAAGAAGGAGTAGGTTACCTTGGTAAAATACATCCTAACTTCACTAAAGATGATATCTATGTAATAGAACTATCTCTATCTAAACTATATCAAAAAAAATCAAGGCCAATAAAATACGTAGAACCAAATAAATATCCATGTATAAAAAAAGATATGGCTTTCATAATAGAAGAAGATATAAAATCAGAAAAAATCATCGATACCATCTTAAAAGAAGGAGGTAAAATCCTTACAAACGCAGAAGTATTCGATGTATATAAAGGTGCCAACATAGATAAAGGCAAAAAGTCTTTAGCAATATCTCTAACCTTTGAAGACTATACTAAAACTCTAACAGATGAAGAAGTAAACATCGTATTTAATAGAATAATAAATAAAGTAGTAAGTAAATATAATGCTACTCTAAGAGATAACTAAAAAAAACTACCACAAAAGGTAGTTTCTTTTTATAATGTATCTACATATGTATCATCTAAACATCTAAGACAGCATACACAATTTAAATTCATTGTAAATATTGAGTTAGTTGAAACATATGGGAATTGTGACTCTGTATCTGGATTAGCTTCAAGAACTCTAAATGTTGCACAGCATCCATCTAACTTTTCTAACCTAAATACACTAGAAGTAGCACCTGTAGATGTCCTAGTTATAGGCATACTCCATGGAGTACCATTTCCACTACAAGTATATAACATCACTGGTCTAGTATTAAGCAAAGTAGAACAATTTTGTCCTAAAAAGCCCCTGTCACAACTTTCAAGACAACAATCATTAGAACATACACTTTGTTGCAAAATGTATATAACTTTCAAAATATCCGCGATGCAGTTTTCACAATTTCTATTCTCATTATTATTACACATATAATCCACCCCTTCTTTATTTTTCATTATAAGATATGTCAAAATACCAAAAAAATGTATAACATTTACCTATATTTAATAATTATTCATAAATAACGACTTTTTTTACACATACACTAATATATAATTATTAAAAGGTGGTAATAAAATGAGAGCTAAATTAAAAAATAATTCTAAAAAGAAATTCAAACTCAAATACTTAATATATATAATAATAATATATCTATCCTTTGTCTACACCTTCTATTATAGTATGAAAGATAAAACTAATAACACCAAATTCATAAATTATATAACTTCATCTCTTACATACAAAACACCTTCCTCATACAAAGTAACAGAAGTAGTAAATGACACTATAAAACTAATATCTAAAATAGATATAACAAACCCTAAATCTATTCTAAATACATTATTTTATACTAAAAAGAAAGATAATCAATCCATAACCCATGAAGATGATTATAGTAACCTAGAAGAATTAAAAAAAGTAAGCTTCTATATGGAAGACCCTAACAAAGTAGATATCAATAACCCAGTAGTATATATCTATAATACTCATCAACTAGAAAACTATAACAATACTAACCTAGAAATATATAATATAACCCCTAATGTCCTAATGGCCTCCTACTTATTAAAAGAAAAACTAAATAAAAAAGGCATATCTACCATAGTAGAAGATACTAACATAACAAACTTTCTCCAAATAAATAATTGGGATTATTCAGAATCATACAAAGCAACAAGAATACTAATCATGGATAAAAAAACTAAATACAACTCCTTAAAATATTTCATTGACTTACATAGAGACTCTGTAGGAAAAAAATATACCAAAGTAACAATAGAAGATAAAGATTATGCTAAAATAATGTTTGTAGTAGGCCTAGAACATAAAGATTATGCCAAAAACTTAGAAACTGCTGAGAAACTAAACAAAATAATAACCAGTAAATATCCAACTATATCACGTGGTATCTATAAAAAACAAGGCAAAGGAGTAGATGGTATATACAACCAAGATATAAGCCCAAATACTATTCTAATAGAACTAGGAGGAATAGATAATACCATAGAAGAAGTCCTAAACACTATAGAAGTATTAACAGATGCTATCAAAACCCTAGTAGGATATACATCATGAATAAATACTTAAAATTAATAATAACTATATTAATAGTTCTATTCCTAGGCTTATACTATGCAGACTCTATTGGATACTATGATGTATTAGAACATAAAAAAGCTATGTTAACTAATACCAAAATAGAAGAGTTCGAAAAAGATATTCAAGAAGGAAAACCAGTAGATACCAAAAAATATTTAGAAGATATAGAAATAAACTATAGAAACAATCTAACTACTACTTGTAGCAACATAAGTAGCAAAGTAACTACTTACTTTAAAGATGGTATAGAAAGTATATTTAATATAATAGATAAACTAATAGGAGATTAAACAAATAAAACTATTGACTAATCATTAGTATTTTGTTATAATGAATACAGAATACGGAGGAAGAAAAATGAAAATGAAAAAATTAAATCAAAGAGGTTTCACATTAATTGAATTACTAGCAATCATCGTTATACTTGCTGTAATTTTGGTTATTGCTATTCCTAAAATGTTAGAAGTAATGGATAACTCTAAAAAAAGTTCTTTGGATGATAGTGCTAAAACTGTTGCTCGTAGTTGGACACAAAATATAGCGGCTGCAGGATTAGCAACAAATTTAACACCTGTTCAAACAAGCCTATACAAAAGCAGTGACTTTAATTGGAAGTGCTTAACAGCTGAACAAGCTACAGAATTAGGTTTAGATACTAACCAATATGTAATTGGTGATGCAGCAACAGTAGATCCCCAAAAACCAACTTGTTCAATGGGTAAAATAACTAATGGTACAGCCCAAGCAATTCTAGTTGTTAGTCAAGAGCATTCTATGTACGTAGCAAGTGCAGCTCAAACAGTTGCTACTGATAAAGTATATATGTGGGCTGGAAGCGATGGAACTCATAGCTGGTAAAAAAATAAACTATCTAAGAAGCAGCTTTATGCTTCTTTTTTACAAGAAAGGACAATATGGAAAGAGTATATAACAAATTAGTAAGAGATAATATTCCAAATATAATTGAAAACAAAGGAGAAACACCAATTACTAGGATATTAAATGACGAAGAATACCAAAAAGAATTAGAGAAAAAACTACATGAAGAATATCTTGAAGTACTAGCGGCAACTAAAGACGATAGAGTAGAAGAACTCGCGGATATGATCGAAGTAATAAGAGCCTTAGCTAAATTAGAAAACAAAACCTTAGAAGAGGTGCTTACTATTGCAAACCAAAAAAATGATAAACGAGGTGCTTTTACAAATAGAATATTCTTAGAAAAAGTAATAGAAAATGACAAATAATAAATAAATTTTATAATTATTAATCTACCTTTGTCTAGATTAATAATTTTTTTTTACATTAATCTACATAAATACAAAAGTTATCTTCTAGGTTCTTTATACCAAATAATATATAAAACTAACAAAATAAGTAACATACATGCACAATACTTTACAAATTATGCATAAGTATCTTCCTCAAACACTTTTAAATAAAGCAAATAAATGTTATAATTATAACAAAAGGAGGACTATAAATAATGAAAAAAGTAATACTAGTAGATGGCAATAACTTATTATTTAGAAGCTATTATGCAACTGCCTACAGTGGCAATATGATGAATAATTCTAAAGGCTTTCCCACTAATGCCCTATATGGCTTTGTTAATATGATAAATAAAATTATAGAAGAAGAAAAACCAATCTATATTATGGTGGCTTTTGATAAAGGAAAAACATTTAGACATAAAAAATATACAGAATATAAAAAAGGAAGAGAAGAAACACCAGATGAATTAAAAAAACAATTCCCAGTAGCTAAGAAAATCCTTACTGCCCTAGGCATTAAATACTTAGAAATAGATAACTACGAAGCAGATGACATAATAGGAACAATATCTAACATGGTAGACAGTAGTGATGACTATCAAGCTACTATCATAAGTAGTGATAAAGACTTACTACAACTAATAACCAAGAAAGTAGAAGTAAAACTACTAAAAAGTAAAGATTATATAAGAATGAATGAAGAAGTATTTAAAAGTACTTATGGGATAACACCAATTCATATAATAGATTTAAAATCCTTAATGGGAGATGCTTCTGATAATATACCAGGAGTTAAAGGAATAGGGGAGAAAACCGCTTTAAAACTACTACAAACATATCCTACATTAGAGCTTATATATAACAATATAGACAACATCAAAGGAAGCCTTCAAAATAAGCTAATAACCTACAAAGAAGATGCCTATATGAGTAAAGACTTAGCCACGATATACAAAAATGTCCCACTAAACATAACCTTTGAAGACATCATCTACAAAAAAGAAAACGAAGACGAAATAATAAATATCTATAATGACTTAGAATTTTATTCTTTTTTAAGAAAACTACCTCAAAAAGCATCTACTAAAGAAGAAATAACTAACGAAAGTGTAAATATAATAAGTGACATCTCTACACTAAACATAATTAAACCAATAGGAGTATACCTAGAATTAACAGAAGAAAACTACCATCGTGCTAAAATAATTGGGATGGGTATATATAATGAAGAAATAAGTGCCTTCATACCTTATGAAGAACTAAAAAAATCTCCTGACTTCTTAACTAAAATAGATAAATATACATATGATTTAAAGAAAGTATACGTAAGTCTAAAAAAAGAAAATATCCCTCTAAAAAAATGTAGCTTTGACCTAATTCTTGCAGCATACTTACTAAACTACACCGTAAAAGACGATATTAGTTCTCTAGCAAACTCTCTTGGTTATGATATTCCTTTATCTAAAAAAGAAAATAATATAGAAAATATAGCTAAAACAAGTATTCAAAAAGCTAAGTTCATCTTTGAACAAAGAGAAAAATTTATCTTAAAACTAATAGAAGAAGACCTATTATATCTATTTAATGAAATAGAAATGCCACTTAGTATTACTCTAGGTGATATGGAATATACAGGTATTAAAATAGATACCAAAGTACTATTTGACATGAGAAAAGAAATTAAAGCTAAAATGGAAGCTATAAGCGAAGAAATATATAAACTATCATCTGCAAGATTTAACATTGCTTCTCCTAAACAATTAGGGGATATCCTATTTGAAAAATTAAAATTACCTCATGCTAAGACAAATAAAACAGGGTATACAACCGATGCAAATACCTTAAACAAACTAAAAAGCTATCATCCTATCATAAACCTAATATTAGAATACCGTATGCTATCTAAACTATACACTACATACGTAGAAGGTATCCTAAATGCCGTATCAGATGATGGAAGAATCCATACCATCTATACCCAAACCCTAACTAGAACAGGTAGACTCTCATCAATAGAGCCTAACCTTCAAAATATCCCTATAAGATATGAATACGGAAGACTAATTCGCAAATGCTTCATCCCAGATAAAAACTCAGTAATATTATCATCAGACTACTCACAAATAGAACTAAGAATATTTGCGCACATCTCTAAAGTAGAAGAACTAATCCATGCTTTTAAAGAAAATATTGATATTCATACCAAAACGGCCTCAGATATCTTTAACGTTCCCTTAGATAAGGTAACTAAAGAAGAAAGAAGAAAAGCCAAAGCGGTAAACTTTGGTATAATATATGGCATAAGTGGCTATGGACTTGCAGAAGATTTAGGAATTACTCCTAGAGAAGGGAAAGAATTTATAGAAAAATACCTAGAAACATACCCAGGAGTAAGAGAATACATGAATAATTGCATTGCTAAAGCACATGAAACAGGATACGTAACCACTATTATGAATAGAAAAAGAATAATCCCAGAATTAAGCAATAAAAATAAAACTATCGTTAACATGGGAGAACGTATGGCGCTAAATACTCCTATACAAGGTAGTAGTGCTGATATACTAAAAAAAGCAATGAATGAAATAGCAAAAGAATTTAAACTAAACAAACTAAAAAGCAAAATGCTACTACAAATACACGACGAACTAGTCTTCAACGTATATAAAGATGAACTAGAAACAGTAAAAAAAATAGTTAAAGAAATAATGGAAAATACATATATTCTAAGTGTACCTCTACAAGTAGATATAGAAGTTGGAAATAATATGTATGAAGCTAAATAAGGAGGCACTAACATGCCAGAATTACCAGAAGTAGAAACAGTAAAAAATGCTCTAAAGAAAAGATTGATTAATAGAAGTATCACTTCATGTACTATATATTGGAATAATATAATATCATATCCTACTGCACATGAGTTTAAAATGAAAATAATAAAACAACATATAAACGACATAGAAAGAAGAGGTAAATTTATTCTCTTTATCCTAGATGACTATATCTTACTATCACACCTACGTATGGAAGGTAAATACTACTTCAAAGATAATATAAACACCCTAAATAAACATGACCATGTAGTATTTACCTTAGATAATAAAGAATTACTAGTCTATAATGATACTAGAAAATTTGGTAAAATGTACCTAATAGAAAAAGATAAAATAAATATAATAGGCCCATTAAAAGACTTAGGTAAAGAACCATTTGATAACACCCTAGATACTAAGTATTTACATTCTAAATATAACAAAAAAAATATTCCAATCAAAAGTGTATTACTAGATCAAAGTATCATTACAGGTATTGGTAACATCTACGCGGATGAAATACTATATTTATCTAAAATCAATCCAAAAACTCCCGCTAGTAAACTAAAAAATAGCAATTTAGAAGATATAATTACATATACTAAAGAAGTACTAACTAAAGCTATTTCCCTAGGAGGAACTACCATCCATACATACACCTCTGTAGATGGCATAACAGGTAAGTTCCAAAATAACCTCTTAGTACATGGTAAAAAGATATGTCCTATCTGTAATAGCCCTATATTAAAAATAAAAATCTCAGGAAGAGGGACATATTACTGTCCAAAATGTCAAAAATAAAGAAATATTACTAAAATTATGTATTTTTATCTTGACAGTTATACTTATCTTTGCTAAACTAAATATGTTCATTAAATTTGTTTTGTCCTATGGGCAAAACTTATATTTATAAGGAAAATGAAACACCAGGGTATGTGGAAAGGAAGGTGAAGTAAATGCCTACAATTAATCAATTAACAAGAAAAGGAAGAAGTGCTAAAACTAGAAAGAGTAAATCACCAGTATTAAACATTTCTGTTAATACATTAAAAAAGAAAACCAATAATTTAAACGCACCTCAAAAAAGAGGAGTTTGTACACGTGTTGGAACAATGACTCCAAAGAAACCAAACTCAGCTTTACGTAAATATGCTCGTGTAAGATTATCTAATGGTATGGAAGTAACATGTTACATTCCAGGTATTGGACACAACTTACAAGAACACAGTGTTGTTTTAATTAGAGGAGGCCGTGTAAAAGACTTAATCGGTGTTCGTTATCACGTAATACGTGGTACTATGGATACTGCTGGAGTACAAAATCGTATGCAAGCAAGATCTAAATACGGTGCTAAAAAACCTAAAAAGAGCAAATAAACTAACTAATACATAAAAAAGGAGGGAAACTTATGCGTAAAAAACGTGCTGTTAAAAGAGACGTACTACCAGATCCAATATATAACTCTAAAGTAGTTACTAAATTAATAAACCAAATCATGGTAGATGGTAAAAGAGGAATAGCTCAAAATATTATCTATGACGCTTTTAACATGATTAAAGAAAAAACTAATGAAGATGCTATGGTAGTTTTTGAAAAAGCTATGAAGAATATAAAACCTGCACTAGAAGTAAAATCAAGAAGAGTAGGTGGCTCTAACTACCAAGTACCAGTTGAAGTAAAACCTGAAAGAGCACAAGCTCTAGCATTTCGTTGGTTAGCTCAATATGCAAGACTAAGAAGTGGTAAATCTATGGCAGAAAAACTTGCAAATGAAATAATTGATGCTTCAAATGGTATTGGTGCATCTGTTAAGAAAAAAGATGATACTCATAAAATGGCAGAAGCTAACAAAGCATTCGCTCATTATAGATGGTAATTAAAATAAAGAAAGGAAAATAAATATGGCTCGTACAATAAGCTTAGAAAAAACAAGAAATATAGGTATAATGGCTCATATTGATGCTGGTAAGACTACTTGTACAGAACGTATATTGTTCCATACTCATAAGATACACAAAATTGGGGAAACTCATGATGGTGAATCTCAAATGGACTGGATGGAACAAGAACAAGAAAGAGGTATTACAATTACTAGTGCGGCTACCACAGCTTTCTGGCGTGATTATCGTTTCAACATAATTGATACTCCAGGACACGTAGACTTTACTATTGAAGTACAAAGAAGCTTAAGAGTATTAGATGGTGCAGTAGCCCTAATCGATGCTCAAGCTGGTGTAGAACCACAAACAGAAACTGTTTGGCGTCAAGCAAATGATTACAAAGTACCAAGAATTATCTTTGCTAACAAGATGGATAAAATGGGAGCAGACTTCTACTATAGCCTAGGTACTATCAAAGATAGACTAGGAGCAAAAAGTGCTGCTATCGAACTTCCTATTGGAGCAGAAAGTGACTTTGATGGAGTAATCGATCTAGTTACAATGAAAGCATATCATTATGATGGTAAACCAGAAGAAAATGCTACTGAAATACCTATTCCAGAAGATATGCAACAAAAAGCAGAAGAGTATAGAAATATACTTATAGAAACAGTTGCAGATTTTGACGAAAATCTAATGATGAAATATTTAGATGGAGAAGAAATTACTGTAGAAGAATTAAAGAAAGCTATAAGACATGCAACTCTATCTGTAGAATTTTTCCCATTCATGTGTGGAACTGCTTTAGGTAATAAAGGAATAAAACTATTACTAGATGCCGTAATTGATTACTTACCAGCGCCAACAGATGTTGAAGCAATCAAATGTACAGATTTTAATGGTAATGAAGTACTAAGACATCCTAGTGATAAAGAACCATTTACTGCCTTAGCTTTCAAAGTTATGACAGACCCATTCGTAGGTAAACTTACATTCTTTAGAGTATATTCTGGTATGTTATCTAGTGGATCATACATTTTAAACTCTACTAAGAATACTAAAGAAAGAGTAGGTCGTATCTTACAAATGCATGCTAATCACCGTGAAGAAATATCAGAAGTATACTGTGGTGATATAGCAGCGGCAGTGGGACTTAAAAATACTACTACAGCAGATACACTATGTGATGAAAAACATCCAGCTATTCTAGCAGGTATGGAATTCCCAGAACCAGTTATTGCTCAAGCAGTAGAACCTAAAACTAAAAATGACCAAGATAAAATGGCTCTAGCTTTACAAAAACTAGCAGAAGAAGACCCAACATTTAGAATGTATACTAACCATGAAACAGGTCAAACAGTAATAGAAGGTATGGGAGAATTGCATCTAGATATCATTGTAGACAGAATGAGAAGAGAATTTGGTGTAGAAGCTACAGTTGGAAAACCACAAGTAGCATACCGTGAAACATTAACCCAAGCTGCTGAATGTGAAGGTAAATACATAAAACAATCAGGTGGACGTGGACAATATGGTCACGTATGGGTTAAATTTGAACCTAATCCTGATAAAGGATATGAATTTGTTGATAACATCGTAGGTGGTGTAGTTCCTCGTGAATACATCGGTGTAGTAGACAAAGGATTACAAGAAGCTCTAGCAACAGGTGTTCTAGCTGGATACCCTATGGTAGATGTTAAATGTACTTTGTTTGATGGATCATACCATGATGTTGACTCATCAGAAATGGCTTTCAAAATCGCTGCATCTATGGCTCTAAAAGAAGCTAAAAACAAATGTCGTCCAATCTTACTAGAACCTATTATGAAAGTAGTAGTAGTAGCTCCAGAAGAATATACTGGTGGTGTAGTTGGAGATATTACTTCAAGACGTGGAAAACCAGTAGGACAAGAAGCAAGAGGAAACGCTATTAGCTTTACTGCAATGGTACCTCTATCAGAAATGTTTGGTTATGCAACTTCACTTCGTTCTAATACACAAGGTAGAGGAGCATTTACAATGACTATGGATCATTATGAAGAAGTTCCAAAATCAATCGCAGAAGAAATAATCAAAAAAAATAGTGGAAATTAGTAAAATAACTTGCAAAATTTCTAAAATTTGCTAAAATAGAATATGTATATAAGAAAGAGAGGAAAATTATTATGGCAAAACAAAAATTTGATCGTTCAAAACCACATGTTAACATTGGTACAATTGGCCATGTTGACCATGGTAAAACAACTTTAACAGCTGCTATTACAAAAAGACAAGCAGAAAAATTTGGAGGCGAATTCGTAGATTACGCTAATATAGATAAAGCTCCAGAAGAAAGAGAAAGAGGTATTACAATCAACACAGCACACGTTGAATACCAAACAGCTAAAAGACACTATGCTCACGTTGACTGCCCAGGCCATGCTGACTATGTTAAAAACATGATCACAGGTGCTGCTCAAATGGATGGTGCTATCTTAGTTATCGCTGCTACAGATGGTCCAATGGCACAAACTAGAGAACATATCTTGTTATCAAGACAAGTTGGTGTACCTAGAATGGTAGTATTCATGAATAAATGTGATATGGTTGACGATGAAGAACTATTAGACTTAGTAGAAATGGAAATCAGAGAACTATTAACTGAATATGGATACGATGGAGATAACACTCCAATTATAAGAGGTTCTGCTCTTAAAGCTCTTGAAGGAGATGCTAAATACGTAGAAGCTATCGATAAATTAATGGATGCAGTTGATGAATGGATTCCAACCCCAGTAAGAGATAACGACAAACCATTCTTAATGAGCATTGAAGACGTATTCACTATCACAGGTCGTGGAACAGTTGTTACAGGACGTGTTGAAAGAGGTACATTAAAATTAAATGATACAGTAGAAATCGTTGGTTTAAAAGATACTAAATCAACAGTTGTAACTGGTATTGAAATGTTTAGAAAACAATTAGACTTCGCAGAAGCAGGAGATAATGCTGGTGTTCTATTACGTGGTATCGCAAGAGAAGACGTAGAACGTGGTCAAGTACTTGCTAAACCAGGAAGCGTTACTCCACATAAAAACTTCAAAGCAGAAGTATATGTTCTATCTAAAGAAGAAGGTGGAAGACATACTCCATTCTTCAGTAACTACAGACCTCAATTCTACTTCAGAACTACAGATGTTACTGGTGTAGTTAAATTACCAGAAGGTGTAGAAATGGTTATGCCTGGTGACAATGTAACTATGGAAGTTGAATTAATCGCGCCAATCGCTGTAGAAAACGGAACTGAATTCTCAATTCGTGAAGGTGGACGTACAGTTGGTGCTGGTAAAGTAACAGAAATTTTAAAATAATTAAATAGAATCTTCACACTGAAGATTCTTTTTATTTAAAACAAAGGAGGACAATATGAAACAAGTAATATTCGCAACCACTAATCCAAGTAAAGTAAAAAGATTTTCTAAAGGATTAGCCAAATATAACATAGAACTTATAACCTTAAAAGATTTAAACCTAACACTAGACAATGAAGAAAATGGTAAAGATGCTATATCAAATGCCCTTATTAAAGCAAGAGAATGCTTCTCTAAATGTAATATACCTACAATAGGCATGGATGATACCCTATACCTAGAAGGAGTTAAAGATAACCTCCAACCAGGACTATTCGTAAGAAGAGTAAATGGTAAAACACTAAATGATGAAGAAATGATAGAACACTACACATCACTAGTAAAAAAATATGGTACTGAACATAAACTTAACTGTAAATGGATATATGGCCTTGCTATAATAAATAAAGAAGGAAAAGAAAGTACATATACTTGGTATAAAGATAACTTCTACATGACTGATATACCATCTTCAAAAATAAACCCAGGTTACCCATTAAATACAATATCTAAATATAAAAAAATAGATAAATACTTTACCGATACATTAACAGAAGAAGAAAAAGAATTAACTAACTTTAATGAAGATAAAGTAGTAGAATTTATCAAAAATAACATCTAACTGTAAATTTAAAGTATTTTTATTAAAAATACTTGCAACTTATAACTACTTATGTTATTATTAATACATAAGATAAGTGAGTTAAAAAATACCAAAAAATTCATGAATTTTAGATAAAAATTAATAAGATTTTAGGAGTTGATAGTGATGAGTAAAGTTAACCAAAAATGTCCTAAAACCCTTATTTTACTAGGGGGGGGGGCAATTACAAAGCCTTATAAATAAAGGGCTTAAGCCTCATTTTAACTATCAAAAAAATCATAAAAAAT
>CAKOLI010000008.1 GCA_934096265.1 uncultured Bacilli bacterium | reverse complement strand
GGGGGGGGGCAATTACAAAGCCTTATAAATAAAGGGCTTAAGCCTCATTTTAACTATCAAAAAAATCATAAAAAGTATATAAATCTATATTAGAGATATAGCAATTTTGCTATATTCTTTGATGTAGATTTTTTTATATTTAAATAAAAGAAGGAGAGTGTTAAACATGGATAATAATAAAAGGGTATACTTAATAATAGGAGTAATAACTATTACAATGTTAGTAATGGGAGTAACCACTGCGTGGTTTACATGGAATAGTACTACTAATACAGATGTAACATTTAATGTTAATGGAATAGATATTATTAATACTAATGTAGATATAGTAGGGAAAGAGTTATATCCAACAAATAATAAAGAAAATGGAGTAGTAGAAGAGTTTACTGTTAAACAAAATAGTAAGATATCTACACCAGTATGTAGTGATTTTACTCTAACATTAACTACATTGCCGATTGAGTTACAACATAAAAGTTTTAAATATAAACTATATAATGGTACTAACTTAGTAGGAAGTGGTAACTTTGAAGGTAAGACACAAGGACAAGTAATAACCATAGCAACAAGTCAACCTATTACAAGTAATATATCTACGTATAAGTTATATATTTGGATAGATGGAGAAAACTATAACAATCCATTATCTATGGGAGGAAAAAGTTTTTTATTTAAACTAACTATTAAAGCAAACCAACAAGAAAATGCATGCATTCCTAGTGTTGCATGTGATGCTGATGACGTAATTCCAAGCACTCCAGTTCTAGCAGAAGGAATGATACCTATAAAATGGGATGGAAGTAAATGGATAAAAACAAGCACTGATAATTGGTATAATTATAGTAATAAAGAATGGGCAAATGCCGTGATGGTAAGTAGTGCTACAAGGGATATTTATATGTCAGATATAACTAAACCTATAGGTAGTGAAGTATTAGAGGATGATATATTAGCTTATTATGTATGGATACCGAGATATAAGTATCAATTATTTAATGTAAATTCTGAAAGTATGGACTCAATAGAAATATGTACTCAATTTGAAAGTAAAGATAGTACTAAATCGGCAGGAAGTACAAATGGAGCATGGCTTACCCATCCTGCGTTTACTTTTGGCACGGATGAATTGTCAGGTATCTGGGTAGGTAAGTTTGAAACAAGTGTAGATACAAATAATGCATGTTATACAAGCTCATCAGTAGCTAATTGTGATAAGGAGCTAGATAATCCTAGAATTAAACCAAACAGGAAGTCTTTAGTCAGGCAAAAAGTGTCAAATCAGTTTTTAACATCGCGAAAGTTTGGCACTATTAATTATTTAACTTCAAATGGAGCAAGTAGGGTAGATGCGCACATGATGAAGAATACAGAATGGGGAGCAGTAGCATATTTAAAACAAAGTAGATATGGATTAGGTATAACAGATATAGCAAACAATGCATATAATACAAGTATCGCAGGTAATACGTATATAGCAGGGTGTGGTCCAGCAAGTGAGACAGATTTAACAAATGTAACAACAACTTGTACAAGTTATACAAGTAGTGCAGGAGTAATGTCATCCACTACCGGTAATGCTACGGGAGTATATGATATGGCTGGAGGAGCATGGGAATATGTAATGGGAGTATTAAAAACGGAAGATGGAACAGGTTTTAACTACGCTTGGTCTGAATTTACAGCGAGTATTTTACCTCTAGGAAGTAAATATGTAGATGCGTATACATATGGAACTACTAGTAATGACCAAGATGCGTACAATAGAAGAATACTAGGAGATGCCACAGGAGAAACAAGAGGGTGGTATTCAGATAATGCTTACTTTTCTAATACTTCTCAGTCGTTCTTCGCACGTGGAGGCTTTTCGCTCAGGGGGGCTATTGTGGGTGTGTTCCACTTTAGCGCCCATCCTGGAGAAGCAGTTAGCAATGGCTCCTTCCGCTCTGTCCTAGCAACTAGCTAATTATACCACATAAATAATATCAAGATAAGCATCGTTGTAATAGATGAAACTTATCTTTTTTTGTTATTTAACTTAATTTAGATTATCTAGTAAGTCACTAGATTAAAACTTAACTATAGTAGTTATGATGTATAATTATCTAAAAAAATGTAAAATAATGTTGAAAAAAATATAATTTCATTGTAATATATAGATTAGGAGGAAAATGATATGAAAAAGAAAGATATAATTTTAATTGTAGTAGTTTCTTTAATCGTAATAGGAGGAATACTATTAGGTAGCAAGAAAAATACTGTTAATGAAGACCAATTATCAAGTTGGAAAACACTACTAGAAAATACAGAAGAAAAAGCGGGAATAAATGATATGAGTTATGAATATTACCAAGCTTTAGTTAATGTTAAAGAAGGCAAAAGTATTGTATATATAGGTAGTAGTACTTGTAGCTGGTGTCAAAAGTTTAATCCAGTACTAGAAGAAATTGCAAGTGAACATGGTACTAAAATTATCTATATTAATGTAGCTAATTTAACTCAAGTAGAATATAATAATCTAAAGAAGACAACAGATAACCACTTCACAGGAAGTACACCTACAACCGTAATTTTTGAAAACGGAAAAGTAATAGATACTCTAGGTGGTTATGTTGAAAAAGAAGATGCTATATCATTCTTTGAAAAAAATGGAGTGCTTAAATAGATGAAAAAGAAAATGTGTAGAAGAATAGGGGAAACCTATCCTTACCTAAAAGCATTTAAAAGAAAATACCCATCAACAGTAGCTTGGAGAATTAAAAGACATGCAAGAATTATAGATATACATTTAAATGAAAATGAAAAAATATTATATGCCTTTGTTGCTCAAAAGAATGAAGGAATGTTTGATTTTGTTAATACTTATGCTATAGTACTTACTAACAAAAGATTAATGCTAGGTACTAAAAGATTACTATGTGGTTATTTCTTCACTGCAATTACCCCAGATATGTTTAATGATTTAACAGTAAAAGGACATTTACTATGGGGAGACATTGAAATAGATACAGTAAAAGAATTTATCACATTATCAAATATAAGTAAAAAAGCTCTACCAGAAATAGGTAAGAAAGTTACTGATTTAATGATGAAAGAAAAAAGAAAATATCAATTAAATAGATGTGCTAAATAGGCACCTTTTTATTATACATACATACCTTATCATAGAGGTGAATAAAAATGTACGAGATATATACGGTAATGCCAGGTGATACTATTACCACTATTGCATCTAAGTATAACATTGATCCTGCTCTTATTTATCAAATCAATGGCTTTGATGCATCTTACATACCAAACGTAGGAAGTAATATAATATTACCTAATAAAACAAATCTAAACTATGAATACTATACAATTCAAAAAGGGGATAGCTTATATAAAATAGCCCAAAACTTTAATACCAACGCTAAGTTACTAGCATTATTAAATGGTCTAGAAGAAACAGATTATATATATCCTAATCAAATGATACTAGTACCTAAAAAAGGAGTAAGCTTTTATCTAGTAAAACAAGGAGATACCCTAAAGGAAGTAATTAAACTACTTAATACTAATCTAATGGACTTAGTAAATCAAAATAACAATATTTATTTACAAGAAAACCAAATTTTAGCATTTAGAGAAAATAATATTTAATTTTTCTCTTTTTTTTGATATAATTGTGCTAGAGAGTAGGGATATAATGATACTTAGAAAACCATATGCCTTTTTGATAAAAAGATTTAAATTAATACACTTAATTATAAGTTCTATGATGATATACTTAGTTCTAAAAACTAGTAAAGCAGTAAAATACTTTAATGATTATATAAGCAGTAACTCTATCTTAAGAGCTCTCGCGGATAATTATTTTAATAATCTAATGTTTATTCTAATTATCTTAATAATAATAGGCTCCGCGGTTATATATTATCTACTAAGATATAAAAATAAACCCAAAACGACATACCTAGTAATAATAATAGGCTATATAGCTTGCTTTATCATATTCTATAATTCATTCTCAGTCCTAAAAGAATTAGAAACTGAATTACTGGACTCTAAAACAGTAAGACTATGGAGAGACCTACTAACTTTTACACTATATTTCCAATATGTAATACTAGCAATAATGCTAATACGTGGCCTAGGCTTTGATATTAAGAAATTTAACTTTCAAAAAGATATTAAAGAATTAGAAATAAAACAAGAAGATAACGAAGAATTTGAGTTTGATATAAGTAGTAGTAAAGATAAAATAGCAAGAAAAACAAGAAACATCCTACGTAATTTAAAATACTTCTATCAAGAGCATAAATTCACTATAGTTATTATATTTACATCCATTATCCTAATTCTAACATCTTTACTTATAATAAACATCCTAATAGTAAATAAAACATACAAAGAAGGCAAAACATTCATGACTAATAACTATACTATGGAAGTTACAAGCAGTTATTATACCAATGTAGATGCTAAATCTTCTTATATTACTACTAGTGATAATATGTATTTAATAATATCCATAAACGTAAAAAATAATAATACATCTAAAAAAACATTAAACCTAAATGACTTTAGATTAAAAATAAAAGATAAAAAATACTATCCAAGTAATAAACTATGTAATAAAGTAAGTGACTTAGGCAAATGTTATGATAATAATATAATAACTAAAGATAATAAAAACTATCTAATTATGTATCAAATTCCTAAAGAAAGTGTAAATAAAAAGATGTTTTTATACTATGAAGATTATTATATCATTACAAATAAAAAAGTAGAATCTAAATATAAAAAAGTAAAACTTAGTCCTATTAACTTAGATATAACTAAATATACAATAACTAAGTCTCTAAAAGAAGAAATGAAAATAGATAATATCCATATAAATAATACTAACCTAACTATAAACAACTATGAATTTAATACTAAATATTTTCATACTAAGGATAATACTACTTATCCAATTATATCAAATAACTTATATAAAAGTAATATAATTATAAAAATGCAAGTAGACTATACAAGCAATGTAACCTTAAATAAATTAATTAATGACTATCTTACTATTACTTATAAAATAAAAGATAAAGAATATACTTCTAATATAGTTAATAAAACTCCTGATGAAGTAAATGATTACATATATATAGAAGTAAGTAGCAATATAAAAGAAGCAGATAACATATATCTAAACTTTAATATCCGTAATTACAAGTATATATATATATTGAAATAGCTAAGTCTATTTCTTTTTTTCATATTTTTAAAATATTTCAATATAATGTATTGAAAAGCTAGAAAAAGTTTGATATAATAAATACATCTCTTATGGGTCTATAGCCAAGTGGTAAGGCACGGGACTGCAACTCCCTCATCGTTGGTTCAAATCCGACTAGGCCCTCCAAATTGAAATCAACTTACAAACCTATTATGGTGTTGTAAGTTTTTTTAAATATCTAAAGTCTAACACATGGTATAATAAATATAGATAAAAAGCTATTTAAATTTTTTTAGGAGATGATTAAATTATGAAAAATGTGTATTATCATTTTGCTGGAATGAATTATATTATAGATGATTTAGCGGAAATTATCAAAAATAAGATGGAAAAAAAAGAAATTAATTTATAGCTTTCAGCACAAGTAAATTGCTACCCACATGTTGGGATGTTAACAAATTTTATTTCAGCATTCGCATTGGCTAAACATTTAAAAGAATATTATAATAAAATAGTAAAAATAATTGTGGAATTGTTAGAAAGTGTTACAGGTGAAGAGAAAATAATTAACGAACATAAATACTATAAAAATTTAGATTCTGTTATTACAACTGAAGGGACTACAATAAAAGATAAATTTCTACCATACTTTATAGATATTTTAGAAAGACTAAAAAATTAGATAATATAGATTATGAAATTTTATTTTTCTATGATTATCAAAAAAATTCAAATGGGTTTTAGAACCTAAAAAATTTATAAGGGATTATACAATTGAATATATAGATGCAATATTAAATGACAAAAAGATTAACTTTATATCAATTTAAATTATTCTTTTTTAAATTTTCCAAAATCAGAATCTTTAATTTTTACTAATGATTTTTCTGCCATAAAATATTTTGTTGTTACTTTATAGCCAGCTTTACCATACATCTTATCTAATCCAGTATATGTATAACCTAAATGACCATATTTATATCCTAAATCTTTCAAATATTTTGTTCCTATTTGCACCATAGTAGTAGCAATTCCTCTGCCTCGATGATTATGCTTTGTTGTTGTGCAACCAACACTTCCAGTGTTTAATGCTTCTGTTTCTTTACTTATAATTAAAGTCCCACATATCTCGTCTTTATCTTCTGCTACTAAAACAATTTGATTATTTTCTTGATTATATAAATGAGTATTCATATAGTATTCTGTAAAACTTTCCTGTGCATCATCTGTACATTCTTTTATTTTTTCTAAATCGTTAATAGTTGCCAATCTATATGTTATACCATTAATAGTATCGCCAAGATTATAATCACAAATAGTATCTTTTAATTCCATATCCATGTCAAAACATTCATCATCATTCCATGAATGAGTATAAAATCTTCTTACAAAAAAACTAATATTTTCTTTGTTAATTGGAACACCTGGCATTAAATAATCATATCCAGCACCAACATTCACTTTATTATAGTTTTGATCTAATATATATTTTTCTGATTGATTAAGTAGCTCAGTTCCAATACCTTTTTTTCTATATTCTTTATCAACACATAAAATTAAAATAGTATTTTTATTAATTATAGAAATTCCAATTAAATTATTATTAACTCTTTTTTCGATTACATAATTATCAGGATTACTTAATATTTTTTTTACAGTTTCTTCATCTCTGATATTACTTGGAAAATTTCTACGATATATTTCTAACAATTCTTCCATTACCAGTCACTTCCTTACATTCCTATTCCATAAAAATATTTCATAATATTTTTCTTACTTGGGAAATCAGTTTTATTTAATTTATTAACAAAAGTATCTCTATCAAATTCTACTTTTATTCTCTCAAACTTAATACTTTTATCAATCTCTAAAATCATATAAGATACATATTTATCATAAGAACATCCAGCACTATCAACTATTTCGATATTAGTTAATTTTCCAATCTCTTCAATGTAATCTCCAAAAATACCATCTACTTCATTAATATTAAATGACTTGTGTAAATGACCTATAACATAGGCTATGTTAGGATCGTTATATTTAATCCAAAGATTAACATCCTTTTTTAAATGTTTTTCTTCAAATGGTTGATTAAGTTTTTCATCATTTATTAAATAATGACATAATACTATTTTTTTATTAGAGATTTTCCTGTCATAATCTATATCTATCTCATAATATAACGGACAAGACTTAATAAAATTTATTTCTTTATCAGCTAGAGATTCTTTAACCCATTTATAATGTTCTTTTTCTTCTTCAACAATAGTTGGATCAATGTCAGTTCCTTTTAATAAATATAATTCATGATTTCCTAGAACAGTTTTAATATTTAATTCAATTAATTTATCAACACATTCCTTTGAGTCAGTCCCAATATCAATAACATCTCCTAAACAAAAAATATCATTAACATCTTTTGTTTTAATATCGTCTAATACTGCATTTAATCCCTCAATATTGCCATGTATATCAGTTATTATTGCATATCTTTTCATCATAATTTCACAACCTTCATACCTAATATAAATTAATTTTGTTATATTCTTTCTATACCATTATATCATGATTTCATATTATTTAATATTATATTTATATAGTTTTAGTACTCAACAAAAGTTATTAGAATAATTACAAGAAATAGAAGACTAAAACACTTAAAAAAGTAAAAAATCTGTAGTAAACAATTATTATTACTATAAATCTTTTACTTTCTTCTTAACATCAATATAATTAATATCATTAAGTAACCAAATTAAATCTAACTTAGAAACTGTCTTATCCTTTCTATCAAAATAATTACTAAAATCTTCTATATCATACACATATGGAAACCCAAAATATTTAGTATCATATCCATCTAATATAGTATTATTTATAGAAAAAGCAACATATCCAGTAAATATCTCTTTATACTTAATCACATCTTTATCATTAATTACTTCAAAAACATACCTCTGCTTAGTACTCTCTATTGAAGGCCCTCCGTTACCGTGTAGATTATTCACCCTCTGAAGCCTTCCTATTACTAAAGAAGATATATCATATAATCTATTAATATCACTCACATTTCTATCTATACATACATCCTTCTTTTTACTTTTAAACATACAAATCCTCCTAATTAGTATTATACAAATTAACTTATAAAAAGTAAACATATATTTACATATATAATATGTAATAATACTAACTTTCTTTACATCAATATATATTTTAATCTTGTTTATACTAACCATACATGATATAATTACTTTATAGATAGGTAGGGATATAATGAGATATACAGGAACAGTAGTAAGAGGAATAAGAACAGGAATAATAAAAGAGCATGACCCTCTAGCGGACATTGTAGTAAATAGTATAATATCTGCTAGTAAAGAAGAAGGCTTTACTATTAAAGATAAAGATATAATAGGCATAACTGAAGCCGTAGTGGGCATATCAGAAGGAAATTATGCTAAAGTAGATGATATAGTAAAATGCTTAGAGAAAAAAATTCCTAAAGATAACGTAGGAGTAGTATTTCCTATACTAAGCAGAAATAGATTTGCTCTAATATTAAAAGCAATTGCCCGTTATAGCAAACACATAACACTACAACTTAGTTATCCTTATGATGAAGTAGGCAATGGCATTATGGATAAAGACACTTACTATAATTATAAATTAAATCATAATAATGAACTTATTAGTGAAGAAGATTATAATACATATTTTAGTAATTATATACATCCATTTACAGGTATAAACATGGTTAGTTTTTATAGAGATTTAATTACTAGTGAAAATGCTACTGTAGAATTTATCTTCTCAAATGATGCAAGAAGTATCTTAAAGTATACAGATACAGTTATAGCAAGTGATATTCATAGTAGATTTGATACTAAAGAAAAATTAAAAGATGCAAAAATAATATTAGGACTAGATGATATATTAAATGAGCCCATCTGTGGTAGTGGTTATAACCATAAATATGGTCTTTTAGGCTCAAATAGAGCTACTGAAGAAAAACTAAAACTATTTCCTAAAAATGGAGATATTCTAATAAAAGAAATTCATGATAAAATGTATAAATTAACTGGTAAAAATATAGAAGTAATGGTATATGGAGATGGTGCCTTCAAAGACCCTGTAGGGGGTATATGGGAGCTCGCAGACCCTGTAGTAAGCCCTTTCTACACCAAAGGACTAGAGGGAACTCCTAACGAACTAAAACTAAAATATCTATCAGATAACAAATTTAGTAATTTACATGGTTCATCTCTCTTATCCGCGGTTAAACAAGAAGTGAGAAATAAAGATAACAACCTAAAAGGCAAAATAGAAACACAAGGGACTACTCCAAGACGAATAACAGATTTAGTGGGTAGCTTATGTGATTTAACAAGTGGCTCTGGTGACAAAGGAACTCCTGTAGTATATATACAAGGCTATTTCGATAATATAGCTAATGATTAAATGGCTAGTTAGTATATCACAAGCTAGCTTTTTATGTGTAAAAAACTACTTAAAATTTATATACATTTATTTAATTAGTTAAAAAATTATGTTATAATACTAAGTATAGAGGTAAGAAGGTGCTTAATTATGTCAAAGAAGAAAGAAAAGAAAGATAAAGATGCAAAAAAGTTTGAATATAGTAATGAAATAAATGGTATTATACTAATACTCTTATCCATAATAGGAATATGTAAATATGGTCCTGTAGGAAGATTAATAAGCAGTTTTGCTATCTTTCTAGTTGGAACAATATATCCTTTTTTACTAATCTTATTATTTGTAATAGGCATATATTTAATAGCTAAAAGGCAATCTCCTGATATGCTATCCGCTAAAATGTTAGGTATATATATATTTATCTTAGCCCTTTTAATATACCTACACATAGATTACGTAGTAATTAATAAATTATCTGGTTCTAAAATAATAAAAGAAACAATAGATAACTTGCTTATTGCCTTTAAAGACATAGATGCTGTAGGTAATGCAGGAGGAGGTATCCTAGGAGCTTTATTTTCTTACCTAGCAGTAAGCCTCTTTAGCGTAGAAGGAACTAAAGTAGTAACCATTGCCATGACTCTACTAGGCATAATTCTATTCTTTAACGTATCACTATATAACTTAGTAATAAACTTAAAAAACAAAATAGTTAACTTATTTAAAAAGAAAGATAAAAATAAAGATAAAGAAGAAAGTGATGAAGAAAGTATTATTTCTGTATCAGGAGAAGATGATAACAAAATAATAGTAACCTCTATTGACGAATTAAAAGAAATAAACAAACCTAAAGAAGCACCAAAAGAGCCCCCTAAAGATAATATCTGTACTACTGTAAATAACGCTAATTATGTTTTACCACCAATAAGCTTACTTAAAGATGTAAAAAATATAAGTAATACAGAAAATATCAAAAGTGCAAAAGCAAACACTGAACTATTATCTAAAGTATTAAGCGACTTTGAAATTAGTGCTCAAATAGTAAAATGTAATATAGGACCAACCGTAACTCAATATGAACTAGAAATCAAAGCGGGTACCAAAGTATCTAGATTACTATCTATTCAAAGAGAAATAGCTCTAGCTCTAGCCGCTAAAGAAATAAGAATACAAGCACCAATACCAGGCAAAAGCACTATCGGTATAGAAATTCCAAACAAAGTAAATGCTCCAGTATCATTTAAAGAAGTTATGGCTCTATTACCCGAAGTAAACGAAAAAACTCTTTTAACTGTGGGACTTGGTAAAGATATTATGGCCCGTGTTAAATACGCTGAAATTAACTCAACACCGCACTTATTGATAGCGGGTACTACTGGTAGTGGTAAATCAGTATGTATTAACTGTATCATTGCATCTATTCTAATGAGAGCAAGACCTGACCAAGTAAAATTAGTTATGGTAGACCCTAAGAAAGTAGAACTTGGTATGTATAATGGCATTCCACATCTACTATGCCCAGTTGTAACCGATCCTAAAAAGGCATCTATTGCACTTAGAAACATTGTAGCGGAAATGGAAAGAAGATATGATATCTTTGAAAATACCCACAATAAAAATATTGCAATGTATAACAAATACTGCGAAACCCATAAAGATTACCAAAAAATGCCTTACATAGTAGTTATAATCGACGAACTTGCTGACCTTATGCTAGTAGCTGCTAAAGAAGTAGAAGACTCTATCATGCGTATTACCCAAATGGCAAGAGCGGCTGGTATCCACCTAATTGTTGCAACGCAAAGACCATCAACTGATGTCATAACAGGTGTTGTAAAAGCAAACATTCCATCTCGTATAGCCTTCGCGGTTAGTAATGGAATAGACTCACGTACTATCTTAGACCAAGTTGGCGCGGAAAAACTTCTTGGTAAAGGAGATATGCTATTTCTTCCTATGGGAGAAAACATGCCAATTAGAATACAAGGAGCCTTCGTTTCGGAAGAAGAACTACAGGCACTAGTGGACTTTGTAATCAAACAACAAAAAGGCGAATATGATGATACCCTTACCCAAGAAGCCAAAATAACTTCTCAAAATAATGATTATGAATCAAACGAAGAATACGATGACCCTCTATACAACGAAGTAGTGGAATTCGCAATCAGTACTGGTAAAATAAGTGCATCATTAATTCAAAGAAAATACCGATTAGGCTATAACCGAGCTGCTAGAATTATAGACCTCTTAGAAGAACGTGGCATAATAGGCCCCCAAAATGGCTCTAAGCCTAGAGAAGTATTGGTAAAAATAGAGAAAGATGAGGAATGAAATGGGACATAACAAAGGAATAATAACCTTATTAGTAATATTATTAATAATAATTATAATTTTTATGGGCCTAGTTATCTATGCCAAATTTATAAGAAATAACCATCAAGATAACAAACCAAATAATACTCCAAAACCTCAAGTATACATTACTACTGACTACATAGTATCTAACTTTAATGAAAATAACTATATAAAAGATTTAAATCAAGAAAATACAATCATCACTATGACTAAAAAAAGTAATAACGAAATATCTGTAACATACAAATATGAAGACTACACTCGTATTTTTGATATTACTATTAAAGATAAGATAATGACATTAAAATGTAGTAGTAGTGATAAAAACATCATGGCCCTAATAGTAAGTACACTACTAAACATAACAAACACATACCTAGAAAATCCATCTGATTATGAAGAAACAGTATACAAAATTAACAACAATAACTATCATACAGATGGCATTAACCTAACCATTAATGAAAATACCTATACGTATAATATAGACATTAGTAAAAAAATAAAACCATACACACCAAGCAGAATACTAACAACACCTACTATGATTAATATAGGAGACTATGATTATTATATAGAAAATACTACTACTAGAATAAGTAGAGTAAATATAATTAATAACACTATAGATAAAAATATCTTATTAAATATCTATATTACCAACTTAACACCATCTATAAATAAAGCAACTATATTATTTAAAGCATACGATAAAAATAACAACGAAATAAGTAAAAAAGAAATTCCATATGAAATGGAAGAAGATACCGTAAGTATGCAAACTACTATTGACATAGAACTACCTTCTTTGTTACAATATAGTGATATAAGTAAGTATAGTTTAGAAATTATAAAATAGGAGGCCAATATGACACCACATATAGAAAGTACTAAAGATATGATATCTCCATTAGTCTTAATGCCAGGAGACCCAAAAAGAGCAGAGTACATTGCTAAAAACTACCTAGAAGATTACAAACAAGTAAATAGCATAAGAGGAATGAATGCTTATACAGGAACATATAAAAATCATAAAATAACTATATTTCCATCAGGTATGGGTATTCCTAGCATGGGAATATACTCTTATGAGCTATTTAAATACTATGACGTAGAATGCATAATCAGAGTAGGTAGCATGGGTAGTAACGATAAAAACATAAAACTAAATGATGTCGTCGTAGTAAGCAGTGCATATAGTACTAGTAATTACACCAAAGAACTAACCAACAAAGAAAGCACAATTACCTATCCAGACTCAAAATTAAATGACATAATATTAAAAGAAAAAGATAAACTAAATATAAACACCCATACAGGTGAAATACTATGTACAGAGTGCTTTTACAACAACATTAATGATGATAATTACATTGGAGTAGAAATGGAAAGCACCGCTTTATTCGCAAATGCAAACTACTTAAAAAAGTCTTCCGCAGTAATCCTAACTGTATCAGACTTACTATATGATAAAACACTATCCCTAACTCCAAAAGAAAGAGAAACTTCCCTAAACAACATGATAATATTAGGGCTAAATAGTTTAATTAGTTATAAAGAAGATAAAAATAAACAATAATAATAATTGTGAGGTGATTATGTGAAATACGAAAAACACAAGTTAGGATCATATGATTTAAATATCATATCAACCACTAACTTTAAAACTGTAAGAGTAGAAGTTAAATTTAGAAACATTATTAAAAAAGAAGAAATAACCATAAGAAACTTATTAAAAATGGTTCTCCTAGAATCTACCAAAAAATATAACACAGACAGAAATCTAGTTATTAAGACAGAAGAATTATACGATCTAAAACTCTCTTCTACTAATACAAGAGTAGGAAACTATACCACCATGTCTTTTAATATGACTTATTTAAATGAAAAATATACAGAAAAAAATATGCAAAAGAAAAGTTTAGATCTACTTATGGAAATATTATTTAACCCTAATATCTCCTTAAGTGGATTTGATTCTTTTTCGTTTAATGCCTGTAAAAATAAAATTAAAAAGAGCATAGATAGTAAAAAAGATAATAAAACTAAATACTCTATCCATGGTCTACTTAAAAATATGGGAGATGGTCCATATTCATATGACTTATATGGAAACTATGAAGATTTAGATAAAATAACAGAAACTTCTTTATATGAATATTATAAAAATATGTTACAAAACGACTTAGTAGAAATTTATGTAGTAGGGGATATAGATAGTAAAGAAATTGTAGAATACTTTAAAAAATCCTTCAAAGTAAATACCTTCAAAAAAGAAAAAAATTCTCTCTTATTAGAAGAACTAACACCAAGAAAAAGAGTTAAAAAAGTGGTAGAATATGAAGCTGTATCCCAAACTAAAATAGCAATAGGCTACATAATAAATAATATGACTGATTATGAAAGAAAATATGTATTACATATCTATAATGAAATACTAGGAGGAAGTGGAGCCTCACTACTTTTTAATGAAGTAAGAGAAAAGAATTCTCTAACATACTATATCAATTCCATGCCACAAGGCTACGATAACATACTAATAGTATATACAGGTATTGAAAAGCAAAACGTCGACTATGGACTTAAATTAATTAAAAAATGCATAAAAGATATGGAAAATGGTGCATTCACAGATACTGCGTTAAAAAATGCAATCAAATTAGTTACCACCTCAGTTAAATTATCTAACGAAACCCCCGCGAATATCATCAGTCAGTACTATGCTATGTCTATTTTAAAAAGTGATGATGCTAAAACAAGAATTGAAAAATTTAGCAAAGTAACCAAAGAAGAAGTAGTCACTCTAGCATCTAAAATAAAATTAGATACTATATTCTTCTTAGAAAGGGGGCAAAATGAAGAAGTTAACCATAAATAGAATAAATCAAGATATTCTATATGAAAAACTAAATAACGGACTAGATGTATACTTTTGCAAAACTAACCATGGAAGTAACGTCTATGCCACCCTAACGGCTAAATATGGCTCAATACACAAATACTTCAAACCATATAATAAAAAAATGACCACCATGCCGGATGGTATAGCCCATTTCCTAGAACACAAAATATTTGCTCAACCATCTGGTGAAGATGTCGGCAGTATCTTTGAAGAAAGTGGTATTACATATAACGCTCACACATCTCTAAAATCAACCACCTATGAAATATCTGGAGTAGATGATATAAGTGATAAAATAATATACCTCCTAGACTTTGTTCAAACACCATACTTCACCAAAGAAAACGTCGAAATAGAAAGAGGCATCATTAAACAAGAAATAAACATGTGTAATGATAACCCTTGGAATATTCTATATGATAAAATAAGATATAACGTCTTCCAAAAAGACCCCATTCGTCTATCTATCGCAGGAACACCAAATGACATAGATAACATAAACGAACAATTACTATATGACTGCTATAACACATTCTATAACCCTAGTAACATGTTCTTAGTAGTAACAGGCTCATTTGACTGTGAAGACTTAATAAACAAAATAAAAATAAACCAACAAAACAAAACCTTCCCTAAAGAAGATAAAATAGAATTTAAAAAAATAGAAGAAAAAGATGAAGTATACATTAAAGAAGAAATAGTTCCATTTAATACATATACACCAAAATTTGCTTATACCATCAAACTACCTCTAATGAAAAATATCCCTAAAAGAAAATTAATTCTATATTTACACATTATATTTGATATCCTATTTGATGAAACATCAGAATTTAATTACAATGCCAAATTAGATAATCTAATTACACATGATATGCAACTAGATATACTAAATACATCTTCTCATGTAATAATATCCCTAATAAATGAAACATCAAAAGTGGAAGAATTAAAAGAAAGAATAATTAATATACTAAATAACATTCAAATTAATGAAGAAGACTTTAATAGAAAAAAGAAAGTCCTAATCAGTAATGAATTATTTGGTTATGAAAACATAGTAATTATTAATGATATAATAGTAGATAACATCTTATTTGATAACAAAATAGAAGAAAATATAATACCTATAATAGAAAGCTTAAATATGGAAGAATTACACGATGTAATTAAAAATATTAACTTAAAAAATACATCTACTGTTATAATTAAAAAAGAAAGGAAGAAGTAATATGTTTGATATATCATCTTTAGCAAATAATACAAAAGATATTTTAAAAATAACATATAATATTGACATTCCTAAAGAAGATTTAGATAAAGTAGGAATAATCAGACTAGAAAGTGTATTATTTACAGGAAATATAACTAAAAAAGACGAATACTATAATATAAAAGGAACATTAGAAGGAAAAATGTACCTACCTGATGATATAACACTAGAAGAAGTAGAAGTACCAATAAAAGTTGAAATAGACGAAATTTTTGGTCAAAATGACACTATAAATGAAAATAATTTAACAATTTTAGAGAATAATATTGATTTAATTTCATTTTTGTGGCAAAATATTGTATTGGAAGTGCCATCTAAAGTTAGAGGTAATAACCACAAAGACATTAAGTCCGCTGGTGAAGGTTGGAGACTAATAACCGAAGATGAGTATAAAATGGGTAATAATTTAGGATTAGAAGAGCTTAAAACATTACTAAATAAGAAGGAGGAATGATTTTATGGCAGTACCTTTTAGAAAAGTTAGTAAAACTAGAAGAGATATGAGAAGAACTCATTATAAAATCAGTGCTAATGGGCTAGTTAAATGTACCAACTGTGGTGCGATGATTAGACCACATAGAGCGTGCAGTGAATGTGGATTTTATAAAGGAGAACAAAAAGTATCCAAAAAAGAAAAAGTAACTGAATAATTAAAGTTACTATTTTTTTTTATCAAAATTTATGCTATTATATTAGTAGGTGATTTACATATGAAAGATATAAGAATAGTTTTTATGGGGACAAAAGAATTTTCCGAAGTAGTTCTATCTTCACTTATCGAAAATAACTACAACATAGTACTAGTAGTATCTCAAAAAGATAAAGAAAAAACAAGAAAAGGTACTCTTATTCCTACTAATACTAAAGCACTCGCAGAAAAACACAATATCAAAGTATTCCAACCAGATAAAATAAAAGAAGACTACCAAACAATTATAGATACAAAACCAGATTTAATAATAACCTGTGCATATGGTCAATTTATCCCTAAAGAAGTACTAGACCTACCTAAATATGGTTCTATCAATGTACATGCATCCTTACTTCCTAAATATAGAGGAGGTGCTCCCATCCAAAGAGCTCTTATAAATGGAGATAAAACAACAGGTATTACTATCATGTACATGGATGCCAAAATGGATACAGGAGACATAATATCAAGCGCAAAACTAAACATAGAAGAAGAAGATACCAGTGACACTCTATTTGAAAAATTAAGCCATCTAGGTGCATCTTTACTAGAAGAAACCTTACCAAGCATAATAAATAGAACAAACGAGAGAGAAAAACAAAACGATGAAGAAGCTACCTATGCATATAACATCACTAAAGAAGAAGAACTAATAAACTTTAAAAACAAAGCCATTAACATTCATAATCTAATAAGAGGTTTGTCTTCAAATCCAGGAGCATATACATACCTAAATGGTAAAATACTAAAAATATATAATACTATAGTAATAGACAAAGATTACGATGGCTTATGTGGTGAAATAAAAGAAATAACCAAAGAAGGCTTTATCGTTAAAACAGAAGAAAAATCCTTACTTATCACAGACATCAAACTAGAAGGGAAAAATAGATGTACTACCAAATCATACCTAAATGGTATCAAAGATAAAAACACCTTAATAGGAACAATTTTAGGTGATAAAAATGAGTAACAACTTCTGGTTTGATTACTATAAAAATAAGAAACAAGAAGAAGATAAAAATATCAAAGAACACCTACAACCATCAAATATAACCAAAGATAAAACTAAAGATAAAAAAAATTCTAATATTATAAAACTATTAGTAGGGCTACTAGCTATAATAATCTTAATGATACTAGTAAATAAAACTAACAAATTACCCACAACTTTACCATCAAAAACAAGCAAAGAAAGCATCCCTACTAACCAAGAAACATTTAAGTTTAAAGATTATAACTATACATTTATAATCGATTTAGACACGGAAGATAATAAATACACCTTAAACTATAAAGGTAGTGTTATAAAAAAAGAGGACGAGGGAATATTAACAGTTAATAATATAGAGGCTAACTATTTGTATAAAGATGGTAAATATTATACTAAAGAAAATGATACATATATTCTAATAGATGAACAAAACGTATATCCTGTAATAGACTATAAATACCTAAATATAAATAATATATATAATTATATTAACAAAGGAACACTAGAATATACTAAAACATCTAATAATATAAAAGAAAATTCTTACAAAGTAAAAGTTAGTGATATTATTACTAGTAATAGTAATAGTCCTGATTATATTATCATAAACTATAAAGAAAGTAATGAAAAAATCGAATTTTACATTGATTATACTAACTTAATTAAACATATAAATGATAATATAAAGTCTTGTAATATAAAGCTTCAGTACGATAATATTATCTAACTTAGTTTACAAAAAAGCGTACAAAATATACAATATTTATTGATTAATAAGCACTATTGTGCTATAATTAATATGAAACTAAAGTATTGAAAGGAGGGAAGACCTATGTGGAGATGGTTTTTCTGGTGGATGTAATTTAAATACTTAAATGGTGAAACCAACTTAGCTTGGTTTCATTTCATGTAATAAAGATTGTATATGTAAATATAATGTAAAAAGCATTACTACATGTTGCCTTTTTGGAGTTATTTGATATAATAAAATTATCACTAGGAGGAGTGTTTATGAATAATTCTAGTAATAAAATAAAAACAATATGTATAAGTATAGGAATAATACTTCTATATTTTATATGGCCTATATTTACTAATAATATAATTTCAATGTTTAAAATAGAAGGAAATATTAAACTACTTTTAATGTTTTTGTTAAATTTTTTGTGCTTATTTTTAATTGCCTCTGTATACATAGATGACTTGAAAAAAGATTTTAAAAAATTTATTAAAAACATTAAAACATATATGAGTAAAGGGCTGAAATACTTTTTATTTGGACTAGGAGCATACTTTATAATTAATATTCTTATTGCGTGCATTTTTAAATTCTCAAATATTTCTAATGATAACTTAAGTAATTTAGAAAATGTCTTTAAAGATAATACTATATTACTTGTTTTGTCGACCACTTTATATTATCCAATAATAGAAGAGTTAGTATTCAAAAAAACATTTAAAGACATAATAGATAACAAATGGCTATTTACGTTTATCAGTGCGTTTTCTAATGCATTCTTCGCGTATGCATTTTCTATTACTAATGTGCTAACATTAGTATATATAATTCCATGCACTGCATTTTATATGGGATTATCTTACAGTTATTATAAAACAAATAATGTTTTTGTACCAATAGTATACCGAATTATATATAATTTAATTCCTAGTATCTTTCTAATGGTAGAGACATTGTTATTAATTAATTGACATCTTTGTCAATAAGGAGTGATAGTGTGAAACAAATAAAAAAGAAATTTTTATTTTTTATAACATGTCTTTGTATACCAAGCACTACCTTGGCAATATCTGCTCAAGAAAGTAGTAAAAACGTATCAGTAGACATAAGTAATTTTATAGATACCTCCGCGGTAATAAACGATGGAAAAGTTGCCTCAGGTAATTTTAGTTTAATTATATTAGGGCTTATTATTGTTATGATTATATTAATAGGAACAGTTATGTTTGCTTCAAAGAAGTAATATACTTTTTTTTTTCGCCTTTTTATGATATAATCTTTAAAGAAACGAGGGATTAACATGTTTGTAGATGAAGTAAATATTACTGTTACTGCAGGTAGTGGTGGAGATGGCTGCATGGCCTTTAGACGTGAAAAATATATACCTATGGGAGGACCATATGGAGGTAGTGGGGGAAAAGGAGGAAACGTCATCTTTCTAGCAGACTCTGGCCTTAAAACATTAATAGACTTAAGATACCAAAAACATATAAAAGGTAAATCAGGTGAAAATGGAGAAGGGAAAAATAAAGATGGTAAAAGTGCTCCAGATATAACCATTAAAGTACCAGTAGGTACTACAATAAAAGATATAGATACTAATTTAATCATCGCCGATTTATCTCATGATAAAGATAGTGTAGTAGTAGCCTACGGTGGAAGGGGAGGAAGAGGCAATGTATCACTTGCCACGAAAACCAATCCTTGCCCATCAGTATGTGAAAGAGGAGAACCGGGAGAAGAAAGAAGAATAAATGCTACCCTAAGAATGCTTGCGGATGTAGGATTAGTAGGAATGCCTAGCGTAGGTAAATCTACCATCTTATCAATGGTAAGTGGAGCAAACCCTAAAATAGCTTCTTACCACTTCACAACATTATCACCAAACTTAGGAGTAGTAACAACCAAGAACAAAAAAACCTTTATTCTAGCGGACTTACCAGGATTAATAGAAGGAGCCTCATCCGGAAGTGGCCTAGGACACCAATTTTTAAAACACATAGAAAGAACTAAAGTAATAGCTCACGTAATAGATATCTCAGGCAGTGAAGGAAGAGATCCATACCAAGACTACCTAACTATTAACAACGAACTTAAAGAATTTAATCCCAAACTAATAGAAAAGCCTAGAATAATTATATGTAACAAAATGGACCTACCTAATGCTAAAGAAAACCTAGAAATACTAAAAACTAAAATCAAAGATATAAAAATATTTAGTGTAGAAGCCGCTTCTAACAAAGGCTTGGAAGAAGTGATAGAATATCTTTCTAACATGGTAAGTAACATAGAAGAAAGCACTCTATTTGAAAATGATAAATACGAAACTCATGTTCTATATAAATTTAAAGAAACCCGTCCATACACCATAAACAAAGAAAATGGCGTCTTCGTAATAAGAGGAAGCGAAGTAGAAAAACTACTTAAAATGTCTAACTTCAATAGTGAAGAATCATACGTAAGATTTGCTAACAAATTAAGAAAAATGGGTATAGATGATAGCTTAGAACAACTAGGAGTTAAAGAAGGAGACATAATACGTATCCTAAACTATGAATTTGAGTATACAAAATAGTAATGAAAAAGTTACTATTTTTTTCTTAAATAGTTGTCTATTTTTAAAAAATATGCTAAAATTTATATAGTAGATAAGTAGAGAGGATGACATATATGAAGAAAAAAACAATACTAATATTAAGCATATCTATTGTATCAGTATTATTAATCTTTCTAGGTAGCTCTTATGCTATGTTTGCAAAAACAGAACAAGCTCTAAAAAATAATGAATACACAACAGGTATATTACAAATAACATATAATGATACAGGTTCCCTAGATATTGGCAAACTACCATTAAGTGATACAGACGGTAAAAAAACAACCCCATATACCTTTACAATCAAAAATACTGGTAATATAGACTATCAATTCGACTTAAAACTAGTAACTGACACTACATATGTAAATACCCATGGCTGTGCTAACAACCAAGTACCATCTAATTATATTAAAGTAATGCTAGGAGATAATGGTACACCAGTATTATTATCTAGCTTAACAAACAGTATAATTGCCAAAAAACAAATCATCGCAGCAGGAGAAACAAGAACATATAATTTAAGATTATGGCTAGATACAACAACTCCTAACTCAGTAATAGGAACTCACTTTCATGGCAAAATAACTACTGATGGAGAAGCAGTATATACAGAAGAAGGAGAAGAACCAAACGCTCCAGCCCTAGCAGAAGGAATGATACCAATTAAGTGGAATGGTACTACTTGGGTAAAAGCGGACTCCACTAACAAAAATAACGATTGGTATAATTATAGTAATAAAGAGTGGGCTAATGCCGTGATGGTAAGTAGTGGAACAAGAGATAGTTACATGTCTGACACTACTAAAGCAGTAGGTAGTGAAGTGCTAGAAAGTGACATCTTAGCATACTATGTATGGATACCAAGATATAAATATAGATTATTTAACGTAAATTCAGAAAGCATAGACCCAATAGAAATACAAGTATTATTTGAAAGCAAAGATACTACAAAATCTACTGGAAGCACGAATGGTGATTGGCTTACACATCCTGCGTTTACTTTTGGTACTGATGAATTATCAGGTATCTGGGTAGGTAAATTTACAACTACAGGTACTGCAAGTGCACCAACTATAAAACCAGCTGCAACCAGCATAAGAAGTCAAACAATATCAGCACTATTTAGTGCATCACAAAGTTTTAACACAGATACTTATTTAACATCAAATGGAACAAGTGGGACAGACTCTCACATGATGAAAAATACTGAGTGGGGAGCAGTTACATACTTAAAACAAAGTAAATATGGACTAGGTCTTACTGAAATAGCTCAAAATGCACATCGCTTGGGAAAGGCAGGCTGTGGCCCAGTAAGTGAAACGGATTTAACAAGTCAAACTACCACATGTACAAGTTATACAAGTACAGCAGGAATAATGTCATCAACCACTGGCAATGTTACAGGAGTATACGACATGAAAGGTGGCTTTGGTAAAAAATACACGATGGGAGTAATAAAAACTAGCGATGGAACTGGCCTTACTTATTCAAATTCTGGATTTACAACGAGTACACTACCTTTAGGAAGTAAATATGTAGATGCATATACATTTGGAACATCTGCTAGTGATTATACAAGGAGAATCCTAGGAGATGCTACAGGAGAAACAAGAGGATGGTATAGCAATATTGCTTCATTTATCAGTAGCTCTACTCCATGGTTCCTTCGCGGAGGAGGCGGATTTTACTTCATGGGAGATGCCGGTGGTGGTAACAATTCCTTTGGTACATCGCACACCGTCTTGACAACCAAGTAATTTAATAAATAATATCTACCTTAATACCACTTATATATATTCCACAAGAGGAAAGTATTTATAATATAATAATTATGTATAGAGCAAATTACATAAAAATAACTATTTGTACTTTTCTTTTTTAATATTATAATATATAATTGATATATGAGGTGACTAGCTATGGAAAGAATACAAAAGGTAATTTCTAACTATGGATATGCTTCCAGAAGAGAAGCAGAAAAACTAATACTAGAAAAAAGAGTCAAAGTAAATGGAGAAGTTGTTACTGAATTAGGTACTAAAGTAAGTACTAGTGATACTATTAGCATAGATGATATAGATATAGATAAAAACATTAAATATGAATATTATCTATTATATAAGCCAAGAGAAGTAATTACTTCTACTAAAGATGAAGTAGGAAGAAAAACAGTAGTAGATTTAATAAATACTAATACTAGAATATATCCAGTAGGAAGACTAGATTATGATACTACAGGATTACTACTTCTAACTAACGATGGCACTTTAGCTAATATACTAATGCATCCATCATCTAATGTAGATAAAGTATATGTTGCTAAAGTAAAAGGATTAGTAAAAAAAGAAGATATAAACTGCCTAAAACGTGGCGTCTTAATAGATAATTATCTAGCTAGAGCAACATTTGCCAAAGTTAGAAAATATGACAAAAAAAGTAATACATCTATAGTAGAAATAGTTATCCATGAAGGTAAAAACCATCAAGTTAAAAAGATGTTTAATGCCTTATCTTATGATGTAGTAAAACTAAAAAGAGAACGCTACGCCTTTCTAAACTTAGAAGGCCTAAAACCAGGAGAGTATCGTAAGCTACAAATAAAAGAAGTAAAAAAACTATATAGTCTAAAAAAACATTAATTATAATATTTTGCTATATAATAATAAAAATATATAGCATTTTTTATTATTTTATTGTATAATTATTTTAAGTTAGTAGGAGAGATGTCTATGAAGAAAATATATACCGCGGTGGATATTGGTAGTGACACTATTAAATTTGTAGTAAGTGAATTATATAATAATAAATTTAATGTTCTAGCGGCTCATACTATTAAAAGCAAAGGAATAAGAAAAGGCTTAATCGTAGATGCTAATCTAGTTATTAATACACTAAAAGATGGTTTAAAAGAAATAAACGAAAACTTAGGTATTGAAATAAAAAGAGCTATTGTTAATGTTCCTTCATATAATGCTAAATTTATATATACAGAAAGCTCTATTAATATAGATGAAGAAGATAAAATTATAGCTACTAAACATATAAATGATATAATAAAAAAAAGTGTATACAGTAAGATACCCAATGAGTATGAATTAGTAACTGTATTACCACTTACATTCATCTTAGATGATTCTCTTAAAGTAAGTTATCCAGTGGGTAAAAAAGCGGATAAATTAGATTTAAAAGCCATAATCATAACTACACCTAAAAAGAATATCTATTCAGTAGTTAGTGTAACTGAAGCCTCAGGATTAGAAGTATCAGACATTACCTTCAGTGGTCTAGGAGACTATTACGAAGTAAGAAATGATACCTTAGATAAAAAAGTAGGTGCTATAATTAATCTAGGCCATGAAACAACAACCGTATCCATTATTAACAGAGGAAAACTAATGAACAGTGAAATAATCCAAATAGGTGGAAGAAATATTGAAAGAGACTTAGCAAAAGCCTTCAATATAGATATCTTCAGTGCAAGAGTCCTAAAAGAAAAATTTGCTTCTGCCCACAAAAGATTTCTAAGCCTAAATGATGTATACGAAATGAATAATGTTGTAAAAGAACCTATTAAATTAAACCAACTAGAAGTATCAGAAGTGGTTATGGCAAGACTAACACAAATACTAGAATTATCTAAAGAACAAATATTATTACTAACAAAACAAAACATCAACTACATAGTTTTAACTGGAGGACTTACAGAAATTAAACATTTTAAGAATTTATGCTTTGAAATTTTTGGAAAAGATGTTATAATATATTCTGTAGATACCTTAGGCATTAGAGATAATAAATATACAACGGCTTTAGGTATGATAAAATATTTTAATGATAAAATGCTAGTAAGAGGTAAAGAATATACAATGATAGATGATATTGATGAAAATTTACTTATTACACCTAAAAATAGTAAAAAGAAAAACGATAAAATTATTACTAAAATCTTTGGAAGCTTTTTAAGTAATAGTAAGGAGGATTAATATGTTTGGACTTGAAATGGATCAATTAGCTAAAATTAAAGTAATAGGAATAGGTGGCGGAGGCTGCAATGCCGTTAATAGAATGATTGAATCAGGTCTTAAAGGGGTTGAATTTATAGTTGCCAATACTGATTTGCAAGTGCTAAATAATTCACTAGCACCAGTAAAATTACAAATTGGAGCAGAACTTACTGATGGTCTTGGTGCAGGGGCTAACCCAGAAATAGGAAGAGAAGCAGCCCTAGAAAGCAAAAAAGAAATAGAAGAATCACTAAAAGGAGCCGACATGGTGTTTGTCACTTGTGGTATGGGAGGAGGAACAGGAACTGGTGCCGCTCCTATAGTCGCAGAAGTAGCCCAAGAACTTGGTGCCCTAACTGTAGGTATAGTAACAAAACCATTCAGCTTTGAAGGCAAAAAGAGAATGGAACAAGCCGTTATGGGATTAGACGAACTAAAAAAACACGTAGATACCCTAATAGTTATTCCAAATGATAGATTAAGAGAATTAATTGATAAAACAACACCAATGTTAGAAGCATTTAGAGAAGTAGACAACGTATTACATAGAGGTGTTCAATCAATATCTGACCTAATCGCTGTAGCAGGTCTTGTCAACCTTGACTTTGCTGACGTTAAAGCTGTTATGAAAGATAGAGGTAATGCCCTAATAGGTATTGGTGTAGGTGCTGGAGAAAACAGGGCTGTAGAAGCGGCTAAACAAGCAGTATCTTCTGCCTTACTAGAAACTTCTATAAATGGTGCTACTGATGCAATCATCAACGTTACCGGTGGCTCTAATTTAACCCTATACGAAGTAGAAGAAGCTGCCGAAGTAATAAGAAGTGCCGCTAATACTGATATAAATACTATCTTTGGTGCAGTTATCAACGAAAACTTAAACGATGAAGTAATCGTAACCGTTATCGCAACAGGATTTGAGAAAAAAACTGAACCACTATACCATAGCTTCAACACAACTGATAGAGAAGATTTATTAAAAGATAGTGATGATGATGATGACGACGATGGCGATTCTGAATTTGATATTCCGCCATTCTTAAGAAATAGACAAGACTTATAAAATAGCACAAAAATGCTATTTTTTTTCTTAATTTAGAAGAAATTTTAAAAAATTTACAGTAATTTTACAAAAAGAATTACTCTTTTTTTGCTAATTTTAGTATATAAAAACACTACCAAAGTATAAACTTTAGTATTTTTTTGCAGTTTTAGGATAAAAAACACATACTAAAGTTTAGTTTTAGCACACTTGCCTAAATAGAAAATATTTATTATAGTTTTTTTAAGAAAGGGGGTGGATTTATGAAAATAAAAAAAAGGATGGACAGATAATGATTATATTATGGAAATTCTAAGACTTCAAAAAGAATTTAGTAGCAATGAAGAAGAATGGAGGGCATATATATATAGGGAGTAATGGAAGAAGAAAAAAAATTAACTTACTTAGAAATTAGTTTCTTCCTTTATATTCCAAATAACAAATTTACCTAAAAACTTTACAAAAAAATATTGTCTCAACAAAAAATGTGTGCTATAATCAAAATAATGATAGGAAGAATATGAGGTGAGCAAGTTATGTATGTATTAAAAACACAAACCATCGACATAGAACACGTACAAAGAATACTTAACAGTTGTCCTTATTATGATAGAATAGTAAATTATGAATATAAAGAAGGAGACATTCTCTCAAGAGACCTAATTAACTGGTATAGAGAACTAGTCTTTTCCGCTGATGGAACCAACCAAAAACAATTAAAAATAATAAGCGCCATGGATAGGGCACTATACCTATATGTAAGAGAAAACAAATATAAAAAAGGTCTAACCAAAGTATTAAACGAAGATGACGTCTCAGTAGATAATCAAAGAAGCATCGCAAACACCATCAAAAAAATATTACTATTTACAAACAAATATGAAGAACAAGAAATACTAAATATAAGCAATTCTGTATGGTTATAGCCCATAAAATAATACTAACCATATACAAAAATTATTATAGAAAGAGTGTTATTTATGAAACTGAACAAAAAAGGATTTACTCTAATAGAACTACTCGCAGTACTAGTAATACTAATAACAATTACACTAATTGCAATCCCCTCAATTACCTCTTCACTAGAAAGAAACAAAGAAAAACAATATAAGGCCAAAGTAGAATTAATAATATCATACGCAGAACTATATGCTTCTGATAAAAAAATAAACATAAACACCCTATGCATAACCACAGACACCCTATTAGAAGAAGGCTATACTACTAGAAAAGAACTAAAACACCCAAAAGATGAAACCACTATTATAAAAGGTAAAATATATTATGATAATACTTCTAAAGAACTAGCATTTATAGAGAACCAAATATGTTCCTAAAATGCTTTTTTTCTTATTACATAAAATCACTATTCTTCATAATACTATTTTTATGTAATAAGATTAAATAGGTGATACTATGAGATTATTTACTAAATTAGATAACTATATTAATGATAAAGTATACAAAATAATAGTTATAAATAACACCATCCACATCAGTAATTACCTAGATATTAAAGAATTTAGTAGTACTAAAATCATCATCACCCATAAACAAGGAAGAACCATCATAATAGGAACTAATCTAGTTATAAATGCTTTACAAGATGATGAAATCAAAATAACTGGCAGTATTAATAATATAATCTTAGGTGAAAACTATGGAGAATAAATTTCTAAAAAAACTAAATAAAACCATTACTATCAAAGTAACCGGTAGAAATATATACCGTTTTATAGATAAAATAATCAAAATGAAAGAAAATATATATGACTTAAAAGTAATAAATCTAAAAGAATGTATAATCAAAATAGACTATAGAACATACACAAACATAAAAAAACACAAATCCATATATGAAATAGGCATCATTAAAAAACATGGCTACTTAAAAATAAAAGATAACATAAAAAAATACTACATATTTATACTTACACTAATCATCGCTGTAATAGGACTATACTATTTATCTAACATTATTTTTGATATTGAAGTAATTCATTCCAACAGTGAAATAAGAAATCTAGTATATAAAGAACTAAGACGCCAAGGAATAGACAAATATATCTATAGAAAAACATACAACTACCTAGAATCTGCAGAAGAAAACATCTTAAAAGACAATAAAGACAAAATAGAATGGATAGAAATAAAAAGAAGTGGAACTAAATACATAGTTAGAGTAGAAGAAAGAAAACTAAATCAAATAGAGAAAGACACTCAATATCAAGACATCGTGGCAAGTAAAAATGGTGTAATCACAAAAGTAATCGCCAGCTCTGGAGAAATAGTAAAAAATACTAACGATTATGTTACAAAAGACACCATCATCATCAAAGGGGGAATCGCCAAACCTAATAACGAAGTAGTAAAAACTACCGCGAAAGGCAAGGTATACGCAGAAGTATGGTACACAGTAGAAGTAAACTATCCATACATATATAGAGAAGAAACATATACTGGAAAGACCAAAGATGTCTACTTATTCAAATTTCTAAACAAAAGAATATCTCTTTTTGACTTTAATAAATATGACACCTTCAAAAAAGAAGACACAATAATATTTTCAGATATTCATAAACTATTTTCCTTTAACAAAGAACGTCAATACGAAATGATTATTATAGATAACTTCTATACAAAAGAAATAGCTCTAAATAAAGCGATAGAATTTGCAAGTAAAAAAATAGAAGAAACATTAAAAGAAGATGAATATATAATTAAATATCACATCCTAGATAGCTACTATGATAACAAAGAAGTAAAATTAAAATTATTCTATAGCATCAATGAAGAAATAGGAGTAGTAAGAAAAATAGATGATACAAATTAATCAAAATTATCTCTATAGATTATGTAAAAATTTGTAAATTTTTAAATATATATAGCTAAATATCGTATGTTTTGTTATAATTATAATAGGAGTGTGGTATTTAATGAAAAAGAACTTCCTATTAGTAATTATTCTTTTAACTTTTCTTATGCCATGCATAGTAAAAGCTTCTTCTAAACAACTAGGAAGAGTAACTGGCGTATCAGTTAGAGTAAGAGATAAAGCAAGTATTAATAATGGTATTATTTTAGATAAATTATATTCTCCCAAAATAATAGAAATACTAAGCACAACAACTGATTCTAGTGAGGGAGATAAAGAAGGATGTAGTGAAAACTGGTTTAAAATATCCTATAGTAATGAAGAAAATAAAACAATTACAGGATATATTTGTAGTGAGTATGTTAAAATTATGCCAGATGTAACTACCGAATTTGACCCTTTAACATTCCCAGAAAGCTACAGAAGTGCCCTAACTAGTCTACACGAAAAATATCCTACATGGGTATTCGTACCAATAAATACCAACCAAGACTTTGAAAAATCTTCATATGAATTTAGTAGAAATGATAAAAGCCTTATATACTATACATTTGATGTAGGCTATCGTTCGATATCAACTACCTCATATAACTATAAAAAAGATGAATTTTATTACCATCCCCAAGAAGGCAGGAGGTGGTACTATGCATCCCAAGACACAGTAAAATATTACCTAGATCCTAGAAACTTCTTAAACGAAGAAAACATCTTTATGTTTGAAAGCCTAGAGTACAATGCAAACGTACACAATAAAAACAGCGTAGAACAAATTCTAGGCAACACGTTCATGACTGCAAGCACCCTCCTAGAAGACGGACTTACATATAAAGAAAAATATAACGGCTATGCCACTTGGTTTATGAATGCCGCGGAAAAATACTCCGTAAATCCTATCCATCTAGCGGCCCGTGTTAGACAAGAAGTAGGTGCAAACGGAAGCATAGCCACCTCAGGAGCAACATTCACCTACGCCTATAAAGAAAATGGCCAAGACAAAATATTTAAATCAAAAGGCCTATATAACCTATTTAGTATAGGAGCATACGGATATAACCCTCCCGCTATTGCAGGATTAGTATATGCAAACGGAGGAGTATATGGAACTAACATCAAATATGAAAGACCTTGGACTAGCCCAGAAAAAGCTATCCTAGGAGGAGCAGCTGTAATCGACAATGGCTACGTATCAAAAGGGCAAAACACCATATACTTTGAACGCTTCAACGTAAACCCCAAAACCCAAAACACATTATTTGCACACAGCTACATGACTAACATTTCTGCTCCAGTCCAAGAAGCAAGAACTTCATATGATGCCTATAAAAACGCAGGCTTACTAGACGAAATACTTATCTTTGAAATACCTATCTATAACAACATGACAACAAATAATGTATCCCTACCAAACAAAGGCAACCCTAACAATTACCTAAAAGAAATAACCGTAAATGGAAAGCCTATAGATAACTTTGATGGAGATAATACCACCTACGAATACATTCTTACTAAAAATAATAAAATAACCCTAAACGCGACCCCAGTAAATTCAAATGCCACTATAGATGGAATAGGGGAAATTACCCTTACAGATATAGAAACCGATATAGAATTAACCGTAACAGCCCAAAACAAAGCAGTAAGAAAATACAGAGTCAAATTCATAATAGATGATACCCTACCTATGCCTATAGATGAAATAATGAATAATATTGGAGTAAAATATGATGACAAATACGTAAAAGACATAAGCATTGGTATCCTTAGTGATAACATCATAAACAACATAAAAAAAGTATCCCTACAAGCAAATGCCTACATTAAAGATGCAAAAGGTACCATCAAAACAAACACATCCCTAGTAACAGGGGATATCCTTGCAATATCTTCTGGCACCTCCTACAAAGAATACACCATAATAGTAACAGGAGACAATAACAAAGATGGAGAAATAACTATAGTAGATTTACTAAGAATCCAAAAAAAACTACTTAAATATAGCACCTTAACAGAAGAAGAACTACTAGCCAGTGATGTTGATGAAGATGGAGAAATAACCATAGTAGATCTATTAAGAATTCAAAAATACTTACTAGGATACATTGACAAACTATGAAAGGAATGACCTATATGAAAAAAATATTTAAATACTCACTTAGTATAATTATATTTAGCATACTACTAATCATGAAAGTAGAAGCATCTTCTGCCTTAGTAAGCGTAACTGCCAATAAAACAAGCTTAGTAGTAGGCAACAATGTCACAGTAACAGTAAAACTCTCATCATCTTCCCCACTAGGAGCATGGGAATATGATTTATCATACGACAGCAAAAAACTAAAATTAACCTCTGGAGAAGCAAGAGTAGTAGGCTACGTAAACGATAACAACACCAAAACCAAAACCTACACCTACACCTTCAAAGCTCTAAAAAGTGGAACTACCACAGTAACAGTTGCTAACCTATCCATAAATGCCTTTGATGAAAGCAAAATGGGCACATCTTCACTAGGTAAAGCAACTATAAAAGTAATTACCCAAGAGCAACTACAACAATCGTACTCCAAAGATAACACCCTAAAAAGCTTGTCCATTAAAGGCTACACCTTAACCCCAGAATTTTCCAAAGACAAAACCGAATACACCCTAGAAGTAGAAAACGACTGTAAAACAATAGAAGTACTAGCCAAAACAAACGACGCAAAAGCCAAATTAACAGGTACAGGCACAAAAGAACTAAACGAAGGTCCTAACAAAATAACCATCCAAGTCACCGCGGAAAATGGTAACATCAAAACATACACCATAAACGTAACCGTAAAAGAACTAAACCAAATAAAAGTAACCATAGACTCATCAATATATACAATAATAAGAAAAGAGGGTATCCTAACCCCCCCAGAACACTACGAAAAATCAACAACCATCATAGATGGAGAAGAAGTCCTATGCTACATAAGCAGAATTACCAACTATACACTAATAGGCCTAACAGACGAAAAAGGAACCTCTGCTTACTACATATACAAAGATGATACCTATAAAAAATATAACGAAATTAACTTTGACAAAATAAACATTGCCATACTAGAAATGGATAAATCCATAATACCAAATAATTATATCAAAACAGTAATATCTATAAATAATAAAGAACTTGATGTCTACAAATTAAACGAATCTAGTAACTATTCACTACTATATGGTATTAACACCGAAACAGGCAAAAAAAACCTATACGTATATGATAGCATAGAACATACATTAGGAACATATAACGATGAAGAAACAACCATACTAACAAACAAAATTATCAAATACACAAAAATAATTATAGGATTAACCATCACTATAGGCCTAATCATAATTATCTTCGTTATATACACAATACTAATAAATAAAAAATATAAAGAAAAAGAAATCATACTAAGAAAATCACTTCTAAACAAACAATAGATAAGGAGACTACTATGGATAAAAAACTATTAAAAATAGGACTAATAATACTAGGCAGTATGATTATAATAGGAATATCTATGTTTATATATAACATTCTAAATACCTATTATAACGTAACCTTCTATAATGATGATAACACCATAATAGAAATAAAAAAAGTAAAAACCAATAACACTGTATTAGAACCATTATCTCCTAAAAAAGAAGGATATAACTTTATAGGTTGGTATGATGGAGATACTAAATACGACTTTAGTAAAAAGATAAAAAACAACCTAAATCTATATGCTAAATACGAAATAATTAGCGATTATGTATTTAAACACATAGTAACCTTTGACTCTAACTACGGTAGTGAAGTTCCATACCAAACAGTAGAACACGGTAAAACCGCTCATATGCCAAATCCTCCTACTAAAAACGGTTATACATTTATAGAATGGCGACTAAATAACGTAAAATATGACTTTAACAAAGAAGTAACCAGTGATATAACCCTAGTGGCTCATTGGGAAGTAGCCAAAACTAAAGATGAAATCAACATGAATAAAGCCAAAGAAGAATTAAAAGACTTCTCTATTTCTACAAACAATCCTAAACTAATATCTACCTTAGTAAATGGTAGTTGTAGTGTAAGCTTTAATACCGAAAACATAAATCTAAATAATATAACAAGGGATGTAGAAGATAAAAAAGTGCCTATAATTGCTAATATTACATGTGGTGAAGTAAAATCTACCAAACAAGTATATGTAACCATTCTAAAATCTACATACAAATACATCATCAAAGAAAACAGATACTTATATGCCTACGATGGAGAAAACTTAATCACAGGCTATAAATTATTTAACGATAAATCATCCCAAATATCTACATCCAGAAAATGTAGTGATGGAGAGTGCATAAGTACTAGTGTAGGCAAACTAACAGAAGGAAGCACCTATTATATAGTACTAAATAAAAATCCTAACATTAAATACGCCTTAACAAGTAAATAACATTATAAGAAAAATACATTACACAGTGGTATTTTTCTTTTTATATCTACATATTTTTTAATGAAGAGGTGTGATATGAAAAAAATAATATTTGTAATTATGTGTAGTATATTATTACCAAGCCTAGTAAATGCTACAGAAGTAGATTTAGCCAAAAATGCCAAATCGGCAATAATAGTAGAAGCATCAACTGGTACCATTCTATATGAAAAAAACTCAAACGAAAAACTCTCACCAGCATCTATGACTAAAATGATGGGTATGTTACTTGTTGTAGAAAATGTAGAAAAAGGAAATTTGAAGTGGGATGAAATGGTTACAGTATCAGAAAATGCATCATCTATGGGAGGAAGCCAAATACTACTAGAAACAGGCGAAAAGATGACCATAAGTGATTTATTTAAAGGAGTAGCAGTAGCCTCAGGTAATGATGCCATCGTGGCCTTAGGAGAAAGAGTAGCAGGCACAGAAGAAGCATTCGTTAAAATGATGAACGATAGAGCAAAAGAATTAGGCCTTAAAAACACTAATTTTAAAAATCCTCATGGCTTAGAAGAAGCAAACCATTATTCATCCGCTTATGATATGAGCAAAATAGCCTTAGAACTAGTAAAGCATCCTAAAGTATTAGAGTTCTCTGGTATCTATGAAGATTATCTAAGAAAAGGGACCAAAAGAGAGTTTTGGCTTGTTAATACCAATAAACTGGTAAGATTCTACCAAGGAGTAGATGGACTTAAAACAGGGTATACCAAAGAAGCGGGATATTGCCTAACTGCGACAGCATCAAAGTCTAATATGAGAGTAATCACAGTCGTAATGGGAGAACCAGAATCAACCACCAGAAACAAAGAAACAACTGATATGCTAAACTATTCATTCAATATGTATAGTATAGAAAAAATGCTTAGCAAAGACAAAAAAGTTGGCACCATCAAAATCAACCTAGGAGAAAACGAAACCAGTGACATAGTACCAGTAAAAGATGTAAATATCCTAAATAATAAACAAAGCGAAAAAAGAAACGTCATCTATGATGTAGAGACATACAAAGTAACTGCTCCAGTAAAAAAAGGTGATATAGTAGGTAAATTAAAAGTAATAGAAAACGATAAAATATTAGAAGAAATAGAAATAACTATACCTAACGACATTAAAAAAGTAAACATCTTTAAAGCCTACCTAAGAAACATAAAATCAATGCTAATAGGTAACAGTATATAACTATATAAAAATAATTTAAAATACCTTGAGCTAGTGTTCTAGGTATTTTTTTAGATAAAGTAAATACATAAAAAGAAATGGAAGATATAATGAAAGTTCCAAATAGTGACATTTAATGATATAATTAATACGAGGTGGTTGTAAAATGAAAGAAACAATATATAATTATGATTATTTAAAGGATGAAGATATAACAGAAGTCGTTATAAGAACTAAAGCACTAATAATTAATAATAAAAACATAATTTTAGGAAATGAGAATAATATATATCAATTTCCAGGTGGTCATTTAGAGGAAAATGAAACTTTTGAAGAATGCTTAAAGCGTGAAGTTTTTGAAGAAACCGGCATAGAGATTGATGATAATGAAATAAAAAGACCTTTTATGAAAGTTACTTATTTAAATAAAGATTGGCCATCGATTGGTAAAAATAGAAAATCTGAAAAATATTATTATTTAATTGAAACTAGTAAAAATCCCAACATGAGTAAGGTAAAATATACTGAACATGAAAAACAAGGTAATTTTAAAATTGAAGCTATTCCTTTGAGCGAATCAATAAGTGTTATTGAAAATAACATTTCAAAAAACGAAAAAAATAAAGTTATAGCACCAGATATGATAATGGCTATAACAGAATATTTACATCAGAGTGAAGATTAAAATGAAATTTGAAGAAAAAATACATAATACCGATAATTTAAGTATTAAAGATATAAGATATTGATGAAAAAACAAAAAGAATATTTATACAATATTAGTTTTTCTAAAAATATTGAAAAATTAGTTAATACGTATGAGGAAACTAAAAACATTTATAATTTAACGGGATACAAAAAAAATATTTCTTATATAGAAATAGAAGCGTTAAAATTCATAAGGGATAAGGAGAAAAAAGATGAAGAAACCAAAAAGATTAAAAAAAGGCGATAAGGTTGCGATTGTAAGTTTATCAAGTGGAATTGCGGGTGATAAAGCATTTTCACATAGATATGAACTTGGGAAAAAAAGGCTTGAGGAAGAATTTGAACTTAAAGTAATTACAATGCCAAATGCTTTAATTGGAATCTCTAAAATCTATTTACATCCAGAACTTAGAGCAAAGGATTTAATGGACGCTTTTAAAGATAAAGATATAAAGGCTGTATTTTGCAATTTAGGTGGAGACGATACAATCAGACTTTTACCACATATAGATTTTGAGGTATTAAAAAATAATCCTAAAATATTTATGGGATATTCTGATACTACAATTAATCATTTTATGCTATATAAAGCAGGAATTATTTCATATTATGGGCCAAGTATTATGGCTGAATTTGCAGAAAATGTTAAGATGCATGATTATACAAAAAATTCAATTTTAAAAACACTTTTTGAAGATAGTGCAGGATATAAAATTACTCCATCAAAATATTGGACATCACAGTTATTGACTTGGACGGATCCTGAAAACAATAATATTCAAAGAAAAATGACAGAAGAAACTAAAAACATCGAAATATTGCAAGGAAAAGAAAATATAGAAGGTGTATTAATTGGGGGATGTATAGATACTTTTCATATGTTTATTGGTTCTGAAATTTGGCCTAAAAGTAACTGGAAAAATAAAATTTTGTTTTTAGAAACTAGTGAGGATAAACCAAATCCAAGTTTTATATCACAAATTTTAAGAAATCCTTTAATGGTAAAAGTTTTGAAACAAATAAAAGGAATAATAATAGGAAAACCAGTTGATGAGACATATTATGAAGAATACAAAAATGCATATTTAGATGTAATACAAAATGAATTAAACTTGAAAGAATTGTTTATTGGTTATAATTATAATTTTGGGCATACTGCACCTATGTGTGTTTTACCAATTGGTATAAAAGTTAGAATAAATGTAGCAGACGGAGTGATAGAATTTTTAGAATCTGCTACAGAGGAGGAAAAAGATGAAAAATAAAATAACAATTTCATCTCAAACACTATTTTAAATGTTAACTCGTTTACAAAACAAATAAACACACAATCTAATAATAATTAAGAATACTTACGAAAACATTATTTGAAAAACTCGAAACACTATTTTGCATATTATTAATAGTACTATATGTATCATTAAACTTATACTGTATCCAAAATTTTGGTATAAATGTTTATAGAAGTACAATTATAAATACTATATTTTCAATACTCTTAATAACTTTAATGATAATTCTAAAGAAAACGACTTACTACGGAATAACTAAAGTAACAAACATAAAAAAATACCTATATTTTATCCCATTACTAATTATATCCTCAGTTAATTTATGGGGAGGTATCAATATAACCAATTTCAAAGACGAAATAATATTTCATATCCTAACCATGATTAACGCTGGCTTCATAGATGAAATAATTTTTAGAGGTTTCCTATTTAAAATGATGGCTAAGAAAAACGTTAAAAATGCCATAATAGTAAGCTCAGTACATTCGGTATAGGACACATCATAAACCTACTTAACGGTTCTACCTTAATACCTACATTAATCCAAATATGTTATGCAATATCCTTAGGATATTTATTCGTTATTATATTTTACAAAAGTAAATCCCTTATTCCATGTATAATAAACCATATACTAATAAATTCCCTTTCGATATTTAATGTTGAAAACAAAACATCATTTTATATATCTTCTATCCTATTAATATTAATCCCATTACTATACGCAAGATATATAAATAAAAATATAAAAGAATAAATACATATATAATGAACATGCCAAACACTCATACGAAATAAAATAGCCTCCATATACTATTTATAGGAGGTATTTTTATGTCAAATGATAAATATAACACATTAATAGAAAATGCAAAAATAAGAGAAAAATTACTCTGCCTAGGCTTAGGATGTACTATCCAAGGACCAAAAGGGGATACTGGAGAAATAGGGCCAACTGCCCGATGTAATAAATCATCTATATATATTTTTAAATGGTAAAGTCCATATTATTTTAATATCCCTTGAATTTGCCTTCTCATCATAGCTTCCTATGAGAATTTTATCAATAAAATTATAGGCAATTTCAATAGATAATTCTTCTATATGTCTGTACTTTTTAAAGATATTCTTTTTAGTTTTTACTGTTTCTTTTTTTGCTAGTGTAGATGATATTTCTTTCTTCACTATTTTTTGTCGTTCTTCTAACTTTTCGTTATCATATTTATACTTATTCATTAATATTAAAAACTCTTTTTTTCTTAGTATCCCGTTTGTACGATCTTCATATAGTTTTTGAAAATATGTACTTTTACCTTGTAATTCCTTATTAATATTTTGTAATTTCTTCATAAAATTTCTTTGTTAGTTTTGTTAGAATCCATTTTCCATTTAACTATATTAAATATAGATATTATTAAGGTTATGATAAGAGCAGTAACCATTAAAATAATTATTACATTCTTCCATTTAAGTTTTCTTTTCTTTTCTTTTTATTCATATTATTTATTCCTTTATAAGTGGATTAAAATTTTCAATAGCTTCAACTAACTTTGGATGTTCAATAACAAAATGTATAGTTGAATTAGAACTTTTTGAAATAATTACATAATGATTTTTAATAAATGTTATAGTTATATTTTTAAATGTCTTGTTATCTACATAGTTTATTTCATAATTATTTACTTTTGTTGTGTATTCATTAGTTTGTTTCAAATGTTCCATATACTCTTTATAGGTATAATTCTTTTTTATCTATGAACAAATTATTTAGAGAAAGTAATGGAGTATCATTTTTAAACTCATTTTCTTTTATTACATAAATATAATCGTTTACTTTATTCTTTTTGAAAACATTATTCATATATTTTAATTCTTCATTCTTATATTTAATTATTTTATCAATATCATTTTTAGAAAGTTTACTTCTTTTTAATATTTTAATTAGTAGTTCATCAGTTATTGTAAATAAAGGTAGAGCAGAAAGATATCTTGTTCTATCACATATTATATTTTCATCTTTTTTAAAAAATAATTTATATTCTCTTATGTTATTTTCTTTATAGATTTCCATAAGTGGTTTTGCTTTTTTAAGAAGTAAATCACTTTTTTCTTTATAGTATCTAATTTCATTTTTATTAGTTGTTAAATAATACATTCCTTTATTATGATAACCTTTAATGCATTCTCCAGTTAATGCTACAGTTCCTGAAACATAGTCTAAATGACTATATACATTGTTTTTTGAATCCTTTAAATAATATGGAGATATTTGTCCAGTCATATAAATAGGTATCCAACTTTCTAATCCTAACATCATTTTATTAAAAGGTCTATCAACATTGTGGATAATATTTAAGTGATGTCCTTTTTTTAGACACATAGCAATTGCAAACATCCATTTTTTTCCAAAGTTAGTATCTTCTGCCATATCTTCCATTGGCATATAACTACACATGAAAATATCTTCTTTTGACTTTGACAAAACAGTTGCTTTAAAGAAGTTTAATTCTCCTTCTTTCATTTCTTCCAGTCCGTAATAATGTCTTGATTTTGCTTTATAAAAAGAAATACTAGGAACTTTTAATTTAACAAACTTTATTACTTTTATATAATCATCTAAATTAAAAGAATCAAGATTATACAAAAAATCAGATACTTGGCTTTTAACTGGAGTTGCTTCACTTGTTAACCAAGCAAATAGTGTGTTAAAAAATTTATTATTTGCTAAGTCGCTTTTTTTACAACCAATAATAGCAGATAGGTTATTTATATCATCAGGACTTTTATATCTGTTAAAAATATAAGTGCATATTTTATTAGAAAACTCTATTGGATTAGACGGTCTAGCTTTACCATATCTAATTCTTGAAATATGTGAGGCATCAAATACAATATATTTTGACATTTCATGAGTATTTATATTAAGTGATGTTATTAAAGAGTTTAGGTTATTACTAAAACTAGTATAGTCAAAGTCATCATTTGAAAATGTACTATTAAAGTCATTTACTATTTTATTAAGAGTATATTTGCTTATTCCTTTTTCTTTGACAATTTTAAAAAGAGCAGTTGTTAGCTTTTTAAGTTGTTAGCTATTTTTTATAGGCGTTCTTTCACCGCTTCTATATCTACATATAACTGATCTAGTTAATCCTAATTCGATTGACAATTTTTTTGCAGTGCAGTCTAATTCTTCTAAATATCTGTTTAAAACTTCATTAAATTTCATAAGTTATCACTTCCTTAAAAGATATTATACTATATTTTTTTAATAGCAAAAATATGTTTCCATTAAAAACATTGGTTTTTAAGGCAACTCTATTGTCTTGTTTGATTTTTTAACTTATACTAATAAATAGGAAGGAGGAGTACGATTCTATGAAGATTGGAAAATTAAATATTTCCAAAAAAATTCTTATTGTAATTGGTGTCGTTGTTCTTGTTATTATTGGAGGAACTATTTTACTTACTAAGGGTGGTAGTAAAGGTAAAGGAATACTATACAATCCAGATAAAAATATTAAAATAGTTAAATCAGAGGCAAGCCAAATAGAATTTGAAGATTTTAGTAATGGTGATATTACTCTTAAAAAGCCAAAGGGATGGAAAGTCATTACAGCAGGAAGTAAAGACCAATATGCAATTAGAGTATATGACCCTAATAATTCTATTTATCAGGTATTTTTAAATTTAAAGACATCAGGATATACAAAATCTGCAGATAGTAAGAAATATTGGCAAAATTCTATGCCAAATAGTCCTATGGCTCAACTACCTTATATAGAAGAAAAAACAACTGAAGGATTTTTCAAAATGTATACCGAAATGTGTGAACCTGAAACTACGGATGTAGTCGTTTTACCAATGATAAAGAATTTTCAAATAAGTGAAAATTTAGGAAAAAGTGTTTTTGGTGGAGACATACTAAGAGCAACATTTAAAGATGCAAATGGTAAAGAAGGGGAAGGAATATTTACGGCTTATGTATTTGATCCAGGACCTTATTATATTTATGAACATGTTTATTATGGTAAACAAATAGATATGTACTATTTAAATGTATATGATACAATTATGATTACTACACCAAAAGATAAGTTTATTGATTGGGAAGAAACATTAACTACTATTTTTGGCTCACTTACATTTACAGATTCTTTTATTAATGAATTTAATAAAGTACAAACTGAAGGAATGAAAAACTTTAATAAAATTAGAGAAATCGGTAACGAGATAAGTGATGGAATAATGGATTCATGGAATAAGAGAAACGCATCTTTTGATATTATGAGTCAAAAGCAAAGTGATGCAACGCTTGGTTATGAAAGAGTATATGATACTGAAACTAATGAAGTATATAAAGCATACAATGGATTTACTGATGATTATGATGGAGAAAGATATA
>CAKOLI010000007.1 GCA_934096265.1 uncultured Bacilli bacterium | reverse complement strand
AAAATACACCTCCTTTCGGAAATGTATTTTATCATATTTTTGTAGTCCCTCTTTTTTATTAATGTCTACTTTAAGGGTTGCATTTCAAATACTAGTTTCTTTTTTATTTAAGGTAATGAGGTGTACGTTTATTATGTATTTAGAACTAATACTAGTAATTAATTTAAAAATGTGTTATAATACTTACTGAATTAATAAAGGAGTAACTAAAATGATAGGATTTTATGATTATACAACAATTTTAACATATTTGAGTTTGATTTCTGGTGTAATAGGGATATTTAATGCGATGAATGGGAAGCCTCTTCTTAGTATTGTTTGTTTGCTTATTTCAGGGTTATGTGATATGTTTGATGGTAAGGTAGCAAGGAGTAAGAAGGGACGTACTAAGAGTGAGAAGGATTATGGTATTCAGTTAGATTCACTGTGTGATTTGGTATGTTTTGGGGTATTGCCAATTACTATAGGTTATGCGGTTGGCTTGAATAAGACCGTTTGTTTACTAATATTTATTCCATATTTACTTGGGGCTTTGATTAGGCTTGCGTATTTTAATATGTTAGAGAATGTAAGGCAGTTGCAAATAATTCCTAAGGAGAAAACGTTTATAGGAGTACCTGTTACTACAGCTGCGTTGGTATTTCCTTTTACTTATATATTTAAGGGTATTTTAGGATTTAATTTTATATACTTATATGGAGTTATGATGGTAATTTTAGCTATTCTTTTTGTAGTTAAGATAACTATAAAGAAGCCAAGTAATAAGGCAATGATTATATTTTTGATAATAGGTGTTGTAGAACTTGTATTGATACTTAAAATGTGTCATATTATCTAAATACCTTTTTTTCTTACTTTACATTTGGTAATAAATATAATAAAATTATAGTAGGTGAAGTGTATGTTAGGGAAAATAATTAGTGTAAGTGAAACAGAAGTGTTGGTTAAGTTAGGTATAAATATATATGATGTTGGGAATTTGGTAGGTAAATTGGTTGTAATTGATGATGATAATAAGATAGTGGGAGAGGTAACTAAGATAAGTGATATGGTTATGTCTGTAGCTTTATTAGGAGAGATTATTAAGGATAAGTATATATATGGTATTAATAGTAAACCTTCTTTTAATAGTGGTATTAGGATGATTAAAAAAGAAGAGTTAGATGTAATGTATAAGATGGATGAGGATAATAATTTGATTAGGTTAGGTTATTCATATAATTATAAGAATTATCCTATGTATATAGATGTTAATGCTTTTTTTAGTAATCATTTTGCAATACTTGGCAATACTGGAAGTGGGAAGAGTTATGCTCTTGCTAAGATTATTCAGAGTATTTTTTATGACGCTAAGAGGTTACCTTTTAGGACTAATATATTTTTATTTGATGCTTATGGGGAGTATGAGAGGGCTTTTGAGCAAATAGGTAGTAATAATGAGAATATTAATTATAAGGTATATACTTCTAATACTAAGAGTAAGAAGTATGATATTATAAGTATTCCCTTTTGGTTGTTATCTTCTGATGATATAGCTTTGTTGTTAGAAGTAGATGATTTGAAGCAGATAAATATAATAGAGCAGGCTTTGAAGTTAGTTGGTTATTTTACTAAGGAAGAGAGTCTTGTGTTAAAGCAAAAGAGTAGTATTATAGCTAAATGTATTTTAGAAGTGATAGAAGGTGGAGAGAATACTTCTTTTATAAGGAATAAGGTATTAACGATATTAACTAAGTATAATACTAGTTTGTTAAATTTAGATATTACTTTATCAGAGCCTGGTTGGAATAGGACATTAAAGCAATGTTTGTACTTAGAGAATAATGGGAAGTTTGCTAATATAGAGTTAATAATTAAGTATTTAGGTAGTTTGATTAGTAATGATTATGATTTAGAGCTTCCTAATGGGAGTATTTTATATACTATAAATGATTTTGCTTATGCTTTAGAGTTTGCTTTGATGAATGAGGGGATATTTAATAGTGAGAAGGTATATGATTATGCTAATATTTTGAAGATTAGGTTAAATAATTTAATTAATAGTGATTATTCTAAGTATTTTCAATACGATAGGTATGTTACTAAGGATGAGTATGTGAAGAAGTTGCTTACTACAAAGGAAGGTAGGAAGGCTCAGGTTATTAATTTTAATATTAGTTATATAAATGATAGGTTTGCTAAGAATATAGTTAAGATATATTCTAAGATATTGTTTGATTTTGTGACTAAGTTAGATAAGAGGGCTTCTTTTCCTATTCATATAGTATTAGAAGAAGCACATAGGTATATTCAAAATGATAGGGATAAGTTAATTATAGGTTATAATATATTTGATAGGATTGCTAAGGAAGGAAGAAAGTATGGTATATTACTTGGGGTAATTAGTCAAAGACCTTCTGAGGTGAGTGAGACGGTAATATCTCAGTGCTCTAATTTTTTGGTATTTAAGATTTTTCATCCTAAGGATTTGTTATTCATAGAGGGGGTAATATCTAATACTAAGAATAATATAGTAAATAATTTGAAGGTGCTTCCTCCTGGTATTTGTTTGTGTTTTGGTAATTCGTTTAAGATGCCTACTAGTGTTAAGATGGATAAGCCTAATCCTACTCCGATGAGTGATAATTGTAATATAAATAATACTTGGTATTTATAGGGGTGTGTTAGTATTTACTTAGATATTTATTAGGAGTTGATAGATAGTGAGAATAGCTAAGAAGAATGTTATTGTTATACTTTTGTTACCACTTTGTCTTATGTTTTTACTTAATATTATAGAAATTATTCGATTTAGAGTATTTTCTTTTGAAGAGCCTTTGATAGTATTAGACCAAACATTTTGTAGTAAGGATGATATATATTGCTTTTGGGATGGTAATAAATATACTCAAGAGTATATTAGTGTTGGTTTTACAGTTAGAATTGAATATCATTTAAATGGATATACACCAATAGATAATGATAATACACGTATTTATCCATGGATTGTAGATTATAGTATAACTAAAACAACCTTTTTATTATTCTATATAATACCTATAAGTTTTTAATTTTTTAAAAAAATTAATTGACTAAACGTTAAAAAATATGTTATTATCTAGGTATAAGATAATCGGAGTTGATAAAGAATGAAAATAATCAAAAAGATAGCCTTAGTTATACTTTTGGTACCACTTTGTCTAGTATTTTTACTTAATATTATAGAAATTATTCGATTTAGAGTGTTTTCTTTTGAAGAACCTTTGATAGTATTAGACCAAACATTCTGTAGTAAGGACTATGTAGGATGTTTTGGAGATGATAAGGAATATACTCAAGAGTATATTAGTGTTGGTTTTACAGTTAGGTTTGAATATCATTTAAATAGTGACTTTGATTCAAAAAATTATGAAAATTTGCCTATTTATCAAGAACAATTAGATTATAGTTTGGTTAAAACAACCTTCTTATTATTTTATATAATACCTATAAGTTTTTAAAATTGCTTAATAGATAGTTGCAATTTAAGTATGTGGGGGATGATAGATAGTGAGAATAGCTAAGAAGAATGTTATTGTTATATTTTTGTTACCACTTTGTCTTATGTTTTTACTTAATATTATAGAAATTATTCGATTTAGAGTGTTTTCTTTTGAAGAACCTTTGATAGTATTAGACCAAACATTTTGTAGTAAAGACTATATAGGATGTTATGAGAATGAAAAAGAATATACTCAAGAGTATATTAGTGTTGGTTTTACAGTTAGAATTAAATATAATTTAAACGGATATACACATTTAGAAACTAATGGTAAGCCAGGCGTTTATCCGTGGATTTTAGATTACAGTATAACTAAGACAACCTTTTTATTATTTTATATAATACCTATAAGTTTTTAAAAAACGTATCATTACATACGAGTATATATGTATATAAGTTTTAAATCGATATTTTTAAATTGATTTAAAACTAGTTATATGGAGGTGAATGATAATGGGATAAAATGTTTATAACTTTTTAAAGGAGGTTTATATGAAAAAAATATTAAAAATGTTAGTATTTTTTCTTTCACTTCTTTTGATTTTATCTTTATTTAATGATAATGTTTATGCTTGGTATACACCAAGTAATAACTATACTGCTTTGGCAGTTGGCGCTTATTATAATTCTAGTGTATCTTCAATTAATAATGCAACTGATGCGTATTCAACATATAATGCAATGGGGCTAACAACGATGAAAATAACAAGTCCTACGTTATCTAATTTAACAGGTTCCCATTCCAATGGAGTGCCATATTTACAAAGTGGAATTATTTATTTTAATGGACATGCTACTCCATATATGATGGAATTTCCAGATAGTATTAGAATTAAAAATAATAGTGTGATTTCTGGTACTGACATAGGAATTGGATATTATGACAATAAAAAAACTGCATTCATAGAATTTGCTGGGTGTCAAACTGCTAAAGGAACAGATAGTATAGCAGAGTATGCAAACGACCAAGGCGCAAATATTACAATGGGTTGGACAACAGATTTAAATATTAGTTCATTCGTTAATTGGAATACTAGGTTTAATGATAAAATACAAACAAAAACTACTTCAGTAAATGATGCAGCGGCTTCTGCAAGTAATCATATTTATTTAAATAATACTGTCAAAAATTATAAAGTGTATGGTGCTGGTGGATACAATCCATGGTATTGGATTACTGGAAAGAAGACAGCTTCGTCTACTGGACAAGTTGCATTAAAAACTAATGAATATACAATTAGGAGTAATGTAGATAATAATTATTTTGAAGAAGATAATATTAATGTGATAAATAATCTTATATATAATTATATTAGTAAGTCAGTAACTAATGATTTTGATGCAAAAAATTATAGGTTAGAAGTTAATGGTAATGATGTAAAATATTATGATTATGTTTTATATTTAGACAATGTAAGAACAAATTTAGGATATACAGTTTCAATCAATAATGATAATGAAATATATTTGTTTGATAATATGCAAGGTATTAAAGAAAAAGATGCTATTAATCAAGTTTCCACTAATATGAATAAGTATACAAGAATTAGTTATGATATGTTAGAAAATATATCTATGTCAGACTCGTTGAGTAGTGTTCCAAATACAAATAGTGAAATAGTTAATAGAATTAATTACTACGATTTTGATTCTAATAAAGCGTTTTATGTTTTAGAAATAAAAAATACAGCATCAAATGGAGCAATGAGCTTACAACAATATCAATACGAAATTTAATAATATTGTAATTAATTTATGTATTTAAATAAATTATAGTGTTAATATTTATTCTCATGTAAGTTTCTATATAATTATATAGAGAATATAATAGAATAGAGTCATGGAGTAGTCCATGGCTTTTGTTTACATAAATGATTATAAATAATTAAAATGTGTTGTTTTATTAATAATTTAATGATAGAATATAATTAAGTAAAAGGAGGGCTTTAGATATGTTTAATTTTTTTAGGAATAAAAAGGATGCTAAGAATAAGATTGATTATGAGAAGATTAATGAGAGTTTGAATATAATTAATATTATTTTGAAGGTAGTATTTGTTCTTGGTATTATTTCAATATTATATATAGGGACTAAGATGCTTACTGATTGGGGATTTTTTAATTTTGTTAGTACGATGTTGACTGTTTTGTCTCCTTTCTTTATAGGGGTAGTTATAGCATGGTTATTAAATCCAATAGTTAGTTTTATGCAAAAGAAGAAGATTAATAGGGTAGTAGGGACTATTATTACTTATGTTATATTTATAGTGATTGTTTATTTGTTAGTTGGGTCATTAGTACCAATACTTACTGATGAAATAAATGAGTTTGTTAAGAATGTGCCTAGTACTTTGGATAAAATTACTAGTTTTACTGATTCGATATTTGCGAAGTTTGAAAATCCTGCGTTTGATATTAATGCTACTAAGTTAGAGATGTATACTAAGGTAGAGACAGCAGTGATGGAGTATACATCTAAGTTGCCAGAGTTAAGTATTAATTTTATTAAGGGTGTGTTTTCTACTTTATGGAGTATTATATTAGGGTTTTTGATTGGTTTTTATTTGTTGTTTGATTATGATAATGCTTGTCGTAAGATGGCTTCTTTGATACCTAAGAGGGTTGTAGATGCTTATAGTGGTCTTGTTAATGATATTAATGTATCGTTAAAGAATTTTATTCAAGGTACATTTTTTGTATGTACTATAATTTTTGTGGTATGTAGTGTTGGTTTTTGGTTTGCGGGATTGAAGGCACCTGTATTGTTTGCATTATTTTGTGCGGTTACTAATATAATTCCTTATATAGGGCCATATATAGGAGCGGCTCCTTCAGTAATTGTGGGTTATGCTACTAGTCCACTGGTGGGGACCATTGTTTTAATTGTTAATATTGCTATTCAGTTTATAGAGGGTAATTTTATTCAACCATTAGTAATGAGTAAGACGATGGAGCTTCATCCTGTTACTATTTTGGTAGGGTTAATAGTGTTTGGTTACTTTTTTGGGGCTATTGGTATGATAATATCAACTCCACTTATGTCTATAATTAAGATTATATGTACATTTATAAATAAGAAGTATGATATAATTAATGTGGGTGAGTAGGTGAATTATGAATAATAATGAGTGTGTATCTAGTATAGGGTATACAGAAGAGGAATTTCTTTTGAGGAAAGATGTAATTTTAAAGAATATTAAGAGGATAATTGTTAAGAAGGAAAAGAGATTAGGTCTTACTAAAGAGAGCGTTAAGAAGGAAATAGAGGTTATATCTAAGAAGGATAAATTTTTGACTGGGGGAGTGCTTATTGCTACTACAGCGGGTACTGTGGCATTAGATAGGCTTTTTCCTAATACATCGTATGCTCTTTGTTTGGCTTCTCCTATTTTTATAATGACATCTATGTATATATTTGATAAGAAGCATGTAGGGTATCAAAATAGGATTAATATGGATATGGATATGGTTAGGAGTATAGGGTTATATGAGGCATTATATAATTTTATAAGTGATGGTGAAGAACTGGGAGTAAGTTTGCTTAAGGATATATATAAGGAAGTATGTAATGATAATGATATGTCTTTTCATGGGGGTAATTCTACTAAGAGTTTATATGCGATGATTTTGAGGTTACTTGATGGGATTAGGTATTATGATGATGATGATTATATTTATGTAGAAGAGTTATGTAGTGATGTAAAGTTAAATAGGGGTAAGTGTTTGGTTAGGAATAAGTAATATGTTTTCTTTATATGAGAGGATGGTTTTATGAATAATAATGCTAAGATATATTTTATTTCGGGTAAGGCTAGGCATGGTAAGGATACGCTTGCTTCTTATTTGAAAGGTTTTTATGAAGAGGATGGTTATAAGGTTATAACTATTTCTTATGCTAGTTATTTGAAAGATTATGCTAAGAAGATTAGCTCTTGGGATGGTAAAGATGAGACTAAGCCACGGGCGCTTTTGCAAAGACTTGGTAATTTAATTAGGGTGGATTTAAATAAGAGTAATATGTTAATCGATAGATTAAATGATGATATTTTGATATATTCTTGTTTTTTTGATGCTATTATTGTTACTGATGTTAGGTTGAAGATAGAGATTTTGGGTATAAAGAAGATGTATAAAGATGCGATTAGTGTTCATGTAGTTAGACCTAATTTTGATAATGGGCTTACTTCCTTGCAGAAGAAGGATAAGACGGAAGTAGATTTGGATGATTATAATGATTATGACTATAATATTATTAATACGACGTTTGATGAGCTAAAAAAGCAAGTATATGAGATGTATGTTAAGGAGAGATGATTATGAAGTATATGACTAGTAATGAAATTAGAAATACGTTTTTAACGTTTTTTGTAAGTAAGGGGCATAAGATAATAGAAAGTGCTCCGTTGATACCACGTAATGATAATTCTATATTATGGATAAACGCGGGTGTTACTCCACTTAAGAAGTATTTTGATGGGACAGAGAATCCTCCTAGTAAGAGGTTAGTTAGTTGTCAAAAGTGTCTTAGGACTGGAGATATTGATAGTGTTGGGAAGACTTCTCACCATCATACTTTTTTTGAGATGTTGGGTAATTTTTCTATAGGGGATTATTTTAAGAAGGAAGCTCTTGCGTATTCATATGAGCTGCTTACTAGTGATAAATATTTTGGATTTGATAAAGATAAGCTATATATGACTATTTATACTCATGATGAAGAGGCATATCAAATATGGAGAGATCTTGGTGTAGATGATGATCATATTGTTAGGTTAGATAATAATTATTGGTGTATAGGAGAGGGTCCTAGTGGTCCTGATTCAGAGATTTTTTATGATAGAGGATCTAAGTATGATCCTGATAAGTTAGGTATTAGGTTGTTAAAAGAAGAGATAGATAATGATAGGTATATAGAGATATGGAATAATGTGTTTAGTCAGTATAATGCTAAGGATAATGTACCACGTGAAGAGTATGAGGAGTTACCTAGTAAGAATATTGATACTGGTATGGGATTAGAGAGAATGTGTACTATATTACAAGGTAAGGATAATAATTATGAGACAGATTTATTTACTCCTATTATAAGTAAGATAGAAGAGATATCTAAGGTGCCATATCATGATAATATAGAACATAAGGTTATTGCAGATCATGTGAAGACGCTTACTTTTGCTTTATCTGATGGGGCAAGTTTTGATAATTATGGTAGAGGGTATGTTTTAAGAAGGATACTTAGAAGAGCTGTTAGGTATGCTAGGAATTTGAATATATCTAATTTAGTTTTAGCATCTATAGTAGATAGTGTAGTAGATGTTATGGGGACTTTTTATCCATATTTGTATTCTACTAAGGAAGAGGTTAAGGCGTTAATTACTAAGGAAGAGGAATTGTTCCAAAGGACTCTTTTAGCGGGTGAGAAGAAGTTAAATGAGTTATTTAAGTATAAGAGTAATAAGGTTATTAGTGGAGAAGATGCTTTTAAGTTATACGATACTTATGGGTTTCCTGTTGAGTTAACTATGGAATATGCAGAAGAAGTTGGCTTTACTGTTGATGTTGATTCATTTAATAAGTATATGCAGATGCAAAAGGAAATGGGTAGAGAGAAAAGAAAGAATGATACTAGTATGAATTTGCAAAATGAAATACTTATGAATTATAAGGAACCATCTACTTTTGTAGGTTATGAGAAGTTAGGGCTTGAAACTAAGGTAGTAGGTATTTATAAGGATGATAAGTTTACATCTGAAACTAGTGATTATGGTTATTTGGTATTAAGAGAAAATCCTTTTTATATAGAATCAGGTGGACAAGTTAGTGATACTGGTTATATTAAGAATGATCATGTTAAGATAGAAGTGTTAGATGGTCTTAAGGCTCCGAATGGGCAAGGTCTTTTGAAGATACGTGTATTAGAAGGTACTGTTTATAAGGATGATATAGTTTTGACTCATGTTTTGCAAGAAAGAAGAGAGAATATTTGTAAAAATCATTCAGCGGTTCATTTGTTGCAAAAGTCTTTACAACAGTTACTTGGCGATAGTGTTCATCAAGCAGGAAGTTATGTAGATGATAAGTATTTAAGATTTGATTTTACATATCATGGTAAGTTAAGTGATGAGTTAATAAGTAAGGTAGAAGATAAGGTTTTAGAGAAGATTAATTTAAATTCATATGTTATTACGGAGATAATGAATTTAGAGGATGCTAAGAAGTTAGGGGCTATGGCTCTTTTTGAAGATAAATATCTTGATAAGGTTAGGGTAGTTAGAATGTGTGATTCTATTGAGCTTTGTGGTGGTACTCATGTTTCTAATACTAAGGATATAGATAGGTTTGCTATTTTGAGTGTTACTAATAAGGGAGCAGATACTTATCGTATAGAGGCTACTACTGATGGGAATATAGATAATTTAATATATAATTACATAAAGCCATATAATGATGAGATGATGCGTCTTTTAACTAAGGCTAAGAAGATAGTAAGTGATGCTTCTTTGATGAATATTACTTTAGAATTTAATTTTGATTTAGATAGTAGTAAGGCTTATTCTTATAAGGATATTGTATATAATAAGTATGAGTATGAAGAGTTGAAGAGATGTTTAAAGAATTTAGAGAAGAAGTTTGAGGAGGAAAAGAGTAAGTTAGCTTTAAATAATTTAGATTTATTTACTAAGTCATTAGTGGTTAGTAATGATGTTAAAAATATTATTGTTATTACTCGTGATTACGAAATAAATATTTTGAAGCAAATTATGGATGCTATTGCAAATAAGTATGATGATATTTTCTTATTGTTTGCAAATGTTAAGAATGATAATGTTAACTTTATAATTAAGACAAATATAGATAGTGAATATATTAACTGTGGTAATATTATAAAGGATATATCTAGTAAGTGTTTTGGTTCAGGAGGAGGAAATAAGTTTTTTGCTCAAGGCGGAGGTACTAAGATAGATGGTTTAGAAGGTATTTTAGAGGAAGTAAGGCTTAATCTAAAGAAATAACTCTATATGAAAAAAATATAGAGTTTTTTTATGGATAAAAAAGAAAAATAAATACTTTTTGCTAATATATATAGTGAAGGAACATTACAACTCTTATTAGGGAGGATTTATGAGAAGAAGATATATATTATTACTTTCTGTTTTTTTAAATTTGATTTTGCTATCTAAAGTTAATGCCCAAACTTTTTATAGTGATTTGAGTGAGGTAGTGCTTGATAGTACTAAGTATCAAGTAGAGGTTATTAAAAAGTATCGTTTTTATAAGGAGGATAAGGTTGGGGAGTATGTGCTTAGGGGTAGTGCTTATAAGTATCCATATGTGGATGAAGATGATATTAGGTATGGGGAATATGGCTCTGTTAAGGATGCGTGTGATAAGGATAAGGATGTTAAGGATGTAACGATATATCCATATCAGAAGTTAAAGGGTATTGAGTATGTTTTGGTATATAATAATTCAAGATCGATAAATATAGAGGATATTCATATATATTCTAACGATAATGAGCTTAAGTATGAGGTAGTTAATACTAGTAATTATAAGGATAATATTTTAGGGGTAAATGGGAGTATTTATTTAAAGATAGAGAGTGTTATTGAGTATATGGATTTTAATATAGTTATTAATTCTAATGATTATTCTAGGATTATTATGTATAAGACGTATACTTCTTCTTACGAGGAATTAACAGATATTACTACTATAGTAAATCAAGAGGAGAATAAGTTACCTATTAATAATTTATCTAGTAAGTATTATACTGATATTATGTATAGTAATGTATATACTAAGGATGATGGTGTTATTTGGCATAATCCCGTTACTAAGTGTATGGATAGGGATATATATGTTTATAATTATAAGGTAGATAGAAAGTATTTAGAGGGATATTATACTGATTATGAGGGTTATATTAAGGATGTAGATGATTATAAGATATATTATAGGTATGTTCTTGATACTGATTATATAGATAATATAGATTCTAAGTTAGATATGTTAAATAAAGAGATTACTAATAATAATTTATCTAGTAAGATAGAGGATATTAAGAAGAGGATAGTTGATATAGATAAATCTAGTAATAAGGAGGATGTTAGTTCAAAGATAGATGATATATACGTAGAGTTAAATGGTTTAAAGGAAGGTAGTGCTAGTTTATTAGATGTAATAGAGGATTATGATTTGATTAATTTAAAGATAGATAAGTTATATAGTTATTTAGATAATGTTATATCTATTAATAAGATAGATGATAATATGACTTCTAGTGAAGGTAGTTTTGTTAATATGTTGAAGATTAAGGGGATAAGTATATATATTACGATGTTTATATTGGTAATTATTTTATTTATTTACTTAATATGTAGAAAAAAGGCATATAAATAAATGGTAATGTTTTGTCGTATTTAACACTTAGTGCTTATAAAATGTTAAACTATACTAGAAAGAGGTGATTACTTGATAAGTACAGATATTGTCTTTAGAAGGGGTATCTTATTTGTGAGGATAAGGAAGAATAATGATACTAAGAAAGATGAGATAAAGTTAGTTTGCGATTTAGTGAAGAAGATAGGTATTAAGTATATGGTGTTAAATTTTAGTGATGATTTAATAGATAATGACTTTAAGATACGGTTAATTATTAATAATTATAGAGAGTTGATGAAGGTAAGTGGGAAGTTGTTTTTATGTGGCAATGTTGATATAACTATGTATAATAATTTAGGTATAGATAGGATTGATTATGAGAAAGAGGCATTTCAAAGAATGTGAGGTAAGATATGGATATAGAGAAAATAATAATGGAGAATAAGGGACTTATATATAAGGTAATAAATAAGTATAAGTATTACTGTGATGTAGATGATTTATATCAAGTTGGTTGTATTGGACTTATATATGCCTATAAGAATTATAATGAATCTTTTAATACTAAGTTTTCTAGTTATGCTTATTTATATATTTTAGGGGAGGTAAATAAGTATGTAAGGGAGAATAGGGCTATAAAGGTTAGTAAACAGCATTACTCTTTATATAAAAAGATATTAGAGACAAAAGGTATTCTTATGCAAAGACTAAGAAGAGAGCCTAGTAATAATGAGATAGCTATGTTTTTAGAGATAGATGAGGATATTATAAATAATGTTATTAATATAGTTAGTTATGTAGATAGTTTAGATCAAATTATAGATATGGATGATAAGGAGATATCGATGTATGAGAAGGTGTGTGATAAGTCTTCTAATATTGATATAGATAGTTTATTACTAAAAGATAGCATTATGTCACTTGAGGATAATGAAAGGCAGTTAATTAATAAGCGTTATTACATGGGTAAGAGTCAGAGTGAGATTGCACGAGAAAATGGGTGTACGCAAGTACAGGTTTCTAGGACGGAAAGTAAAATTTTGAAGAAGTTAAGGTCAAAAATTGGTTAAAATTAGCAAAAAGTAAACGATTGATTTACATAAATCTTTATAATAATGTGAGACAATAACTGTAGGTGATACATATGCGAAATGTAACTATTTATGACACAATTTCAAATAATATAAAAAAATATCGTAAGCTAAGAGGCATTACTCAAGCAGAGCTTGCAGAGAGAGTTGATTTATCGCATGAATTTATTAGGAGAATTGAATCTAATAAGGGTAAAAAGAATTTCTCAATAGACACCATATATCGTATATCGGTAGCTTTAGATGTAGATGTGGATCAATTTTTCAAAAAGAAGTAATTCACATCTTTTCTATTGAAAGTTACTCTTAAATGTATTATAATTATTTATAGAATACGGAGAGTGATTTATATGGCTACTAATACTAAAGTTAGAACTAGAAAGATAAGGTATGATCGTATTGTACTATGTCTTTTGGTAATTACCTTTTTTACCATATTAATAATATGGCTTTGTACAAGTAAGAATAAGGAAGAAGAAATAAGTGTTACGATGGAGGATTTATTTAATAGGAGTATAAGTGAGGTAGTAGAATATGCTAAGGTACATAATCTTGTTTTAAATACTAGATATGAATATAGTGATAGTATAGAGAAAGATAATGTAATTAGTCAGAGTATTGAGGCACATACTGTTATATCTTCTAATGATGAGTTAAGTGTTGTTATATCTAAGGGGAAGTTAGATAAAGAGAAGTTAGCTTCTTCTAAGATAAATGAATTAGGGAGAGTACCTGTTATGATGTATCATGGTATTGTGAATAAGAAGGATTCTGAGACATCTTATATAGGTGGTAATGTAGATAAGGATGGATATAATAGGACTAGTGAGTCTTTTAGAAGGGATTTAGAGTTTTATTATGAAAATGGTTATAGGATGATTAGGGCTATTGATTATGTTAATGGGAATATTGATGTAGAGTATGGGAAGAGTCCTATAGTTATTACTTTTGATGATGGGAATGCTAATAATATATTGGTAGATGGTCTTGATGATGATGGGAATATTATTATAAATAAAGACAGTGCGGTAGGTATTTTAGAAGAGTTTAAACATAAGTATAAGGATTATAATGTGACGGCTACTTTCTTTGTAAATGGAGGGATATTTAATCAAAGTGAGTATAATGATAAGATACTTGAGTGGTTGGTTAATAATGGTTATGATGTAGGTAATCATACTAGGACACATGTTAATTTTAGTAATGTATCTACTGTAAGGTCAGAGGAAGAAGTAGGATATATATATGATTTACTTGATAGTAAGATACCTAGTAAGTATGTTAATTTGGTTGCTCTTCCTTTTGGTTCTCCATATAAGAATACTCATGAGAATTTTAGTCATATTTTAAAGTGTACATATAATGATAAGGAGTATACTACTATATCTACATTTAGAGTAGGTTGGATGCCAGATTATTCTCCATTTAGTGTAGAATTTAATAAGAATTTTATTATGAGGGTAAGGGCATATGATAATAATGGAACTGATTTTGATATAGATTCTACGTTTAGGATGCTTGATAAAAATAGATATATATCAGATGGAGATGTTAATACTATTACAATAAGTGAGAGTAATAAGGATAAGTTAATTAGTACAGATAGACAAGTAATTACTTATTAGGAGGGTAGTATGAGAAAATTAAATAATAAAGGTTTTGCTATATCTGCGATAATATATTCTGCATTAATATTATTCTTATTAGTAATGTTAACATTTCTTCAAGCATTATCATCACGTAGAAATCAATTAGAACATGTAATGAAAAGTGCTAAAGAGGTAATTGAGTATACTACTATTTCTATAAATAAAGAGGCAGAACCATACTATGTTACACCATATCGTGGTAGGTATACAATATCTACTACAGAAGGTTCTGCGGATATATTTCTACCTAAAGATACTTTAATTAGAAAAGTAGGTTCAAAAGTAAAGTTTAATGATGATAATCCTATTAATATTACAGATAATACTAATAGTAAGTATACTTTCTTTAATATAGATACTGATAATAAAGCTTCTAGTGTAATAATAAGTAAAGTATATACAAATAAGAAATATGCTTTATAAAAATATAAAAGGCAAAGTAAAAAGATGTCAAAATTGATATCAAATATCTTGCTTTTTTCTTTTTTATGTAGTATGATTATGTTAATGATAGGAGGAGTTATTATGAATATAAAAAAGAAAGCATATTTATATTTAGGTTTACTTGGCGTTGGATTAATGCTCGGTTCTTTTGGTGCATTAATAAGTAGGAATACTGGATCTACTTTAGCACTGCCAGATGATACTTCGGATTGTGATGATGCACCTGCATCAGATAAGGGCATGTGCTTTAATTGTATAGGATCAAGCGGTACATGGGATTCTGGCTCGTGCTCATGCCCTCCAGGTATGGAATTAAATTCTGTTGGTAAATGTGCCAAAAAGTCTTCTGGTGGAAGTACTGGGGGTAATAAAACTAGCTGTTCAGAATATGATAGTGCCACAGCTACTAAATGCAGCAATTGTCAGGAAAGCAGTGGTACTTGGAGTTTTAGTAGTCATTCATGTAGATGTCCGGGCGATTATACATTGGGTAATGATGGAATTTGCCAAAGAAATATAGACAGTAGTTGTAGAAGTAATTTGGATTGTTCAGGTACAAAAGTATGTAAGAACAACTCTTGTGTAGAGTCAGGATTAGATTTTTCAGATTGTGATGATGTTTCGCTTGCTGATAGATATGAGTGTTATTCTTGTATAAAACAAAATAAAAAATGGAGTGAAAGCGAAAGAAAATGTCAAAGTAGTGTTTATACAAGTTGTAATGATTATTCAAGTAGTACAACTAAAGAAAGATGTAATTCATGTAGTGCAAATGGTACATGGAGTTTCGAACATAATGCTTGTAAGTCGTGTAATAGTGAGTATAAACTAGAAGGTGGCACGTGTGTTAAGGTTGATGTTGGAGAGTGTGCTAGTGCTTCTGATAAAAATGAGTGTAATTCTTGTTTGAACGCAGGTGGTACATGGAATAATACTACAAATTCTTGTAAAATGTCTTGTAATACTTCTTTTGATTGTGAAGCTGGAGAATATTGTGATGGCGGCGAATGTAAAGCAATGACATCATGTAGTAATTATGGTGCAGGTTCTTTATATAATACACGTTGTACATCATGTAGTGCAAATGGTACATGGAGTTTTAATAGTAACTCTTGTAAATCATGTAATGAAGGATACTTATTGAAAGATGGTACATGTATTAATAAAAATGATATTGATACAAGTTCGTGTTATGGTAATCGTTCGTGTATAAGTTGTTTGCAGGAAGGTAAAAAATGGCGTGGCAATAGATGCGTAACTGTGACATCTTGTATTACTTCTTCTGAATGTGGAGCTGGAAAATTTTGTAATGATGATAAAGAATGTCAGACAATGAAATCATGTAATGATTATGGTGTTGGTTTATCATACTATGGTGAATGTAATATTTGTGAAAAAGAAAATGGTACTTGGAACTTTGATACTAATTCATGTGTATGTAAAGAAGGATACGAAGATAGTGGAGAGGGATTATGTGTTAAAAAATCTAGTTCTGGTTCTTCACATAAGAGTGGTTTCTATTTTATAGATGCGAATGGTAACTGTAAGGAATATCCTAAGTTGCCAGGTTATTGTGTAGAAGCGGGTACTAAGTTTAATAGGGATAAGTTGTCAGATTATACTACAGATTATAGTGTAACACTTTCTTGTATGGAAATAGCTGCTGGTTATTTTGGCCAAAAGGGAAGTGGAGAAGATTATTATAGTGCACAAGCTAAATTAAATGGAAGGCAATATTATACTGATGCTCGTTGTACTACTAAGGTAGAAGGTAGTGCTACAGGAAGTGGTAGTTCTTCTACTGATGTTAGTGTATCAGCAGAAGCGTCTGCATGGTGTAATACAAAGCCATCTTTTGATGGAGAAACTGTATATTTAAAAGTGGGTGAAAGTAAGACACTTACTGATACAACTGGTTCTCTTTCAGATTTTACTATTTCTGGTGGTTCATCTTCTATTAGGTTGTCTTCATCTGATAATAGTATTACGGTAACTGCACTTGCTAAATCAGGTTGTGAGGCTTTCACGATGAGTAAAGGAAATAGTAACTCATATCAAGTATATGGATATGTAAATAGTCAAAAGTATGCAGAAATATATAATTTGCCATTAGTAACGGCATCGTTTACAGTATGTACTACTGATGAGACTGTCCCAGATACTTATGGAGGATTTAAGATAGTTAAGAAGGATGGAGATAATGTTGCTTTGTCTGGAGTTAAATTTAAGGTAGGTACTAATTTACATGGTACTGAAGGAACTGATTGGTCATATATGACTACTGATGTTAATGGAGAAATTAAGGTAGGAAATATTAAGTCTGGGACTAAGATGTATTATCAAGAAGTATCTACTAAGGATGGATATGTTTTAGATGGAAATATTTATAATTTGTCTATTAAAGCAAATGAAATAATTATTGTTACTGTTTTGAATTATAAAAATGATAAAGTTATGTTTAAATTACTTAAGACTAATGAAGGTGGAGAACCACTTCCAGGAGTTAAATTTAAGGTAGGTACTAATTTGAATGGTACTGAAGGAACTGATTGGTCATATATGATTACTGATGCTAGTGGTGTTATTACGGTTGGTAATATACCTAAGGGTACTACTTATTATTATCAAGAAATATCTACATTAGATGGATATATAGTTGATAATACTATTAAGAAGGTTATTCTTGATGTTGATAATGGTATCTATGTTAAAGGGGAAGTTAATTATTTAGATAGGGTTGCCACTATTGTTAAGAAGGATGCTGAGACTGGTCAAGTGCTTAGGAATGTAGTATTTGAAATATATGATGCAAAAACTGATAAGCTTTTATATACTAAGACTACTGATGCTTTAGGAAAAATAGTTTTAAAAGGTATTTCAAATGGTAAATATTATGCTAAGGAGAAGAGTGCTCCAGATGGATATTTACTTAATACTGATAAGCATAGTTTTGAGATTAGTGATACTAATAAGAGTGTAGAGATAGTTATAACTAATAAGAAGGATAATCCTAATACGGGAAGTACGCTTATTTATGTAACTATGGTGCTTGGACTTATATGTTTGTGTGTATCAGTGGTACAATATAGGAAATTGAAAAATATAGAATTTATGTAAACAGGTTAATTTAATTTGTTTACTTTTTTCTTTGTAATAATAAATATCTAAATAGCATACTTCTATAGTAAGTAGACATATATATAATTTTTTGTATTTATTTTTTATAAAAATGTATAAATATGTCTGATTTTGTGATAAAATAAAAGTACTGTATGTAGATGTAGGTGATATTTATGGATAATATGTTACTCATTACGATTACTACTATTATTTTTGCAGTTATAATAGTGGTTTCTACACTTTTGATAATTAAAAAGATTAAGGCTAATAAGTATAAAAAGGAAGTAGAGAGTCTTGATCGTGAGAAAAATTTAATTGTGGGTGTTCCAATTTTAAGTGAAATTTCTAAGGTTAGAAATTTGGTTAAGACGGATAATTTGAAGGAAAAGTTGAATGAATGGGATACGACGTTTAAGTTGATTAAGGATGAGAGGGTTCCTAAGTTATCTGATCAAATCGCGGAGGTAGATTTTCTTTTAAATAGGAAAGAGTATAATAATGCTTTGAAGAAGATAGCTAATATTGAGATAGAGATAGATGAGCTTAAGAGGAAGTCGAATAGTTTGTTAGATGAGATTAAGATAATTACGACTTCTGAAGAGAGAAATAGGAGTGTTATTACTAAGTTAAAGGTAATGTATAGGGAGCTGCTTAATAAGTTTGATAGGACGAAGAAGGATTTTGGGGAGGTAACTGAGTCTATAGAGTTGCAGTTTGAAAGTATTGATAAGAGGTTTAATGATTTTGAGAGTGCGATGGAGAATAATGATTATGTCTTGGTAGAGAAGATTGTTATTAATATAGAGGGTTTGATTAATAATATGAAGTTGTTATTAGATGATATTCCTAATATTGTTCTTATGGCACGTATATTAATTCCTAAGAAGATAGATGATATATCGGTGTATTATTCTAGGATGATTAGGGATGGGTATCCACTTGATTATTTGAATATTGAATATAATATGAAAGAGATAAGTAGTAAGATTACTTTGATTATGGATAATGCTAAGATGTTGAATACGGAGAATGCTCTTGTTGAGCTTAGGACTATTAGTGAATATTTGGATGGTTTATTTAAGGATTTTGATAGGGAGAAAGAGTGTAAGGATATATTCTTAGAAAATAGTAAGATATTTAAGAAGAAGATAGATAAGGTTAATAAGATGATGTATAATATTTATCTTAGTATAGATGATATTAAGTTAACTTATGATTTGAATGAGGAAGATATTGGTAAGTTTAATACTATTAATGAGAATTTAGAGACTTTGAATAAGGATTTTAAGACTTTGTTAGAGCATAGTAAGGGTAAGACTTTTGCATATTCTAAGTTAGAGGATGAGTTAGATGGTCTTGCTAATAAGTTAAATAGGTTAGAGGATGATTTGGAGTATAGGTTACGTTCTATTACTAGTATGCAAGATGATGAGTTTAGGGCTAAGGAACAGCTTCAGTCTATTGAGAAGTTGCTTAAACAAGCTAAGATGCGTCTTAAGGATTTTAAGTTTCCATTTATACCGGATAGTTATTTTGTTGAGTTAAAGGAAGCAGGCGCGGCGATACGTGAGATAATTAGGGAACTTGATAAGAAACCTATTGTAATTAAGATTTTGAATATAAGGGTAGATACTGCTAGGGATTTGGTATTTAAGATATATAATAAGACAAATGATATGATAGAGATGGCTTCTTATGCAGAGAATGCTATTATATATGGAAATAGGTATAGGAGTAATTATCCTGCGATTGATGAGGCTTTAAATAAGGCGGAGAAGATGTTTCAAAAGGGTATGTATAAGGAGTCATTTACGACTTCAATAGGTGCGATTGAGAAAATAGATTTTAATGTAAGAAATAGGTTTAGTAATTAAAGTGGATTGCCACTTTTTTTAATTTCTATGTGTTTTTTCTTGCTTTTTGTTTATTTTTATGATATTCTAAATATAGAGTAATGAGGGAGGAAGTCATATGACATTTTTTGAATTTTTAGAGACAAATTATATTTGGTTATTGGTAGTGGCAGTGGTACTGATAATCACGATTATTGGTTATTTAGCTGATAGAAGGGATAAGAAAAAGAAGAAGGCTCAAGTGCAAGCTCATAATGAAAGTAATGTTGTACCTCAAGTGGATGCAGTTAATACTGGTGTGATTAATCAGACACAACCTATAAATCAAGCAGTAAATAATATAGATAATAATTTAAATGCTGATATGGGTAATAGAACAATGCAAGTAAATCCACAGCTTCTAAATCAAAATGCTGTAGATGTTAGTAATACACCTAATGTAAGTGAAGTGGTAGCACCACAAATAGATACAGTTAATACTGGTGTTGTTAATCAAACACAATCTGTAAATAATATGGACAATAATTTAAGTACTAATGTGGGTAGTAGACCAATGCAAGTAAATTCACAGCTTCTAAATCAAAATGCTGTAAATGTTAGTAATACACCTAATGTAAGTGAAGTGGTAGCACCTGTTGCACCAGAGATTAATACTCAAAATACTGGTAATATAATTAGTAATATTGCAAATAGTTCACCTATTAATACAGTTAATAATGTTGCAAGAGAAGTACCTAGTGTTGAGTCTAGTATGCCAATAAATAATGAGAGTGCTGATAGTAATGTTAATAATACTTTGAATAGTGATGCTATGTTTAGGATTGTACCTGAGGCCGATACTAATTATAGTACACCAGCATCAATAGAAAATGCTTATGTAAATCAAGTTAATCAAAATGAAGAAGTAGCAATCAAAAAAGAAGATGCTCCAACAAATAATATGGCATTTAATATGCCAAGAGAAGAAGTAGTATCTACCGTAAGTGCTATTAATAATGCTGTTAGTGAGAGTGTAAATACTAATGTTGTTGATGTACCAAAAAATGATGCACCAGTTAATATTCCAAATATTGTAGAAGATAATAAGCAAGTTATTCCTAGTGTTATGCCTAATATACCTAGCGTGAAAGTTCCTGTTAGTCCTATTAGTGGTGTAAGTAATGTAGAAAGTACTGTTCAATCTACTAATAATATCGTAGGAGATTCTCAAATAAGTATTCCTAGTCAAGAGATAAACGTTAATAACGATAATGCTAATGCTAATGTTAATACTAATAATTTTGCTAATGTTGTTAATACTAATACTGATAGTGTAAGTAATATTCCAAATATAATAATACCTAATGAAAATAATAATGTTAGGGATGCTGATGTTATAGCAGATAATACTAATAGTGTAGTTAATAATAGTGCGAATGTAAATACTGCGGATAAAATTGATGATGATTTATGGAAATTATAACCTAATAATAGGTTATAATTTTATCCTTATATAGATAGAATAGAGTGATAATATGAATGAGAGAGAAAAGTTGTTAAAACAGTTTAATGATAATTATGAGATGAAGACTCAAGAGTATTCAGATGTTAAGCCATATAGGGCCACTACTAATTTAAATACGGCTTTAAATCAACCTAATATGAATGTTTTTGATGCTACTAAGGTAAATATTGATAACAATGGAGGTATTTCTAATAATATGGGGATTAATGGGCTTATGAAGAGTGCTAGTGAGGGGGTATCTAATATACCTTCTAGTGAACAAGCGCCTACTCAAATGGTAAATCCTGCTCCTTCGGTAACTCCTCCAGTAAATAATCCATCTAATAATAATTTTAATAATCAAAGTACGGTTAATTCTTCTAGTGTTATGATACCTCCAGTAAATAACGTACAAAATAATATTGTGGTTGATAGTATGCCAAATAACGACAAATTGGATGTTACGGAGAGGTTTTATAAGGAAGAGCCAATATATGATAAAGTAACGGAAACGACAACGACATATATTAGTAATATGGAAGATGTGCCAAAGAAGAAGAAGTTAAATATTAAGTTATCTAAGGATACTCAAGTGTTTATTTTAATGGTGGCAATTATCTTTATCTTTATTTTGATATTACCTGTTTTATCAGATTTTATTAAGAATATAAAAAATAATTAATCTTGAATTGATAGATTAATTATTTTTTCAAAGTTATCATCATTTGAAATAATATTTTTATGTATTTGATGGCATTTTTGACACTTATAAATAATTTTATAGGTGTTTTTAAATTTTTCAATGCCAATAGGTTCTAGCATGCCACAGCATTCATTTTCTCTATCTCCTGGGTTAATATCAACATGTTTAGAGTATAAGCAATATGGGCAGTGGTCACGAGCGGTATAGCCTAATTTTGTTACGTTTTTATGGCAATTCTCACAAATAAAATCATCATCTCTCATTGTAAATTTTTTCATACATCTTCTCCTTAATTTTAGTATAGCATATAATTTAGAAAAATAATAGTAGAATTATTTTTAAATATATACTAACTTTTTTTCTTAATTTAGAAGAGATTTTAAAAAAATTACGGTAATTTTACAAAAAAATTACTTTTTTTATGCTAGTTTTAGTATATAAAAACACTACCAAAGTATAAATTTTAGTATTTTTTTTTGCAATTTTGGTATGAAAAACGCATACTAAAATTTAGTTTTAGCATGCTTGCATTAATAGGAAATATTTATTATAGTGTTTTTAGGAAGGAAGGTGAGTTTTTGAAGGTAGAAGAGGATGTATTTTCTTATAGTGTTAAAGAGATGAAGGGGCATGATGATGTTATTCCATGTATTAGAGAAAAATGTTTTGACTATGTATTTAGTAATAATAATAAATTTATTGCTTTTTTCTTAATTGAAGTGTTATCTTTAGATATTGTAATTAATGAAAGTGATATAGTTAAGTTATCAAACAATATGGAAGTAAAACATAAGAAGGATAAGTATCATAGATTAGATAATGTAGTAGATAGTGATAAAATAGTAGATGCTAAAGAAAAAGAAGAATTGATACAGATATTATCATGAAACCTACGGGATTATCTTTAGAAGAAATTAACTTACTTAGAAGTTAGTTTCCAATTTATATCTTGAATTTATTTACTAATTTGGATTCTACGTGGTATAATTATATTGGATATAAGAGAAAGTAATGGGTGACTTATATGGATTACAGTATTAAAATAGATGCCTTTGAGGGGCCACTTGATTTATTATTACATTTAATTAAAAAGGATAATATAAAGATTATAGATATAGATATAGATAAGATTACTAAGCAATACTTAGATTATATAAATAAGATGGAGGAGTTAAATATAGATGTTGCTTCTGCTTATTTAGTAATGGCTTCAGAGTTATTAGAGATAAAGTCTATTTCTCTTTTACCAAATACAAGTAATACTGTTTTAGAGGAAGATGAAGAGGTAGATAATGCTAATACTAAAGAGAAATTAATAGAGAGGTTGTTAGAGTATGAAAAGTATAAGAATATAACTAGTACTTTTAGAGATTTAGAGGATACAAGAAGTGAGATATTTATTAAATCGCCAGAGAATAGGCATAATTATACAGAAACGGTATTAACAAATGAGCTTGGATATGATGCTAATTCGTTATATAATGCGTTTATGGAGTTTTTAAAGAGAAAGAATATGGAAAAGCCTATTACTACTAAAGTAGCTACTAAGGAATATAGTATCAAGAAAAGGACATCAGAGATAAGGGGCTTGCTTACTATTAGGAAGCAAGTTAAATTTAGGGAGTTATTTGATAATTTTAATAAAGATTATGTAATAGTAACGTTTTTATCTATATTAGATATGGCTAAGAATAAGGAGTTAACTATTAATCAAAGTAATAATTTTGAAGAGATTACATTAAAGTTAAGAGGAAGTGAAGAAGATGAATAAGGAAGCAATACTAGAGGGTTTATTATATGTTCAAGGAGATATGGGGCTTAGTTTGAAAGATGTAGAGGATATATTAGAGTTAAATGAGGAAGAGGCTAAGAGTTTGATACTTACATTAAAAAATAAATATGAGAATATTGATAGGGGGCTTAGAATTAATTATTTGGGTAATACTTTTAAGTTAACTACTAAAAGTGAGCATAAAGAGTATTATAAGAAATTATTAGATGATCATGGTAACAGTACACTTTCTAATGCGGCATTAGAGACTTTAGCTATTATTGCTTATAATGAACCTATAACAAGGCTTGATATAGATAATTTAAGAGGGGTAGATACAACTTATACTATAAGGAGATTAGTGGCAAGGGGATTAATAAAGGAATGTGGTAGAAGTGATATGCCTGGGAGGGCGATATTATATAAGACTACGGATGAGTTTTTAGATTATTTTAATTTATCTAGTAAGGAAGATTTACCTAAAATAGATAGTTTAGATGAGAATAACGATAATGATAAGGAAGAGATGAATTTGTTTTTATCTAATTATAGGGAGGAATAAGTATGAATATTATAGATATAATTAATAAGAAAAGATTGGGTAAGGTTCTTACTAAAGAGGAAATTAATTATTTTGTTATGGGGTATGTTAATGATGAGATTGAGGCTTATCAAGTTAGTGCTCTTTTAATGGCGATTACGATAAATGGTATGGATGAGGAAGAGGTTATTAATCTTACTGAGGTTATGTTAAATAGTGGAGATAGAATAGATTTAAGTAAGGTTAAGGGGCCTTGTTGTGATAAGCATTCTACTGGAGGGGTAGGAGATAAGACTACTTTGATTATAGCCCCTATCGTGGCTTCTTTAGGGATTAATATGGCTAAGATGAGTGGTAGGGGTTTAGGACATACTGGAGGTACTATTGATAAGTTAGAGTCTATTCCATCATTCCAAGTAAATCTTAGTGAGAGTAAGTTTATTAAGGAAGTAAAAGATATTCATATGGCTATTGTGAGTCAAACGACTAATTTGGTTCCTGCGGATAAGAAGATATATGCTCTTAGGGATGTTACAGCAACGGTAGAAAGTATTCCTTTGATTGCGTCTTCTATTATGAGTAAGAAGATTGCTAGTGGGGCTAAGAATATTGTTATTGATTTAAAAGTGGGTACAGGTGCTTTGATTAAGAATAAAGAAGATGCTGTTAAGCTTGCTAATTTAATGATTAAGATAGGGAGAAATCATAATGTTAATGTTAGGTGTGTTCTTACTAATATGTCTGTTCCTTTAGGGCATAATGTGGGAAATGCTTTGGAGGTAGAGGAAGTAATAGATATTCTTACTAATAATAAGGAAGGGAATCTTAGGACGTTATGCATAGAGTTATCTTGTCAATTAATTAGTATGGCAAAAAATATATCTATAGAAGAAGCAAGGCTTTTGGTAGAAGATGTTTTAGCTAGTAAGAAGGCTCTTAATAAATTTTATGAGTTTGTAGAGTATCAACATGGGGATATTTCTTTGCTTCCTACATCTAAGTATAAGTATAAGGTTTCTTCTTATATAAATGGATATATAACTAATATAGATGCTTATAAGGTAGGTAAGTATTCTTTATCTATTGGAAGTGGGCGTATTAATTTAGATGATAAGATAGATTATTCTTCTGGAATAGAAATAGTAAAAGATATAAATGATTATGTAAGTACGGGGGATACTGTATTTATAGTTCATTCTAATAAAAGATTAGATAATTTTGATGATTTGTTATCTTCTCTTACTATTGATTCTAAGAAGGTTAAAGAAGAGGCTTTGATATATGAAGTGATTAAATAAGATAAAATTATTGCTAATTAGATAAATACATTATATAATAAATACATCGGGTGGTTATTATGAAAGAGAATTATACATTAAGAAGTATTTATATATTATTAACTAAGGCATTTGAAATAAAGAAGAGGTTATATAAGTATTATTATTTAGAAGAGATAGGTAATATAGATATATTTAAATATTTATCTACATATAAATGGGCATATGATAAGGGCTTGGAGCTTTCTGATATGGTTAGTGATATTATTAATTTAGATAATTATAAATTATATACTTATATGCATAAATAAAAAGAAAAAAGGAGTAACTTTTGGTTACGCCTTTTTCCTCGTTAGGAGCATTTATCATACCGCATATTGGAGGGTTTGTCAATAGTTTTCCTAAAAAAAAATATATTTATTTTTAATTGGTAGAAAATACTAAAAAAATTACTAAAAATATGGATAAAAACTCTTGCTATATTTTGAAAAGTAAGTATAATAAATAAGCAAAAGAAAGGAAGTGCTATTTTTATTAATAAGTAATTACTTAGATATAAATAGCACTTTTGTTATTAATGAGAATTGAGGTGGCTTCATTTGATTAAGACTAACTTACCAGTAATATTTTTAAAGGATGTAGTATTGCTTCCTAATAATGATTTAAGAGTAGAATTCTCATCATCTAAAGATAAATTAATGTTAAAGCAAGCGGAGAATAAATTTGAGGGGAATTTGTTGTTTATAAATTTAAAGAATCCTAAGGAAGAGAAGCCATCTATAAATGATCTTCCTAAAGTAGGGGTAATTGGTAGGATAAAGACTAAGATAGAGCTTCCTAATGGGATAGTTAGAGTAGTTATTACAGGGGTAAATAGGGTAGAAGTAATAGAATATATAGATAATTTAGGTTATATAGAGGCTTTTATTAAGACGATAGATGCGTGTGTATATGATGCTTTTGAAGCGTCTGCTTTGAAGAGAATATTATTAAGGGATTTAAATAATTATATAGAGTTATCTAGTTATATGAGTAATAGTGTTATAGGTAGAATAGATGGGAATATTCCTCTTGATGCGGTTGTTGATATTGTGACTGCGGAGGTGCCTTTAGTATATAAAGATAAGGTAAAGTATATATATGAGTTAAATCCTTTGACTAGGACTAGATTACTTATTGAGGATTTGAATAAGGAGATAGAGACTATTAAGTTAGAGGATACTATTGAGGATGATTTAAAGCATAGTTTGGATAAGAATCAGAAAGAGTTTATATTAAGAGAGAAGATTAAGTTAATTAAGAAGGAATTAGGGGAAGTTGATTTAAAGGATGAAGAGGTAAATAGGTTAAGAGAGAAGGTTGCTCTTTTACATGCTCCTGTTAGTATTAAGAAGAGGTTAGAGAAGGAGTTAGGTAAGTATGAGTTAACGCCTACTACTTCTCCTGAGATTACAACGATAAGTAATTATATAGATATGCTTTTGTCTTTACCTTGGAATGTACTGACTAAGGATAATAATAATTTAGATAAGGTTTTAGAATATTTGGATAAGTCTCATTATGGGTTAGAGGAAGTGAAGATGCGTATATTAGAGTATATTGCCGTTAGGAAGCATACTAATAATAATATTTCTAATATAATTTGTTTGGTTGGCCCTCCTGGGGTAGGTAAGACGACTTTGGCTAAGTCTATTGCCAAGGCTTTAAATAAGAAGTTTACGAAGATAAGTGTAGGGGGAGTGTCTGATGAAGCTGAGTTAATAGGTCATAGAAGGACTTATGTTGGGGCTAATGCTGGTAAGATTATTACAGGGTTAAAGAAATGTGGTAGTAGTAATCCAGTGTTTTTGATAGATGAGATAGATAAGATGACTAAGGATATAAAGGGGGATCCTGCTTCATGCTTGTTAGATATATTAGATAAGGAGCAAAATGCTAATTTTGTAGATAATTATATTGAGGAAGAGTTTGATTTATCTAATGTGATGTTTATTTTGACCGCGAATGATTGTGAGTTAATTCCTTCTGCTTTGAGAGATAGGTTGGAGATAATTAAGATATCTAGTTATACTAAGTATGAGAAGCTAGATATATGTAAGAATTATATTATAAAGAATTTAGAAGAAGAGTATAATTTGAAGTCTAGGATTATTTTTGAGAAGGATGCTATTATGGATATTATATCCTTGTATACTAAGGAGTCTGGAGTAAGGGAGTTACAAAGGCAAATTAGTAAGATATTTAGGAAAGTAATAGTAAATATTGTTAGTAAGAAGGAAAAGAATAATGTTTTGATTACTAGTGAGAATTTAGTTAATTATTTAGGGGATGCTAAGTATCCTATTTATGAAGATGGGTATGAGGATAAGAGTGGGGTTGTTAATGCTTTAGCGTATACTCCTTATGGAGGTGCTACTTTGAAGGTATCTTGTTGTAAGTATGCAGGAGATGGTAAGGTAGTTGTTACTGGTATGTTAGGTAGTGTTATGAAGGAGAGTGTGGATGTTTCTTTATCTTATATTAAATCTTGTTGTGATATGTTTGGTATAGATAGTAAGGTGTTTAGGGATAATGATTTTCATATTCATTTTGAAGATGCATCTACATCTAAGGATGGCCCATCCGCGGGTATAGTTATAGTTACTGCGTTACTTAGTCTTATAAAAGATAAGACAGTCTCTAATGAAGTATCTATGACGGGAGAGATTACTCTACGTGGTGCTATCTTAGAAGTAGGGGGTATCAAAGAGAAACTAATAAGTGCACTATCTAGTAATATTAAGAAGGTATATTTACCATATAATAATATTAAGGATGTAAATAGTTTGAGTAAAGAAATTACGGATAATTTAGATATTGTATATGTAAATGATTATATGGATATATATAAAGATTTATTTTAAAGAGCCTAAGCTCTTTTTATTTTACAAATTATATAATTAATTATTTAAAATATTAAAAAATATGCAGTTATAGTTAAAAATATTGTATAATGTTTGTGAAGTAGATGGTGGTTTTATGTTAAAAAAAGCAGAATATATAAAGAATAATTTAAAAGATATGGATGTTTTGATGTGTCCTTTATGTTATGATAAGTTAAGGCTATATAATAATTCTTTAGTATGTGATAATAATCATTGTTTTGATATTAGTAAGAAAGGATATGTTACATTACTTAAGAAGAATAAGTTAAGGCCAAATTATATATATGATACATGTTTATTTAGAAGTAGATATAAATTTATAAGTAAGGGGTTTTATAATGAGTTACATGTATTAATATCAAAGATAATTAAAGATAAGGTTAGTAATGCTATAATATTAGATATGGGATGTGGAGATGGTACTCATGATAATATTATTTTAAATTTACTTGATAATAAAGAGTGCTTTATTATAGGTGTAGATATTTCAAAGGAAGGTATTTTGTGTGCAACAGATTATGTAAGTAATAATTTTATTCCTCTTGTAGCAGATTTAAATTATATGCCTATTAAAAATCATTGTGTTGATGTTATTCTTAATATTTTATCTCCTTCTTGTGAAAGGGAGATTAATAGGGTATTAAAAGAAGAAGGTATTATAATTAAAGTGACACCTAGGAAGGGGTATTTGTGTGAATTAAGGGAGATTTTTAATATTAAAGAGTATGAAAACGAGATACTTATAGAGAAGAATATTGCTAATAATTATGATATAGTAGATAAATATGTTATAGATAGGAAAGTGGTATTAGATTATGATGATGTACTTAATTTAATTAATATGACTCCTTTAACGAAGAATTATAAAGGTAATATAAATTTAAATGAAATTACTATTAGTTTGAATGTATATGTACTTAAAATTAAGAAATAAAACTTATAATTTACCTTGCAAATATTTATTAATTATTGTATACTTATAGAGTAGTTAAGGGGGAGTAATTTATGAATTATAGTTTAGTTACGGAAGAGATAATTGCTAATATTACTAAGGATAATAAGATACCTAAATTATTAATTCATTCTTGTTGTGCACCATGTTCTTCGTATGTAATAGAGTATTTATCTAATTATTTTGAAATAACTATTTTATATTATAATCCTAATATATATCCTTATTCTGAGTACGATAAGAGGGTAATGGAACAAGAGAAGTTTATTAAGGAATTTAATACTAAGTATAAAGTATCATTTGTACCTTGTGAGTATAATTATAGTGATTATACTTCTAAGATAAAGGGGTATGAGAATGATTTTGAAGGTGGTACTAGGTGTTTATTATGTTATACTCTTAGGATGGAATATGCCGCGAGGTACGGTAAGGAACATAATTTTGATTATTTTACTACTACGCTTACTATTAGTCCTCATAAGAATAGTAAGAAGATTAATGAAATAGGTGCAAAGTTAGAAGAAGAATATAAGATTAAGTATTTATATTCTGATTTTAAGAAGAAGAATGGTTATAAGAGAAGTTGTGAATTATCTTCTATATATGGATTATATAGGCAAGATTACTGTGGTTGTGTTTATTCTAAGAAAAAAGATAAGGTGGTAAAAAATGTATTATGATTTAATTATTGTTGGGTTAATTATTATATGGATAATATTCTTTTGTAGGAAGTTTAGTAACTTTGTTTATTTAATCGCGGTAGTAGATATGTTTTTGAGAATACTTACTTTTATTAAATTACATATAGGATTACCTGATGTATCCGCATTAATATCTAAGTATGTACCAGAGAGTATTCCTTCTATAATAACTAAGTATACTAATGGGGTGCTTTCTTTAATAATTCTATGGATATATGTCTTTATAATGGTATGTTTCTTGTTCTATACAGCTAGAATACTATGGAAGAAAAGATAATGAATAATATTAATAGAAGAAATATAGATACACAGTTAGTGTTTGATGAAAAGTATAAGGCTAATCAAAGACAAGAAGTAAATAAAGAGAATTATTTAAAAGAAAGTGAATTTAGAAGAAAGATGTATGGACTTGGTAATATAGATATGTTAAAAAAGCGAGATAATAAAAATAATACTGTAGATAGTAGGGTATCTAATTTAAATAGTAAGATTAATAGTAATAAAAATATAGTTAATGGTTTTAATAGAAATAATTTTTTAGGGAAGTTTAAGTAGTATGGAAGATTTATATAAGTATGAGAGAGAATTATATTTAAAGAAAATAAACTATATAGGGGGAGTAGATGAAGTAGGAAGAGGGCCTTTAGTAGGTAATGTAGTAGCCGCTTGTGTAGTTTTACCTAAAGATTTTAAGTTAGAGGGATTAACTGATTCAAAGAAGTTATCTGAAAAAAAAAGAGATATGTATTATGAGTATATTATTAATAATGCTATTTGTTATGGTATAGGGGAAGTATCTCCTTCTAGGATAGATGAGATAAATATTTATGAAGCTACTAAAGAGGCTATGATAAAATCTATTAGAGAGGTACAAAGTAAAATAGACTTAGAACATGTTTTAATAGATGCTATGCCTTTATCTATAGATGTTGATACTACATCTATTATAAAGGGGGATGCTAAGAGTATTTCTATAGCCGCGGCTTCAGTAGTAGCAAAAGTTACTAGGGATAGACAGATGTATGAATTAGATAAGGAGTATCCTATGTATGGTTTTAAATCACATAAGGGATATCCTACTAAGAAGCATATAGAGGCTATTTCAAAGTATGGCGTATTACCTTGTTATAGGATGAGTTATGGACCTGTAAAAGAGGTAATAAATGAAAAAGGAATAGACTATGGAATTAATAAGACCAAATAAATTAGATGAAGATAAATACTTTGAATACTTAAATGAAGTTATTCTTAATAATGAAACAAAGTTACTAGGAGATGCTAATTTAAAAGATAAAGAGACTTTTGATGAAATGTTAACTAGAACACATAGAATTAGATATAAAGAAAATCTTATGGGAATGATGAAGCCTACAAGTGTTTTTTGGATTAAAGAAAATAATAAAATTGTTGGTAGTATGAACTTAAGAGAAGAGCTAAACGAATTTACATATTATACAATAGGTAATGTTGGCTACTATATAAGACCAAGTTGTAGAAATAAATTCTATGCAACTTTAGCACTTTCTTTAGCAAAAGAATATTATAAGAGTATTGGTATTAAAAAGATATTACTTATCTGTACTAGTGATAATATAGCTTCAGAAAAAGTAATTATTCATAATGGGGGAGAATTAGAGTTGGAAATGTTATCTTTTGATGGTATAAATAAATTAAAAAGATATTGGATTAATTTGTAAATTAGAGGTTAAAAAACTATTGCTATTTTGTTATATAAATAGTATAATACTTATATATTTGTTCTTTGGTTATGAAGTGACACATAACTATTATAAAGAAATCGTATGCTTACGTTACAAGTATGAAGAGCACTTAATGTGAAATAAGGTGGCACCGCGATAGTTTCGTCCTTATATGCAGAATAAGTGTTTTTTTAAGAAAGGGAGATATTATGGAGATTATTAAAAAACAAAAGGGGACAATGGATTTATATGGAGAAGAAGGTAAAACTTATGTATATATAGAGAGTATTATTCATGCTTTATGTGAGAAATATAATTATAATTTTATTAAGACACCAACTTTTGAAGCAAGTGAGTTGTTTCATCGTGGAGTGGGGGAAACTACTGATATAGTTACTAAGGAAACTTATGATTTTAAAGATAGGGGAGATAGGCAGGTTACTTTGAAGCCTGAAGGAACTGCTTCAGTAGTTAGATGTTTTATTGAGAATAAGATGAATAATTTGCCAGATCAACCTCTTAAGTTCTATTATTTAACATCAGTATTTAGATATGAAAGGCCACAAGCGGGACGTCTTCGTGAACATACTCAATTTGGGGTAGAGGTATTTGGTAGTAATTCTGTTTTAGTAGATGCAGAAGTAATTAGTATCGCGGTAAATTTTTATCGTCTTTTAGGGCTTAAGAATTTGACTGTTAAGATTAATTCTCTTGGAGATATATCATCTAGGCTTAAGTATAAAGAAGCTTTACTTGAATATTTTAAACCACATATAGATAAGTTATGTCATGACTGTCAAACAAGGTATGAAAAGAATCCTCTTAGGATATTAGATTGTAAGGTGGATAGTGAAAGTGATATTATTAAGAATGCTCCTAAGATGAGTGATTATTTGAATGAAGATAGTAAAGAGCGTTTTAATAGTTTGTTAGAGGTGTTAGATGATTTAGAGATATCTTATTGTGTTGATGATAGCTTAGTAAGGGGATTAGATTATTATAATCATACTGTTTTTGAAGTACAAGCTAATTTAGAGGGATTTGGTAAAATGACTACTTTATGTGGTGGAGGAAGATATAACTCTTTGGTTAAGACTTTAGGAGGAGAAGATACTCCTGCGATGGGATTTGGTCTTGGTATAGAGAGATTATTATTAATATTAAAAGAGTTAAATATTGATTTGGTTAGTGATAATAGGTTAGATTTGTATATAATTAATCTATGTACTGATAAGAGGGTACCTTTATTACTTGCTAATGATCTTAGAATGAGTGGTTTTAAGGTAGAGACTGACTATTTAGATAGAAATTTAAAGAGCCAGTTTAAGTCTGTTGATAGACTAAATCCTAGGTATTTTACTGTAATTGGAGATGAAGAAGTAGAAAAACGTACTATTAAGATTAAAGATAATGATACTAAGGATGAAGAAGAAATAGGTATAGATGAAATAATTGATTATATGGAAGGAAGATAGTATATGAAAAAGATTTTTAATACTGATTTAAATATTAATAATGTAGGAGAAGAACATACTTTATATGGATGGGTAAGTAAGATTAGGAATTTAGGTAGTTTGGTGTTTGTAGACTTAAGAGATAGGTCTGGTATAATGCAAGTAGTGTTTAATGATACTGATAAGGATTTATTAGAGTCATCTTCTAATTTAAAGAATGAATATTGTATTAAGGTAGTTGGAATTGTAAATAAAAGAAGTAGTATAAATCCAAATATGCCAACGGGAGAAATAGAATTAATCGCGAACTCTTTAGAGATTTTATCTACTTCTATAGTACTTCCTTTTAATATAAATGATGAAAATGTATCAGAAAATCTTGCTTTAAAATATCGTTATTTAGAATTAAGGAAAGAAAGATTGCAAAAGAATTTGATTATGCGTAGTAAGATATGTAGTGTAGTAAGAAATTATCTTGATAAGAATGGTTTTATTGAGATAGAAACACCTATGTTATGTCGTTCTACTCCAGAAGGCGCAAGAGACTATGTAGTACCATCTAGGATAAATAAGGGGACATTTTATGCACTACCTCAAAGCCCTCAGATATTTAAACAACTTTTGATGATTGGAGGATTTGAACGTTATTATCAAATAGCTAAGTGTTTTAGGGATGAAGATTTACGTGCAGATAGGCAACCAGAATTTACTCAAATAGATATGGAAATGAGTTTTGCAAATGAAGAAGATGTATTTGAGGTAGCAGAGGGAATGTTAAGAGAAGTAGTATATCAAGTTAAGGGTATAACTTTAGATAAGTTTCCTAGGATTACTTATAGGGATGCAATGAATTTATATGGTACTGATAAGCCAGATACAAGGTATGAAATGTTACTTCATGATGTAACGCATATATTTAAAGATACTGCGTTTACTATTTTTGATAATGCTATTAAGGATAATGGTGTTGTAAAGTGTATTAAGGTAGATGGTGGTGCTTATATATATACAAGAAAAGAAATAGATTATCTTACTTTAGAAGCTAAAAAGTTTGGAGCTAAAGCACTTGCTTGGTTAAAATATGAAGATAATAGTTTTACTGGTGGTATTACTAAGAATATAGAAGAAGATAAGTTAGAACAATTAAAAGAATATTTAAATATAAATAATAATGATATAGTTTTCTTTATTGCAGATAAGTTAAAAGTTGCTAATACTTCTCTTGGAGGTATAAGAATTAATATAGCTAGAAAGATGAATTTGATAGATAAAGATAAGTTAAACTTCTTATGGGTAGTAGATTTCCCTATGTTTGAATATTCAGAGTCAGAAAATCGTTTTATCGCTGCTCATCATCCATTTACAATGCCAGAGTCATTAGAAGCTTTAGATAATAAAGAAACATGTTTGGCTAGAAGTTATGATATTGTAATTAATGGTTATGAATTAGCATCAGGATCAGTTCGTATACATGATGCTAATATGCAAAAACAAGTATTTGAAAAGCTAGGATTAACAGATTTAGATATTAAAAGAAAGTTTGGTTTCTTTGTAGATGCCTTTAAATATGGTGCTCCTCCTCATGCAGGGATTGCTCCTGGGCTAGATAGATTAACTATGGTTCTAATGGGAACAGAAAATATTAAGGATGTAATAGCATTCCCTAAAATACAAAATGCATCTGATTTAATGAGTGAAGCTCCAAATGTTATTGATGAGTCCCAATTAGAAGAATTAGGCATAAAATTAAAATAACGTTTATGCGTTATTTTTTTAAGGAAAGAATGTAATAATATGGATATGCAAATGACAAATAGTTTTTATCTTGTATATAAGATGGAAGTAGATAGAATAATTAATAATAGTATAACTAATTATGGGGAAATAGAGAGAGTACTAGATAATTTAAGTGGTATGCTATATACTAAACAGATGCAATATTTATATCGCAAGTTATGTATTTACTATTCTAAAATTAATAAGACAGATGCATTCATTTATTTAGATGAATTGGATAAAGTTGCAAAGGTTAAACATCATATGTAAATAGGGTGATATTATGGAATACTATAGAGAAGTAGAAAAGTCTATAATTAAAAAGTATAGAAAAGAGTTATGGAGTAAGTTTGTTAGGGCAATAGATGATTTTAATTTAATATGTGAAAATGATTCTATATGTGTATGTATCAGTGGAGGAAAGGATTCTTTTCTTCTAGCTAAATTAATGCAAGAGTTAAAGAGACATAATAAGTTTTATTTTGATGTTAAATATTTAGTAATGAATCCTGGTTATACAGAAGAAAATATTAATAAAATTAAAGAAAATGCAAAGAAATTAAATATAGATATAACTATTTATAATAGTAATATTTTTGAAGTAGTACATAGTTCTAATGGTAAGAGTCCTTGTTATTTATGTGCTAGAATGAGAAGAGGTAATTTATATGCTAAAGCTAAGGAACTTGGATGTAATAAGATAGCTTTAGGACATCATTTTAATGATGTTATAGAGACGGTACTTATGAATATGATTTATAATGGTCATTTTAGTGGTATGATGCCTATTATAGATAGTGATAATTTTGAGTCTATGCAGTTAATTAGACCAATGTATTATATTAAAGAAAAAGACATAATTAAATGGGCTAAAACAAATAATTTAGAGTTCTTAGATTGTGCTTGTCTTGTTACTAAAAAAAATATCGGTAAAAGAAAAGAAGTAAAGCTTTTAACTGAAAAATTAGTTAATATGTATGAGAATGCTGATATAAATATTATGAATAGTCTAAAGAATGTTAATATGTCTACTATATTAGGATATTATGATAAAGAAAATTTTTACGATAATGTTAATAAATAGACTAACTATATGTAAGTAAAGGAAATGAAAGATGAAAGAAATAATTATAAATAAAGACAATTTACATGATAAAGATATAACTGAGGTAGTTAGAAGGGTAAAAATATTACTTGTTAATTCTAATAATGAAATATTATTAGGTTATTCTCATAATGATTATCAATTTATAGGTGGACATGTAGAGAATAATGAGAGTTATATAGATACTGTTAATAGAGAAATAAAAGAAGAAACTGGTATAAATTTAAATATAAATAATATATTTCCATTTGCAAAGATGATTGGATACTATAAAAATCATCCAGAACAAGGAAAAAATAGAAAAGTAGAAATATATTATTATGAAATTAAGACTGATTTAAAGCCTGATTTAGCCTCTACAAAATATACAAAAAATGAGTTAGATGGTAACTTTAAGTTGGAATATATACCTTTAATGGATATAGAAGTTATATTAAAAGAAAACATAGAGAAATATAAGGATTTAAGAGGCATTGGCAAGGAAATGCTAGAATTAATTAAAATATATAAGGGTAATTAAAATTTAGGTATAATGATACTTTTGTGGTTTTAGTTCTATGTTATTTAAAATTTTTATAATAAAGTAGGGGAGAGTAGGTATTAAAAATAAGAGGGTAGTATGTTTATACCCTCTTATTTATTTAACAACAGCCTTTGCCTTTACAGCCATATCCTCCAGAATTTGGTGCCCAGAATAATATAAAGAAAATTATAAGTACAACTATTATAATCCAAAACCAATTATTATTACCATAGCCGTATCCGTATGCTGGATATCCATAACCATACATAATATAATTACACTCCTTTCACTATTATTATATTAAATTACTATAAAATGCTATAATAATAGATACCTATTTTGTATGAAAAAAAGATTTATAACTACTCTTCTTTTTTTTTATAAAAATTAATAGGGGAGTGATATATATAACTTATATTTAATTTATATGTATATTAATAATTGTTATATAGGTATTATATATAGTATTGTTATTAGATAGAAGTATATAATAATTATTAAATATAACTATAGATATAAATGTTTAATTTGTAATATAAATATTAGTTAATTAGATTAATATTTATATATGTATAGATATTATTTTAAGTTATATTTTATATTAAATATGTTATATATTATATTATTATTTGAATTATTATAAAATGATGATAATATATATTATGTTAACTTCTTAGAATTGAAGAAAGGTAGTAGTATGCATTGATATTATGTGTAGGTAATCTTGCCTATTATGTTATTATAATAAAGATATTATTTATATATAGGTATTTGACTAGTATATTTTTAGGATATTGGTAAATAGTATTTATAAGGAGGTATTTTATAGATAAGAAAGATCAATCTATTAAGTGTGATGTTTCTGGATGTATTTATAATGATTGTAAGAATAAATGCGTTTTAGATGGTATTTATGTTAGTTGTATATGTGATAAGGAAGATGCTTCTAAGGTAGAGACTATTTGTGATAGTTTTGAAAAAAGAGTATAAGTATGTCCGCTTATAACTCTTTTTTAATTTTATCTATTAGGTCAGTAAATTCTTTGATGATTTTAGCTAGTTCTTCTTCTGTTTTAGCTTCATATCTTAATGTTATGTTTGGTCCAGTGTTTGATGCTCTAATAAGTGCAAAGCCTGTTTCAAATAGGACTTTAACACCATCTATAGTATTTGTAGTATAATTTTTTTCTTTACAATACTCCCCTACTCTTTTAATTAGTTCTTCTTTCTTGGTATCTTCTATGGTAACTTTTAATTCTTTAGTGTTATAGTATTTATTTATACCACTTAGTAGTTCTTCTGTGGTTTTATTTGTATTAGAGAGTATTTCTATTAGTCTTAGTCCTCCATATATGCCATCATCATAACCAGGGAATTTGTCTTGAAAGAAGACGTGTCCAGATAGTTCTCCTCCAAATGGGAATTTATCTTCAACCATTTTGGCTTTCATATATGAGTTACCTGTTCGGTATTCAGTTTTTTTAATTTGGAGTTTATCTAATTCATCTGATAGAGCTTTAGAACATTTTACATCATATAGAGCTCTTTTGTCAGTAATTTTATTTACAATATCTCTCCATATTATAATCATGTATTTGTCTATATCAATCATTTGTCCTTTTTCAGATACTACCCCTACTCTATCACCATCACCGTCAAAGGCAATACCAACATCCGCATGGGTATCTATTACAGTTTGTTTTAGTGATGATAGGTTTTCTTCTACTGATGGGTCTGGATGGTGGTTAGGGAATGTACCATCACTTATGTCAAATGTAGGTATGAATGTTATGTTTCCTAGGTTACTAAATATTTCTTTTGCTATAATTGAGGTAGTTCCATTACCACAGTCATAGACTACTTTTAGTTTTCTATTTCCTATTTTGATATTCTTCTTAATTAGATTAATGTATGGGATAGTAATATTTTCTTCGGTTATAGTACCATTTCCTTCTTTAAAATTATTACTTAATATTTTTTCATATAATTTATATACATCTTCTCCATAAGCATTATATAGACCATTATAAGATATTTTAAATCCATTGTATTCTTTTGGATTATGAGAGGCCGTTACCATAATACCACAGTTAATATTTAAGTAGTTTGAGGCAAAGTAGTACATTGGTGTTGTTACTAAGCCTAGTGATACTACGTTTATTCCTGTATCTATTATACCTTTAATTAGGTTTTTATATATAGATGGAGAGGATATTCTGTTATCATGTGCTATTAGTGTTTTTGCTTTACCCAATTCATGTAAAGTGCTTCCATAGGCTTTACCTAGGTAGTAAGCAAATTCATCATCAAATTCTTCATTGTAGATGCCTCTTATATCATATGCTCTAAATATATTTTTACTCATTTTCATTGTCATCAAATCCTTTCTTATCTCTTGGATGATATTTCATGTAGTTATTTTTTAATTTTTCATTACCAACGTGGGTATATATACCTGTTGTAGAGAGGTTAGCATGTCCTAGCATTTCTCCAATTACTCTTAAGTCTGCCCCATTAGAAAGAAGATGGGTTGCAAAGGAGTGCCTTAGGGTATGAGGGCTAAATTCTTTGTTTATGTTTTTATCTATGGCGAGGCGTTTTAGTATTAAGAAGAAAGCTTGTCTACTTATTGGCTTACCATGATTATTTAGGAAGATATTATCAGTATATGTTCTTTTGATTAAAGATGGTCTATAGTTATCTATGTACTCTTTTAAGGCTATATGAGCAGATGAACCAAATGGTATCATTCTTTCTTTATTACCTTTACCATGGCATCTTAGAACATTTTCTTCTAAGTTTATATCATTTAGTTTTAAATTACATAGTTCACTTATTCTGAGTCCACTTGCATATAGTAGTTCTAACATAGCTTTATTTCTGTAGTCATATGGAGTATTTAGAGGTATATCTAGTAATTTATCTACTTCCTCTATAGTTAAGACTGTTGGTAGGCGTCTTCTTTGTTTTGGTACTTCTAGTTCTTTAGCAAAGGATGGTTTGTTAGTATAAGTAGCATATTTATTTATAAAGTTCTTTAAGGTAGATATTTTTCTTACGATACTAGATGTTTCTAATTTATATTTATCTTTTAGATCTTCTAGGTAACTAGTAAATACTTCTATTTTGTAGAAGTCATCTATATTCTTTTCTTCTAGGTATTCAAAGAATTTTTTTAAGTCAGATACATACGAATCATTTGTATTATCATATTTAAAATCTTCTACCATAAGGGTATTTTGAAAGTCTTTTAATAATTCTTTGTGCTTAGTATTTAAATTAAATTCATTTATATTTAGCATGTTTATCACCCTACTATTTACTTTAAATAAATTATAACAAAATACTTAGAATAACTCAAGGTATGTTGTATGTTATTTGACATATTTGATTAATTTTGTTATAATATATAAACATTTATGGAGGAATAATAATTATGAATAAAATGGAGACTAGAAGTACTTTGAATGAGATTATTAGTGAATATGTTAATTGTATGGATATTAAGAATATGAATCCTTCGGATATTGTTCTTGATTTACCTAGGTTTATTAGTAGATATCACGCTTTGAGTGAGCAATTTTCTGACTTTTTAGGTTATATTGTTATGGGTAATGATGTTAAGTTTGTAGAAATTGGTAAGAATGGGCTTACTTCGATTGCTTCTTTTTTGGAGAAGAATGGTAAAAATGTTACGGTTGTGACTCGTCAAGTAGAATCTTTTAAGGTAACTAGTAATGATTTTCCTTGTTATGTAGGTGGAATTGATGATGATGGAAGGGTTTTTGTTAGTAAGGATGGGCATGTTAGTTATTTATGTGAAGATGATAATACTACTTTTCTTATTCATGGGATGCATATTTTGAATAACAAATCTTATAATTTAACAAAGTTAGCTAAACTTGTTTCTTCTAATAATGTTATTATTGGATGTTATAGTGATAATGCATGTGTTAGTGCTGAGTTAGAGGAATTAGAGAAGAAGATATATGAGTATACTTCTCTTAGGGCTATTATGTCATCTAGTACAGTGAATAATAGTAAGATGGGTGTGCTTATATATAGACCTAAAATGCGTGTTAAAGATAAAATTAAAAGGCTTTAAGCCTTTTTTCTTTATATAAAGTGTAGTATAATATTAGAAGGTGGTAATATGAATGAACCTTTAGCAATTAAGTTAAGACCTAATAAATTAGATGAAGTTATTGGACAGCATCATTTGATTAGTGAAGGTAAGATTATTTATAATTTAGTTAAGAATAAGAAAATATTTTCTATGATTTTATATGGTAAACCTGGTATTGGAAAGACAACGATTGCATATGCGATTGTTAATGAGCTTGGTCTTAAGTATAGGTTTTTAAATGCCGTTAGTAATAATAAGAAGGATTTTGATATTGTTGTTGAAGAAGCAAAGATGAATAATGGGCTTATTTTAATTATGGATGAGATACATAGATTAAATAAGGATAAGCAAGATTTGTTGCTCCCTGTGTTAGAAAGTGGTCTTATTACTTTAATTGGAGTAACTACTTCTAATCCATATCATTCTATTAATCCTGCGATTAGGAGTAGATGTCAAATATTTGAGTTATTGGAACTTAGTGATGATGATATTAGATATGCAATATCTAGGGCGATAGAAAGTGGTATTTTAGAGGGTATTTCTATTACTTCTCCTGCTATTGATTATATTGTTAAGTGTGCTTCTTCTGATTTGAGATATGCGTATAATTTGTTAGAAGTAGCTTATTATGGTAGTGATAATCATGTTATTGATGTAGAGTTACTTAAGAATGTTGCTAATAAGCCAAATATATTTCATGATAAGAATGAAGATGGCTATTATGATACTATTAGTGCTTTGCAGAAGTCTATTAGGGGTAGTGATGTTAATGCTAGTTTGCATTATTTAGCTAGACTTATTTTAGCGGATGATATAGATATTATTGCAAGGAGGCTTTCAGTTATTGCATACGAAGATATTGGGCTTGCTAATCCTAGTATTGGTCCTAAGTTGGACGCGGTTATTAGGTGCGTAGAGAGAGTTGGACTTAAGGAAGGAAGAATTGCTTTATCTAATATTGTTATTGAGATGGCATTATCTCCTAAGTCTAATAGTGCGTATTTAGCGATAGATAATGCGATTAATGATGTTTTAAGTGGGAATACCGGGAATGTCCCTTCTCATTTGAAAACTACTTCTCCTAATTATAAGTATCCTCATGATTATCCTAATCATTTTGTTAAGCAAGAATATTTGCCTGATAAGCTTAAGAATAGGAAGTATTATAATCCTCAAGGTAATCAGAATGAGTTAAAGTATAAGGCTGTACTTAATAATTTAGAGGAATTAAAGAGGAAATCTTGAGGTTATGTGTGTGTTAGTTAGTTTAGATATTAAATAAAAGACCATAGTGATGATGTCTCTAAAACGAGGTTCACGTCATAGTGGTCTTTTTATGTATTTATAATGTCATTTATTACGTAGCTTGCACACATTAATCCTGCTGTCGCGGGAACAAAAGAAGTGCTTCCTAGACCTGATACTTTTTGTACTTCTTCGGTGGAAGATACTACTGGTATTTTGCCTGTTATATGATTTTTAATTACGAATGTGCGTAGTTTTTTAGCCAATTTGTCATAAGATGTTTTTCTTAAGTCGGTTATGGTTAAGAGTTCTGGTTTGAATTTATTCGCAGTTCCCATAGATGAGATGAATTTAATTTTATTTTGTAAGCATTTTATGATGATGGCTTCTTTGGTATGAATACTATCACAAGCATCAATGACGTAGTCAATGTCACTGGTAATGTATTTGTCTATGTTGTCTTTATCTAAGTATGTGTCATGTTTTATGATGTTTATATCGTTATCTATTGATTTGGCTCTTATGTATGCTTCGTCTACTTTTTTTAGACCAATGTTAGAGTTATTAGTGATTATTTGTCTATTTAGGTTGGTTATGTCAATAGTATCATAATCTATAATGATGATGGTACCAAGGCCACTTCTGACTAAGGCTTCTAGGGCATAACCCCCTACTCCACCCAAGCCTATTAGTAGTACTTTCTTTTTCCTTAGTTCGTTAAATTTTTCTGTACCAATAAGTTTTATAAGTCTATCATACATATATAATACCTCCTTTGACATAAAAAAACCCAAAAGGTAGAAACTGATTTGATAAAACCCGCAGCGTAGCTCACAGGTGGGCATCTCCATCTATTAATTAGGATTCCTATATGCTAAGGCAATAGGCTTTCAACACATAATAGACTTTAGACTCCCGTATATCATCTTTAGTCGGTTTTATAACTAAGATTTCTAATCCCTTCAGGTATCTTAATTATATCATAATACTTTTTTAAAATCTACTACTATTTTGATATTTGACACTTTTAATTTGTTTTTTATAAAATTGGGATGTTGGCTTGGGGTGACATAGAACTAAAACTCTGATTATGTAAAAGAAGATACTAAAATAGTTTTAATACCATTTAAGATGACATAGAACTAAAACAAGAATTTTTATATCTAGTACGAACTATAAGTTTTAATACCATTTAAGATGACATAGAACAAAAACTATGGCTCTATTACGTGGGCTTGAATTGGTTGTTTTAATACCATTTAAGATGACATAGAACTAAAACATGAATTATCCGTTACAGGCATAAACATCTGTTTTAATACCATTTAAGATGACATAGAACTAAAACTATGGTCCTAATTTACAATATTAAGCGCGTGTTTTAATACCATTTAAGATGACATAGAACTAAAACCAAATACTTTTTTTATATTCATTTATTAAAGTTTTAATACCATTTAAGATGACATAGAACTAAAACATATATATTTCACAGTAACTAAATAAAAATGTTTTAATACCATTTAAGATGACATAGAACTAAAACATGAATTATCCGTTACAGGCATAAACATCTGTTTTAATACCATTTAAGATGACATAGAACTAAAACTATGGTCCTAATTTACAATATTAAGCGCGTGTTTTAATACCATTTAAGATGACATAGAACTAAAACCCATAACAACTGCCTTTGTTGTTTTTTCTTGTTTTAATACCATTTAAGATGACATAGAACTAAAACTCATCGTGATGATTGTTCCAGTAGCTTTAGTTTTAATACCATTTAAGATGACATAGAACTAAAACAAAATTATCTTTACACTCAATGTAGTCAATGTTTTAATACCATTTAAGATGACATAGAACTAAAACTCATTATTCAACACCAGCGTCTTTACCCGTGTTTTAATACCATTTAAGATGACATAGAACTAAAACTAAAATTTTTATATAACATGATTTACCGTAGTTTTAATACCATTTAAGATGACATAGAACTAAAACTCATTATTCAACACCAGCGTCTTTACCCGTGTTTTAATACCATTTAAGATGACATAGAACTAAAACTAAAATTTTTATATAACATGATTTACCGTAGTTTTAATACCATTTAAGATGACATAGAACTAAAACTTACAAGCTTACGTAAAAAGTAAACACCTAGTTTTAATACCATTTAAGATGACATAGAACTAAAACTGAAATACGTTATTTACAAGAGAAATCAAGGCTAAATACATTACTAAAAGTGTTTTAATACCATTTAAGATGACATAGAACTAAAACATAGAAAATCAATCATCAAAAATGGCATTTTCTATATCATTAACATTATATCACAATTTCATCTAAATTCTCATCTATAATTAATTTCTTTTCATATTTTAAAGTGGTGCCATAGCAATGAGAGTCAATTAATACTAGATTAATTGAGTTATATATTGCATATTTATATAATTCTATTAATTCATCTTGTTTTAAATAATCTTTAATGTTGATTAAAAATATTAAAGTAGTAGATGATAATTCTTTACATATATCAATATATAGAAATAAGTTTTCTAATAAATCATCACTTTGATTTATATATACTTTTAGAAATTTATATAAATCATCAAAATTTAATTCATTATTTACACTGATTGATATATCTATCTTGTTTAGTATTTTACTAATAATTTTGGCTATTTTATTATATTCTTTTAATAATAGGAGTCTTTCTTCTTCATTTATGTTATCGTTAATTTTTTTATATAATGCTGATATGTTTTTCTTTACGTTAAAATCAATATTAAAGTAATCGATTAATAATTTACATTTATTACTAGCGGTTATTTCGTTAAAGTCATTATCATAAAATAATATACTGTCTATAATTTCACCGTCAACTACATATTTTTTAATGTCATTAATTATTCTATGTAAGTATGCTTTGTTTTCTATTTCAATGACATTAACAATGTCATTAGTTAAAGTTATTTTGTTATCTAAATAATCAAATTTTAAATTCATAATACTATTAACCTTTCATCATTATTAATAATTTTAGAGTTACTCTTCCCTATTACAAATTCAATATTGGTGTATTGTTTTTCAGTAATAGTTAGAAGTTGAATAATACCGTTTCTAGGAGCATTTTTTCGTATTCTATTAATTAATAATGTACTTTGTGAAGAGTTTAATGTGATTTTGGAGTAGACAGATTCTTGCATCATAATAAATCCTTCATTAATTAAAAACTTTCTAAATTTTAAATAATTTCTTTTATCTCTAGCGTATACATTTGGTAAATCGAAAAAAATAATTGTTCGCATAACTTTATTCCTCATATATAAAACCCATATATTCATTATTTATATCGAATAGACAATCTAAAGTATTCTTTACATACATTTCGATTATATCTTTTAATATATACATCTTTTTATTATATCTAAATCTTTGATTAAATAAATTGACTAAATCTAATTTATAGTCGGTATCAAATTTTTTATCTAAATTATTATATACAAATTTATCGATAATTACTCTAAATGGTTCTATTAAGTCGCATGTTAAGTTAAATTCGTTAAATTCATTTTTATGATGGATACCTAATTGAGTGAGGCATCCATTGTTGACTATTTCTTTGTTAATGGTAGAAAGTAAGATAGCATATCCATAATTTAAAGCAGAGTTAATATTATCATCGTTATGCCTTATAAATTCTTTGCCAAATAAGTCTTTAAAATATATCTTAGCGGCATGACCTTCTCTATTTGTTTTATCTCCTATTTTAACTTCTTTTACGTAATTAGATAGTACTTTAAAATTACTTGAATTAATTTTTTGTAATAATATGGTTTGATTTAGTATTTTGTTTTTTACAATATTCATCCAAATAGTATCTTTTTGTTTTATAGTCCATTTAGTTTGTTCTATTATTTTTTTACTTGTATTGCATCTTCTTGATAAAGGGAGTAATTCTCCATATGGATTGTGTTTTTCATCGCAAAAAATTACATTAATTTTACTATCAGATAGTTCTTTTAATAAGTAGGTCGATATAGATACTGATATTGAGTCAATGATAACAGTATCTATTTCAGATAGATGGATATATTTTTCTTCTAGTTCTTGTTTTACTACCAAAAATCTATTTTTATAACTTATTTTTGAACTTTTCGATATAACTATAGTTCTAAAACTCATTTTGTATCTCCCATATGCCTGTTGGAGATGTATTTATTATTTTAACATTACTGATTGTACAGCCTTTTTTTCTACCAAAAGCACTTGAATATGTTTTATCTAAGGCTTTTAAGTTTGCAGTGGCACTATCACATTTTAATAATTTTAGCATCTCAGTTATTATAATTTCTTTATCTTCTAAAGATAATTTGTCAATGTTATTATATTTAAACATGTCTTTCATTTGGGTAACTAAGTTATCATATAATGGATATTTTTTAAATATTTTATCTATAATGTAAATAATTATTTCTTCTAGATCTTGTTCATATTTGGCACTATCAACTTGATAAGAATTATTATTAAGTAGTTTATGTAAAGAGTATTTCCATTTGATTAAATTGTTTTTATCTATCTTAAATTCATAAGCATTACATACTTCTACTTTATCAGTAGCTCCGACTAGATAGCATATTTTATTATTCCAATTAATTTTAGTATAAAAAGGTATTTTATCTTTAATTATTTTGAAGGTATCATTTTCTTTAAAATTTAGTAATGTTCTAATATAATTATTTTTAATGTTTATGTCTTTTTTACATTTAACATCTATATAGATAGGTATTCCAATTAGTTTTGTATTTGTCTTATTCTTAGCAGTGTACCTAACAAGAGTGGCATAAGATGGGTTAACACCACTGTAGACACCATACATATTGCTATTCATATTATCTCTACATTTGACACCTTTGGTGTTCTTTTTGGATAAATTTTCTTCGTAGAAAGCACCATCTCTAATTTCTGTTTTTTTGGTAACTAATATATCATTTTGGTATAAAGTATTTATAACTATGTTGTTAAATTTATTAATATCAAAATTTCCGTTTGTAAAGTTGTTGTTTATATTTTCGTCAAGACTATTTATGACGAAGCCATATTTTAATTTTTTATATTGTTTATTGATATATAAATTATAGTTATATGATTTAAGTTTGTTGAAGTCAATATTTCCTTTTAAGTAGGTATTTTTATATTCGCCTAATACACCTGTTAGATAAGCATCATGGGCGTGATGAAAGTTGTTTATGTTCCTAAATTTAAATAGTTCATTTTTATCACGATAATTGCTGGATAAGTTGGCATTTAGATAGATAACGCTGGTATTTGGAAAATAGTTTGCAATTATATTCGCGACATTTTTGCATATTTGTCTAGTTTCTACTAGTTGTCTATTAATAAAACCATTTATGGCTTCATCACTATATCTATCACGGCATAGATTATCATATTTTTTGCCACTAATTAAATTAACTTTCTTTAAGTGTTCCCACCAGGATTTCATTTTTTCTGTTCTATACATCTTCGGTAATACTACTTCCGCGGCTTTGATTTGATTTTCTTCTTTTAAGACTAATGCTTTATTTTGAATAGAGTCATCTTTTATTAATGACCTAGGTATAATGTGGTCAACTTCATATGAAGATAATGAGTTAATATCTAGGGGAGTTTTGGAGTATAGGCTTTTGCCTTCTTGAATAAAATATAAAAATAATTTTTCGTTATTGCTATCTATTTTATCAATATTTTTAAGTTGTTTCCATAAGAAAGAATAATTATCAATACTACTACGGTTTTTCTCATATAGGCGTTCTAAATATTTTTTTCTATCGTCTGTTCTTTTCTTTGCAGTTGCTCCTCTGGCCATTTCTATAGAAATATCGGTTGGAGCGTAGCCCATATATTTATATATTTCATTAATAACTTTTAGGCTTTGATATATTCCTTTCTTGGTAGAAGGAGAAGTCTGTAAGTTTTCTACTAATTCATAATTTATCTTTTTAGTGGCATCTATTTTGTTAAATTCGTCTATCATCTTTTGGAATTTATACTTTTTGTCACATATGATTTGCATAAAATTTTGATTTGTTTCTATCATTAGGTCCATAATAGATTTGCCTTCGTAATACTTGGTAGTTAATAATTTAGAAGATAAATTGCTCCAGCCAGAGTATTTAAGCGAGAGTATTTGTTGTATTTTGTCTGTAGATAAATCTGTATATTTCTCTTCTAATTTACTTTTTAAAATTTTCTTATCTTCAAAGATTGTAATCCATTTAATTATTTCTTCCGCGGAGGTTATATCGTAATTAGTGGCATTAAATATTCCATTATCACCAAAAAAGTCGACGTAGCTTTTCATATTGTTAGAAAATTTATCTAAAGATGAGTAGCCTGTTATATTAAGTTCATCATACATGTCAAATGCTCCAGTAGTTCTTAAATAAATTTTAAACTTTTTATCAGTAATGTTAGTATTTTCTTTTAAGAATAGTTCGTTGTACACTTTATTTACCATATCTATAGTAAGTTTTCTGTTATTTACTTTTATCTGTTTTAGTTCGTTTAATACCTTGAATTTTGAATATAGTATTGAATTATTAGGAATTACTTTTTCGTTTTGGATATATGTGCAATTTCTTATCATTCTGTATATAAAGTCCTCAGCAGTTTTATTTATATTTATAACTTCATCAAAATTATATGGTGTAATGTTTACTTTATCATCATATTTAGTAAGCCAAGCAAAACTATTGTTAGTATCTTTTTTAGAAGTGGTATTGTTTAATGGTCCTATGTAATACGGGATTTTAAATTCAAGTAATTTAACTAGGCGATATTTGTTATCAGTAGTTTTGTTTAGTAAGAAAGGATAATGTCTACCGTGATTTTCTATAATTTTGATAAGTTCATTTTCATTTAATTGATACGGATATTTACCATTTTCTGTGTTAGTAATTCTAGGTAAAAATTCATCATCATTAATTATGTCAAGTACTTTTTCTTTATATCTACTATTTAGACATATTATTAGTTTATTTAGTTCTTTAATGAAAGTGTTATAATCTATTTTATTATGTATATAACTGTCATATAAACAATAGTTATCATGGGATTTAAATAATTGTTTGTATAAATCTCTATCTTTTCTAAAAGCACTTTTTAATATGTTTAAATCTTTTTTGAATTTATTATATTTATCTATCATTAATGAAGAAAGAGAAAGACTGTTGCTATTTTGGAATATTCTTTTTAAATAAATCATGTCATATAGGGCTTTAAAGTTTTCTAATACTTCTATTTCGTTATTTAAATACTCATAATACTCTTCTATTTTATCTTCGTATGTGCTACCAGTGAAGCTAATTTTAAGGTCGGTATCTATATCTAGGTCAAATAGTTTATTGATAGAGAATACATCTCCATTAGTTAGTTTAATAAATGAGGAGATAAAATCTTTTGAAAAGTAGTCAGATAGTATGTTTGTTATTTCTATTTTACGGTCATTTTTGTTTTGTATTAAGATGGCTTTTTCCAAGGAAGTATAATCTATACTATCTATTTTATCTTTATTAAAGCTATCTATGTCAAGTAAGTCATATATGCTAGATAGACATGTTTCTATTTGAAAGGAGATGTTCATTTTGTCTACTGAGAAGTTACCTACTGTGTTAAAATTGCCACGGTATTTGATAATATGGTGTATTGCTAAGTAAATAAGTCTAATGTCTCTATAATCTTTTGTATTTGCTAAGTCGTGTCTTAGGTGATAAATAGTGGGATATTTCTTGTAATAGTCACTGATTAATTTATAATCTTCCTTAGTAAATTTAATAGATTTATTGATATCATCGTTTTTGTTGTATGCACTTTCTTTAAGTTTAGTGAAGAATGTGTTGTCTACTTTGAAAATATCATTGTAAAATTCTTTTTGTAAGTATTTAATTCTTGTTTTTCTTCTTTGTAATCTTCTTCTAACACTACGGTGCATTCTTCTTTTAGATGCTGTTTCTGCTTCTTCAAACAGTCTAACTCCCCATAGGTTTTTATTGCCTTTTTTAACTAGTTTGAAGTTATTTTTGTAAATAACTGCCCAACCTACTGATGTGTTTCCTATATCTATTCCTATAATGTAATCTTTCTTTATTTTTTCTACTTTTTTCATTGACAACCTCCAAAGCATGTGCTATAATTTATTTGTCTTAATACCATTTAAGATGACATAGAGAGTTAAAATAAAGGTTTTACTTATGTATTACCCTAAACACTTACTCTAGTAAGATACTGCTTAGGCAGTTTTTTTGTGTCTATAAATGTTTCTATTAAGATAAATATAATTATTTAAATAAATTATAACAAGTAAAAGCATATTTAGCAAGTGATATTTAAAAAATAATTATCTTGTTGTAAACTTTATATATGTTAAGTACTAAAAAAAGCCACGTTATGATATGAACCCCGTTTCTTGGACAAAACAGAAACGAGGTTTTTATATGGCAAAATTAAGTTATGATGATAAAAT
>CAKOLI010000006.1 GCA_934096265.1 uncultured Bacilli bacterium | reverse complement strand
CCCCAATTGAGTACAGAACTCAACTAGGGTTTAAATAAATGTTTTTTTGTGTCTACTTTCTATTGACAAGTTCAATACTTTTTGATAGTATTCTGACTTTTTTGTTATTTTAATTTGTACATCCATTTTTCATATATGTTAGCACTAGCACTGCTAGGAGCGGGATCTGGTAGTTGCATTTTAACAATCATTGGAAGTTTCATCATTTTACCAAAGGCGATACATGTACCTGATTGAAGTGATTTTTGTTTTTCTATTATGTCTTGGCTTATATTTGGAACCATTTTTTCTATGTAATCTAGGTCTGTTGGATGGTTAATTTTAAAGATTAGGAAGTTGGTACATTGGCTTAATACTGTTTCGGATAATTCTGTTGGTCTTTGGGTTATTAAGTCTATGATGACTCCATATTTTCTACCTTCTTTAGCTATTCTTTCAAATATGTTATAGCCTAGTGTTTTGTTATCAAAATCTTTTTGGACGTATCTATGAGCTTCTTCTAGCATTATATGTATTGGGAAAGCTCCTCTTTCTTTTAGGTTTCTTGAGAATTTGAATATTAATCTGGAATATATTTTGGTTAAAGCTTTGGCCATACGATCATCTATATCTTCTAGGACAAAGTTAATTATTTGGCATCTTTTATTAGGAGATAACATTACTAATTCATTTATATATTCATTTAAGGTGATGAATTTATCGTAGTTAAAGAATTTTTTATAGGAACTGTTGCATATTGTATGTAGTTTTACTTTTAATGCGATGGCTTCTGCATAGTATTTGTCATTTAGGAGTAATCCTTCTGATATTAGAGTAAAGTTTAGAGCTTCTTCTAGGTCATCTAGGGTGTAGAATACTTCTTCGTACTCTTCTTTCCATTTAGTATTTGGGCTTAGGAAGTTTTCTATATATTGTGTTACTAATAATCTTTCTACAAAGTCTCCTTTAGAGTCTATATCAAAGCATTTTCTTAATTGTCTTGTGTAACCTACTCCTTGTATTTCAACATCTAAGTTTAATTCATTGGTGTTGCATATGGTTAGAATGTTGAATATTTGGTCACGGATACGAGCGGAGGTTTGGTTTGTATATAGTACTGAGATTATTGCGGAGGATATTAAGTGATTTTTATATTTTATAGAGTATTCATCGTTTTTAGCAAAGGCACTTACGTATATTAGCATTTTATCGATAATGTTGATTTGAGAGTATTCGGTTACGTCTAGGAGGTTAGCGTAGTCGTCTGAGCTTAGTTGCCAAAGTGGTATTTTTAGTATTGGTATGTTTGATTGGTTTGTATTAGTAGTAAATATTTTGTAGTTAAAGTTAGGATTTATTTTGTTTATGCTTGAGAAGGCATTATCATATTCATTAGTGGAGTTAAATATGAAGATATTAGAGTAAAAAGGTATTATGTTTTGCTTGGTAAATAGGTTTTGGACTAATCTTGATACTCCGTATGTTTTACCAGAGCCAGTGTTACCAAAGATGGCACTGTGGTTAGAAAACATATCATTAATATTTATATATATTGTTTTATCTTGATATAGAGGGGATAGTCCTAAGACCATATTGTTATCTGTTTCTTCTCCTATTAAGATTTTTAGTTCTTCGTCGTTAATTATTCTTATTTGAGAGTTTAGAGAAGGTTTTCTTATGATACCACTTATAAATTTGCCCTCTTTTAATTCTCCTAGAAAATTAATTTTTACTTTATCTTTGTTTACTTCGCTTATTTCTCCTAGTATTTGTTTGCTTTCATCAGTAAATACTACATAGTAATTTAGTATATCTTCACTTATGGATTTTTCATCTATTAAAATTTCGGTGTTGTTTTTGTTTATGCTTATTATTTGTTTAAACATATATTTCACTTCCTTTTATATTTTTTCAAATTTAACTTCTTCTCCTAAGCCTATTGCTTTATCTATAGGCATGGAAAAGCATATTCCTTTTCCTTTGGTGTTTATTCCAGTTTCTTTTGTTATAGCATTCATCATTTTTAGTCTAATAGCATTAGGTACAACGATTAAGGTTATGTCTTTTTCTGGTTCTACTAAGAAGCCTAAGAATTTTATTGCATCTTTATTTCCAAGGCCACTTCCTTTGATTACTGTTCCTCCTGTTGCCCCTTTATTTTTAGCAACTGACATGACTTTTTCACTATAACCTTCTTCTGTTATAGTTATTATTAGATGATATTTATCTTTTTTTATCATTTTTTTATCCTCCTCATGGATGTTTGATATAGCATAAGCATCATATAGGTATTTTACTGAGCTAGATAAACGGATGGTATAAGCAATACCTGTTCCTATTTTTTCTAAGTTTAGGCTTTTATTTAGTTGGTATATTATTTCTGATATTAGTTTGTTAGGTAGGAGTGATATGTAGATTTCTTTTTTTACTTCATTTAAACCAAAGTAATCAAGTAGGCTACTCGAGGCACTTCCAAAGCCTTGTATTTTGTAGTTAAAATATAGGTTGTATTTTTTGAAGATGTTTGTTATTTCTTTATTTTTTGTATAGTCTACGATTATCGTTAGTAGTACTAGATTATTTTCCATATGAATTCCCCCATTTGTATTCTATAATGCTTTCATCTATTTTTAGTTTTTTGATGCTTCGTTGTTTGATTATTTTGTATGTTAAGCCTAGTATTTGGATTATTAATAAGGGAGATGCCGCGACTAGGGCTACCATTCCAAAGGCAGATTTGATGATGTTTACTTCTAGGGATGTGGCTGCACCAATGGCCAGGGGAAGTAAGAAACATGTTGTCATGACACCAGAAGCTGCTCCTCCTGAGTCAAAAGCAATTACGGTAAATATTTTAGGTGTTACAAGGGTTAGTATTATTACTAATATGTATATTGGGATTATGAAATATAGTATGGATATTCCTGTTAGTACTCTGGTTAGAGATAATAATACTGCGATGGCAACACCTATAGATAGGCAAAAGTTAATTAGTTTTTTAGATATGCTGCCTCCTGTTATGTTTTCTATTTGTTCAGTTAAGATTTTTACTGATGGTTCTGCAGTTACAGAGAAATATCCTATAATCATACCTAGAGGTAAAAATAAGTTACTATATTCAGATAATACTATTTTATTTCCTATGTTGTATGCTATTTTTAAAAATCCTACGTTAGCACCTGTTAAGAATAGGGTTAAGCCTATAAATGTTAGGAATATACCTAGGGATATTTTTTTTAGTTTTTTAGGAGTGTATATTTGTTTTTTATGTTGATATATTATTAATATTATGATTATTGGTAGTAATGATATAAATATTTCTTTACTATATTTTAATAGGGCACTTGTAATTATTTTTATTACTTCTGTGTTATTTTCTATAGAAGGAGTGTAGGTGCTATTTGGTTTGTAGAATAAGCCCATTAGTAATACTGTTATTATTGGTCCTATAGAGCATATTCCTACTAGGCCAAAGCTGTCTTCTTTGGCTTTTTTATCTTTACGATTAGATACTAATCCTAAACCAAAAGCTAGTATGAATGGTACGCTTATAGAGCCAGTGGTGGCTCCTGAGGCGTCAAAGGCGATTGGGATAAATTCTTGTGGAATAAATAAAAGAAATATTAGAATTAATGTATAGCATGATATAACTATTTTGTTAAAATCTTTTTTATATAGTATACGATAACTAGCGAGCATTAAAAATAAACCTACACCACTGCTTACAACTGATATAAATAGGATGTTTGGAATGTTTGTTAGTTGATTTGATAAGACTATTAGGTCTGGTTCGGCGATGGTGATAACTAGGCCTACTATGAAGCTTATAATTAGGATTAGGGATATTTTTTTATTTTTTAAAAGAGTGGTTGCGAGAGATTTACCTATAGATATTAAGGAAATGTTTATGCCAAAGTTAAATGTAGTAATACCAATTATAATAAATAGGGAGCTTATTAGAAATAGGATTAAGTTGATAAAACCTAAAGGAATAAATACGTTTATTAGAAATACTATAAATATTATAGGATAGATAGTGTTAAATGATTCTTGAAATGAATTTGTAATTTTTTTTAGCATATTATCTCTCCTATTCTTAGTATTAGTATAACAAAATATGTGTAAAAAATAAAGAAAAAAGATAAAAAAGATAAAAAATAATTGACAATAGAGAAATTACCCTATATAATATAAAAGAATTTTGTTTTAGGTGATTTGGAGGTGTAAATTATGAAGAGAACTTTTCAACCTAATAATAGAAATAGAAAGAAAAAACATGGTTTTTTTGCTCGTATTAAAGGAAAAGTACTAAATAGTAGAAGAGCTAAAGGCCGCAAAAAAATATGTGCTTAAATCCACTTCTTTGGTGGTTTTTTTCTTAGATGGAAGGACTTTGTTATGAAGAAAAGAGAAATTATTAAGAAAAATGAAGATTTTAAGAAGATTATAGATAAGAGAAAAGTTGTAAGGAATAAGTATTTTTCTGTTTTTTATAATGGAGCAGATATTATGTTATTTGGTATTTCGGTTCCTAAGAAAACGGGTAATGCTGTTGTTAGAAATAAAATTAAGAGACAAATTAAAAATATTATAGATAAGTATAAAAAAAATCTTCAAAATAACAAACAATATGTTATAATAGTTAAAGGGAGTGTTCTTGATTTATCTTATAGTGATATGGAGAGAGAACTAATTAATTTAATGAAGGAGATTTTGTGATGAAGAAAAAATTTGTTGTTGGACTTTTTTGTACGTTGTTACTTTTAACGGGATGTACAAAGCAGTTGAAGGGTGATGATGGTAAGGTTGTACAAAATGAACTTACTGGGCAGGCTTTGACAAAGAATATATTATGTAAACCTACTAATGAAAAGGTTATTGATATATATAAGGCACATGATGTTGATTTGGATAAGTTACCTAGTTGTTCTTCTATGTCTATTACTGATGGAGGATATGAAGGATTATGGACAAGTATATTTGTTAAGCCTTTAGCTTGGCTTATTATTCAAATAGGTAATTTAGTTAAAAATTATGGTTTTGCAGTGGTGCTTGCTACTTTACTTATTAGAACAATACTTATTCCTGTTACTAAGAAGACTGCTGTACAATCTGAAAATATGAAGGTGGCTAAGCCTGAGTTAGATAAGCTAGAAAAGAAGTATCGTGATAAAACATCTCAAGAAGATCAAATGAAAAAAGCTCAAGAGATGATGATTATTTATAAGAAATATAATATTAATCCTATGTCTGGTTGCTTACTTGCATTTATACAGTTACCTTTATTGTTTGCTTTCTTAGAAGCGATTAATAGAGTACCTGCGATATTTGAAAATAACTTTTTAGGTATGCAAATGGGTACTAGTGCTTGGATAGGTATTAGTAATGGAAATTATATATATGTAATTTTAATTATTTTAATTATTGGTACTACTTATTTTTCATTTAAAAATACTATGAATGATCAATCTGGACCTGCAGCTTCTCAGATGAAGACTACTTTATATATAATGCTTGGATTTATTGCTTTTGCCTCATTTACTTTATCCGCGGCTATTGGTATATATTGGATTACTGGTAGTGTGTTTACTATTTTACAAAATTTATTAGTAAAAAGAAAGAAGGTAAAGAATAATGACATCATATAACTATGAAGCTCAAAATAAAGAAGATGCTATTCAAAAAGCTATTAATGATTTAGATACATCTAGGGATAATTTATTTATTCAAGTTGTAGAAGAAGTAAGAGGGATTGTTAAGAAGAAAGTAGTAATTAAGGTTACTAAAATAGATGGTGTGGTTGATTATATAAAGGATGCTCTTAGGGATATTGCTTCACTTATGAATATTGGTATTAATATGGAAGTGAAGAAGAGGGATGATGTAGTAGTTATTAAGATTTTTTCTGATAATAATAATATATTAATAGGTAAGAATGGGAAAACTTTGATGGCTTTACAATTACTTATGAAGCAATTTTTATATAATGAAACTGGAGAAAAGGTACCATTTTTATTAGATGTTGAGAATTATAAAGAAAAAAGGATTAAAGGTATTCAATATTTAGCTAGGCAAACTGCTAGAGAAGTTGCTAGTACAGGAGTTGATGTTAAGATGGATAGTATGAATTCTTATGAAAGAAGGATAGTTCATGAAACTCTTGCTAGAGATAAATATGTATATACAGAGAGTACTGGGGTTGAGCCTAATAGATGTGTTGTTATTAAATTAAAGTAAAAATACAGATTATATTTCTGTGTTTTCTTTATATAGGAGGATTTACATATGGATGATACTATAGTAGCTATTTCTACCGCACTTGGTGAAGGAGCTATTTCGATTATTAGAATGAGTGGTAATGAGGCTGTTACTATACTTAAAAAGGTATTTAAACATAAGAATTTAGATAGTATTAAGAGTCATACTATTTATTATGGTTATATAGTTGATGGAGAAGATATTATTGATGAAGTGTTAGTTTCTATAATGCTTAAACCTAAGACTTATACTAGGGAAGATGTTGTAGAAATTAATGCTCATGGAGGGATAACTACCACTAATAAGATATTGGAAGTTCTTATTAAGAATGGTGCTAGGTTAGCTTTAGCTGGTGAGTTTACTAAGAGGGCTTTTTTGAATGGTAGAATTGACTTAATTCAAGCAGATAGTATTAATAATTTAATTGAAACTAAATCTGATGCTGGTAGAAAAGTTTTTATTAATGGACTTAGTGGGAAGACTTCATCTTTAATTAGAAGTTTACGTGATGAGTTAGTTACTATTTTAGGTAATATTGAGGTTAATATTGATTATCCAGAATATACTGATATAGAGGAAATTACTAATGAAAAATTTAAATGTAGTTTGAATTTATTTGCTGATAAGCTTAAAACTATTATTAAAAATAGTGAGAATGGAATGGTTCTTACTTCTTCCATTAAAGTAGGGATTATTGGAAGGCCTAATGTCGGAAAATCTTCTTTACTTAATGCTTTATTAGAAGAAGATAAAGCTATTGTTACTGATATTCCTGGAACTACTAGAGATATTGTAGAGGGTTCTATTAATTTAGATGGAATTATTTTAAATGTAATTGATACAGCTGGTATTAGGAATACTGATGATGTTGTAGAAAAAATTGGAGTATCTAAGAGTTTATCTATTATAGATAATAGTGATTTAATTATTTTGATTTTGAATAATAATGATTATATAGATAAAGATGATTTAGAGTTACTTGATAAGACTAAAGATATGAAGAGAATAATTGTTGTAAATAAAATTGATTTAGATAATAAGCTTGATAAGAATATGCTTGATGATTATATTGAGATTAGTGTTAAAGAAGATATTGGAATTGATTTAATTAAAGATAAGATTAAGAATTTATTTAATTTAGGAGAAATTAATTTAAATAATGATTGTATATTAACTAATATTAAGAATATTGGTTTTATGAAGAAAGCTTTAGATAAGATTAATACTGCGATTAATAATATAGATAATGATCTTCCTATTGATATGGTAGAATTTGATGTAAGATCATCTTGGGAAATACTTGGTGAGATTATAGGTGAGACATATAGTGAGGAATTTTTAGATAATTTATTTAGTAAATTTTGTTTAGGAAAATAGCTTTATTTTACATAAAAGAATATTGATGGTAATTTAGTAAATTGCATATATGTATTCTTTTTTTATTGTATTAATTAAAAAAATGATATATAATAATGAAGAAATTTGTGAGGTGAATTGTATGGATTATGATGTTGTTGTCGTAGGTGGTGGTCATGCTGGATGTGAAGCTGCGTTAGCATGTGCTAGAACTAATAATAAAACTTTACTTATTACAGGTAATATAAATAATATTGCCACTATGCCATGTAATCCTTCTATTGGTGGGTCTGCAAAAGGAATAGTTGTTAGAGAAATTGATGCTTTAGGTGGGGAAATGGGAATTAATGCAGATAAAACTTTACTACAAATGAAAATGCTTAATTCTTCTAAAGGACCTGCAGTTAGAAGTTTGAGGGCACAGGCAGATAAAATAACTTATCCACAGGAGATGTTGAAAACTCTTAATAACTGTAATAATTTAACTTTACTTGAGGATTTAGTTGAAGATTTGGTTATTGAAGGTAAGACAGTTACCGGAGTTATTTGTGATAAATATGGCAAAATTAAGGCTAAGGCAGTAATCTTAACTACTGGTACTTATTTAAAGAGTGATATTTTGATTGGGGATACAAGAACTCGTAGTGGTCCTAATTCTCAAAGACCATCAATGCACTTATCAGATAATTTGGGTAAGTTAGGATTTGAAATAATTAGACTTAAAACTGGTACACCTCCTAGAATTAAAAGAGATTCTATTGATTTTGAAAAGACGAAAGTTGAATATGGAGATGATAAACTGTATACTTTTAGTCATGATGTAGAGGCTTTTTACGATGTTCACAATCAAGTTCCATGTCATTTAATTTATACTACTAAAAAAACTCATGAAATTATTAATAATAATTTGCATAAATCTAGTATGTATGGGGGTAGAAACGATATTAAAGGTGTTGGTCCTAGATATTGTCCTTCTATTGAAGATAAAGTAGTTAGATTCGCTGATAAGGAAAGGCATCAATTATTTTTAGAGCCAGAAAGTTTATATTATGATGATATTTATTTACAAGGTTTTTCTACAAGTATGCCTAAAGATGTTCAAGAAGAGATGGTTCATAGTTTACCCGGATTAGAAAATGCTGTTATTTTAAAATATGCATATGCGATTGAATATGATGCAATTAATCCTTTACAATTAAAACCTAGTTTAGAAACTAAATTAATTAATAATTTGTTTACGGCAGGTCAAATTAATGGAACAAGTGGATATGAAGAAGCCGCTTGTCAAGGTTTAATCGCGGGTATAAATGCATCTTTGAAACTTAAAGATAAAGATCCTCTTGTTTTAAAAAGAAATGAAGCTTATATTGGTGTACTTATAGATGATTTGATTACTAAAGGGATTATGGACCCTTATAGACTTCTTACTTCTAGAGCTGAATATCGTTTGTTACTTAGACATGATAACGCAGACTTAAGATTAAGAGAATATGGTTATAAGGTTGGCTTAATTGATGAAGATAGGTATAATAAATTTTTATTAAAGAAAAATTTAATTGCTAATTTGATAGAGCGTCTTAAAAATACTAAAATTGTTATTAATAATGATAAAGGTTCTATAGGTAGTAATTTATATGATTATTTAAAAATACCTAGTGTTAAAATAGATGATTTGGCTTTGAAATATGATTTTTTATGTAATGTTAATAAAGAAGTATTGGAAGAAGTAGAAATTCAAATTAAATATGATGGATATATTAAAAAAGTAGATAAAGAAGCACAAAAAATGTTAAAGAATGAGGAAAAATTAATACCTACTGATATTGATTATAGTAAAATTCCTAATTTAGCAAGTGAGGCAAGAGTTAAACTAGAAAAAATTAGACCTGGTTCTATTGGTCAAGCTTTAAGAATTAGTGGGGTTAATCCCGCGGATATATCTATATTACTTATTTATTTAAAGAGGTTTTATAATGAATAGAGAAGATTTTATTACTCATTTGAAAGATTTAAATATTGATATTAATGATTGTCAGTTACAACAGTTTGAAAAATATTTTAATATGTTAATAGAATGGAATAAAATGATTAATTTAACTTCTATTACTGATGAAGATGCTATATATTTAAAACATTTTTTTGACTCTTTAACTATATGTAAAATTATTGATTTTGACAAGCAGAGTGTATGTGATATTGGCACAGGAGCGGGATTTCCTGGTATTCCTTTAAAAATAATATTTCCAAATATTAAGCTTACTTTGTTAGATTCTTTAGGAAAAAGATGTAATTTTTTGAAGGCTATTGTGGATGAATTAAATTTATGTAATGTTGTTGTTGTTAATGATAGAGCGGAAATATTTACTAGAAATAATAGAGAAATGTTTGATATAGTAACTGGAAGAGCAGTGACAGGTATGAGTCAGTTACTTGAAATATCTGGTGCTTCTGTAAAAGTTGGTGGGCACTTTATCGCGATGAAAGCAAAAGCGGGGGACGAATTTAACAATCTTGATAATTGTTTAAAGAAAATGAATTTTAAGGAAGATAAAAGATTGGAATTTTTACTACCAATTGAAAATAGCGAGAGATTATTAATCTCATTTAAAAAAATAGGAAATACAAATAATAAATTTCCAAGAGCGTATAAAGAAATAAAAAAATCTCCATTATAATGAATTTAGTTTGGGAAATAATTTTATTTCCCAATTTTTTTGTGTAAAAATATTTCCCGGGAAATATTTTTTATATATATAAACCCTTATTTTACCTTGGGAAATAAAATTATTTCCCAAAAAATGTTTAAAATTTATTTTTTTCTTGTTTTTTCGACAAATATAGTGTATTATAATAATTGTATAAAGAATAAGGAGGATAATATGAATTTAGGAAAAGAAATTTTAAATATTAAAATAGATGATGTTATTCCTAATCGTTTTCAACCACGTTTAACATTTAATGAAGACGAGCTTAATGAATTAACTGCTTCAATTAAGCAACATGGTATTATACAACCATTGGTTCTTAGAAAAATAGGAGATAAATATGAAATTATAGCAGGTGAAAGAAGATTTAAAGCCGCTGTTAAAGCAGGGCTTAGTGAGATTCCTGCGATTATTACTGAATTAGATGACAAAGAAAGTGCAGAAGTTGCAGTAGTGGAAAATATTCAAAGGAAACAATTATCTGCGTTAGAAGAAGCCAAATCTTATAAGAGATTACTTGACTTAGGGCAACTTACACAAGATCAACTTGCTATTAGAATGGGAAAAAGTCAATCTAATGTTGCAAATAAATTAAGACTATTAAATTTAGGGGAAGATGTACAACAAGCATTACTTACTAATAAAATATCCGAAAGACATGCTAGAAGTCTGTTACAATTAAAAGATTTTAATGAGCAATCTAAAATATTAAATAATATTATAAATGATAGATTAACTGTCAAACAAACTGATGATTTGATAAAAGATATTTTAAATGCTAAAGCTAATAATAATGGAGACATTTCTTTAAATTCTAATAATGCTTTATCTAATGTTAATATGTCAAAGGAACTTAATACTAATATTAGTAATAATATTCAAAATAATAATGTAGTTACTCCTAATAATGATATATCAATACCTAATTTTGGAGATAATAATGTTAATAATGATGTTATAAACTTAAATAATTTAAATAATAATCCTACTGGTAATAGTAATGTTATGGATATGGATATCAATGATAATATGCAAAAAGCCTTGAATGGATTGGATATTGTTGATGCTAAATCTAATGTATTTAATGATACTGAAGCAGTTATTGAAGATAAGACTCAAGCTATTGATATTAATAAAATTAAAGAGGTAGCAGAAGATATTAATAGACCTAAAGATTTACCTAATTTTGATGATTTATTAAAATCTGATTTACCAAAAGATGTTAGTAATGATAATAATACAAATAATAATTTATTTTCTTTGAACGGTAATAAGTTTTTCCCTTCTTTGAATGATGAATTTGTTACAACTAATGATTTAACTTCTCAAATAAGTGCAAAAAATGTCGATAATGGTAATATGTTTAATGATGAAATTAAACCTGTTAATATTGAAAAAATTGATACTAATAGTGATGGTTTATCAAGTTTAAGTGTGAAAGTAACTGAAAGTAGTAATAATAGTGACTTTAATAATATTGTTAATGAAATTCGTAATACTGTTAAGAATGCTAGTAATGGTAATAATAAAGTAAATGTAACTGAACTTGATTTAGCTGATAAATATCAAATTATAATTAATATAAATAAAAATTAAGATAAATATATGTATTTAAAAGAGAACTAATCTTTATAAAAAGGATTATGTCTTTTTTTTTAATTATATTTTTTGTAATTATTAGTTATGCACACCTTAATTGTTAATTTGTTTGGTATTTTTATAGTTTTCCACAGGTGTTTTGTTGATAAATTTCTAATATTTTGCTTAAATTATACAAGTTTTGAAAGCTATACACAGTTATCCACATAGATGTTAATAAAGTTGTACACAATGTTTATATGAAAAATGTTGTTTTCTGGGGAAAAATGACGAATTAGTTGATTTAATTAACTTTAGCTTGTTGATATCCTGTGAATATCTTGTGAATTTATGATGAAAAGTGTAAAAAAGGGTTTCTTTTTGTCAAAAAATAAGTTAAAATGTATTTATAATGAAATGAAGGAGTATGATACAATGAATTCTGTTGACACTAATGTTGTTTGGAACAATTTTTTAGATAAAGTTAAAGAACAAATTTCTTCAATTTCATTTGAAGCTTGGTTTAGAGATACTAAGTTATATAAAATAGATGGTGAAGTAGCTGTTGTTATTGTTCCATTAAATCTTCATAAGAAACATTTAACTGAAAATTATTTACCAATTATTGAGGAGATATTTTCTTCAATAACTGGCTATAACTATACTTTTAACTTTTTATTAGAAGAAGAGGTACAGGATAATTCTTCTAATGTGGATAAAAGTAGTAGTGATAGTTTAATTTATAATTATTCTGATGCTAATTTAAATAATAATTATACTTTTGAGACTTTTATTAAAGGGGAAAGCAATAAATTTGCATATACTGCAGCTTTGTCAGTTGCGGAAAAACCTGGAAAAGCATATAATCCACTGTTTTTATATGGGAAAAGTGGACTTGGTAAAACGCATTTAATGCACGCTATTGGAAATTATATATTAAAGAATAAAGATATGAAGGTTTTATATGTTACTAGTGATGATTTTGTTAACGATTTTATTAGTGTTATTAGAAATAAAGATAAGGATAAAGATAATTTTGATTTAATTAATACTTTTAAAAACAAGTACCGAAATGTTGATGTATTGTTAATTGATGATATTCAATTTTTAGAGAATGCTACGGCGACTCAACAAGAGTTTTTTCACACATTTAATGAATTATATAACTCTAATAAGCAAATAATTATAGCATCGGATAGATCTGTTAATGATTTGAAGTTATTAGAAGATAGACTTCGGACTAGATTTTCTTGGGGGCTTACTGCAAATATATTTCCACCTGATTTAGAACTTAGAAAAAGTATTATTAAAAATAAAATAATGTATAATGAATCTGCTAAGGATGTTCCTGATGAAGTAATAGAATATATTGCTAATAGTTTTGATTCAGATGTTAGACAACTGGAAGGTGCTATAACCAGAGTTTTTGCTTATTCTTTAATGATGAATAATGGGAAAGTAGATTTAGATACTGCAATAGATGCCTTAAAAGATCAATTAATTACTAAATGTGCATTTAAAAATGATATACATCGTATTCAACAAGTAGTTAGTGATTATTTTCAAATTAAAATTGATGATTTAAAAGGTAAAAAGAGAACTAAAACTATTGCATTTCCTAGACAAATTGCTATTTATCTATGTAGGGTTATTACTAACGAATCTTTTCCTAGAATAGGTAGTTATTTTGGTGGAAGGGATCATTCAACTATTATGCATTCTTGTGATAAAATTGCAGAAGATTTGAAAGAAAATGACCAAGTAAAAGATATAATAAAAGAGCTTAAAAAAATGTTATCCACATAATTAGGTTTATAAGTGCTAAAATTATCTACAAGTTTTCCACATAGACTGAGCAAGTAAAGCCTTATAAATCAAAGAGTTAAGAGAGTTTTCCACATTTTCCACAGTATAATAATCAATATAAATATAATAATAGAAAGAAGGAATATAATGAAATTTGTGATTAAAAAAGATATTCTTATAGATAACTTATTAAATGTATCTAAAGCTATATCATCTAAAAATTTAATACCTATTTTATCTGGAATTAAATTTGAATTGAAAGAAGAAGGGTTGTACTTAAGTGCTAGTGATACTGATATATCAATTAAATCGTTTATTGATAGTAAAGACATTACAAAAATAGAAAATGAAGGTAGTATTGTTATAGGTGGAAAATATATTGTTGAGTTAATTAGAAAACTTCCTAATACAGAAGTTGCTATTGAGGTTACTGATGGTTATAAAATGTTGATAACTACTGAAAATTCAGAATTTAATTTAAATGGAATTAATCCTAATGAGTTTCCTAATTTATATCTTGAATTAACTAAGGATCCTATTACTATAAATACTTTGTTATTTAAGAATGTGGTTAATCAAACATCTTTTGCGACTAGTACTAGTGAAACTAGACCAATACTTACAGGTATAAATTTTAAGATTGATAATCAAAAGTTAGATGTAATTGCTACTGATTCTTATCGTCTTGCAAAAAAAAGTATTAATATAGATGTTAATACTAGTAATATCATTAATGTTATTATTCCATGTAGGAATGTTATAGAACTTACTAAGATTATTAATGATGATAATGAGAATATAGAAATGCATTTATTTAATAATAAGGTATTGTTTAAATATAAAAATATATTGTTTCAATCAAGGTTATTATCTGGTACTTATCCCGCTAATTCAAATGTTATTCCTTCTAGTTATAATATTAGTGTTGAATGTAATTTAGATATGCTATATGGTATGATAGATCGTGCGGCATTACTTACTAATGATAAAGATAAGAATACTATTAGGCTATCGTTAAATGGTAATGAATTAATGATATTATCTAATTCTCCTGAGATAGGTAGAGTTGAGGAAAAAATGGATGTTATTAATGATAAGAATATAGATATATCTTTTAGTTCTAAATATATGATGGAAGGGTTAAAAAGTTTTAATGCTGATACGGTTATTATTAATATGATAGATAATAATAGTCCTATTGTTTTAACTTCTAAGGAAGATGAATCTTTAGTGCAATTAATATTACCTATAAAAACTTATTAATTCGACATTTTTCTACAAATTTCGACAAATATATATGCTTAAATAAAGTGCATATATATTTTTTTTATATATGGAAAGGGGGGTTTATGCAGGATTTTTATATAATTAATAATGATACTATAATGTTTCATAGAGATATTAATTTTAAACATACTGTGATATTTCATAATAATGATAAAATATATATTCGTAGTTGTGTGAGTAAAGTTATTAATGCATCAATTAAAACATATAATTCTAATTTTTTTACTAAGGATTTGATAAAAAAGGTATTGTGTACTGATGATAAATTACCTATTGTAATTGATATTACAAATGATGTTATAATTTTTCCTACGCACTCTTATAGAAATAAGGAATGTGTGTGGATTAATTTTAGTCAAGTTAAATATATTAGAAGAGCTCCAAATAATCATACAGCTATTTATTTTATTAATAGTAAAAAATATTTAATAAATAAATCTTTTTATTCGATGAAAAATCAAATTAATAAGTGCATGTTATTAAGAAATTATTTATTAATTTGTAAAAAGAAAATAATAGAGTTAAATTTGTATACTAAAGGTGTTTAAATATTAATTTTTATATGATATATGTAATTAAGTATATTATGATTAAAAAGGCATTTAAAATATAAAAAAGTGCCTTTTTTACTTTAAATTAAACGCATTTTATGGTATAATTTAGTTATGTGTAGATGAAAAAAATTAGTTTTCCACAATGGGTGATAGAATGAGTAAATTTATTTATGTTGTTAAAGAAGATTTCATTAATTAACTATAGAAATTTTAAATCAATAGATATTGATTTATCTAATAAGTTAAATATATTTATTGGTGATAATGCTCAAGGAAAAACTAATATATTGGAATCTATATATGTACTTAGCTTAAGCAAATCTTTTAATACCAATAACGATAAAAATTTAATTATGTTTGGTCAAAATGAAGCTAGAATTAAGGGTAATTTGGTAGTTAATAATAAGTCAAAGAGACTGTCTATTGCTATTAACAGTACATGTAAAAAAATGTCTATTAATAATAAAATTATTAAAAAAGTAAGTGATTATGTACTTAATTTGAAAGTTATTACTTTCGGTCCTAGTGATTTAGAACTGATTAAAAATACACCTTCTGGTAGACGTAAATATTTAAATATTGCTATTTCTCAACTTGATGATAAATATTTTAATTTTATTAATGGGTTTAATTATGTGTTAAAAACTAGAAATGAATATTTAAAGCAAATAAGAGATAAGGTAGTTAAAATAGATAATTGCTATTTAGATATATTAAATGATAAATATGTAGATTTTTGTATTAAAATTTATGTAAAAAGAAGAAATTATATTGATATGATAAATGATAGAATAAGTAATATATATAAAGATATTACTGGTTGTGAAGGCTTTATAGTTAAATATAGTTCTTTGTTTGATAATATGGATAGTAATAATTATAGAGAATGCTTATTTAATAAGTTAAATAGCAATTTAGATAAAGAAATTAGTTATGGTAATAGTGTATATGGAGTACATCGAGATGATTTTTCTTTTTATTTAAATGATAAAAATTTATTAGAATATGGTTCACAAGGTCAACAAAGAGCGGCAATATTGTCACTTAAATTGGCTGAATTAGATATCTTTAGAGAATATTTGTATGATGAACCAATATTGTTATTAGATGATTTGTTTAGTGAGCTTGATATGTCTAAACAGAATAATATTATTAAGAAGTTGGACAAGAATGTACAAACGATTATTACAACTACTGATTTAAATAAAATTGAAAATTCTTTATTAAAGGATGCGAAGATTTACATGATAAAAGAAGGAGAGGTTTTAGATAATTATGGAAAATAGTCAACATTATGATGCATCTGATATTCAAGTATTAGAAGGATTAGAGGCAGTTAGAAAAAGGCCTGGTATGTATATTGGGACTACCAGTTCAAGAGGGTTACATCATTTAGTATGGGAGATTGTGGATAATGCTATAGATGAGGCTTTAGCTGGTTACTGTGATGATATTGAAATTATTATAAATAAAGATAATTCAGTTACTGTAAAAGATGATGGACGTGGTATTCCTACTGGTATACATCCTAAAACAGGGATTTCTACCGTTGAAACTGTTTATACTGTACTACATGCAGGTGGTAAATTTGGTGGTGGAGGATATAAGGTATCTGGTGGATTACATGGTGTAGGTGCCTCTGTAGTAAATGCACTTAGTTCTTGGGTGGAAGTTACGGTATATCAAAATTGTAAAGTTAATTATATTAAATTTGAAAATGGTGGACATACAGTGGCTCCTATGAAGGTAATTGGTGATTGTAGTATTGATAGAACTGGAACAACTGTTACTTTTAAACCAGATCCTGAAATATTTAAGGAAACTACAGTGTTTGATTATGATATATTAAGACAAAGGGTTCGTGAGTTAGCTTTTTTAAACAAAGGACTTAGAATTATATTATGTGATGATAGAGATGGTAAAAAGGAAGAATTTTTGTATAATGGTGGAATTAGAGAATATGTAGAACTATTAAATAAAGCAAAAACGCCAATACATCAAGAAATTATATATAGTGAAGGTTGTGAAAATGATGTAACTATTGAAGTTGCTCTTCAATATAATGAAGGATATAATACCTCAATTTATTCATTTGTTAATAATATAAATACACCAGAAGGTGGTACACATGAAGATGGTGTTAAGATGGCTCTTACTAGAATTATTAATAATTATGCTAAGAATATAAAAATGCTTAAGGATAATGATGATGGCTTGATGGGTGAGGATGTAAGAGAGGGTCTTACTATGATTATATCTGCGAAAGTTCCTGAACCACAATTTGAAGGACAAACAAAAACTAAATTAGGTAATAGTGAAGTTAGAAAGATAGCAAACAATGTATTTTCTAAAGGTTTTGAAAGATTTTTGTTAGAAAATCCAGATTCTGCTAAGATAATAGTTGAAAAAGCTATGACTGCTGCTAGAGCTAGGGTGGCTGCTAAAAAGGCAAGAGAATTAACTAGAAGAAAAAGTGATTTAGATGTTGTTAATTTTGGTGGTAAACTAGTCGACTGTAAAGATAAAGATCCAGCTGTATCAGAGATATTTTTAGTCGAAGGTGATTCTGCAGGTGGTTCTGCTATAAAAGGTAGAGATTCTATGACTCAAGCCATTTTACCTTTACGTGGTAAGATACTTAATGTTGAAAAAGCTAGATTAGATAGGGCTTTAAGCAATGAAGAAATTAGAACTATAATTACTGCTTTTGGTACAGGGATAGGTTCTGAGTTTAATTTAAGTAAATTAAGATACCATAAGATTATTATTATGACCGATGCCGATGTCGATGGATCTCATATAAGAGTATTGTTATTAACTTTGTTTTATCGCTTTTTTAAGCCTGTTGTAGAAGCAGGTCATGTATATGCGGCACAGCCTCCATTGTTTTGTATTAAACATGGTAAAACAATTAAATATGTATTGAATGAAGAAGAAAAAAACAATTATTTGCAAACTTTACCTCAAAATGTGAAGCCTGAAATTACAAGAATGAAAGGTTTGGGGGAAATGGATCCAGAGGAATTAAATGATACTACAATGGATATAAATAAGAGAGTATTAAGAAAAATAACGATTGAAGATGCTATTTTAGCTGATGAGATGTTTACTAAATTAATGGGTGAAGAAGTAGAACCTAGAAGAAAATTTATTGAAGAAAATGCTGATTATTCAATAAATGTAGATGCGTAGTGAGGTGAGAATAATGGATCATAGTAGAGATAGACTAGAAGAGAATAATATTGTTAATGAAATTAGTACATCTTTTATGGAGTATTCTCTTAGTGTTATAAAAGCACGTGCTTTGCCTGATTTAAGAGATGGGTTAAAGCCTGTGCATAGAAGAATATTATATTCGATGTATGAATCTGGTTATACTCCAGATAAAATGCATAAAAAAAGTGCTAGAATAGTTGGGGATGTTATTGGTAAGTATCATCCTCATGGTGATTCGTCTATATATGAAGCAATGGTTAGAATGGCACAAGATTTTAGCTATCGTTATACTTTAATAGATGGTCATGGTAATTTTGGTAATATTGAAGGGTATGGGGCAGCTGCAATGCGTTATACTGAATCAAGGTTGTCTAAAATTTCGTTAGAATTACTTAAAGATATTAATAAAAATACAGTAGATTTTGTGGATAACTTTGATGGTTTAGAAAAAGAACCATTGGTTTTGCCTTCAAGGTTTCCTAATATATTAGTTAATGGTACGATGGGTATTGCTGTTGGTATGGCAACAAATATTCCTCCTCATAATTTAGGTGAAGTAATTGATGGATGTGTTGCATATATTGATAATCAAGATATTGATACAGCCGGATTAATGAATTATATTAAAGGTCCTGATTTTCCTACTGGTGGAATTATATTAGGTAATAAAGGCATTAGGCAAGCTTATGAAACTGGTCGTGGTACTATTGTTATTAGAAGTAAGGCTAATATTGAGGAAAAGAATGGTAAGCACTATATTGTAATTGATGAAGTCCCTTATGGTGTAAATACTGCTGAATTGAAAAATAAGGTAGCAGATTTGGTTCATAGTAAGGTAATTGAAGGTATTTCTGATTATCATACTGATTTAAAAGATGGTATTAAAATTACAATTACTTTAAAAAAGGATGCTAATCCTCAAGTAGTGTTAAATAAATTGTACAAGCATACACAATTTCAAGTCAATTATGGAATAATTTTTCTAATGTTGGACGGAATTGTTCCTAAAACGTTAGGTTTAAAGGATATAATTTCTAAGTATATTGATTATCAAAGGGAAGTTATTATTAGAAGAACAAAATTTGACTTAGATAAGGCAGAGAAAAGAGTTCATATATTAGAAGGTTTAAAGATTGCTCTTGATAATATAGATGAAGTTATAAAAATAATTAAATCTTCTAAGAGTGATGAGGAGGCTAAAAATCAATTATCTTCTAAATTCGGTCTTGATAATATTCAATCGGAAGCTATTTTAGAAATGAAGTTGCGTAGGCTAACAGGATTAGAAAGAGATAAAATAGAAAAAGAATTAGGTGAATTACTTAAATTAATAGAAGAGTTGAGAGCTATTTTAGCAAGTAATGAAAGAATTTTGAAAATAATTAAGGATGAGTTATTAGAAATCAAACAAAAGTTCGCTGATGAAAGAAGAACAAGAATCGATATGACCGCTATTGATTATATTGATGATGAGTCTTTAATTCCTGAAGAAAATGTAGCTATTACTTTAACTAATAAAGGCTATATTAAGAGACTACCTGTGGATACTTATAAAACACAAAATCGTGGGGGAGTGGGAATTAAAGGTATGTCTACTAACGAAGAAGACTTTGTGGAAAACATTATTAATTCTAATTCGCATGATTATATATTGTTCTTTACTAATAAAGGGAAGGTATATAGATTAAAGGGATATGAGATTCCAGAATTTGGTCGTCAATCTAAAGGTATTCCTATTGTTAATTTATTAAATTTAGAAAAGGATGAGAAAGTTAAAGAGTTGTTGAAAATTGAAAATAATGATATTTACAAAAATTTAGTATTTGCTACTAAATGTGGAATTATTAAACGTACTGCTATTTCTGAATTTGATAATATTAGGAATAATGGTAAGAAGTTTATAACTTTACGTGATAATGATGAGTTAGTATCCGCTAAGAAAACTACAGGGGATAATGATATATTAATGGCTGCTTCTAATGGTCGTATGGTAAGATTTAACGAAAAGGCAATTAGAGTAATGGGTAGAAGTGCATCTGGCGTTAAAGGTATTAATTTATCTGGTGGAGATTTAATTGGTATGGAAATTGCTTCAGATAATCAAAATGTACTTGTAGTAACTGAAAAAGGCTATGGTAAAAAAACTGATATAAATGAGTATAGAATTACTAACCGTGGTGGCAAGGGTGTTAAAACAATTAATTTAACTGAAAAGAATGGATCGTTAATTGCATTTAAATTGGTGTCTGATGATAAAGACTTGATTATAGTTACAAATGAAGGTATAGTTATTAGACTTGATATAGCTCAGATTTCAAAATTAAGTCGTGTCACCCAAGGTGTTAAACTAATTAATTTAAGAGATAAACAATCTGTTTCTTCTGTAGCAACTGTGGATAAGATTTTGAATGACGAATCGCAAAATGAGAATATTAGTGAATAGTATTCTCTTTTTTTACTTCATGTTCCACGTGGAACATGAAGTATTATAATAAGTGATTATTAATTATATAATTAGTTTTTAATTAAATGATATGTGTTTATTACTTAATATTTAAATATTATAAATAAATAGATTTTGTAGCCTGTTATTTATAATATAAAGTTTTAATACATATAATTTTATTGAAATTAAATTTAAATATAAATATTTTAAATTTCTATTATAAAAATAGATTGCTATAACATGTATTTTATGTTCCACGTGGAACATGGGTATTATAAATATTTAAATTTAAATATATATGTAAATTTTGTACTTAGTTATGTATTTTACTATGCTAAAATTAAATTTTGGTATGTTTTTTACTATACAATGTATACTACACATTATATTAATTTATTATTAGTTAATTAATTTTCTCATTAAATAATAAAAACTTAAGTTTAATTATTGTTAATAAATATTATTATGTGTGATAGTTTGTAATTTTTAATGCATATTCTATGTTCCACGTGGAACATTATCTATATTATGAATGTTGAGATTAAAATATATATTAATTTTATACTTAGTTATGATTTTACTATACTAAAATTAAATTTTGGTATGTTTTTTACTATATAATTGGTGTTTTACGTTTTAAATAAATTAATATAATTATGTGTAGTATTTTGCAATTTTCAATGCATATTTTATGTTCCACGTGGAACATAAAACACATAGCTTTAATTAAAATGTAATGCAAGTTATAAATTATTAATTATGTTGTTTATATATTAATAGCATTAACAAAAATGCTGATATTTATATGTCTACGATGAAGAAAATTTACTGTTTAATAATTATTTTTATACTAATTATTATTATTTATATATAATTTTACTTATATTTAATTGCAATTGTTATTTTTTTTATTAGCTAAATTAGTTACATAATTAAATATGCCATGTTCCACGTGGAACATTATCTATATTATAAATGTTGAGATTTAAATATATATTAATTTTATACTTAATTATGATTTTACTATGCTAAAATTAAATTTTGGTATATTTTTTACTATACAATGAATACTACATATTATATTAATTTATTATTAGTTAAATAATTTTCTCATTAAATAATTAAAACTTAAGTTTAATTATTGTTAATAATATAATTATGAGTAATAGTTTGCAATTTTCAATGCATATTTTATGTTCCACGTGGAACATAGAATATATAACTTTAATTAAAATGTAATGCTAACTAAAAAAATAATTAATTACGTTGTTTATATATTAATAGCATTAATAAAAATGCAGATACTTGTATGCTTACGATAGAGATAATTTACTGTTTAATGATTGTTTTTGTACTAATTATTATTATTATAGAATATAATATGAATTCTATGTTCCACGTGGAACATAGAATTGCGTTTATTTGTATAATTACTTAATATTTAAATATATTTAATATTACTGATTATATACTTTTAGCTTACTAATGTCTAATTTTAATATTATTGTTGTTATAAGTCTAATTATTTTTTAATAATTTATGATACATGTTCCACGTGGAACATAAAAAATGTTGAAATTTTTAAATAATTAGTATATATTATTAGTAGTGCAATATTAATGCTAGTAACAAGTCAGGATTGGAAAATAGCAGCTTAACTAGCCTCTTAATATGTGCACTATTTTTTTTAGGAGTTGAAGATTGAGTGAGTTGCACTATAAAAAAAAGTAATAGTTATGATGAAAAATATTTAGATTTAGCTTTTTTAATGGCTCAAAAAGCATATGAAAATGATGATGTACCTATTGGTTCAGTTTTAGTTTTTAAAAATAAAGTTACTTGTGGATATAATGATAAATATAATACCAAGTTGGTTTTAAGACATGCAGAAATTAATGCAATTTGTTCTATGTGCGAACTTATAGGAGATTGGCGAATTAATGGTTCTATACTGTATGTTACAGTTTTTCCTTGTTTGATGTGTATAGGTGTTATAATTGAAGCTCGTATATCTAAGGTTGTTTTTGGAATTATTAATGATAAAAATTATAAATACAAAGAAATATTAGAAGATGCAGGAGTAGAGGTGATTGGCCCTGTGCATAATGAAAAATATGTTAAGATATTGAGTGATTTTTTTAAAGAAAAAAGGCAATGAAGGCAATGATATGCCTTTTTTCTTTAAAAAGTATGTTATAATATCTACAGGAGGTGCATTGTGGAATACTTAGCTTTGTATAGAAAATATAGACCTAAAAAGTTTAGTGAAATTGCAGGTCAAAATATGATTGTGGAAACTATCCAAAATGCTATTATTAATAATAAAATTACTCATGCTTATTTGTTTTGTGGTCCGCGTGGTACAGGTAAAACAACAACAGCAAAATTAATAGCCAAAATGGTTAATTGTTTAAATCCAATTAACGGAGAACCCTGTGGAAAATGTGAAAGTTGTATAAGTATTGCAAATAATTGTAATGACGATATTATTGAGATTGATGCTGCATCTAATAATGGAGTTGATGAAATAAGGGAAATTAGAGATAAAATTAATCTTGTTCCTTCAATATCAAAATATAAAGTTTATATTATAGATGAGGTACATATGCTTTCAATAGGTGCATTTAATGCATTGTTGAAAACTCTTGAAGAACCACCTAGACATGTAATATTTATTTTAGCTACTACTGAAGAACAAAAAATACCAGCTACTATTTTATCAAGATGTCAAAAATTTAATTTTAGTCGTATATCTGTGGAAAACATTGTGGAAAACTTAAAAAGAATTATTAATTTAGAAGGTATAAATATAGATGAAGAATTATTAAAACAAATAGCAATTTTTTCAGATGGTGGTATGCGTGATTCAATTAATATGTTAGACCAGTTAATTTCTTCTAAAGGAGAAGTCGTTACTATAGATGATGTGTATGAGATTAATGGAAGTATATCTTTTTCAGATATTTGTAATTTGTTTACTAATATGTATCATCATAATGTTTTAGAAATTGTTAATTTTATTGATACATGTGATATTAAAGGCAAAAATATGCTTAGAATAGTTGATGAATTGATTGCTGTTGCTAAAGATTTGTTAATAAGTATTGTTGCTCCTAACTTGCCTGTGGAAAACTATAAAAATGAAAAATTGAAAGAATTAAAAAATTTTGTAAATGAAGAATTTTTGTATATGTTTATTGACTCTGCAAATCAATTGTCATTTAATATTAAAAATACTTCTTATCCAAAAATTATGATTCAAGTCTTTTTGATTAAAATGTCATCGAAATTAAATAATGATTTGAAAGATGAAGATTTGGGAAATAAAAATATTTCCCAAAATAGTGAGAATGAAACTCGGGAAATAAAATTATTTCCCAAAGTAAAGTATAATACAAATTATTTCCCGGGAAATAATTTTGTAGCTAATAATGATACAAATGCTTTAAATGTAGAAAGAAGTAACTCTTTATCAGACGATATTAAAAAAATTAGAATTAATAATACCTTTGCCACTGCTAATAAGGAAGAGTTGGCGGCTGTAAAAGCAAAATGGAGTAATATTGCTGATTATGTATTGAATGATGATCTTGGTGTAATAGCAGGTGTTTTACAAGACTCTACACCAGTTGCAGCTGGTTCTAATAACATAATAATTGTGGGTAATAATATTTCCGTTACTGATAGATTGAATCAGTGTACTGATGATGTTAGTAGTTTGTTGAAAAAAGTTTTAAATAAAAATTACTTGGTTATTGGACTTAACGAGAATGAGTGGCTTGTTGAAAAAAATAACTTTGTTAAAAATAAAAAATCTAATATACAATATAAATATATTGATGAGTTACAAGTTGACGATAGTATAAATTCTAGTGATGAATTAGTGCAAAAAAATGTAAATAATGATATTAATGACTTAATTAATATTGTTGGTAGTGATATAATAGAATATAAGTAGGAGGTGTATATTATGAATATGCAAAATATAATGAGACAAGCTCAACAAATGCAAAAGGATATTCAAAGAATACAAAATGAATTGGAAAATACAGAGTATGAAGGTAATTCTGCTTTAGTAAAAATTATAATTAATGGAAAAAAAGAGGTACTAAAAGTTAGTATTAATAATAAAGAAGAATTTGAAAAAGATGATTTGGACCTTTTAGAAGATATGATTGTTGTTGCAACTAATGATGCTGTAAAAAAAGCTGATTTGGATAAGGAGAAAAAATTAAGTAAGTATCAAGGATTAGCGGGAATGTTATAATGATATATCCTGATAATATAAAAAGGCTAATTGATTCGTTTAAGAGTTTACCTGGTATAGGCGATAAAACTGCTGAGAGATTAGCGTTTTCTTTGTTAAATTTTGAAAAAGATGATCTTACTGAGTTTGCTTCTTCTATTATTGATGTTAGAGATAACATTGGTAGGTGTAAGATATGTAATAATATTTGTGATGGAGAAGAATGTATCATATGTAAAAATAAGAACAGAAATTCTGATATTCTTTTTGTTGTAGAAAATTTTAAAGATATTGTATTGTTTGAAAAGATTGGTATTTTTAATGGATATTATCATGTGTTAGATGGTCTTATTTCGCCACTAAATGGAGTTAGTCCTGAAGATATTAATATAGATAAGTTAATTGATAGAATTCGTACTTCTTCGGTTAAAGAAGTTGTGTTGGCTCTTAAACCTAGTATTGAAGGAGAAACAACGATGCAATATATCAAAAAGATGTTAGATGGTGTTAATGTTAAGATTTCAAGGATTGCTAGTGGTGTTCCACTTGGTGCTGAAATGGAATATTTGGATAATATGACTTTGGAAATTGCGTTTGAAGAAAGAATAAATATATCATAATAATTATATAATATTCATAATTTTTACTAGGTGATATTATGATAAAAAAGCTTTTTAATGTAATTAAAAGAATTGTTTTTGCAGCAATTTTAATATATGGATATAATGTTATTGCCTCACCAATTAATTTGCAGATACCTATTAATGTTTTTACTCTTTTGTTGGTGTCGGTGTTAGGTTTTCCTTCGCTTGTTGGGTTATTTATTATTGTTGTTGTATTTTTTAGTTAGTTGGTGGTTTAATGATAGATAAGTATAAGGATGGACAAGCCAATATTTATAATACGCTTGTAAATGAATGTTGTGCTAATAGGCTATCACATGCATATTTAATTGATGTTAATAATAATGCTGATGGGCTAAATATAGTGATAGATTTTGTTAAATATATTTTGTGTCCATTTAGGTGTAAGGGTAAATGTAATGATGTTAATTGTAAAATTTGTCATTATATTGATGATAATGCATATACATCTTTTAAAATTATTAATTCGGATGGTATGTGGATAAAAAAAGAACAGTTACTTAATCTGCAAAAAGAATTTAGTATGAAAAGTATTGATAATAGTAAAAAAATTTATATAATAAATGAAGCAGAAAAATTAAATTTGAGTGCAGCGAATACTATGCTTAAGTTTTTGGAAGAGCCAGAAGATGATATTATTGCTTTTTTACTTACAAATAATGTTAATTTAATATTAGATACTATTAAATCTAGGTGTCAATATATTAAACTTAATAATAGTTATGCTGTTAATTCCAATAGTAATTTGCATATTAAAGATATATTTGATTTTGTTAGATATTTAGAATTTAATAAGTATAATACTATTATTTATTATAAATTATATTGGCCTGATTTGTTCAGTAGTAGAAATGATTCTTTAGATGTAATGGATGTAATTATTGATATATATATGAATATTTTGTATTGTTTTTTAGGTAAGAAGACTGATAAGTATGGGGATTATTATGATGTGATTAGTGATATAGTAAGTAATAATAACTTGGATAAATTACTTAATAAGATTACAATGTTAGTAATTGCTAGGGAGGAAATTAAAAGTAATGCTAATCTTTCTTTGTTTGTGGATAATTTGGTTATAAAGTTAGGTGGTGAGTTATGAATTTAGTTGGTGTTGTATTTGATGGTAGTAATGGTAAATGTTATTTTGATGCGAATGGTTTAAAGTTGAAAAAGAATTTAACTGTTATTGTGGATACTGATAAGGGTTTGCAGTTTGGTAAGGTTGTACAATTTGTGGATAATGCAAAGGCTAGCGATTATGATTATAGAAAGATAATTAGAGTATCTACTAAGAAAGATTATTTACAGCATTTAAATAATTTGAAAGATGCAAAGAAGGCCATAAGTACTTGTAAATCTTTAATTTTAAAAAATAAGTTAGATATGTCTGTTACAGATGCGTGTTATTCATTTGATAGGAGTCAGTTGTTATTTAGATTTACTTCATTAGATAGGGTTGATTTTAGAAATTTAGCAAAGGAATTGGGAACTATATTTAAAACAAGGATAGAACTTCGTCAAATTGGTATTCGAGATAAAGCTAGAGAAGTAGGAGGCTTAGGGCCTTGTGGTAGGATTTTGTGTTGTTCTACATTTTTGAATGATTTTGATAGTGTGTCTATTAATATGGCAAAAAACCAATTTTTGGCGTTAAATCCAAGTAAAATTAATGGTTTATGTGGTAGACTTTTGTGTTGTTTAAAATATGAAGACGAATGTTATTATGATTATAGAAAGGGTATGCCTCAGGTAGGTCAATATGTATCTACTTCTAGTGGTTCTGGTAAGGTTATATCTTTAGATATATTTAATAGGAAGTATAAGGTTTTTGTAGAAGAAGTTGGTATAGTGGAAGTAGAGGTATCTGATGAAGGTTAAACATAGACTACTTAATTTTAATAATAAATATATATATCAAGATGAAGAATGGTTTAATTTTTCGTTAGATTCAGTCTTGCTTGCAAATTTTGTAACTATTAGGAAAAAAGATAAGAAAATTATGGATTTTTGTACTGGTAATGCAGCGGTATTGATGTTGTTGTCATATCGTACTAATGCTAAGTTAGTTGGTGTTGAGGTACAGAAGTGTGTGTATGATTTAGGAGTTCAATCAATATTAGAGAATAGTTTTGATAAGCAGATTGAGCTTATTAATGATGATGTTAAGAATATATCCTCTTATTATAAGCAAGGGGAATTTGATGTTGTTATTTGTAATCCACCATATTTTAGACATACTAGTGATAAGTTTATTAATGACAATTATGTAAAATGTGTAGCCCGTCATGAGATTTTGATTACGCTTGATGATGTTATTGCTAAGGCTTGTTATTTGCTTAATAATGATGGTATTTTTGCAATGGTGCATCAGGCAGATAGGCTTATTGAGATTATTAATATTATGCAAAAATATAGAATTGAACCTAAAAAAGTGCAGTTTGTGTATTCAAAATATGGTTCTACATGTAATTTGATATTAATTGAAGGTGTTAAGAATGGTAAGTCTGGTCTTAAAATTTTAGATCCTTTGTATGTTCATAATGATGATGGTAGTTATACTGATAGGATTAGAGATATGTTTCAGGAATGAGGTGTTTATATGTGGCAAAAGAGTTATGATGATAGTCCTACTTTATATTTAATACCTACTCCAATAGGTAATTTGGATGATATGACTTTTAGGAGTGTATCTATATTGAAAATGGTTGATATTATATATTCCGAAGATACTAGAGTTACTTTGAATTTGCTTAATCATTTTGATATTAAAAAGAAGTTAGTAGCATTGCATGATCATAATGAGGATAAGGTTAAGTTTAAGGTATTAGATAATTTAAAAAGTGGGATGAATGTAGGGCTTGTGTCTGATAGGGGGATGCCTGTTATTAGTGATCCTGGTTTTAAGGTGGTAAACTATGTTTCTTCTAATGGGTATAATGTTGTTGCATTGCCTGGAGCATGCGCTTTTGTTCTTGCACTGGTTACTTCTTCTTTAGATAGTAATCCTTTTATGTTTTATGGATTTTTAAATAGTAATGAAGGAAAGCGTAGAAAAGAGTTAGTTTCATTAGTTGATTATGAATATACTATGATTTTTTATGAGGCACCACATAGAATGAGAAGAACGTTAGAGTTGATGTTAGAGATATTTGGAGATAGAAAAATTAGCATTTCAAGGGAAATTTCTAAGAAATATGAGAGTATATATAGAGGTAGTATTAGTAAGTTACTTTCAGAAAAAGAGGAATTTATAGGTGAGTTTGTAATTGTTGTGTCTGGTAATAAGGAAATAAATGCTTTTTCTGATATTAATGTTGTTGATAGTGTTAATATGTATATTAAACAAGGAATTAGTATGATGGATGCGATTAAAAAGGTTGCTAAGGATAGGCATGTACCTAAGTCAGATGTGTATAAGGAATATCATGATGCAATTAATGGTAAATAATCAAATGGTTATGTATATTTGGATGTTTGGGAGGATATTATGAAATTAATTTTTGGTCTTGGAAATCCTGGTGTTGAATATAAGAATACTAGGCATAATATTGGGTTTGATGTGGTAGATTATATTGCTAATTATAATGATTTTGTTTTTACATATGCTAAGTTTGGAGCTAGTTATCTAGAGTATGTGATTAATGGAGAAAAAGTATTACTTATTAAGCCTATGAAATATATTAATTTGTCTGGAGAGGTAGTTAAGAAGTTTGTTGATTATTATAAAGTTTCTTTAGATGATATATTGGTTATTCATGATGATATGGATATGAGTTTAGGTAGAGTTAAATTTGTTTATGATAGTTCTAGTGGGGGACATAATGGTATTAAAAATATTGAGATGTTGCTTGGTAGTAAAAAATATTTAAGGTTAAAGATTGGTATTGCTAAGGATAAGAGTATTGATGCAAAGGATTATGTTTTAGGTCATATTTCTTCTTTTGATAAGGATATTCTTAATTCTGTATATAGTAGGCTTGTGAATGTAGTAGATGATTTTGTTACTTTACCTAAAGAAGCACTTATGAGTAAATATAATGCTAAGTAATTTACTCTTTTTTCTTTTTTTGGTATAATATGTTTAGTATTTTGCTGTTGTGGATAGTTTTAAACTATCTTTTTCGCGTTAGGGGTGATGTTTATGTTTGATAAGATGTTTACTGATTTTGATTATTTGGCTATTTCTGGATTAAATAAGGAGCTTAATTATATATATTTATATGATTATTTTAATTCTTGTAATAATAATTTATTAGTTGTATGTAATACGATGTATGAGGCTACTTTATTGTATCAGGGACTTTTTAATTATACGGATAAGATATTGCTTTTTCCAATGGATGATTTTATTACAAGTGAAGCTATTTCTATTAGTCCTGAGTTTAAAATTGAGAGAATTTTAACTCTTAATAGTCTTGTGGATAATAAAAATAAGTATATTGTTGTTACTTGTCTTTTAGGTTGGCTTAGGTATTTACCTTGTATGTCATTGTGGAAAAAATCTATTTTGAAAATTTCTAAGAATATGAATATTAATAGGGAAGAGTTTATTTCTTTTTTATATAATCTTGGATATAATGCTTCTTCTTTGGTATCTAAGACTGGTGAGATGGCTGTAAGAGGGTATATTATTGATGTGTTTCCTGTTGGAATGGATAATCCAATTAGGATTGAGTTTTGGGGGAACGATATAGATTCTATTAGGTTTTTTGATATAGATAGCCAGTTATCTACTAATATTGTGGATGAGATTACTATTTATCCTTTTTCTGAATTTATATTAGATAAGGAAATAGACGATGTTAAGAGGTTGCAAAAGTATTTGAAGCAGTATAGTGATAGTATTACTAATATTGGTGGTTACTTAGGTGATTATGAACTTGTTTATTATGATTATAATCAGATTATGGGTGGATATAGTAGGTTATGCGAAGAGGTGTTAGAGTACAGGGAGAATAATGATTTAGATTATACTGGTAATTATATGAATTTGTTAAGTGATGTGGATAATGTTAGTAGTAGGTATTTATTAGATTTTGATAATTATTTGGAAAAAGATGGTGTTAAATTACATAGATATCTATCTTCTTCTATTATTAATTATAAGAGTAATGTATCTAAGTTTAAGGAGGATATAAATAAGTATGCTTCTTCTTCTAAGACTGTTGTTGTTTGTTTTAATAATATTAATACTTTGAATAGGATATATGATTTGTTCAGTGATAGTAGAATAATTATTAGTAATGAGAATGATATTGTTTTTGGTTATGTTAATTTTATATTAAAAAATATTAATAGTGGGTTTATTTATAATGATTATGTTGTTATAAGTGAGAATGATATATTTGATAGTGTTTTAAATAAGAGTAGGTTTAAGAATAATTTTAAACTTGGTACTAAGATTAAGAGTGTTAGTAATATTGAAGTTGGGGATTATATAGTTCATGATATTCATGGGATTGGTATGTATGAGGGGCTTGTTACACTTAATAAGAATGGCTTTAAGAAAGATTATATTAAGTTGTTATTTTCTGGTAGTGATGTTTTGTATGTTCCTGTGGAGAAGATTGATCGTATTAGTAAGTATTCTTCTAAAGAGGGAGTTGTTCCTAAGTTAAATAAGCTTGGTAGTGGTGATTTTCAAAGGGTTAAGATTAGACTTAAGAAAAAGATGCAGGATATTGCTTCTAAGTTATTAAAAATATATGCTTCTAGGGAAAGTATGGAAGGATATGCATTTTCTTCTGATGATGAAAATCAGATGTTGTTTGAGAGTGAATTTGAATTTCAGGAAACTACGGATCAAATAATTGCTTCTAAAAAGATTAAGGAGGAGATGGAAAAGAATAAGCCTATGGATATGTTGTTGTGTGGAGATGTTGGCTATGGGAAAACTGAGGTTGCTTTTAGGGCTATTTTTAAGGCTATTAATGATGGTAAGCAAGTAGCTTATTTGTGTCCCACAACTATATTGTCTAATCAACAGTATAAAAGTGCTTTAAAGAGGTTTAGAAATTTTCCAGTTAATATAGCACTTTTAAATAGGTTTGTAAGCGTAAAGGAACAAAAAAATATTATACAAAGGCTTAATGATGGTAAGATAGATATTTTGTTTGGTACACATAGAATATTATCTAATGATGTTGTTTTTAAGAATTTAGGTTTGTTAGTTGTTGATGAGGAGCAACGTTTTGGTGTTACTCATAAGGAGAAAATTAAGGAATATAAGGCTAATGTTGATGTTCTTACACTTAGTGCCACTCCAATTCCTAGGACTTTACAGATGTCTATGGCGGGGATTAGGTCTTTAGCACTTATTGATACACCTCCTGTTAATAGATTTCCTGTGCAAACTTATGTACTTCCATATAATGTTAGTGTTATTAAGGATGCTATTTATAAGGAATTAGCAAGGAAGGGACAAGTTTTTATCTTATATAATAAGGTTGATAGTATTTTGACGAAGGTTGATGAGATTAAAAGATTAGTGCCTCAAGTTAGGATAGATTATGCACATGGTAGGATGAATAAAGAGACGCTTGAGAATAAGATGCAGGATTTTATTGATTATAAGAGTGATGTTTTGGTTTGTACAACGATTATTGAAACTGGTATTGATATCCCTAATGCAAATACTTTGATAATTATTGACGCTGATTGTTTTGGACTTTCTCAGTTATATCAAATTAGGGGAAGAATTGGTAGGAGTGATAAGATAGGGTATGCTTATTTGATGTATAATAATAGAAAGGAATTAAATGATATAGCTGTTAAGAGGCTTTCTACGATTAAGGAGTTTACAGAGCTTGGTAGTGGTTTTAAGATAGCTCTTAGGGATTTATCTATTAGAGGAGCAGGAGATATTTTAGGTGATGAGCAATCTGGTTTTATTGATTCTGTTGGTATAGATTTGTATTTAAAGATGTTAAATGATGCTGTCTTGGAATTAAAGGGTATTCCTAGTTCTAATGATAGTAGTGATGATGTAGATAGTAAGCCTTTGATAGAAGTTGCTACTCATATATCTGATGATTATACTGTAGATGATGATATTAAGATAGAGATACATAAGCTTATTAATAAGGTTGATAGTTTTGATAAACTTAAAGATGTTAAGTCAGAGATTGAAGATAGGTTTGGTAGGGTATCAAATGATATGGTTATTTACATGTATGAGGAATGGTTTGAAAAGTTAGCTTTGAAACTTAATATTAAAGATGTAAAACAAACAAGGAATTATGTTGAGATTACTTTACCTAAGGATATTTCTAGTAAAGTAGATGGTGAAGAGTTGTTTGTTAAAGCTTATGAGATTTCTAGGATGTTTAGATTTAGTTATAGATTTGGAAGAATAGTTATTATAATAGATACAGTTAAGCTTTCTTCCCACTATTTGGTATATGTAAATGAACTTCTTAGTGTACTTATAGATATGATTAATAAAAATAATGAGGCTAGTTAATAGTCTCATTATATTTTTCTATAACACTTTTTTCTAGTTCTTGAAGAAATTCTTTAGTTAGTTTAATACCACTGAAAATATCTTTCTTTAGAGCAATAGTAATTTTATCTTTGATAGATACAACTTTTACATCATTAAGTACAACAGAGTTATTATATGTTACTGTGCAATTTGCTAATTCTTTAGTATTTTCTGTTATTTCTATATCAATTTTTTTTATTGTCATATCGTTTAGTTCATTTTTTAATTTATATCTTGTTTGACATAGTTTTATCATGTTTAATGCTTCTTTTTTGTTGTGGTAGTCTTTAACTTCTACTTCTATATTTTGCAATGTTTTGTAATTTTGAAAGAAATTTTTTATTTCAGCGAGAGTAAAATCGGATAGGTCATCTAATTTGTTAATTTCTTTATATCTAGGATCTACCGCTACGACGGAGATTAATTTAAAGTCTTCATAACCATTGTCAACAACTTCTAGGTATCCTATTATACGTGCTGGTACAATACATCCTGGGAATGTTGGCTCTGATGAGATGACAAGTATATCTAATGGATCTTTGTCATATGCGTATGTTTCATCTATGTAGCCGTATTCTGCTGGATAATTCATAGCGGAATATAAAACTCTATCTAGTTTTATTTGTTTTGTTTGTACATCTATTTCAAATTTATTTTTAGTTTTTAGTGGAATTTCAATGATGGCATTGTATGTATCGTTCATATTTATCACCTAGTATAATTATAATTAAAATAATTATTTTAGTCAATCAATATGTATAAAATAATGTAAATTTAGTAGAATAAGTAATATTGGAGGAAGATATTAATGGTGGGAATTGTTCGTAGAATTGATGATCTTGGAAGGATAGTTATTCCTAAGGAAATACGTAATACTTTAAGAATTAAAAATGGCGATAAGTTAGACATTATAGCATATGATGATAGGATAATTTTACAAAAATATTCTAGTATTGCTAGCTGTGAAGATAAGGTTAGTGATTATGTATATGCGTTTTCAGATGTTTTGGGGCTAAATATTTTGGTATCAGATAGAGATAAAATTGTTGCTAGTTCTAGTGATGGAGAGTGTAAGTATTTGAATAAGGAAATTAGTGATACTTTACTTAGGTTAATTGACTCTAGGGATAAGTTTTATTCTAAGCAAAAGTCTGAAATTAGTATTATAAAAGGGGTTAAAGATAATTATTATTATGTTATTGTTTCAATTGTTAGTAATAGTGATGCGAATGGATGTGTGATTGTGTATTCAGAAGATAGGTATTTGGATATGCTTGAGGAGTCTAGTGCTATTGTGTTGGCAAAAATATTGTCAAAGCATTTAGAATGATAAAAAAATCTTGACATTTTTGTATAAATTAAATATAATATTGGTAGTTTTAAGGCGTATTAGAGATGAGGGTAACGTATATCTTTTTAAAGAGAGCTTATGGATGGTGTGAGTAAGTAAAAGGTTATGTTATATATGGCTTCTCTTGCTTCTATTTAGATAATATTTAGACGTTGGTGACGTTATAACTTATGAGTGTGTATTTTAAATACAAAGTAAGGTGGTACCACGGGTTTGTCTCGTCCTTATGTTGTATTTTTTTTATTTGTTGGAGGTGTTTTATGTCTATGAATATTAATAGTTTTAATAACATTTATTTATTATGGTATGTTTTTCGGATGTGTTGGTAATTTTATGTTATTTATTAGTTTTATTTTATGAGGAGGAATTGTAATGGATAAAAAATTTTATATAACAACACCTATATATTATCCTAGTGCTAGTTTTCATATAGGTCATTGTTATACTACTGTTGTAGCGGACGCTATTGCACGTTACAAAAGATCAAATGGATATGATACGTTTTTTCTAACTGGTTCTGATGAGCATGGTTTGAAGATTGAAAAGAAAGCTAAGGAAGCAGGGGTTACTCCACAGGAATATGTGGATAAGATTATAATGGATGCTAAGGACTTATGGAAACAATTAAATATTAGTTATGATAAATTTATTAGGACTACTGATAGTGATCATGTTATGGTGGTACAAAAGATATTTGAAAGGTTATATAAGCAAGGTGATATTTATAAGGGTGAATATAAGGGTTTGTATTGTACTCCATGTGAGTCTTTTTGGACTTCTGGGCAATTAGTAGACGGTAAGTGTCCTGATTGTGGTAGAGAGGTTAATGAGGTTTGTGAGGAAGCTTATTTTTTTAGATTAAGTAAATATCAAGATAGGTTGGTTGATTATATAGATAGTCATCCTGATTTTATTAAGCCTTTATCTAGGAAGAATGAGATGATTAATAATTTTATTAAGCCTGGGTTACAAGATTTATGTGTTTCTAGGACGTCGTTTAAGTGGGGAATACCAGTTACTTTTGATACTAATCATATTGTATATGTTTGGATAGATGCTTTGTCTAATTATTTATCCGCTTTGGGATATGAGACTTGTGATGATAGTAATTTTAAGAAGTATTGGCCTGCTGATTTACATATTGTAGGTAAGGAGATTGTTAGGTTTCATACAATTATATGGCCTATTATGTTGATGGCTCTTGATCTACCTTTGCCTAAGCAAATATTTGCTCATGGTTGGCTTGTTATTAATGGAGGTAAAATATCAAAGTCATTAGGTAATTATAAGGATCCTAGAGAATATATTAATTCTTATGGTGTGGATGCTGTTAGGTATTATTTACTTAGGGAGGTTCCTTTTGGTAATGATGGTAATTTTTCAGAGGATTTACTTATAAATAGAATTAATGCAGATTTAGCTAATGTGCTTGGTAATTTAGTTAATAGGACTATTAGTATGAGTTATAAGTATTTTGATGGTATTGTATCTAATTGTAATTGTAGTGAAGAGATAGATTATGATTTAATTAATTATGTACTTAGTGTTAAAAATATGGTAGATAAATATATGGATGAATTAAAGGTTCCTGAAGCTTTAGAGGCTATATTTGATATATTTAAAAGGTGTAATAAGTATATAGATGATACTATGCCTTGGGTACTTTCTAAAGATTATGATAAACATGATAGATTAAATACAGTACTTTATAATTTATTAGAGTCTATTAGGTTAGGGGCAATTTTGTTAAAGCCTTATTTACCTGATACTAGTTCTAAGATATTATTTGCGCTTAATACAAAGTATGATGAAGTAGATTGTGTATGTAAATTTGGCTGTTTGGAAGATAAGAATAAATTAAATAAGATAGATCCTTTATTTTTAAGAATTGTTAATAAATAAATAGGTTTTCTTTTACAGTGTTATGTAAAGTTTTTAGAAATATTTAATTTTGTTTACTTTTTATTATATATTTGATATATTTAGTGTGTAGGAGGCAGTAAATAATATAAGAAAGGGTAAAAATTATGAGCAAACTATTAAAGAAGTTTGGAGCAGATGATATGTTTTTTATGGCATTATTTGGATTTTTTATAATGACTATTTTGTCTGACCATGAAGTAATAGATGTAATTTTCTTTTTATGTACTGCAGTGTTATATGTTAAATATAAAATATTAGATTGAAATTATACTTTTATAGTATAATTTTTGTTATTTAGGAGGTATTTATGTATATTGATACGCATTGTCATGTTACTAGTGAATATTATGATAATATAGATTCAGTACTTGATTTAGCTAGATCTAATGGTGTTTTAAAGGTTATTGTTAATGGTTATAATAAAGAGAGTAATTTGGAGGTTTTGAGGCTTGTAAAAAAGTATGATATGGTGTATGGTGCGATTGGATATCATCCAGATAGTTATATGGAGTATGATGAGGAGTTTTTGTTGCAGCATGTTAATGATGAGAAAATAGTTGCTATAGGTGAAATAGGACTTGATTATCATTATGATAATAGTGATGAGATAAAAATGAAACAAGGTATTTGTTTTATGAGACAGTTGGATATTGCTAAGCAATATAATAAACCTGTAATTATTCATTGTAGAGATAGTATAGGAGATACATATAATATATTAAAGGAATATAAGGGTCTTACTGGCTCTCTTCATTGTTATAGTGGTAGTGTAGAGTCTTCTGTATTGTTTACTAAGCTTGGTTTTTATTTAGGGGTTGGAGGTATAATTACGTTTAAAAATGCTAAAAATATTAAGGAAGTGGTAAGTAATACAGATTTGGAATATATTTTATTAGAAACTGATAGTCCTTATCTTACACCAGAGCCTTTTAGAGGTAAGCCTAATATGCCTAGTTATATTCCACTTATTTGTGATGAGATTGCTTCTTTAAAGGGGTTAAGTAATGAGGAGGTTGCTAGGGTTACTACGGAGAATGCTAATAGATTATTTGACTTTTAGATAATGTTGTGTTATAATTCTATCTATGGGGGATGGTTTTAAATTTATGCGTGATACAATATTTGAGGTGAAAAGAATGGTAAATAAAATCATCAAAATTTGTGGTCCGATTGTGCAAATTTTGGTAGTTACAGGCTTTGTATTAATGTCTTTGCCTATGGATTCTGATGATTCTAGTTTTGTGACAAATATAAATTCTACTTCTAAAGTTAGTGTTTCTTATGGTGATTTTGTAGCAAGTGATATTGTTTTATCAAAAGATGATGATAATGAGGTATTACCTATAGCCGATAAGAATGACGAGAAAGTAATAGATAAGGATACTAAGGGTAACGATACTGTAGATAAGAATAATAATAGTAATAATAACAGTAATAATTTAAATAATACAAGGAATGATGATAGTTCTTCTTTAGATAATAGTAGTGATGATAATAGTATAAAAGAAGAAGTAATTGATGTTATGAGTTATAAAGCTATTGATAATTATATTGGTACGCTTACTGGTTATGGCCCTGATTGTAAGGGATGTAAGAGTGGTAAGACCGCTAGTGGGTATAGGGTGGCTTCTGTTGTTGATGGTGTAGTGCAAAAGGCGGATAGAATTACTTATGATGATGATACTTATGGTGAGGTTCGTATTTTAGCAGCGGCTTATGATAAGTTTCCTAATGGTACTGTTATTAGGGTTTCTTCTTTTAGTTACTATGATAAGCCTTTTCTTGGAATTGTTATTGATACAGGAGCAACTATGCGTAATGCTTGGAAAAATGGTAATATTTGGATAGATTTAATGTTTGCGTCTGAGAATGATCCTGAAATTAAAGCATTTGGTATAGATAAAGATGTTACTTTTGAAGTATTAAGATATGGTTTTTAAGGGGCGTTTGCCTCTTTTTGTTTGGAGGTATATATGGATAGTAAGTTTAAATTTAAGAAGTCTTTAGGGCAGAATTTTTTAATTGATGAAAATATTATTAATAAAATAGTTAGTAGTGCTTGTATAGATAAAGATACACTTGTTATTGAGATTGGTCCTGGTGAAGGGGCTATTTCTCGTAGGATGGCTCCTCTTGCTAAGTATTTGTTGTGTTATGAAATAGATACTAGTTTGAAGGATAAGTTAGATAATTTAGTTAATGATAATAATAATGTAATTGTTAAGTATGGAGATTTTTTAAAGGCTTCTGTAAGTGATGATATTAAGGATTATGATTATAAAAAGAAATATGTTGTAGCTAATTTGCCATATTATATTACTACTGCGATTATAAATAAAGTTATAAGTAATGGGATTATGGCTGATAAAATGCTTGTTATGGTGCAAAAGGAAGTTGCGGATAGGTTTGTTGCAAAACCTAATAGTAAGAATTATAATTCTTTGACTGTTTATTTAAATTATTATTATGATATTTGTAAACTATTTGATGTTAGTAGTAATTGTTTTATTCCAAGGCCTAAGGTATGTAGTACTGTTGTGGAGTTTGTGATTAAAAAAGATAGACCATATGTTAAGAATATGGAAGTGTTTAATAGATTAGTAAGAGATAGTTTTAGATATAAGAGGAAGACGCTTAGAAATAATTTGGTTGGTTATAATATGGATAAGGTTATGTCTGTACTTAGTAAATATAATTTGGATTTGTCTGTTAGAGCAGAACAAATTCCTTTAGAGATTTTTGTTGAGATTGCTAATAGTTTGTAGTAATCTTTTTTTGTTCTTTTTTTAGATTTATATTCATATTATTTTATGGGTGAAGATTATGTTTAAAGTGGGAGATTTAGTTACTAGGAATTCATATGGGAATGATGTTGTTTTTAAAATATATGATGTAAGAGATAGTGTTTATTATTTAAAAGGGGTAGATATTAGACTTTGTGCTGATAGTGAAGAGGATGATTTAGTTCTTTATGATGATGATTCATCTTTAGAAGATGAGTTTTATTTAGATACTTCTAAGTATAAATCTTTGGATAGGAGTGAGTATTTTTATTTACCTGGTAAGATTTTGCATATTGATAGTGATAAGGAGTATTTAGATAAGTGTTTAAGTTTTTATAAAAAGAATAAGGCAAAAGCGTATGGTATATGTGAAGATGAAGCTAATGTTAGTGGTAAGATGTATGAATATTTAGAGATGTATAATCCTGATGTTTTGGTTATTACTGGTCATGATGCATATTATAGAAAGAGAAAGAAGAGAGAAGGGTATAAGAATAGTGTTAATTTTATTAATGCGGTTAAAGAGGCCAGGAGATATGAAAAGTCTCATGAGAAGTTAATTATTATTGCAGGAGCATGTCAATCTGATTATGAGGAGTTAATTAAAGCGGGAGCTAATTTTGCATCTAGTCCTAAGAGAATTAATATTCACGCTCTTGATCCTGCGATTGTAGCTATGTCAGTATCTTTTTCTGATAAGAGAGAGGATATTGATTTGATTAATATTTTGAATAAAACTAAATATGGTCCTGAAGGGATAGGAGGTATAATTACAAAAGGGTGTATGTATGTAGGTTATCCTAGAGAATAGGGGGATTTATGACATTAGAGAAGATTAAAAATAATATAGATAATAATTTAGGGAAACCTGTTAAGATTGTTTATAATGGAAGTAGAAATAAAATTTTAGAGTATAATGGGGTTATTGTTGAGACATATAATTATATCTTTATTGTTAAGTTGGATGACAGGGAAATGATGAGTTTTAGTTATACGGATGTACTTACGAATAGTATTCTCATCAAATTTTAATAATTTATATTAGTTAGTAAAAAAGATGCTAAAAAGTGACAACTTTAGTAAAAAAATGTTGACTTTTAGCGTTTTATTATATACAATGTAATTAGAAAGGTAATGGTATGTCATCCATCCTTTTTAGAAGGAGCGTGCAAAATGAAGATTACTTCAGTTACAGTAAAGAAAATTGACAAAGAAAATTCTCGTATGAAAGGAATTGCTTCAGTATTACTAGATGATGCTTTTGTAGTATATGATATTAGAATTATTGAAGGCGATAATGGATTATTTATAGCAATGCCTAGTAGACAAACCGCTACTGGTGGATATAAAGATATAGCTCATCCAATTAATACAGAAACACGTCAAATGTTTGAAAAAGCTATTTTGGAAGCTTATGAAAAAGCAGAATAACGATGAAGTTATTCTTTTTTTGTTCTATTTTTTTTTGTTTTACATAATATTTTTTAGGAGGATAATATGGACAAGGCAAAAGAGTTAGAAAATAGTTTTAATCATGGTATATCAATTACAGAGAGGAAGAATATTATTATTACTGGTGTAAAAAAAATAGATAGTTTTGATAATGAGGAGTTTTTATTAGAGACAACACTTGGTTATTTAGTTATTAAGGGAGAAGAATTAGAAATAATTAAATTGGATACTTATCAAGGAAATGTTTCAATTAAAGGGAAGATAGATAGTCTTGGATATTTTGAAAATAGTAATTTGAAGAAAAATAGGGATGATTCTATTTTGTCTAAGTTATTTAAGTAAATGAGTTTAAAGTTGCAGATTATTTCTCTTTCTTTTTCTTTTTTATATGGAATAGTTGTATATTTTTTAGTAAGTATTAATTATAAGTATTTGTTTTTTAGTAAATTTGTTGAAAAAATTATTATATCAGTGTTATTTGTTTTAGATAATCTTTTGTTTTATTTTTTGGTTTTAAGAATGATTAATAATGGAATTATACATGTATACTTTTTGTTTTGTATATTAATTGGTTATTTTGTAGGTGGTGTTATTTCTAAAATGTTTGTTAAACATAAAAAAATGTGATATAATGTTCGTATGATATGGAGGTGGGATTTTGTCTAAAAATAGTAAAGTAAGTAAGTCTCTTTCTACAAATGTAAAAAGTAGTAAGAAGAGTAAGATTAAAATTAATATTAAGATGAGACTTTTTGTTGCATTTGTAGTGTTTGGTTCTATAATTTTTACTTTGAGTTATAATTTACTTAGTAATTTGAATAAGATTAATGAAATGAAGAAGGAGAAAGTTTTTTTAGAGAGTCAAATTTTAGCACTTAAGGAAGAAGAAAAGGTGTTAAAGAATGATATTCAAAAGTTAGAAGATCCCGCTTATGTAGCTAGATATGCTAGGGAAAAGTATTTGTACTCTAAGGAAGGAGAATTTATTATTAAATTACCTGATTAATATTTTTTGACTATTTTTAATTTTTGTGGTAATATATATTACCTATTTGAGGTGATTTATATGTCAAATATTGCAATAGTTACAAAAAGTACATTGTCAGGTCCTTTAAATGTAAAGAGGTTATATGGTAATTTATCTTGTGATGGTTATAGACATGTGCATTATTTGGAGATAACAATTTGGGATAATGATATTAATTTTATTAAGAAGATTATGCCTAGTTTTAATAGTAATAAAGATTATTATTTTCCTGGAGATTTAGTTAGGTATAATTCTTTAGATAATTCAATTAGTATGTTAGATCCTTATGATAATATTAGTGATGATGAATTGTTAGAATTAAGTAATATATGTAATGTATATAAGAATAATTTTACTACATTTAAGAAGCTTAATAATTTACCATATAATGATATGAAATTATTTTTTGATAGGGTTAAATATCATATGAGGGGATGTAGTGTACTTAAAAAGAAAAAAAGTAAATACTTTAGATAAAATGTATTTACTTATTTTTTTTATTATCTTTAATGTTTTCTGTTTTAGCTTCTTGGTTATGTTCTTCAGTAGTATCATCTATTTCAAGTTTCCCATATGTAACTAGATTTTCTATTTGTTCTTTTGTAATTGTTTCGTTTTCAATTAATGCGTTCGCGATTAAATCTAATGTGTGTCTATTTTCTTTAATTATTTTCTTTGCTTTTTCGTAACATTCGTTAATAATTTTACGCATTTCTTCGTCTATTTCATGGGCTACGGTATCTGAAATATTTCTGTTTTTGGTGTAGTCTCTACCTAAGAATGTGTTTCCTTCGCTTTCTTCTAGTCTCATTGGTCCTAGTGAACTCATACCGTATTCTGTTACCATGCTTCTTGCTATTTTTGTAGCTTTTTTAAAGTCATCATGGGCTCCAGTAGTTACTTCATTGAAGACAACTTCTTCTGCAACACGACCACCTAATAGACCTGAAATTGATTCTAATAGTTCTTTCTTTGTATAGTTGAATGTTTCTTCTTTTGGTAACATCATGGTGTATCCACCTGCAACACCACGTGGAATTATTGTTACTTTTTGTACATCGTTAGCGCCATCTAGTTTTAATCCCATTACAACATGTCCTGCTTCGTGATATGCCACTAGTTTCTTTTCTTTTTCAGTGTATTTTTTACTTACTTTGGCAGGTCCCATTAATACTCTGTCGGTAGCTTCATCAATTTCCGCCATAGAGATATTTTTTTTGTTACGTCTTACGGCTAGTAGAGCTGCTTCGTTAAGTAGGTTTTCTAAGTCAGCACCGCTAAAACCTGGCGTTCTTTGTGCTAGGTATGATAGTGTTACACCCTTGGCAAATGTTTTGTTTTTAGCATGTACTTTTAATATTGCTTCACGGCCTTTTTTATCAGGTAGTGAGACAGTTACTTGTCTGTCAAATCTTCCTGGTCTTAATAGAGCTGGATCTAGGACATCTGGACGGTTAGTAGCTGCGATTATGATTATTCCTTCGTTAGCACCGAAGCCATCCATTTCAGTTAGTAATTGGTTTAGTGTTTGTTCTCTTTCGTCATGTCCTCCACCTAGTCCAGTACCTCTTTGTCTACCTACGGCATCTATTTCATCAATGAATATTAGGCAAGGAGCGTTTAATTTTGCTTGTTTAAACATATCTCTAACACGAGATGCACCTACACCTACGAATAATTCTACAAAGTCAGAGCCACTTATGTAGTAGAATGGTACTTTAGCTTCTCCAGCAACTGCTCTTGCAAGGAGTGTTTTACCAGTACCTGGAGGTCCTACTAATAATACACCTTTAGGTATTCTGGCACCCATACTTTGAAATTTTTTAGGATTTTTTAAGAAATCAATTAATTCACTTACTTCTTCTTTTTCTTCATCTAATCCTGCTACATCATTGAAGGTAGTCTTGACGTTTTTATCCATCAATTTAGCTTTACTTCTGCCAAAGTCCATGGATTTACTACCAGAACCTAATTGTTTTGAGAATAAGTAGAATGTTGCTCCTACTAATAATAGTAATGGTAATACGTTAATAGCAAGAGCCAGCCATGAAGATGCTTCAGGGTCAGTATTTACTTTTAATTTGAAACTATTAGTTTCTTTGTTTTCTAATATTTTAGAAATTATTTCATCTGACATAGGTAAATTTAATGTAAAACTTTCTTTGTCATTATATCCTTCTAATTTACCAACTATTTCATATACTTCTGTTCTGGTTTTGGGTGTAATTGTCATTTCGGTTATTTTTCCGTTTTTTAGGTTTTCGTTAAAATCATCATAATTAAATTTATTTACTTTTGTGTTCATGTTATTTACAATGAATAAACAGCTAATTATAAAAAAGAACATAAAGATATATGGTAATAATCCTTTTCTTACCGTGTTATTTTTCACTTTGTTTCCTCCTTTTCACAGTACTTGATTATTATATCACACATTTGACCTTTTACAATATCAAATTTAGATTTTTTTAAATTTGGTATCCAAATAATTTGATTGTTACTATCGACAAGAATAGGGTAAGTGTCTCTTAAGTTTTTAGGAATTTTATTTTCTATAAAGATATCACTAATTTTTTTCTTTTTATTTAAACCTTTTAGAATAATATAATCACCATTCTTTTTGTTTCTTATATATAGTGGCATCATAATATCTTTTTTGTTTAGTCTAATTATATCATTGCCAGATTCGTTTGTTTTATCTATTATTTTAATAATATGATTGTTTATTTCGTTATAATTTTTTAATGGTATTATATAATCTTGTTTTTCTTTTTTAGTAGTAAATAATAACTTGTTATATGATTTTATTACTATTACTTTATTAGGTAAGTTTATTTCTAGGTTTGGTTTGTTGCTTGTAATTATATTTATTATACTGTCAATATGACGTTTTTTTACAATATCTGGTGTATTTTCATATATTGTGTTTAGAATTTGATATAGAATATTTTTTCTTATGAATGGATCTATTTTTTTAAATTCTTTAATATCTATTGTGTTGTTTATATATATTTTATTTATATATTCTTCAGATACTTTTTCAATATAATAAAGATATTCTAGTAGTGTTTTTGAATAATTAATGAATTTTTTGTGAATATCTTTGTCCTCTTCTTTTAAAAGAGGTAAGAATTTTGTGCGATATCTGTTTCTAGTATATTTTGTGTTTGTGTTAGTATTATCGTTAAAATATGTGATTTTGTGTTTGGTGCAGTAATTTAATATATCTTCTTTGGTGTAATTAAGTAATGGTCTTATGATGTAGTAATCTTTTCTTTTACTTATTTCTTTTAATCCTGCGTATCCTTCAAGGTTAGAACCTCTTACTATTTTCATTAGAATAGTTTCTATTAAATCATCACCGTGGTGAGCAAGAAATAGATATTTAGTATTATATTTTTTTAATATTTTTTCATAAAAGGCGTATCTTTTTTTTCTTGCTTCATTTTCAAAGTTATTTTCTTTGTAGTTAGTTAATTTAATTGTTTCAAATATAATATTATTTTTTTTACAGTATTCTTTTAGGTATTCTTCTTCTTTAATACTTTCTTTTCTTACGTTATGGTTTACATGGGCACATACTATCTTTTTTTTGGTATTGTTAATTAGGTAGTGAAAAAGTGCCATAGAATCACTGCCTGTGGATACTCCTACTACGATGTAGTCATCATCTATTTGAATGTTTTTTAGTATGTCCATAATATCTCTCCTTTGTATTAAGTATTATATCATGATTTTATTTATAATGTCACTTTATGTGGTATTTTATGGTACTTTTATACATATATTTGGCAAAAAATAGTAGTAAACTATATTTAGGTGTAAATAAATTGCTTAAAAATTTGTAATTTTGGTTGACAATATTAAAAAAATCTTTATAATATTAGGACAATTAAATCTTATTTGAGCTTTTTATTCAGTGGGGATTATGGTTCTTTTGAGTTTTAATTAGTTATATTTGAAAGGGAGGCTTTTATATGAGAAAAGTTTGTAAGAAATTTGCTGACAAGTTTGTCAAGTTGTTGTTTGCTTTGATAATTGTTATTACTGAAACTGTATCTCCACTTGCGGTTTTAGCTGATTCAGTTATTCCTTCTAATATTAAGAAAGGAGATGTTTATAATCCTGTTACTGGTTCTTATGGGGATTCTGCTACAATTACTGATGGTAATAGTGATGTTTTAGGAGGCGTTAGTGTTTCTAAGACTGTTAGTAAAGTACATGATGAAGATGGTAATGTTATATTAGGAAGATATAATGTTAAGTTTGATGTTGTAGGTAAGAATATTGATAAGCCTGATGTAAAGATTAAACCTATTTATGTTGTAATTGTATTTGATACTTCTGGTAGTATGATTTGTGATTCCGCTAAAGGTGGATACTCTACTATAGTTACACGCGATGCACATTATACTGCTTCAGATGGTACTAAGATTGCTTGTGTGGATGGTTATGGTTATGAAAAAAGAAGTGCTTTAACAAGTAATAAATGGGAAAATGCTATAAAAGGCGCTAGTGACTTTGCGGATGCATTAATTGCAAAGGATACAAATAGTACTAGAGATGTTGCTTTTGTAAGTTTGGTTACTTTTTCTGGTAGTGCTACTACGGCGACTGAATTTAAGAGTAAATCTAATCTTACTAAGGATGGTAAGGTGTTTGATGAAGCATCATTTGGTCATCCTTATGGTGGTACTGATTTAGCTGGTGGTATTAAGGAAGCTGCAAGAAAATTAGATACTGTTGATGATGAGCTTGATGCTCAAAAATTTATATTAGTTATAAGTGATGGAGAACCTACATATTATTACGGAACAGATGGAAGAGTTTGTAATTGGAATAATGTTTGTTCTTATCCTATGGCATTAAAAAATGCTAAGAAGGAAGCAACTAAGGCAAAGAATGCTGGATCTAGTATATACGCTATTGGGTATGGTATTAGTGATACTTCGAATGCTGCTTCTGTACTTAGGTATGTATCTTCTAATACAACAGTTGTTGCTAGTGATCCTACTGGTGATGAAGAAGGTACATATGATAAAACAAAAGGATTTTATTATAATGCAGATACTTCTAGTATTGCTTCTGCGTTAAATAGTGTATTTGATAGTATGGTTCCTAAATTAGCGGGAACTGAAGCTACTTTAGTAGATACTTTAGGTGGTAATTTTGTATTTACTGATTCTTCTGATAATCATGTAGATGGTAATACATATACATATGAAATTGGTGATATAACTGAGGATGGTATTAGTTTTAATTTCAATATAGATATTAATCCTGATGTTCCTACTGGGTTATATGATACTAATTCTACATATAAGTTATCTTATGTAGATGCAGATTCAAATAGTAAGGATATAACTCCTTCTAAAAATCCACAAGTTTATTGGGAGGCTAATAAGTATACTTATGAAATTAGATATTATAAGGATGTTATTACTGATCCTTCTGATAGTCTTCATTATATAAATAAAGTTACTGGAGATTCTGTTAAGGATAAAGTTATTGATGTTGAGTTAGACAAATATATATTAGATGGTTATACTTTAGCTCCTGATAATCCTACTAGTTTGATTGTTAGTACTGATAATTCTTCTAATATTGTTAATGTGCTATATGTTAAAAGAAGTGATTTATCATATACAGTAAGATATTATCAAGATGATTTAAATAATATGATAGGTAGTTCTTCAGTTAGTAATGTTACATATGGAGATGTTATTAAGTTAGATACTATTGATAAGAATGCAATGAGACCTACGGGTTATAAAGATGGAGATATTCAAAATGAGGAAGATTTAGTTATTAAGGTAAATGGTAACTACATTGATGTTTTATATACTAAAGATACTTTTAGTTATACAGTAAGGTATTTTTATGAAAATGTAAGTTATGATAGTGAAGAATCTAAGTATTATGAAAATACTGAGTATATGTATTTAGGTAGTGCTGAGTATAATGAAAAGATTACTAATTATATTCCACATTTAGAGGATGGATTTAGGTTTGAAAAGGTAAATCCTAGTGAGTTAATAGTTAGTTCAGTAGAAGAAGATAATGTTATTAGAGTATATTATGTTAGAAATAATTATAAGTTTGTAATTAGACATTTTTATCAAGATTTAAATGGTAATTATAATGAGAATAAAGATTATACTATAGTTGGTGAAGCTAAATATGGTACAACTTTAAAATCTAGTGATTATGAAAAGCATGAAACAGATGGTTATGTATTTAATAAGGTAGATCCTTCTTTATTAGAAATTAAATCAAATAATGATAATGAGATGATTTTCTATTATAATCTTAGAAGTGATTTATCATATACAGTAAGATATTATCAAGATGATTTAAATAATATGATAGGTAGTTCTTCAGTTAGTAATGTTACATATGGAGATGTTATTAAGTTAGATACTATTGATAAGAATGCAATGAGACCTACGGGTTATAAAGATGGAGATATTCAAAATGAGGAAGATTTAGTTATTAATGTAAATGATAACTATATTGATGTTTTATATGTTAAGGAAAATGGTTATGTTACTGAAGAGGCTTTATCTAAGGATGGAGATAATGATTTGGATAATGTTAATAATTCTGTTGATTATAATATAAGGTATGCATCTGTAATTAAAGATTATGTAGGTAAGGTTACTTTGACTATTGTAGATGAGTTACCATATGCTATAGATTTAAATAAATCTAATATTTTAGATGGAATTTATGATAGTAAGAATAATACTATTACTTATATAGAAGTGTTTGATATAAACGAAGATAATCAAGTAATTAATTTTGATAGAGAAATTAGTATTTCTTATATAGATATTGATAGTGATATTATTACTAATAAGGTTACTAGTAAGGTAGTTCTTGATAGTGATGTTACTTCTTATTGTGAAGATGAAGTTGATACTTCTGTACTTATGGGTAAGGTTATTGTTAAGTATGTAGATAGAGATGGTGTAGAATTAGCTAACTCTATAGAAATGACTGATTTAGTTGGTAAGTTATATAATACTTATGCATTAGAAATTAAGGATTATCATTTATATAGTGAACCTTCAAATAAAGATGGCAGTTATACAAGTGATGAGATAGTTGTTACTTATGTTTATGAAAAAGATGGTATGGGTAATGATAATCCTCCACATACAGGTGTAAGTAATTATAATAATACATATTTTAGTGTGTTACTTCTTGGTGTATTAGTATTAATTAAAAAATATGTTAAATAGTTAAATTAAAAAGGCTTTTAGTGGTTAGAAGCCTTTTTTAATGTTTTTAGATATGTTTTATCTTCTTTATTTATTCTTTTTGAGTCACATATTTTAGATATTGTTTTGTTATAGGTAAAATTATCTAGGTTATTTTTTAGTAAATAGGTTGTTGTTTTGTCTTTGTATTTGATATAGCAGATGCTAAGTAACCATGCTATACTCATATTAATGTAGTATGTAGAGTTACAATAGGTATTAGTATAGGTAAATATATCGTTTAGATAGATATTTTCTATATAGTAATTTAGGAGTAATACAAAGCACATTCTTTTAATATATTCTTTGTTACTGGTTATGTTTTTAGTTATATATTTATAAAAATATTCTTTATTTTTTTTAACTATTTTGAAGTTACTGCAAAATAAGTCACATTCCGCCCAATTAGTTATATTATTTTTGTATGTATCTATATATTTTATTAGGTTATTATCTAGTTTCTTAATATTTGATATGACAAGGGCGTATATTATTTTTTCTTCATAGTATTGAAATGTTACTTGTGATAAGAAAGATTGATAGTTTCCTTTATAAATGTTTTTTGCTATTTCTTTTAGTTTGGGGGTTCTTATACCAATTATATTTATATCTTGGTTTAGGAGTTTTTTATGAAAATTTTTATATTTTATATTTTCTAATGCTTTTAGGTAGTTAATAAACTTTTGATATTCTTCTTTTGTCCAATTATTTTTAGTTAAATTCATGTTATCACCTTATTAATATTATAGCATGTATTTAAAATAATTTTATATTTTGATAAAAGGTGTTTTCTTTTTTATAAAAATTTGTTACAATAGATATACAAGAATTGAAGGTGTAACGATGGGAAAAGTAATTGCAATGGTAAATCAAAAAGGGGGCGTAGGTAAGACTACTACTAGTATTAATTTAGCTGCTTCTTTAGGGATATTAAATAAGAAGGTTTTGCTTGTTGATTTGGATCCTCAAGGTAATGCTACTACTGGGGTGGGGATAAATAAGGGGGAGGTAAGAGATAGTATATATGAAGTTCTTACTGATAAGTCTCCTATTGATAAGGCAATTATTAAAACTAAATATAAGAATTTGAGTTTGATACCTGCTTACATTAATTTGGCTGGGGTAGATATTGAACTCATGAATAAGGAGAGGAATGCTGTTAATCAGGGTCAAGTTTTTGATAAGAATGGTCAGTTAAAGAAAGGTATTTTGCTTGTTAAGGATAATTACGATTATGTGATTTTGGATTGTCCTCCTTCACTTGGAATACTTACTACTAATGCTTTGGCGGCTTCTGATTCTGTTATTATACCTGTTCAATGTGAGTTTTTTGCGTTAGAGGGTATTATGCAACTTATGAATACGATAATGCTTGCGAAGAAGAAGATTAATCCTAATTTAGAGATTGAGGGTGTTTTACTAACTATGCTTTATTCAAGAACTAATTTAGGTTTAGAGGTTGTAGAGAATATTAGGGAGTTTTTTAAAGAGAGGGTTTATAATACGATTATTCCAAGGTTGGTTAGGTTATCTGAGGCTCCTAGTCATGGTAAACCTATTGCCGCATATGACCCTACTAGTAAGGGTACTTTGGCATATCTTAATTTAGCAAAGGAGGTTATTGTTAGAAATGGAACAAAAAAAGAAGGCTCTTGGTAGAGGGTTAGAGCAATTATTTAATGGGGAAGCTATAGATTTTGATACGTTTGAGAGTAATATAGTTGAGTCATCTCGTGAAGATGATATTGTACAGATTGATGTGGATGATATTAAGGTTAATCCTTATCAACCAAGAAGGAATTTTGATCAAGAGGCTCTTGATGAACTCGCTACTTCTATTCGTAATTATGGTGTTTTTCAACCTATTATAGTTAAGAAGACTATTAAGGGTTATTATTTAGTAGCTGGTGAAAGAAGGCTTAGAGCGTCTAAATTAGCGGGAAAGAAGACTATTCCTGCGATTATTAAAGATTTTAGTGACGATGAGATGAGGGAAATAGCCCTTTTGGAAAATTTACAAAGGGAGAATTTGTCTGCGATAGAGCTTGCTTGGGCTTATAAAGGTATTATTGATAGTTTGCATATTAGGCAGGAAGATTTAGCACTTAAGCTTGGTAAGAGTAGAAGTCATATTACTAATACACTTGGTCTTTTGAGGCTTCCTTCGGAAGTTCAAGATATGGTTTTGGATGATAAGATTTCTATGGGGCATGCTAGGGTTCTTAGTAAGCTAGATGATGAAGAGGAGATTAAGAGGCTAGCTAGTGATATAGTACTTAAGAATATGAGTGTTCATGATTTGGAGAATTTAACTAGTACGGATAATATTAAGAAGAAAGTGCCTATTACTAGGGTAAGTACTAATAATGATTATCAATATGTGGAAGATGAGTTAAAAGAAATATTAGGTACTAAAGTGAAAATAGATGGTAAGAAAATGCAAATATTTTTTGAAAATAGTGCGGATTTAAATCGTATTTTAGAGGTAATGAATATTAAGATAAATTAATAGACTTATCTCTATTTTTTCTTTTTTTTGTATTCAACGAATATTATGTATTTTGATACATTTGTTTATCTATGGGTTTATATTATATATACTGTGTTATATTTGAATAGTCCACGAAAGATGGATGGATGAATTAGCTCGAAATGTGTCGACGGTTTTGGAGCTTCATTCTTACGATTATGTTTTATAATTGTATTGTAAGGAATTACTAGAATGTGAGGTGTAAAGATGAGTGGTAGAGTAAAGTGGTTTAACAATGATAAAGGTTATGGCTTTATTGATTACACAGAGGGTGAAGATATTTTTGTTCATTATTCTGCTATTAAACTTGATGGTTATAGAACACTTGCGGAAGGACAACTTGTTAATTTTGATCTAATTGAAACTCCCAAGGGATTGCAAGCAGTTAATGTTGAAGTTCCCGTTACAACGAAGAGTAGATAATTTCAAGAGGTATTACAAACGGATATTTAAATGATAGATATCTGTTTTTTCTTTGTTTTCTATTTTTTTTAAATTTATTTCGTGGTATAATGTTGTTAATTAATTTTTTAGGAGGTAATTATGAAGGAAATTAGAACTAGATATGCACCAAGCCCTACAGGGTATATGCATATAGGTAATTTACGTACAGCAATATTTGAATATTTAGTTGCTAAGCATAGTGGAGGTAAATTTATTTTAAGGATAGAGGATACTGATCAAGAAAGAAAGGTAGAGGGCGCTACTAAGTTTATTTATGATACGCTTAGGCTTTGTGATATTAAGATAGATGAAGGTCCTGAGAATCCTGGGGAAGTTGGGCCTTATATTCAAAGTGAAAGAAAAGATATATATATTGAGTATGCTCATAAGTTAGTGGAAATGGGTAAAGCTTATTATTGTTTTTGTAGTGAGAGTAGACTTGAAGAGTTAAGAAGTATGTATGAAGAGAAGAAACAAGCTTTTAAGTATGATAGGAATTGTCTTAATTTGAGTGAAGAGGAGATTTTGAATAATCTTAAGAATGGTGTTCCTTACGTTATTAGGCAAAAGATGCCTACTACGGGTATTTCTTGTTTTCATGATGTTGTGTATGGTGATATTAAGGTTGATAATAGTGTACTTGAGGATCAAATTTTGTTAAAGAGTGATGGTTTTCCTACTTATAATTTTGCTAATGTAATAGATGATCATTTGATGGGTATTACTCATGTTATTAGGGGTAATGAATATTTGAGCCAAACTCCTAAGTATAATTTGTTATATGAGGCTTTTGGATGGGAAGCTCCTACTTATATTCATGTTCCTATGGTGTTAGGAGAAGATGGTAATAAGTTATCTAAGAGGAATGGTGATGCTTCGTTTATGGATTTATATAATGATGGTTATTTGCCTTCTGCGATAGTTAATTATTTAGTATTATTGGGATGGAGTCCTAAGGATAATAATGAGATTTTTTCTATGGATGAGTTAATTTCTTCTTTTGATCCTACTAGAATTAGTAAGAGTCCTTCTATATATGATGTTAAAAAGTTAGGATGGGTTAATAGTCATTATATTAAGAAGTTATCAGTAGATGAACTTTTGAGTCTTACTTTGCCTCATTTAGAGAAGGCGTATGATTTGTCTAATAAGAGTAGAGAATGGCTTATGGATTTAGTTTCTTTATATCAAAGTGAGCTTAAATATGGTAAGGAAATAGTAGAGCTTGCGAAGGTGTTTTTTGATGATGATTATACTCTTAATGATGAATGTGCTGATTTTATGAGGCAAGATGGTGTTGATAATACAATTAGTATATTTAGAGAGCATATACTTAATATGAGTAGTTTTAGTGTAGATAGTATTAATGAATGTATTAATAAGACTAAGGAAGATGCAATGGTTAAGGGGAAGATGTTATATATGCCTATTAGGATTAAGATATCTGGTATTATGCATGGACCTGATCTTGCTAATGTTATTTATTTGTTTGGTAGAGATAAAGTGTTAGAGAGACTTAATAAATAACATTATATTACCATAATTTAAACATAATTATGTGATATATTTTAATGGAGGTGTTTATAATGATTAAATTATATAATACTAAGAGTAGGAAGTTAGAGGAGTTTCATCCTTATAATGATAAGGAAGTAACTATGTATACTTGTGGTCCTACTGTGTATCATTATGCACATATAGGTAATTTAAGATCTTATATAATGGAAGATGTTTTGGAGAAGATGCTTATATATGCTGGTTATAAGGTTAAGAGGGCTATGAATATTACTGATGTTGGTCATTTGTCTAGTGATGCCGATACTGGGGAAGATAAGATGGTAAAAGGGGCTATTAGAGAACATAAGACTGTTTTGGAGATAGCGAAGATATATACTAATGCTTTCTTTGATGATATGGCTCTTGTTAATAATAAGAAACCTGATATTGTGGTACCTGCTACTTCAATGATAGATTATTATATAAAGATGATTAGTGGGCTTATAGATAAGGGATATGCATATTTTAGTAATGGGAATGTGTATTTCGATACATCTAAGTTAGTTGAGTACTATGTTCTTACTAATCATAATGAGGAAGATTTAGTAGTTGGAGTTAGAGATGATGTAGAAGAAGATGTTAATAAGCGTAATAAGACTGATTTTGTTCTTTGGTTTACTAAGTCAAAATTTAATGATCAGGAGCTTAAATGGGATAGTCCTTGGGGATATGGATATCCAGGATGGCATATTGAGTGTTCTGCTATTGCTCTTAAGTATTTAGGGGAGTATTTAGATATCCACTGTGGTGGTGTTGATAATATATTTCCTCATCATACTAATGAGATAGCTCAGACGGAAAGTTTTATTGGGCATAAATGGTGTAATTATTGGTTTCATGTAGAACATCTTAATGATTTGCACGGTAAGATGAGTAAATCTAGTGGAGAGTTTTTAACTTTGTCTTTATTGATTAGTAAAGGTTATAATCCTTTGGTATATAGACTTCTTTGTTTACAAAGTCATTATCGTAAACCACTTACGTTTAGTTATGATATTTTACAAGGAGCTGATAGTGCTTATCGAAAGCTTAAGAATAAGATTAAGAGTTTAAGTAATGATGGTGAAGTTTGTATGGATAAGGCTTTAATATATCAGGATAGGTTTAAGGATGCACTATTTATGGATTTAAATACTGCGATGGGGCTTACTGTTTTGTATGATGTACTTAAGGATGATAGTTTGAATGATGCCACTAAAAGGTATTTAGTTATTGATTTTGATAAAGTTTTATCTCTTAATTTGGCTTTAGAAGAAGATAATGTTGTTTCTAAAGATATGGAAATTTATATAAATGAGATGATTAGTAAGAGAAATGCTTTTAAGAAAGAGAAGAATTATGAGGAAGCTGATAAGATAAGAGAAGAGTTGCTTGCTCATGGTGTAATTATTAAGGATACTAGAGATGGTGTTATATTTGAATTAAAAGGATAGGTGAAGTTATGAATTGGTATTATGGGTTTGATTTGTTATTTATTATTTCTTTGGTTATTACGATAGGTTCACAAATATATATTAATGTTAGTTATGGTAAGTATAAAAAAATTAAGAATAGAAATGGGATTACAGGATTTGAGGTAGCTAGAAAGATTCTTGATAAGAATGGTCTTTCTGACGTTCATGTAGTTTCTGTTAAGGGAGAACTTACTGATCATTATGATCCTTCTAGGAAGGTAGTTAGGCTTTCTAATTCTATATTTAATGGTACGTCTATAGCTTCTATGTCAGTAGCCGCTCATGAGGTTGGCCATGCTATTCAAGATAAAGAAGGATATACGATGATGAAGATTCGTTCTAAGATTGTACCAATAGTTAATTTTGCTTCTAAGATAGGTTATTTTGTGCTTGTAATAGGTTTTTTATTTGGAGAATTGGGATGGACCTATGCTGGAATAGGTTTGCTTAGTACTACTTTAATTTTTCAGTTGGTTACTTTACCTGTTGAGTTTGATGCATCACGTAGGGCTAGGGAAGAACTTGTTAATATGAATATTGTTTGTGATAATGAAGAAGAGGGCTGTGTTAATATGCTTAAGGCGGCCGCGTTTACTTATGTAGCAGCTTTGGTAAATACGTTAATTCAAATTCTTAGACTTATTTTGGCCGCTAGGAATGATTAGAATAGATATTAAATGTATCTATTTTTTCTTGCAAAAAATACAAACATATGTTATTATATTTATAGAGGTGATATCATGAAAAAGAGGATAATATTACATATAGATGTTAATAATGCTTTTTTATCATGGTCTGCAGTTAACATGTTAAACAATGGTTATCAAGTAGATATTAGACATCGTTTTGCGGTTATTGGAGGGGATGAGTCACAGAGAAAGGGAATAGTGCTTGCAAAGAGTATTCCCGCTAAGAGAATGGGTGTTGTAACGGGAGAAAGTCTTTATATGGCTAGAACTAAGTGTCCTAATTTGGAGGTTTTTGCTCCTGATTTTAAAATATATAAAAAGTATTCTGATATGATGTATGAGTATTTGTTAACTTATTCTGACAAGGTAGAGAGATATTCTATTGATGAGTGTTTTATTGACTATACAGATTCTTTAAGTTTATTTGGAGATCCAGTTAAGATTGCTTATAAGATTAAGGAGGATATTAAAGAGAAATTTGGCTTTACAGTTAATGTAGGTGTAGGTGAAAATAAATTATGTGCTAAAATGGCTTCTGATTTTACAAAGCCAGATAAAGTGCATACGCTTTTTATGAATGAGGTCAGAGATAAGACGTGGGGTCTTTCTGTTTCTGATTTATTTATGATTGGGAAGAAGACTAGTGAGAAGCTTATAGCTCTTGGAATTAATACTATAGGGGATTTAGCTAATACGGATGTAGATTTTTTGGTTAAGCATTTTAAGAGTATGGGATATTTAATGCATGATTATGCTAATGGGATAGATAGTTCTTCTGTGGAATATGAGAGTGTTAGTCCTAAGAGTATTAGTGCTTCTACTGTACTTCCATATGATTATGATGATAGCAAGGCAATTAAGAATGTAATTAGAGAGTTGTCTATTGATGTTGGCGATAAACTTAGGAGACAGGGATTTAATGCCTCTGTTGTGTTTGTCTCAATTAAGTACTCTGATTTTAGTAAATTTAGTAAACAATATAAATTAGATAGAGGAATTAATTCTGATAATGATTTGTATAATAGTTTTTCTTCTTTGTTTGATAAGTTATGGAATGGTAAGGCAATTAGAAATATATGTGTAGGTGTTACTTCGTTTTCTTCTTCTTATAAGTTTCAGTTATCTTTATTTGATGATAATCATAAGGTAGAGACTGAGAGTGGTGTACAGGCGGTAGTTGATTCTCTTAGGAAGAGATTTGGTAATGATAAAGTTATATATGGGGATATGCTTAAGAAGAAGTGATTAACTTATGATTGTTTGTCTTAAGTTAATTTTTTTGTTATTTTTTTAAATGATATGTTATAATTTTAGTTATGGTATTATGAGAGGAGAATTGGTAATATGAATGATAATATAATTAGTAATATAGCAAAGGAGCTTGGTGTTAAGGATATTTCTGTTAGAAATACTTTGAAGTTACTTGAAGATGGGAATACTATTCCTTTTATTGCGAGATACCGCAAGGAAGTTACTGGTAATATGGATGAGGAAGAGATAAGGAAGATTAATGATGTGTATGAGTATCAAGTTAATCTTTTAAAAAGGAAGGAAGATGTAATTAGGCTTATTGATGAGAAGGGGATGCTTACTTCTAGTTTAAAGGATGATATTATGAAGTGTGAGAAGTTAGTAGAGGTAGAGGATTTGTATAGGCCGTATAAAGAGAAGAAAAAGACGAAGGCTACTTTTGCTATTGAGAATGGTCTTGAGCCACTTGCTAAGGTTATAATGAGTTTTCCTAGTAAATTAGAAGAAGATTATGTATGTAAATATTTAAATGAGGTGGTTAAGTCTTATGATGAGGCTATAACTTTAGCTAAGTATATAATTAGTGAATGGATTAGTGATAATGCTATATATCGTAAAAGTATTAGAAGTTATATATATAATAATGGTCAGATAGTTAGTAAGAAGAAGGCTAAGGCTGTTGATGAAGATTTGACTTATGAGATTTATTATGATTATAGTGATAGGATTAAGTATATGAAGCCTCATCGTATTTTGGCTATTAATCGTGGTGAGAAGGATGGTATACTTAGTGTATCTGTATCTGTTATGGATGAGAATGTTATTAAATATTTAGAGGATAAGGTTATTAAGGATAAAAATTCTTCTGTGGTAGATATTGTATGTGATGCAATAAAGGATAGTTATAAGAGGCTTATTAAGCCTAGTATTGATAGGGAGATAAGAAATGAGTTAACTGATAGAGGTGAGGAGCAGGCTATATCTGTTTTTTCAAGTAATTTAGAGAAGTTGTTGTTGCAATTTCCAATGAAGGATAAGGTTGTATTGGGTCTTGATCCTGCGTATAGAACTGGATGTAAGTTAGCCGTTATTGATGGGGCATCTAGGGTGCAAGATATTACAGTTATATATCCTCATGAGCCTAAAAATAAGTGGAATGAGGCTAAGGAAGTTATTAAGAATTTGGTAGAGAAATATGATGTTGATATTATTGCTATAGGTAATGGTACTGCTTCTAGGGAGAGTGAATTGTTAGTTGCAGAGGTTATTCCTTTAATTAAGAAGAAAAAGGTAGAGTATATAATAGTGAGTGAGGCTGGAGCTTCTGTTTATTCGGCTTCAAAATTGGCTATTTCTGAGTTCCCTAATTTACATGTTGAGGAACGTAGTGCGATTAGTATTGCTAGAAGGTTACAAGATCCTCTAGCGGAACTTGTAAAAATAGATTGTAAGAGTATTGGTGTTGGTTTGTATCAACATGATGTTAATGAGAAGAGGCTGGATGAGTCTTTATGCTTTGTTGTTTCTAAAGCTGTTAATAATGTTGGGGTTAACATTAATACGGCGTCTTCTTCGTTACTTAGGTATGTTTCTGGTCTTACTAAGAGTGTTATTGATAAGATACTTTCATATAGAGAGGCTCATGGGAAGATTATGTCTAGAAATGAATATAAGGGTATTAAAGGGATAAGTGATAAGGTTTATGAACAGTCTGTTGGGTTTATTAGGGTTGTAGATGGAGATAATATTTTGGATATGACTTCTATTCATCCTGAGAGTTATCAGAAAACTTTAGAATTTTTAGGAATGCTTGGTAAAAATATAAATGATATTGGTACCGTGGAGTTAGTTTCTTTGTTAGATAAGGTTGATGTAAGTGATTATGCAAAGAAGCTTATGGTGGATGAATATACTCTTTCTGATATAATTAAATGTTTAAAACAGCCAGGTAGGGATTATCGAGATTCATTTGAAAAGCCTTTACTTAGAAGTGATATTATTAAGATAGAGAATTTAGTTGTTGGAATGAAGTTGCAAGGTACGGTTAGGAATGTAGTAGACTTTGGGGCTTTCGTGGATATAGGTCTTAAGAATGATGGGTTAATTCATATATCAGAGTTGTCTAATGAATATGTTAAGAATCCTATGGATATAGTTAATGTTGGAGATATAATAGATTGTTATGTTAAGGACGTTAATTTGGAGAAGAAGAAGGTACAATTATCAATGTTACCTAGGTAAATATTTTTAGTTTTTAATCATTTTAATTGGGTCTAATTTTACTAGTTTACATGATGTGATAAAAAAATAAATTTTTACATTTTTTGATAAAGTCTTATATTACAAGACTTTATTTTTTTCTTTTAAAATACACGAACATATTTTCTATAAAAAACTATTGACACCTTATATAATAAGTGATAAACTGTTATTAGATAGAAAAGTAAAAAAGTGCAAAAATGCGGTTTTACATTTTTTGAAGAAGTTGGAGGAGTGAAAAAATGATACAAAATTTAGATAAACTTGAAGACTTGAAAGTTATTAAACGGGAAGGCAAAAAAGTAGATTTTAATGCAGAGAAAATCGCTATTGCGATAAAGAAGGGGTTTGATGGTCTTAACAATGAAGAATATACTATTACTGATGAAAATAGGGTGTATGCAAGTGTTATTGATAAGATAATTGAAGATTATTGTGAGAGGAAGACTATTAAGATAGAGAGTATTCAAGATATAATTGAAGATAGACTTAAGGAATTAGGGTATGAAGATGTTTATAATCATTATTCTGAGTATCGTGCTAGGAGAAATAGCTCTAGGGAAGCTTTTGGTAAGAAGTTTCATAAGTTAACTAAGGCCGCTGAAGCTTTAGGGTTGAAAGAAGCTAATGAGGAAGATTCTAAGAGGGAGAATGCTAATGTTGATGGGGATACTGCTATGGGTACTATGCTTCAATATGGTTCTGCATTTTCTAAGGAGTTTGCGAAGGCTTATCTTATGAAGAATAAATATGCTGATGCTCATGATGAGGGGCTTATTCATATTCATGATATGGATTTCTTGCCTATGGGTACTACTACGTGTACACAAATAGATATAGCTAAGTTGTTTAAGAATGGTTTTTCTACTGGTCATGGTCATCTTAGAGAGCCACAAGATATTATGTCTTATGCTGCGTTATGTGCAATTGCTATTCAATCTAATCAAAATGATCAACATGGAGGCCAAAGTATTCCTGCGTTTGATTATTATATGGCTCCTGGGGTTATGAAGACTTTTAGGAAGCAATTTAAGCAAATGATATATGATTATTTGGATTTAGATGGTTTTTTAACTTTAATTAAATTTGATGCTATAAGTAAGGATATTGATAAGTTACAAAGTATTGAAGTAAATCTTGATATGTTTGATAAATATATAAATGATGGTGAAGATAGTGCTAATGGTGAGGTTCTTAGAAGAATATTTAGAAAAGCATATGATAAGGCATTACTTAAGACTGATCGTATTACGTATCAAGCAATGGAAGCGTTTATCCATAATTTGAATACAATGCATTCTAGGGCTGGTGCTCAAGTGCCATTTTCTTCAATAAATTTTGGTACTGATACTTCTGCTGAAGGTAGAATGGTAATTAAGAATTATTTACTAGCTGCGGATAGTGGTTTAGGTCATGGGGAAACTCCTATATTTCCAATATCGATTTTTAAGATGAAGGAAGGGGTTAATTATTACAAAGAAGATAAGAATTATGATTTGTTTGAGTTAGCATGTAAGGTTTCCGCTAAGAGGTTGTTTCCTAATTTTTCATTTATAGATGTGCCATTTAATTTGCATTATTATAAAGAAGGAGATTATCGTACTGAGATAGCTTATATGGGATGTCGTACAAGAGTTATTGGTAATGTGTATGATAAGGATAATGAGGTTGTTACTAGTCGTGGTAATTTGTCATTTACTTCTATTAATTTACCAAGATTGGGTATTAAGCATGGTATTGTTTCTGGTAATAAAAAACCTGATATGGAAGGGTTTTATGCAGAGCTTTCTGATGTAATGGATTTGGTAAAGGATCAATTATTAGAAAGATTTGAAATTCAGTGTAATAAAAAGGTAAAGAATTTTCCATTTTTGATGGGGCAAGGTGTGTGGATAGATTCTAAGGAACTCAAAGATAATGATAAACTTAGAAGAGTGCTTAAGCAAGGTACGTTGTCTATTGGTTTTATTGGCTTGGCAGAGTGTTTAAAGGCATTGACTGGTAAGCATCATGGGGAAGCTAAATCTTCTCAAGATTTAGGTCTTGAAATAATTGGTTTTATGCGTAAAAGACTTGATGAGTATGCAGAAGAGTCTAAATTGAATTTTACGTTGCTTGCTACTCCCGCTGAAGGGCTTAGTGGAAGGTTTACTAATATAGATAAGAGTATTTATGGTATTATTCCAGGTGTAACTGATAGAGATTATTATACTAATTCTTTCCATGTACCAGTTTACTATGATATTAGTATTGCAAAGAAATTGAAGTTGGAAGGTCCTTATCATGCGTTTACGAATGCTGGTCATATTAGTTATGTAGAGCTTGATGGTGATACTTGTCAAAATATTGAAGCGTTTAAGAAGATTATTTATATGATGCACGATGCAGGTGTTGGTTATGGGGCTATTAATCATCCTGTTGATAGAGATCCTGTATGTGGATATACTGGTGTTATAGGTGAAGTGTGTCCTAACTGTGGAAGACGTGATGGCGAAGGTGTTAATATGGAAACTTTAAGAAATTGTACTTTAACAGAGTACGGAAGATAGAAGGAGGAGAGAATATGAAAGAAAAGAAAAAAGTTGGTGAAGGGGTTAAGTTTGAAAGAATTAGAAGAATAACTGGCTATTTAGTTGGAACTACTGATAAATTTAATAATGGTAAACGTGCTGAAGAACATGATAGAGTAAAGCATAGTACTGAAGGAATTTGTAGTTGTTGTAAATAATTATGAATATTAGATTGGCAAGTGATTTACAAGTAGATAGTATTGTTGATGGAGAGGGCGTTAGGACGGTTGTTTGGACTCAAGGATGTCCACATAAGTGCCCTTTCTGTCATAATCCAACTACGCATGATTTTGATGGTGGTTTTGCGGTATCGGTAGATACAGTTATTGATGAAATTAAAAATTTAGAATGTCAAGACGGTATTACTTTGTCTGGTGGGGACCCAATGGTGCAACCAGAAGCTTGTATGCTTATTGCGAAGGCTGCTAAAGAGCGTGGCCTTAATGTGTGGTGTTATACTGGATTTGATTATGAATATTTAATTAAATATGAAAAATATAGGAATTTATTAAAATATGTTGATGTTTTGGTAGATGGTAAATTTATGATTGAATTTAGAAATATGGATTTACAGTATAGGGGTTCGTCAAATCAGAGGATTATTGATGTTCCTATGAGTATGATGAAAAATGATGTTTGTTTGATTGAAAAATATATGGTAAATAAGGATTATAAACCTATATATTCTAAAAAAACTGAAATATTTATATAATTTTAATTAATTTGCTTGACAAATAGTAGGAAATATAGTAATATTTATATTGCCTACCAGTTTTGCGGATGTAGTTTAATGGTAGAACTTTAGCCTTCCAAGCTAACCACGGGAGTTCGATTCTCCTCATCCGCTCCAAAAAAGTTTAAAGCATTGTAAAATGTTTTAATATAGAGAATAATTTTTTTAAATTGTATGCGAGACAGTCGAAAAAATTAAATCTCATTGAGTTAAGAGTTTTTAAAACTCTTTTTTCTTGGTCATAATAACAATGGGTATAAAAATCTAACGTGGTTGAAACCTTACTATGTCCTAATCTGTCCTTAATATAGTGAATATCTACGTTATTGTTAAACAGTAAGGTTGCATGACTATGTCTAAACTGGTGAAGCGTTATAGCCCTTAAATTAGCCTTTTGACAGGCTATTTTTTTGTACCTATTAATGGTAGTTGGTGCTAAAGGTTTAATTCCACCAAAAATATAATAATCATAATGTTCGTTTGAAAATTTAGTAACATAATATTTTTTTAGTTTTAACAAATCATGATATAAATATTTATCAATTTTTATTTTTCTATAGCTAGAAAACGATTTTGGAGTACCTACGAGCCTCTTACCGTGTTCATCAATAGTTTTATTAATTGAAACAAAACCGTTGTTTAAATCAGTAAATTTTAAAGCCATAGCTTCTCCTGGTCTAGTTCCTGTATAAAACATTAAATTGAAAAATTGTTTATAAATATTGTTATCTACATACTTAATAAAACGTTTAAACTCTTTCAATGTATAAAAATCTGTTTTCTTTTGTTCGTACTTTAAAGGGAAATCAGAAATATCTTTTAAAATTGAAATATCAAAATTATATCTCTTATAACAAAAAGTAATAAATGACTTTAACATTGATAAGAGTTTTTTATTATAGTTGTTACAAAAATTTTTATTAAGTATAAAATCTTGCCATTTTTCAATATCATGTATTGTAATACTGTTCAATGTATAATTTTTAAAAAAACATAAAATATTTGCACTAAAATTGTATGCGAGACAATCAAAACTTTGTTTTTTTTGCAGTTTTGAAGCAAAGATTAAAAATTCTTTATAAGCTTCTTCAAAGCTCATACTTCTCACCTCAAGTGAGATATTATATACTAATTTTTAATTTTGTCAAATCATGCTATCACCATCCTAAATTAATTATATCACAAAATCAAATATTTAAATAATTAATTTCTATCTTTCTTTTTAACATTTTTCCTAGATTTTATGTATTGAGTAAAAAAGAATGTATTTTGCGTTGCAATATCAAACAAGTCAATATAATCACTCTCCATTAAAACATCGATTAAGTCTGCGTATTCGTCGATATCGTTGTCCTGAATGAATTCGATAACTTTTCGTTTGAAAACCTTTTGTTGAGTTACGGTTAAAGCAAAGTAATCAGATGGATCAAAACCGTTTCGACATTGAACGACATCTTCTGAATATTGGTATTTATCTGGGTTATCTTTATGGCAGAAATATCTTACTATTCCTCTAACACTACCTACTGGTTGTACAACATCATTAGCAGCCCCAACGCGTGTTATATAGTTCATAACGTTGTGATAAGTAATAGGTCC
>CAKOLI010000005.1 GCA_934096265.1 uncultured Bacilli bacterium | reverse complement strand
TCTCCTGTTAATTACAGATTACAATCCTCTAATTAGAAACTATTTATAAACTGTCCAACTTTTGGGGTTCAGTTCAACCCAATATTTTAAGTAAATATATAACGTGTAAAAAAGCAAACAACAAAAAATTTTGCAATTTAAAAAAAATGGTGTATAATATTTACAAATTTGAAAGGGTGTATTGAATGGAAAATATTAAAATAGGAGATAAATTAGAAATACATTGTTATAAACACAATGGCAAGCTGCACAGACAATGGGATGAAGCAGTCGTATTAGATATTAAAGACGACTATATAGTCTTTGGCAACAAACACACAAACGTAGTAGATTCAGACGGTAAAGTATGGAAAACAAAAGAACCAGCGATTATGTTTTTCTTTAAAGATAGATGGTTTAACATTATAGGCCAGCTAAAAGAATATGGTATATATTTCTACTGTAACATTGCAACCCCGTTTTTAATTGATGAAAATGTAATTAAATATATAGACTACGATTTAGATTTAAGAGTATTCCCTAACGGAAGTTTCAAAATACTAGATAGAGTAGAATACAAGTATCATAAAAAACAAATGCATTATTCCCCAAGATTGGATTTTATATTAAAATATGAATTAGGAAATTTAATTGATATGGTAAGAATTAAAGAGATGCCATTTGATAAAACAACTATTGAAAACTATTATCATAAATATGAAGAAATAATTAAAGAAAAAGAGGAAACAAATTTAAATTAATGCATAATATATATAGAACAGCAAAGAAAATAAAAAAAGTAAAAAAAAGCAAAAAAAACTATTGACAATGTATCAAGCATTTGATATATTAGATATACCTTTTGAAAAGGAAGAACTTATAAATAACAAATCCGAAAAAAAATAATTTTTTTGAAAAAAAGTATTGACATTAGTCAAACAATCTGTTATATTAATAAGCGTACCTTTTGAAAGGGACAGAAAAAAAGATTGTGATAAAAAAATAAAAAAATGTCGAAAAAACTATTGACAAATAAAACACAATCTGATATATTATTAATGCACTTGAAAAAAAGCGCATAATTAAGAAAATGTTCTTTGAAAACTGAGCAAAACGTTACTTTGAGTAGCTAGGAAATTATAAACTTAACAAAGAAATATTTTTTTTTGGAGAGTTTGATCCTGGCTCAGGATGAACGCTGGCGGCATGCCTAAGACATGCAAGTCGAACGAGGTGGCCTAATGAAAGCGGAGTGCTTGCACAAAGCTGGATTTAGTTACCACCTAGTGGCAGACGGGTGAGTAACACGTGGGTAACCTACCTTTTAGTTGGGGATAACAGTTGGAAACGATTGCTAATACCGAATAAGATGTATGAATAATTTTTATACATTGAAAGGAGCTTCAAAGCTTCGCTTAAAGATGGGCCTGCGGCGTATTAGCTAGTTGGTGGGGTAATGGCCTACCAAGGCGACGATGCGTAGCCGGACTGAGAGGTTGATCGGCCACATTGGGACTGAGACACGGCCCAAACTCCTACGGGAGACAGCAGTTAGGAATATTCGTCAATGGAGGAAACTCTGAACGAGCAATGCCGCGTGAGTGATGAAGGTCTTTGGATTGTAAAACTCTGTTGTATGGAAAAAACTACTAGGTTAGGAAATGAACTTAGTTTGATGGTACCATACCAGAAAGCCCCGGCTAACTACGTGCCAGCAGCCGCGGTAATACGTAGGGGGCGAGCGTTATCCGAATTTATTGGGCGTAAAGCGTGTGTAGGCGGTTTGTTAAGTTTAAGATAAAAGCCCGGGGCTCAACTCCGGTTCGTCTTAAAAACTGGCAAGCTAGAGTGTGGTAGAGGTAAATGGAATTTCTAGTGTAGCGGTGAAATGCGTAGATATTAGAAGGAACACCAGTGGCGAAGGCGATTTACTGGGCCATTACTGACGCTGAGACACGAAAGCGTGGGGAGCAAATAGGATTAGATACCCTAGTAGTCCACGCTGTAAACGATGAGTACTAAGTGTCGGGAAACCGGTGCTGAAGTTAACACATTAAGTACTCCGCCTGAGTAGTACGGTCGCAAGGCTGAAACTCAAAGGAATTGACGGGCACCCGCACAAGCGGTGGAGCATGCTGTTTAATTCGAAGATACGCGAAGAACCTTACCTAGACTTGACATCCCTGGCAAAGCTATGGAAACATAGTGGAGGTTACCCAGGTGACAGGTGGTGCATGGTTGTCGTCAGCTCGTGTCGTGAGATGTTCGGTTAAGTCCGATAACGAGCGCAACCCTTATCCTTAGTTGCTAACATTTAGTTGAGAACCCTAAGGAGACTGCCAGTGACAAACTGGAGGAAGGTGGGGATGACGTCAAATCATCATGCCCCTTACGTCTAGGGCTACAGGCGTGCTATAATGGCCGGTATAATGAGTCGCAATACCGCGAGGTGGAGCTAATCTCCAAAACCGGTCTCAGTTCGGATTGAAGTCTGCAACTCGACTTCATGAAGTTAGAATCGCTAGTAATCCCGAATCAGAATGTCGGGGTGAATACGTTCCCGGGTGTTGTACACACCGCCCGTCACGCCACGAAAGTCTGTAATACCCGAAGCTGATAGCCTAACCCTTTTGGGAGGGGGTCATTCAAGGTAGGACAGGTGATTGGGGTGAAGTCGTAACAAGGTATCCCTACCGGAAGGTGGGGATGGATCACCTCCTTTCTATGGAGTAATAGAAAAAACCGTATCTAGCTACAAATGTAAGTGATTTTGCTTAGTTTTGAGAGAATGTTCTCTCAAATAGTTCTTTGAAAACTGATAATGTGGAAGTCTTATTTTTTAGTCGGAAATAAGACATTAAGATTTTGAAACATTAAATCTCAATCAAATTAGGATAATAATGAAATGGTGGTTAAATTTGTAAGGGCGTATGGTGGATGCCTTGGCATTAGAAGCTGATGAAGGACGCGACAAACTGCGATATGCTTCGGGGAGTTGTAAGTTAACTTTGATCCGGAGATTTCCGAATGGGGGAACCCACTAGTGGTAATGCGCTAGTATCTTGTAATGAATACATAGTTACAATGAAAGCAACCCAGTGAACTGAAACATCTAAGTAACTGGAGGAAAAGAAAGAAAAATCGATTTCCTTAGTAGTGGCGAGCGAAAAGGAAATAGCCCAAACCAGTCTTTGGACTGGGGTTGTAGGACCTTAAGCATAGAGTTACAAATTTACAATATAGTTGAATTTTCTGGAAAGTTAAACGATACAAGGTGATAGTCCTGTAAACGAAATATTGTAAACTCTTTAAGGTATCCTGAGTACGGCGAGACACGTGTAATCTTGTCGGAATCTACGGGGACCATCCCGTAAGGCTAAATACTCTCTAATGACCGATAGTGAACAAGTACCGTGAGGGAAAGGTGAAAAGAACCCCGGGAGGGGAGTGAAATAGATACTGAAACCGTATGCTTACAAAAAGTTCGAGCCCGTTAATGGGTGAGAGCGTGCCTTTTGCAGAATGAACCGGCGAGTTATTGTATTATGCAAGGTTAAGTTGAATAGACGGAGCCGAAGCGAAAGCGAGTCTTAATAGGGCGCTTTAGTATGATGCAATAGACCCGAAACCGAGTGATCTAGCCATGAGCAGGTTGAAGTAATAGTAAAATATTATGGAGGACCGAACCGACGTACCCGGAAACGTGCGCGGATGACTTGTGGTTAGCGGAGAAATTCCAACCGAACTCGGATATAGCTGGTTCTCCCCGAAATAGGTTTAGGCCTAGCCTTGATTGAATCTACTTGGAGGTAGAGCACTGAATACGCGATGGCTTCACATAGAGGTACTGAGTGTAATCAAACTCCGAATGCCAAGCAAGAATAATCAGGAGTCAGTGTATGGGTGATAACGTCCATACGCGAAAGGAAAACAATCCAGATCGCCAGCTAAGGTCCCAAATGTTGTGTTAAGTGGAAAAGGATGTGGAGTTGTCAAAACAGCTAGGAGGTTGGCTTAGAAGCAGCCATCCTTTAAAGAGTGCGTAATAGCTCACTAGTCGAGTGACACTGCGCCGAAGATGTACCGGGGCTAAACACAAAACCGAAGCTGCGGATTCATACTTATGTATGAGTGGTAGGGGAGCGTTCCAAGGGCGCTGAAGGTAGATCGTGAGGACTACTGGAGCGCTTGGAAGTGAGAATGCCGGTGTGAGTAACGAAAAATGGGTGAGAATCCCATTCACCGTTTGACTAAGGGTTCCTGGGTAAAGTTCGTCTTCCCAGGGTAAGTCAGGACCTAAGATGAGGCTGAAAAGCGTAATCGATGGACAACAGGTTGACATTCCTGTACCACCTATATAACTGATGGAGTGACGAAGGAGGCTAACAAGATCCAGTTATTGGATTCTGGTCTAAGTACAAAGGCTTGTGTATTGGCAAATCCGTAACACTGATATGCTGAAGTACGATGGGGACGAAAATCTTCGGATTTTCTAACTCTTGTGACGCCAAACTTCCAAGAAAAGCTTCTAGGGTTAATTATATAGGTGCCTGTACCGACAACCGACACAGGTGGTCAAGGAGAGTATCCTAAGGTGAGCGAGAGAACTATGGTTAAGGAACTCGGCAAAATGACCCCGTAACTTCGGGAGAAGGGGTGGTCTATGAAAGTAGACCCGCAGTGAATAGGCCCAGGCAACTGTTTACCAAAAACACAGGTCTCTGCTAACACGTAAGTGGATGTATAGGGGCTGACGCCTGCCCAGTGCTGGAAGGTTAAAGGGATGAGTTAGTATGACGCAAGTCGATAATACGAAGCTTTGAACTGAAGCCCCAGTGAACGGCGGCCGTAACTATAACGGTCCTAAGGTAGCGAAATTCCTTGTCAGGTAAGTTCTGACCCGCACGAAAGGCGTAATGATCTGGGTACTGTCTCGACCATAGACTCGGTGAAATCTTAATACCTGTGAAAATGCAGGTTACCCGCGACTGGACGGAAAGACCCCGTGGAGCTTTACTGTAGCTTGATATTGAAATTCGATAAATTATGTAGAGGATAGGTGGGAGACGTTGAGACTAGAACGCCAGTTCTAGTGGAGTCATCCTTGGAATACCACCCTTAATTTATTGGACTTCTAACCTAGGACCATTATCTGGTTCAGGGACAGTGTCTGGTGGGCAGTTTGACTGGGGCGGTCGCCTCCTAAAAAGTAACGGAGGCGCCCAATGGTTCCCTCAGAATGGTTGGAAATCATTCATAGAGCGTAAAGGTATATAGGGAGCTTGACTGCGAGACCTACAAGTCAAGCAGGTGCGAAAGCAGGGCTTAGTGATCAGGCGGTTTCTGTATGGAAAGGCCGTCGCTTAACGGATAAAAGTTACCCCGGGGATAACAGGCTGATACCACCCAATAGTTCACATAGACGGTGGTGTTTGGCACCTCGATGTCGGCTCGTCGTATCCTGGAGGTGGAGTCGCTTCCAAGGGTTGGGCTGTTCGCCCATTAAAACGGCACGCGAGCTGGGTTCAGAACGTCGTGAGACAGTTCGGTCCCTATCCGTCGTGGGCGTAGGAAAATTGAGGAGAGCTATCCTTAGTACGAGAGGACCGGGATGGACCTACCTCTGGTGTATCTGTTGTCATGCCAATGGCAGTGCAGAGTAGCTATGTAGGGAAGGGATAAACGCTGAAAGCATCTAAGCGTGAAGCCCCCTCCAAGATGAGTTTTCCCATTGTTTTAAACAAGTAAAATCCCAAAAAGACTATTTGGTTGATAGGCTAGAAGTGTAAGTGTAGCGATACATTGAGCGGACTAGTACTAATAGATTGAGGGTTTAACCATAAACTCATTATTTGTGAATAATTTGATGTAAACCACATTATCTAGTTTTCAAAGAACTATAAATAAATGTATATCCGTGATTATTGCCTGGTGGTTCACCTGTTCCCATCTCGAACACAGAAGTTAAGCACCAGAACGCCGACAATAGTGTATGCTAAGATAGGTAGTTGCGGATATTTTTTTTATTTAAATTTGTAAAGAGAAAATACATTTGTAATATTTAATAGTATTATAAATGTATTTTTTTTATTTTTTGTGAAATTATGTGATATAGTTGACTTTTTTTATCATAAATCATATAATTCTATTACTGGTTAATATTAATTGATAAACAAGAAAGAAGGCATAATATGTTAGAATTAAAAAATATTTCCAAAATATACAAAACAGCTGGTTTCAACCAAGTTGCATTAAAAAATATATCACTTAAATTTAGAAAAAGTGAATTTGTAGCAATATTAGGTCAATCAGGTTCTGGTAAAACTACACTTTTAAATATAATAGGAGGACTTGACCGTTACGACTCAGGTGACTTAATAATAAATGGAACATCTACCAAAACATTTTCGGATACTATATGGGATGCATATCGTAACAATTCAGTAGGCTTTATATTTCAAAGCTATAACTTAATCCCACACATTTCAATTTTACAAAACGTTGAAATGGCTTTAACACTAAGTGGTATTTCAAGTAATGAGAAACGTCTTCGTGCAGAAGAAGCATTAAAAGAAGTGGGTTTAAAGGACCATATAAACAAAAAACCTAATGAATTATCAGGTGGCCAAATGCAAAGAGTCGCTATTGCAAGAGCACTAGTTAATAATCCAGATGTTATACTTGCAGATGAGCCAACAGGAGCACTAGATTCAAAAACAAGTATCCAAATAATGGAATTAATTAAAAAAATTAGTAAAAACAAACTAGTAATTATGGTAACACACAACAAAGAACTTGCGGATACTTATGCAACAAGAGTAGTAGAACTTAAAGATGGTATTTTAATTCATGACTCAAACCCTATCCAAAATCAAGAAGAAAATATAGAAGAATACAACATAAAAAAAACTTCTATGAGCTTTTTTACAGCATTAAAACTATCATTTAATAATATTAAGACCAAAAAAGGAAGAACATTCCTAACAGCTTTTGCTTCTTCAATCGGTATAATTGGTATTGCTTTAATATTATCACTTTCTAATGGCTTTGATATAGAAATAGATAAGTTTGAAAAAGACACTCTATCTAACTTGCCAATAATGATATCTTCACAAGCTGTTTCAATGGACGAAGATACAATCACTCAATTAAATGACAGTTATAAAAAAGATGAAAACTCATATACCACCAAACAAGAAATGTATATAGATATCCCAATAACTGAAACAGTTACTCATCAAAATATATTTACCAAAGATTACATTGACTATATAGAAAATATTCCATCAAATTTAGTTTCTGGAATATCATATCAAAGAAGTACGAACTTAAATATCATTACTAAAGGAAAAGACAATTATCAACCACTATCTCTTTCTACTAACGAAATGTTTTCAATACCAAAAACCTTAGAGGATAGTAATAACTTAAGCATGGTTGAAGAAAACTTTGACCTTTTATATGGCAAATATCCAGAAAAATCTACCGAATTATTATTAATTCTTGACACCAAAAATAGAATTAGCACAACAGTATTAAAACAACTAGGACTAAATACAGACAAAGAAAGCTTAGAATTTAGTGCCATAGAAGATATTAACTTAAAACTAATTTTAAATGATGACTATTACCAAAGCCACAATGGTTACTACACTGTAAATACCAACTTCAAGACATTATTTGAAAGCAAATCCGCTATTTCCTTAAAAGTAGTTGGCATCGTTAGATCAAAAGAATCATCAGAAAGAATTTATGGCAACTTAAAAGGCGTATTCTATAGTAATGAGTTATTAGATTACATAATATCCAAAAACAAAAACTCTAACATAGTAAAAGCCCAAGAAAAAATTAATTATAATATTTTAACAGGAGAAATGTTTACTGATGATGCAGCAAAAGAAATGATGCTAGGTTACTTAGGAAAAGACACAACACCAATAATAATAAATATCTATTCAAAAGATTTTAATTCAAAAGATGAAATTCTTAAATATTTAGACAAATACAACGAAGGAAAAGAAGAAAAAGACAAAATAATATACACTGACCTTGGTAAAATGATATCATCTATGTCAGGATCAATCATGGATGCAATAACAATAGTATTAATTGCCTTTTCTTCAATATCACTTGTAGTATCTGTTATTATGATTGGAATAATTACATACATATCAGTATTAGAAAGAACAAAAGAAATAGGTATTTTAAGAGCACTAGGAGCCAGAAAAAAAGATATATCCAGAGTTTTCAATGCTGAAACATTCATAATAGGTACACTATCTGGCGTATTAGGCGTTATTATTGCTAGAATTTTAGTATTCCCAACAAACAGTATTATATATAACGCAACTGATTTATCAAATGTAGCAAAACTTAATCCATTACATGCTATAATCCTAGTAGCAATAAGCGTTACATTAACGGTAATAGGAGGATCAATCCCAGCTAAAATGGCGAGCCGTAAAGATCCAGTCATTGCCCTACGTACAGAATAAAGATATATAAAATATAAAGTAAAAGAGGTAAAATATGGAACTAATTAACCTAAATGAATTAACTAAAATGCCAATTAAATACTTAAATGGCTATATCAACACTACTGACATAACTAAATGTGATTACCTATATGACCAAACGTTCATAGACTTAATTAGCAAAATTAAAGACATAGAATGCTATCGTTCTATAATCAACAACTTATCTAATAAAATAGATGTAACAACCATAGAAAGAAAAAGACAAATATTTTATACAACTATAATTAACAGCTACGATAGCAAAAGCAAATTAATCCATTTATATAGTCAATTCCTAGAAGATATCCAAAACAATTCTAGCAAGAATATAGAACTATATCTAAAAGATTTATACCATCACAACCTATACGAAGCAGCGGCTATTATACGCAAAGAAATAAACCAAAATGGCACTTCAAACATACATCAAACACTTATAAAACTAACACAAAAATACATAATTGACATAATAATAGATAAACTATATCAAGATATCTATCCAAACGTTATAATGAATATATATGAATTATTAAATTTTGAAAACAATCTACCTTACAAAGTTATAGATAAAGATATAAAAGATATATACAAAATAACAACTAACCTACAAAATTTAACAAATGATGAGTTAATAAACATCTACCATAAATTCAAAAGCTTAAATTTGTCATCATACTTATACAGCGATATTAGAAAATGTAAAAACATATCATATAAATTGTTAAATACTAGTTTAGTTAATGAAGCAACATTATCTAATACAAAAGACATAGATTTAAGTAGTAAAACTGGTGTAAATATCTATAACCTTCAAGGAGAAAAATTTTGTGCAATGATCCATGCCAGTGGCATTTCAAAAGTAAATAGTAACATTAAAAATAATTATAAACAATCCAATAATGCAGGTGCTTGCTCATGTAGCATTATAGACGAAACTCATCTGGACACCTTTCAAAATCCACATGACTACATTGTATTTGGCTTTGAAAATTTTGACATCAACAGCGTAATTCACGTATACCACAACGATTCCTTCTCTGACAATGAGTACGCCTCTTTAAACGACACATTACCAACAAATAATGTCAACAAAATATATACCAAAGAAATGCTAATGAATGATAGCACTGATGGTTATAATGAAATCCTAATTAAAATAAAACAAAATAATATTACAAAAAATACGACTATTAACACTATAACACCATCATTACAAGCAAAATATATACTATGCTATGATAAAATAACTTCATTTGACATAGAATACGCTAAAACACATAACTATTACATTGTCTTAATACAAACCAAATACTATCCAAAACAAGAAAAAACAAAAATAAAAGAAGAAAAATATATAACCTATGGAGATATTCAATATCATGAATACAGACATAAAAAATACACATAAAATATAGCTAAATATCAATAAAAATGCTATAATTGTATCAAAGGATTTGATATAATGAAAAAATGTACTATAATATACAACAAAAGTAGTGGTAAACAGACAAATATAAATATAGAAAAAGAATTTACTAAAAAATTATTAGCAAAAGACTATGAACCAACATTTATATATACACAGTATCATAAACATGCCCTAAAAATAATGCAAAATTTAGAAGATGATACTGATTTAGTAATCTCAGTAGGAGGAGACGGAACATTTAACGAAGTAATAACTGGAAATTTAAAAAGAAAACAAAAATTACTACTTGCCCACTTACCTCTAGGAACCACTAATGACATAGGAACCATGTGGGGCTATGGAAAAAACATAGTTAACAATTTAGAATTATTACTTAATGGTACAGTAAAAGAAATAGATATCTGCAGCATTAATAATAATTATTTTGTTTATGTAGCGGGCATCGGCAAGTTTTTAGATGTTCCATATATCACTACAAAAGAACTAAAGAAAAAAATTGGCCATCTAGCATACATAATAGAAGGAATAAAATCATTCTTTAATAAAACACCATTATATGATATTACATACAAAATACAAGATGATACCTATAGAGGGAAATATTCTTTTGTTATCATTTCTAATGCTAACCGTATCGGGGGTATTAATAATTTTTACAAAGACATTAAACTAGATGATGGCCAAATAGAAATACTCTTTTGTTCCATAACAAAAAAAATTGAACTAATAAAAAGCCTTCTCATTCTAGCAACTGAAGACGTCACCAAAGTACCAGGTATATATATACATAAATCAAACGAAGTAACCATTCAATTCAACTCTCCACCTAAAACTAAATGGTGCATTGATGGAGAAAAATTAGATACTGATAAAAAAATATACAATATAAAAATCATCCCTAACGTAAAAATATTAATGCCAAATAAAAACATAAACAGTTTATTTATAAACAAGTAATATTTACATAAATATTATTAAGAAAGGACTACGTATGAAAACATTATTAAAATCACTAAAAAAATCATACATATACATACTATTTATTATTATCTTATTAGTTATACAAGCTTTTTTAGAATTAGAACTACCAAGTTACACATCTTCCATTATCAACATAGGAATAAGCAACAAAGGCATTGAAGAAGCAACACCAAGTGTAATTAGTCAAAAAGAGTTTGATAACATAGCACTTTATTTACATCAGAATGAATTAGACACCATAAATAAAAATTATAGCTTAATAACAAAAGAACAACTAACCAAACAAGAATACTTAGAGTATAAAAACAAATATCCATATATAGACACAGATAATCTCTATGTAATCAATAAAAATTCATCTAAAAAATCCCTTGATAACATTTTCAAAAAAGCAATAAACCTATACCAAATAACAACTATAGATAATAATAAATATGATATTAAAGCAATGCTTAATATAAATGAAGATGATTATCTTACATACTTAAAAAATTTAGATACAGAAAACAGATATCAAGCAATAGATGATGCATATCAAAAAACATCAAACATAACTGATACTTTTGGCTCAACTATTGCAACAACATACCTAACCCAAGAATATACTAAAATAGGTTTAGATATTGATAAAATACAGCTTGACTATATTTTAACAACAGGATTAAAGATGTTACTAATAGCTTTATGCATAATGATATGTGCATGCTTAGTAGGCTTTTTTGGAGCAATAGTATCTGCCCGTATGGGAGTTACCCTACGTAGTGAAATATTAAATAAAGTCCTAGATTTTTCTTCTACGGAAGTAAAAAAATTTGGCGTTGCCTCTTTAATAACTAGAAGTACAAACGATATTAATCAAATACAAAACATGTTGGTCATGGTCTTTAGAACCATAATCTTTGCTCCTATCATAGCAGTAGGTGCTATTATCAAAGTGATGAATACTAATGTAAGCATGACATACATAATTGCCCTTGCAGTACTAGTAATTATTTCTACCGTAGCGACACTATTTATAATAACAATGCCAAAATTTAAAAAACTTCAAAAACAAATTGACAAATTAAACTTAACAATGCGAGAAATCATAAATGGTATACCTGTAATTAGAGCATTTACAAACGAAAAACATGAAGAACAAAGATTTGACAAAGAAAATACAAACTTGACAAAATTATCTTTATTCTTAGACAAAACCATGAGCCTAATGTATCCTATTATGATGTTAGTTATGAATGGTACCGCACTATTAATAGTATATTATGGTGCCAAGAATATTGAAATAGGGGCACTAGGACTAGGCGATATGATGGCCTTTATCCAATACGCTATGCAAATAATTATGTCATTCCTAATGATATCTATAGTATCTATAATTATTCCAAGAGCAATGGTATCGGTAAATAGAATTAATGAAGTAATGACAACTAAAAATTCAATAATAAACAAAAACAACAAAAAAATAAATCCAAAAAAGAAAGGCGAAATTGAATTTAAAAACGTCTACTTTAAATACCCAGATGCTGACGAATACATATTAAAAGATATTTCGTTTGTTGCTAAAAAAGGAGAGACAACTGCTTTTATAGGCTCTACCGGTAGTGGTAAATCAACTCTAATAAACCTTATCCCAAGATTATTTGAAGTAACATTAGGAAGCATTACCGTAGGGGGAGTTTCCATAAAAGATTTAGATGAAAACTATCTACATGATATGATAGGCTACGTTCCTCAAAAAGGCATCTTATTTACAGGTACTATTGCATCAAACATAAAGTATGGTAACGATAAAATTAAAGATGAAGATATGATTTTAGCCTCAGATATAGCCTGTGCAAGTGATTTCATTAACGAAAAAACAAATAAATATAATTATCATATAGCTCAAGGAGGTACAAACGTATCTGGTGGCCAAAAACAAAGAATTTCTATTGCTAGAGCCATTGCTAAAAATCCAGATATATACATATTTGATGACTCTTTTTCCGCTCTTGACCAAAAGACAGACGCCAAAGTAAGACACAATTTAAGTAAAAAAATGAAAGGAAAGACAGTTCTCATTGTAGGAAGCCGTATCAACACAATAATGAATGCAGACAAAATAATTGTCTTAGATGAAGGTAAGATTGTTGGTATTGGTACCCATGAAACACTACTAAAAAGTTGCAAAATATATAACGAAATAGCTAAATCACAACTAGGAAGGAGTAATCTATAATGAGAGGCAAACATAATAGCGAGAATAAACCTAAAGATTTTAAAAAGACTATAAAAAAATTATTAGAATACTTAAAAGAGTACAAAGTAGGAATAATATTTATCATTATATTCTCCGTATTTAGCTCAATATTCTCTATAGTAGGACCAAAAATCCTAGGTAAAGCCACAACCGAAATATCTTTAGGCTTAATATCCAAATTAACAACAGGTATAGGTATTAACTTTCCTAAAATAAAAAACATAATCTTAATACTAGCAATACTATACCTTATAAGTGCAATATTTTCATACCTTCAAAGTTTTATCATGGCGGGCATATCTAATAAAATAAGCTATGGCTTAAGAAAAGAAATAGTACTAAAAATTAATAAAATGCCCCTTAAATATTTTGAATCAAAAACAACAGGGGAAATACTATCAAGACTAATAAACGATGTAGACGTAGTTAGTAACAATTTAAGTCAAACCCTAACACAAGTAATTTCTTCTATTACAACATTAATAGGAGTACTGATTATGATGCTATCTATAAGTCCCACAATGACTCTAGCCTCAATCTTAATATTACCAATAGGACTATTATTAATAGCTAAAACAGTAGGAAAAAGCCAAAAATACTTTACTACCACCCAAGAATACATAGGCCATATTAATTCACAAGTAGAAGAAATCTATGGAGGACACAGCATTATCAAAACCTATAATGCTAAAGATACCGTAACCAAGAAATTTGATGAAACAAACGAAGTACTGTATAATTCCTCTTGGAAAAGTCAATTTTTGTCAGGAATGATGCATCCAATTATGAATTTCATAGGTAACTTAGGTTATGTACTAGTAGCAATACTAGGTGGCTATTTAACTATAAAAGGCAAAATAGAAATAGGTTACATACTATCATTTACACAATACATAAGAAGCTTTAACCAACCAATTGCCTCAATAGCATCCATTGCAAATATCATGCAATCAACAGTAGCGGCTTCAGAACGTGTATTTGAATTTTTAGATAGTCCTGAAGAAGTAAAATCTCCAAGCAAAACAGATACTACCAACATAAAAGGCAACGTTGAATTTAAAAACGTTAAATTTGGTTATGACAAAAATAAAATTATAATAAATGATTTTAACATTAAAGTAAAACAAGGCGAAAAAATAGCCATTGTAGGCCCTACAGGAGCGGGAAAAACTACCATTGTAAAATTACTTATGCGTTTCTATGACACTACCAGTGGAGAAATACTAATTGATAATACAAACATTAAAGAATTTAACAGACAAGATTTAAGAGATTTATTTGGTATGGTTCTTCAAGATACTTGGCTATTTAACGGTACTATCAAAGAAAATATAAGGTATGGAAAATTAGATGCAACTGATGAAGAAGTAATTAAAGCATGCCAAAGTGCCCACATTGATCACTTCATAAAAACACTACCAGACTCATACAATCACGTAATTGATGAAGAAACAACCAACATTTCAAGTGGCCAAAAACAATTGCTTACAATTGCAAGAGTAATTTTAAAAAACCCTAAAATATTAATATTAGATGAAGCTACTAGTAACGTAGACACAAGAACAGAAATACTAATTCAAAAAGCAATGGACCATCTTATGGAAAATAGAACTAGTTTCATCATTGCACACCGCCTATCTACAATCCAAAACGCTAATAAAATAATAGTTATGGATAAAGGAGACATTATAGAAATAGGTAAACATAAAGAATTATTAAAGAAAAAAGGTTTTTATTACAATTTATATAACGCTAATTTTGACAATGAAGAAGAGTAGACATTACATATGTAAAAGGAGAAATATTATATGAAAAATAAAACACTACTCATCATGGCAGCGGGCATGGGAAGCAGATTTGGAGGGCTAAAGCAAATAGAAGAAATAGGTCCTAACAAAGAATTTATAATTGATTATTCTATTTATGATGCTATACAATCAGGTTTTAATAAAGTAGTATTTGTAATCAAAGAAGAAAACTATGAGATATTTAAAAATACAATAGGAAGAAGAATAGAAAAACAAATACCAGTATTCTATGCCTTTCAAAAAAATGATAACATACCCACAAAAGCCTATAGAAACATAAATAGAACCAAACCATGGGGAACGGCTCATGCTATTCTATCCTCAAAAGATTTTATTAATGAAAATTTTGTAGTAATTAACTCCGATGATATATATGGATATGATGCCTTCCATAAATCTAGCTTATTTTTAGATAGTATAGACGAAGATGCCCATACCTACAGTGTTATAGGATATGAAATAGATAATACCCTAACAGAAAACGGAGCTGTCAAACGAGGAATATTAAAATATAAAGAAGATAATACCATAACAGACATAATAGAATCTAGCATTACAAAAAAACAAAACCAAATCATTGCAAGCCCTCTAAATAATAAACCCTCTTTTATAATACAAAATAATTCTCTAGTCTCAACAAATATGTTTGCCTTTACAAAAACAATATTCCCTTACTTAGAAAAAAATCTAATTAAATTTTTAAACCAAGAAAAAGATAATCTAGATATTTGTGAATATCTCATCCCAGATGTAATCTCTAAAGCTATTAAAGAAAAATATGCTAAAGTATTATTAATAACCACTAATTCTAAATGGATGGGTGTAACTTATAAAGAAGATAAAGACAAACTAGTTAACATGATAAATGAACAAATAGAAGAAGGAATTTATCCTAATAAGCTATTTTAAGATGCACTTAGCATCTTTTTTTGAATAATTGTGTAAATATATGTATAATTAAAGTAGGTGATTAATATGTATATAAAAAAATTAATTAATTCTCTAAAACCAGTATTTATTTTAATAATAATAAATCAAGTAGTATTATTTTTAGTATCATTTTTATATGGCATGTATGACTTACAAAATATAGATAAATTTATAAATAAATATGCAAGTATCATAGTCCTAATAACAAACCTTACTTATATTATCTATCTATTTAAAAAAAATCATATTACATTAGACAAATTCAATGTAGTAGGAGAGTATCCTAAAATCTATCTATTCATATGCTTACCCATATTATTAAACTCCATAATTTTTTTAATAAACAAATCCTCTATCACGATAACCCTAAATAGATTTATTGCCTTTAGTGGAACTGTGATTATTGGTCCAATCATAGAAGAACTAGTATTTAGATACTCCCTTTATAACTCATTAACTAATTTCAATAATAAATCAAAAAGCATAATATTATCATCCTTAATTTTTGCTATAATACATATAACTCCCATAAAAATAGCCTATGCTTTTATAATAGGTATAATTATTACCATTATCTACAGTAAAGACCAAAACCTAACTAAAGCTATAACCCTACATATTGTCTCTAATTTAATGGGCTTTATCATAGAATACTACCAACCATCAGTAATGTTACTAAGCACACTAGGAACTATATTTTCAATCTACTTATTAACCTTACAAGAATATTCTCCCACATTTAATAAAACTACAAAAAAATAAGTAAAATAATCTAATCCTTTATTTACAATATTAATTAAATAAGTTATAATTGTATTAAAGATGGTGGTCATATGGAAAACTATAAAATCTTACCCGCGGATACATATGTGGTTGTAAATAAAAGTATATTAGTAAACGAAGACAAAAAAATCCTTAACCTATTATACTTACCCATCATAGGGCCTATACCAATTATGCTATATAATGCATTATGTTCTGACTTAGAAAAAAGTGAAATATTAAGTACAGAACTTACCCATCATCATTTAATAACCAACATGCATATGTCTATTGAAGAATTTATTGTCTCAAGAAAAAAACTTGAGGCTATTGGACTACTTAAAACATACGTAAAAGAAGATAGCGTTAATAATTATCTTTATGAATTATATTCTCCAATAAGTGCTAGTGAATTTTTCAATCATCCAATTTTAAATATAGTTCTATATAATAACATTGGTAAAAAAGAATATGAAAAATTAGTTAACTACTTTAAATTACCCAAAATAAATACTTCATCATATAAAGACATAACAGCATCTTTTAATGACGTTTTTGCTTCTATTCCATTAACATCATATGAAATAATAAATGATAACATAAGAAAAACTAATAAACTCAAATTACGCATTAATACCAACTTTGATTTTGATTTTCTAATAGAAAGCATCCCTAAAAACATCATTAACAGTAAAGCTTTTACTAAAGAAATTAAAGAATTAGTTCTAAACTTATCATTCATATATGATATAGATGTATTAAGAATGTCAAATATAATTAAAACATGCATAAATGAAAAAGGTCTAATAGCTAAAGATGAACTAAGAAAAAATTGCCGCAATTTCTATCAATTTGACAACGGAGGCTTATTGCCAAGCGTTGTAGATAATACACAACCAGAATTTTTAAGAAAACCCATTGGAGATAATTCTAATAGAGCAAAAATAATTTATGATTTTGAAACTATCTCACCAAGAAATCTACTAAAAAGCCGCAACAACCAAATGGAACCAACCAAAAGAGATTTAAAGTTAATCGAAGACTTAGTTGTTTCATATGGATTAAAACCAGGTGTTGTCAACGTACTATTAGATTACTGTCTTAAAGTAAACAACAAAAAACTAAACAGATCCTTTATAGAAACTATCGCAGGACAATGGCAAAGACTTAAAATAGAAACCGTAGATGAAGCTATGATGGCGTGCGAAAAAGAACACAAGAAATACAGAAAGAACGTTTCATATAAAAATACAGAAATAAATAAAGATGTAAAAGTCCCAGAATGGTTTGATAAAGAAATAGCTAAAAAAGAAATAACCGAAGAAGAAAAAAATACAATTGAAGAATTGCTAAAGGAGTATAAGTAATGGAGAGTCTAAAAGATATATTAAAACATAGCTATCGCGAAAATAATTTTATCTTAGAGAAAAACTACGACGAATCATGTCAAGATGATATGTTTAAGAAAATAGTAAATACACTTCACACAAGCAAAAAAACTTTAATGAAATATACTTCAAAATTAGAAAAAACAGCATGTGAACTCAGAAACTGTCAAAAATGTAAAAGCATACTAAAATGTCCTAATGAAGTAAAAGGATATGTATACTATCCTACAGTAGAAGAAGATAATATCAACTTTTTCTACACTCCATGTAAGTATCAAAAAGCTTTAGAAGAAAATAACAAATATAAAGATAACATCTACATCCTTGACATGCCAAAAGAAATAAAAAATGCCAAGATGAAAGATATATATACAGATGATACTGCTAGAATAGAAGTAATAAAATGGCTAAAAAACTTCTTAGATAACTATAAAAAAGAAGAGTTTATTAAAGGACTATATTTAACAGGTAACTTCGGATGTGGCAAAACCTACTTAATTTCAGCTATGCTAAACGAACTGGCCAAAAAGGGGAGCAAAATAGCCATTATATATTTTCCAGAATTTTTAAGAAGCCTAAAATCAAGCTTTGGTGATGACGAATCATTTAACACACAATTTAACTATATAAAGAAAGTAGAATTATTATTAATTGATGATATAGGTGCCGAGACAACTACAGCATGGGGAAGAGATGAAATATTAGGCACTATACTACAATATAGAATGCAATCCCATCTACCTACATTCTTTACATCTAACTTAAACATCAAAGAATTAGAAGAACACTTAAGTATAGCTAGTAAAAGTGTAGATAAAGTAAAATCAAGAAGAATTATAGAAAGAATTAAGTATTTAACTAACCAAATAGAATTGATTAGTGAAAATAAAAGAAAGTGAGGCATAATTATGTACGAAGAAAATACAAATAAAGAAATAAAAGTAAACGACATTATTACAAAGGAAATAGAAGATACTACATATGGAATTGAAAAAACAGAATCAGGTTATTCTCCAAGCTCAATTAACAAAGGCAAAATTACTTTTGCTAACAAACCAAAAACATTAGTAAGAAGACCTAGCTCGAATCCATTTACCTCAAATATAGGGCCAAGTAATAAAGGATTTACTAAAATGGCGGGTTTAGGACTAATACTAGCACTATTCGCAATAATTATCATTGTTATAATAAATAGAATTTAAAGGGTGAAAAAGATGAAAAATTCATACATTATAGATTATGTAAATGAAAATGAATTCAAGAAAAAAGAAAGATCAGTAAAAAAATATAACATGTTAGCATATAAAAAATTACTATTTGAATATTATCCAGCCTTAAGAGAAGGTAATTTTTTAGGTGTAATAACATCTACCAACAGTGAAACTGGTATAACCAAATACGAATTAAAACTTCCAACAGACAAAACATTTGCAAAAGTACATGGTGATATAATTCTACATTATTCTGTTTTTGAAAATGGGAAAATAGTTCTTTTAAACACTATCACTCCAGAAGAAATATTGACAGAAGGTCACTTAACGCAATTATCCACTTATAAAGGAGTAATGGTGTCTAATAATCATAAAGAACAAGATATGTTTAAAATTAACTTACTAAATGCAATTAATAAAAATGGTTATGCTAAAATATTTGGATTATTAGCACTAATTATTTTTACATCTGTAATCATTGCCTTATTAATATTAAAATAAACATTTCATAGAAAGAATTAAATCTTTCTTTTTAAATATAAAAATTTATAACTAAAAGGAGGTATAGATTTATGAATTATGTTCCACTACAACTTAAAACTTGCTATTCATTATTAGAAAGTCTAAATCTAATTGAAAAGTTAGTTATTACTGCCAAAAAATTAAACTATACCTCATTAGCCATTACAGATAACAACATGTTTGGAGTAATGGAATTTTATAAATGCTGCTTAAAATATCAAATAAAACCTATAATAGGACTTACAGTTAAGATAGATAATACATCCATAATTCTTTTATCTAAAAATAATCAAGGTTATAAAGCACTAATTAAACTATCAACGCTTACATCAGAAACAGAACTAACTATTAAAGATATAACTAATCAAGATAATTTAATACTAATTATGCCATTTTCATCATATAATGATGAAATATATAATTTATTTAAAGATAAATATATAGGTTATAGCAATAAAGAAGAGAGAAAACGAATAACACATCCATGCGTCCTTATCACTAACGTTCTATATACATCAGTAAATGACTATAAATACCTAGATTATCTATATATGATAAAAGAGGGAAAAGTCTTAGGCGAATACCAATTAAATACTCATAAATCCCATCATCTACTATCCCAAGAAGAAATTCTTAATCTATCTACAGAAACAGATATTTTAAACACAAAAAAAATAAGTGACATGTGCAATGTTACTATTACATATACTCCTAATCTTCTTCCTAAATATAAAGAAGATATTAACGAATTAGAATACCTAACCAAACTATGTAACAAAGGACTAAATAAACGATTAAATGGAAACATTCCAAAAGAATATCAAGATAGATTAAATTATGAAATAGAAGTTATAAACAAAATGGGCTTTTGTAACTATTTTCTAGTAGTATATGACTACGTTAAATATGCAAAACAACACGACATTTTAATAGGACCTGGAAGGGGAAGCGCCCCAGGAAGTCTAGTAGCATATACCCTAGGTATAACTGAAATAGACCCATTAAAATACAATCTCCTTTTTGAAAGATTTCTAAATCCAGAAAGAATTACCATGCCGGATATAGATATAGATATCGACAGTGTAAAAAGAGAAGAAGTTATAAACTACGTAGTAAACAAATATGGTAGTAAGAAAGTAGCAGGTATCATAACATTTAACACCCTTGCCTCTAAACAAGCAATCAAAGATGTAGGTAGAACCTTAGCTATATCTCCATCTCTACTAAACACCATATCTAAAGAAATTACCGAGAAAGACCTACTATCTTCATACCAAAAGAATCCTAAATTAAAATCAATAATATCTTCATCTAGTGAACTAAGAAAACTATATGACATAGCAATACACCTAGAAGGACTACCTAGACATATCTCCGTCCATGCCGCAGGCATTATCATATCAAATAAAAACCTAGATGAAATAATCCCGCTATATAAAAATGATACAGGTATCTACCTAACAGCTTACTCTAATAATAAAAACGACTTAGAAGAATTAGGACTTTTAAAAATGGACTTTCTAGGTATTAGCAATCTAACTATCATAGATGAAATAATTAAAAATATAAAAAGAAATGAAAACTTAAATATAACCATGACTAACATCCCTTTAGATGATAAAAAAACTTTAGAAATATTTTATAATGCAGATACCGATGGCATCTTTCAATTCGAATCAAATGGTATGAAAAACTTCTTAAAAAAACTAAAACCAACTAACCTTAATGATTTAATCGCGGCAATCGCCCTTTTTAGACCAGGACCTATGGATAATATAGATAGCTATATTAAAAGAAAAGAAAAAAAAGAAAAAATAGATTACCTAGACCCTTCTTTAAAGCCCATCCTAGAACCCACATACGGCATCATCATCTATCAAGAACAAATAATGCAAATAGCCCATGTTCTAGCGGGATATTCCCTAGGAGAAGCCGATGTCTTAAGAAGAGCAATGTCTAAGAAAAAAGAAGAAATATTACTAAATGAAAAAGAAAAGTTTATAAAAAGAAGCATTGAACGTGGATATGAAGAACAAACCGCAGTAAAAGTATATAACCTAATTATCAAATTCGCAGGATATGGTTTCAATCTAAGCCACTCTGTATCATATGTTATACTAGCATATAATATGGCCTTCTTAAAAACACACTTCTACAAATACTTTATTATTAGTCTTCTAAATAACTCATTAGGAAGTGAAATTAAAACAAAATCATACATCAACGAAGCAAGAGCAAAAAACATCCAAATATTACCACCAGATATTCAAAAAAGTAAAGATACATACATAATTGATAACAATAATATCATTTGCCCATTTTCAATTATCAAAAATATAGGCTACAATGCAAGTAATGAAATAATTAAAGAAAGAGAATCTGGCCCATACAAAGATTGTATAGACTTTATATGCAGAACATACGGAAACATTGTAAACAAAAAAGTGATTACCTCTCTAATAAACGCAGGCTGTTTTAACTGCTTTAACTTAAATAAAAAAACTCTTATAGAAAACCTAGATAACATTATAAACTATGCTGAACTAACTAAAGATATAGGCTTACTAGAAATAGAAAAACCTAATATTATAACTTACCCAGAATATGATAAAGATACACTCATAAACTTAGAATTATCTAGCTTTAACTTCTATTTAAGCATTCATCCAGTAAGTAAATATCGCTTACCTACTGATAACATTACTCTTAATATAAAAGAAAATTTTAATAAAAGAGTAACACTAATACTAATAATAGAAAACATAAAAGAAGTAATTACTAAAAAAAATGATGTTATGGCCTTTATAACCGCTTCAGATGAATATGGAAGTATATCATTAACATTCTTTCCAAACGTATATACTAACAATAAAAATTTACAAAAAACAAATATTATCCGTGTCACAGGGCGTATAGAAAAAAGATTTGATGAATACCAACTAGTTGTAGATGACATAAAAAAAATAGCCTAATATACAAATTAGTACTATTTTTTTTCTTTTATCATCTTCTTCATACTTTCATTTGCACTTATAAAATCAAACTCATTACAAGAAGGCATCATAGGTATAAAATAACCATCAGCACAATTTAACTTAACACCAATCTCTTTTTCCTTAGCTATCCTATTACTAATATTAACTAAAACATAAGCTAACATCATAAGTAAGTCAGTAATTTCATCACTAACTTCATTAATATCTATTCTACCAGCTATCTTCCTAATTCTCTTATATAACACTTTAGTACTCTTTTTAGATAGCCTAACATTTTGAAGCAATAAATCTAAATCATTCTTATTAATATTATACTCATCTCTATCAATATACTTACATAAATATACTATAGCATTATGTATCTTATAACTTATATAAAGCCATTTATCATTATAATTAAATTCCGAAGCAGAAGAAACACAGCCTAAACAATCCATAAGAACCCCTATAACTAATTTTAAAAATTCCTCTTCATCATTTCTTTTAACTTGTTCCATTTCCTTCCTAAAATTCTCAATTTTTAACTTTGCATCTTCTAAACCAGTCATTTAGCACCTCCAAAAATATTAAATGGATACCTATTTGGTATCTTAATTCTAAAACGCATTACTTCCTTAAGAGTAGGATGAACAAACTCTAGCATATAAGCAAATAGTGCTATATCACTACCTTTAGTAACTTTCTTATTATATCTAAAATCACCATACAAAGGGAATCCACGACTAGCAAACTGAACCCTAATCTGATGTGATCTTCCAGTAATAAGATTAATATCTACAAGACTAAAATTATCCTTACAACCAATCCTTCTATATTCCAAAATAGCTTCCTTACCATTATATTCATCTGTTACATAACTATTATTAGTCCTCTTATCTTTAATTAAATAATCTCTAAGAATATCACTTTCTCTAACATTACCACATAAAACAGCATAATACCTCTTCTTAACTTGCTTATTCCTAATTTGCTCACTTAACCTAGAAGAAGCCTTTGAAGTTTTTGCAAACACCATTATTCCCCCAACAGGCCTATCAAGCCTATGCACCATTCCTAAATATACATTTCCTAACTTATTATACTTATCCTTTAAATAACTTTTAATCATCGTAATCAAATCTAAATCATTACTATCATCAGCTTGAACAGGAACATTAATAGGCTTTTCTACTACTATAATATGATTATCTTCATATATAATATTAATCTTTAAAGACTTTTCCATATATTCCACAAGGTAATACCAAATTATTCTCAGTAACAGGTAATCCTATTTCTCCTGTAATCACTTTACAATTATTAAAAGTAAGCTTAAGCAAGTTCCCAAGCGAAGTAGGGCTAATCCCTGTTGTATAAGAATTAATAAGTAAGAAACAAAAATCTTTATCTAATATATCTTTAACTCCCTCAAGAAGTTGCCCTAAATTATCTTCTAACTTCCATATCTCTTTACTAGGACCCCTTCCATAACTAGGAGGATCCATTATAATAGCGTGATATGTTCTACCTCTTCTTTTCTCTCTTTCAATAAACTTTAAACAATCCTCTTGAATATATCTAATCATATTATCTTCAAGCCCACATAACTTCATATTTTCTTTAGCCCATTCAATCATCCCACGAGAAGAATCAACATGCACAACCTCACTAGCTCCTGCATAAGAAGCCGCCATCGTGGCACATCCTGTATATGCAAACAAATTAAGTACCCTAAATTCTTCTCCTCTATGAGCCTTAATATTATCCATAATAAAGTCCCAATTAGTAGCTTGCTCAGGAAATATCCCAGTATGTTTAAAATTAGTAGGACTTATCTTAAAAGTAAGATCTCTATATTTTATAGTCCAATAATCTTTCAACTTACGCCTAAACTCCCAACTACCACCACCAGTATTACTCCTATGATAATACCCATCCCAGTCATTCCAAATCGTACTATCACTTTTATTCCAAATTATCTGAGGATCAGGTCTTCTTAAAACAACATTACCAAATCTTTCAATCTTTTCCCCATCTCCAGTGGCCAAAATTTCATAATCATGCCAATTACTACTTATATTCATAAAGTAAGTCACCTCATAAATATTATAACATAATTTAAAACCCCTTGCATCATTAATTTTCTTATGATATACTATTAACATAATAGTAAATAGGAGAGTGGGACATGAAACAATTTATGATTATGGATGAAAAAAGTATAGGCTACATAGCTAAATTAATAACAATAATTGAAATAGATAAAGAAGAATATGCCATATACGCTATGCCAAAAGATGAAAATACAAGTAGCATATATGTATCTTTAATTACAAAAGATAGTAAAGGTAATGATATTTTAAAGAACATAGATCCTACAAAAAAAGAAAGAATCTTTCAAATTACAAAAAAAATCATTAATATAAATTAGGTGAATTATGATAAACGAAAAAGAAATAATTATATCTAAAGGTCCCTACATGGACTTTCCTAGCATTAGTAAAGTAAATATATCATCATCATTTATGCAAGATATAGATAATAAAAACTTACTCATAATCGCAAATAACTTATCCGCACCCAAAAAATTTGCATGCATAAAAGATGAAGAAAACAAAAATACTCATCCACAAGAAAATCTAGATATCCCACAAACACAAGAACATCCCACAATAGAATTACCTAAAACAACTACTAACAACGAAAAAATAGAAGACATTCTATCACAAGAAAAAGTAACAATCAAAGATACAACACCACGTCTAAACACTTCTTTAGTAGTATTTATGAATAAAAAAGATGCTTATGTAGGTTGCATCAGTAATGAAAAATTAACCTCCTCATCAAAGGCCATTAACAATATTTTACTATCTAAACCAGTAATTAAAGAAGAACCACTACCTAGTAATAACAAATCTAACTCAGGATACATTAACTTTACACTATTACTAATTAGTACCACATTCTTATCAATCCTATCTTTTATGTTAGGACTATTAATTCTAGGCAAATAAAAAGTAGACAGAATATTGATGTGAACCCCAAATAGTAGATGTTAATAAAAAAGAGGGTTGTTAAAAAGAGAAAATTATTTTTCTCTTTTTGTGTAATTTTTTCTCTTTTTCTTAACTTTTGACTTTAGTCTAGTTGTATTGTAAAATAATATCCATTCTTCTACAAGTTGAATATATTCTTGTAAAGATGTAATATTATTGTTGTACAAAGTTTCTTTCTTAAGGAGTGAATGCCAACTTTCTATTGGAGAATCATCAATTGGCGTTCCTTTTCGTGACATGGAAATTTGTATTTCATTCGATTCGCATATAGCTTTGTACTCATAAGATGTATATTGGAATCCCTGATCACTGTGAATGATTAAACCATGTACACCTTTTTCTTTTGATATAGCTTTATTTAAAGTATCTATAACTAGCTTTAAATCATTACTTTTTGATATTACATATGAAACTACATGTCTATCATATAAATCTATTATTGTAGATAAATATGCCCTTGAACCTTTGAATATTAAATATGTTACATCCGTATCCCAAACTTTATTTAAATTATCAGTAGTAAAGTTTCTATTTAATAAATTCGGTTTTACATTATCTTCAATTCTTTCATTCTTATGTTTAATTTTAGCTTTTCTTACATATTCAGCCATTAGATTATATTTTTTCATTATTCTTAATACCTTCTTCCCATTCATAACTACACCATATTTTTGGAGTAGGCCTTCAACAATCCTACGATATCCATATGTACCCTTTGAATCATTAAATATTTCTTTTATTATTAAATAATCATAATAATCAGGATCTTCCTTATTCCTATACTTATAATAAGTTTTAGGACTTATATTTAGTACAGCACACATGTTAGTAAGTTTATAATTATTTCTGTATAAATTTATAAATGTTACTTTTTCTCTCGTTGTGCCTTGAGGAAGGCCTGGTATTTTTTTAATATTTCATATCTTTCTTTCCAATCTTCTTTAGTTAAATGTGATTGATTATTTCTACCTTTTTTGTCTTTAATTGTTAGTCCGGTTTTTTTAAATTTTCTAACCATGCTTTCTACAGTTTTCCAACTTATGTTATATTCTTTTGCTAAAAGTGTATATGAATATTTGCCTGACATGTATTTGCTTACAATTTCAGTTCTTTCTTCATTTGTAAATGTTTTAAACTTTTGTCCTTTTGTTGCCATAATAAAAATACACCTCCTTTCGGAAATGTATTTTATCATATTTTTGTAGTCCCTCTTTTTTATTAATGTCTACTTTAAGGGGTGCATTTCAGAGGTAATTCTCTTTTTTATTTAGTTATAAAAAAAGAAGGTATTTTAACCTTCTGTAGTAATTTGTAAACTATAGATTATGTTACCACCTGATGCAGTATTTTCACAGTCAACATCTTGTCCTTCTACCCACATGTATATTCTCATTTTTGTGATGCCTGCTTGTAGAGTAAATATTGCTTTTGTACCAGTCCATCCATTTACAGTTGAGTATGTTGGATTGACGGTTTTAAACATATCACTATAATCAGTTTCTGTAGCTTTGCCTAATAAGATATTGCTTGCTTCTGCTATATCTGCTTTAATTCCAGAATATGGTAACAAAGCTTCATCAGTAGTACCTATATCAAGTCCATATACGTCTTTAGCATTTGAAACGCCTGATGCAGTATGTATATCATAGTTAGGTTCCCAAAGGTATACTGTAGAGCCAGCACCTGTATTTAATCCTTGAATAGTCGATAATGTAGAACCTGATGCAGTATTGCCTAGTTCAACGAATGCTATTCTTGATGCATTTTTGATACCTGTATCTTTTCCTGTAGCTACAACGCCAGAACCTTCAGCTGTTAAGTATACTTGAGTTTGACTATCTACTCTAAAGAATAAGTCAAATGCAACATATTTACCAGTAGTACCGTGAGCATCTGTTTCTTTAGTAGCTGTTAATATATATTGACCTTCTGTTCCGACAGTCCACGTTCCTCCTTGAGCTTCACAAGTAGCTCTGTCGGTATATGCACCATCTCCAGTTGAACAACTATCTTTTAATTTTGAGTTTTCTATTACGCCATAAAACATCTCCATTTGGCCACTAGCGTCTACGTTTAATGCACTAGATACTGGTTCAATAGTTTGGGTAGTATCAGGTATTTGATTAACAGCACCTGGATATGTTGCTTTGGCACCAGTTAAGTCTGTTAGTTGTACTATTGATTTCCAATTTGTACCATCGGCAGATATTTGTATACCGTTTTTAGAAGCAACATTTACTTGTACATCACTTACAGATACTGTCTTATTTGAAGTAAACCATGCGTATGTTGTAGTCGTTAGCATGATTCCTGTCATTACTAAAATTAATAGTAATAAAAATAATTTCTTGCCTCTTCTTTTTCTTCTTCTTAGTATTATTGCAACTTTTTTCTTTCTTTCTTCTTCGTTTTGTTTGTTTTCTTTAATTTCTAAATTTTCCATGCCATACTCCTTATCTATTCTACATGTTGTTTTTACCATCTATCATATACTTTAGATTATAGCATAGTTATTTTTTTTTTGCAATACATAAAATGAATTTTTTGTTTTTTTTTGTCGAATGATTATTCACCGTCGATTATTTGTTTGGAGTCTATAATTATTTCAATGAATTCAGCAATATCTTGGTATTCAAAGTTGTTATATTCACTAGGAAAATTTATTATTAATTTATATGTATTTACTTCATCATATAGGTAACTAAAGTATTCTCTATTTGCAGATATTTTTCTAAAATATGTACCATCTTCATCTTTTATTACTTCATTACTTATTTCTACATCGGTAGAAGTGCCTTTATATAATTTATATGTTAGGGGTAAATTGGTAGTTGTTCTTATAGAAAGATTATATACTAGTCTTGTTTCTAGTCTTTTGCCATCTTTGTTGTTTGCAATACTGAAGGTGTATTCGTATGGTTCATCACGTGGTTCTAGTTGAGGTAGTTTTATAGTTTGGTATTCATATGAGGTTTTTAATACATAAAATGCCGCTTGAAGATTTGCATCTGATGAGGTATTTGTTTGATATCTTGAAAATGTTTTAGGTATTATACAGATTATTATTACTAAAAGAAGCGTTAATATTAACAGCTTTATAATATTATTGTTTTGTCTCATTGATATCACACTTTCTTTTTGAAAAATATATGTAAAATAAAGAGATAGTGATAAAGATGGATATATATACTTTTGGAGTTGTTATTACTTTGCCCCATATACCTACATTTTTAATTATTTTAACTACTTTGCCAAGTACCATGTTAGACTTTATTGGGCTATCGGCATTGTTATTAGCGTCTCCTTTAGTTATTATATCTTTATCATTTATTTTAATTACTCTATGTGTTATATACTCTCCTTCGCTTATGTATGTTATTATGTCTTGTTCTTTAAATTTATCTGTTAGATGAACAATTACTATGTCTCCTACATTAATGGTGTTACTCATGCTACCTGAGGCTACTTCAAAGATTGTATATCCTAATATGTTTGTGTATGGTTTTTTTAGTACTTTTAGATTGATATAATTATATATTGCAAATAAAATAGCTAGTGATACTAAAGTTATGAAAATATATATAATGATATTTAAAATTTTATCTTTATATTTTTGCATTATATAACCTCACTATCTATTCTTCTACATATGTTGGTATTTCTTCATTTAGGTATTGCGTAAGAGTAATGTTTACTATTAGGTTGATTGTACCATCTGTTTTCAATCCTATTTCACTATCTTTATTATTATAATCTTCGTTGTTATCCCAACATACATTAACTCTTATGGTGTGTGTTTTATCTTCGTCTTTTAGTTTTATTATACCAGTATAAGTGTTTTTAGCACTTAGTATTAATTCTTTGTTATTTAGTTCTTTGACTTGATTTATGTTTATTGATGTATCTTCTATAGCGGTTGTATCAAGAGATATATCATATCTTACAGATACTTCGCTTTTGCTTGAATTTAGTTGTATATCAAAATATCCACATAGTCCTGGTGCAATTTTGTTATTTATTATATATTCACTTTCGGTATAGGTAATTTTATCTATTGTAAAAGTGTTAGTGCTTGGAATAGATGAGTTATTAATATCGATTATCCATTTGGCTATATCATTACTGATTTGGTAATTTTTATTACTTTCAAATAAGGCGTATGTCTTTGCAACTTGATATAAAGTAAAAAAAAGCATCAATATGGAGATAAATAATATCCTTTTTTTCATATTACTCTTCTTCTAAAGGCTTTTTTACTTCCATAATAAATGCGTATATTTCATATATAAATAGTAATAATATAGGAAATACAATTATAAATAAATAACCCCATCTTGATTCTAGTACTGAAAGTATACCACCTAAGTTACTATATATTTTGCTAGTTTCTTTTGCTCCAATAAAGAATTTACCTGTTATAGGATAGTCCCCTTCTACTATAATTGTTCCTTCTTCATCTGTAATTGGTTTAATTTCAGTTATTTTACCAATATTTACGTTTATTTGGTCTTTACCTTTACTATAGAAAAATATTTCATCATTAGGTTTTAATTCGTTTAAGTCATTCTTTTTTACTATTACTAAGTCATTCTTTTTATATGTTGGTTCTAATTTATTGTCTCTTATTATTATGAATGATTTACCATTTATTTCGGTTACGTTATAATCATTATAATTTAGAAGACATACAGTTAAAAATACTGCAATAAAAAGATATGGAACCATAAGAATATATAATAGCATTTTAAAGATTTTTTTCATATCTACCACCGTTTAAAGTATATCATAATTTTAGTTATTGTGCAATTGTTTTAGGATATAATTATAGATTTTTACAGAATAAAGCAAAATCATTTAATTTTATTGTTTAATTTTGTTTAGTTCTACTTTTGTCTACATATGAAAGAGGAATTTTAATTATAAATTAAAAAAAGTAGGTTTATTCTACTTTAGTTATTTCTGTTACATCTTTTATACTTTTTATGTATATTTTGATGTTATCATTTTCTTTTATAAATGGAAGTATATCTTTGTTAGTTTTAATTGATGCTTTATATTTATTATTATCAGTATCGATTATGTAGTAATATGTATTACCATCAATTACTACTTCCTTAATTTCTTTAACTTTTATAGTTTTACTCTCTTCTATTTTTTTGTCTTCAAAGGAAATGCTATTTAAGTAATTATCTTTGGCTTTTTCTATTCCTAAGCTAGCATCTGTTACTACTACTTTTTGGTAGTCTTCTACATCTATAAAGGCATACATTTTTACTAGTCCAGCGTTATCTTTTAGACTAACTAAATATGTTGGTCTATTATTTAGGTTTATTAGAAGTGGAAAAGTACTTTCATATTTCATTTGTTGTACTTGTCCTTCTGCGCTCGCCATGGCACTGTATTCTTCTGCACCTGGTACTTTGTAGAAATGTGTCTCTTTTGTCCTCATGTTAGTTAATATAAATCCTATGTTACTTTCATCACTTGATACAGAAGTAATACCAGTATATAGATATACATCATCATCTTGTACTAAATAATTATATCCATCAGTGGTCATAACAACGCCGGTTTGGCTAAATAGGGAGTTTAAAAATCCTTTTTGATACATACCCCAGTCATCTACTTGTTCTATAATTAAATCTGCATCATATACATGATCTACCCAACTAGGTACTTCTCCTACTTTGTAATAGGTACTTTCTCCATTTACGGGATTTACGATTACTACACCTTTGATATCTTTCTTTAATCCTACTGCAGTATACTTAATAACGGGTACTACATAGAATGGTTTGCCATTATTATCAAGTTCAAAATTTTCTTCGCCGAATATATAGGTAGGATATTTAAATCTTAAATGTCTTTTTAAGTATTTACCAAAATAGGCACCGTTTGTATATTTCATTCCTTTTTCTAAGTTAACAAGTTCACTAGTACCATCAACACTATTAACTACTATGTAGCCAGTTACTCCTTTGTCTTTATTTTTCATCCATTTGAAGAACCCATTATATTCAAGAGGAGTGACTCTTATGATGTTACCATCATAGTTGATTTGAGTATAATAGTTACTTACGTAGTATTGGCTAACCATCTCTGGCATTCTGCCTACTACTCTGTCTCCTAATTTTTCTGTACTATCTTTATCTAGTAGGGGTAGTTTAGTGAAGTCAACTTCTTTAACATCATTTATAAATCCTTTATCTTCATTAATCGTTATTCTATTGCTATAACTCTTGCTCATAAATATAGGGCTGCATATAATATTGCCTATAAATATATAGCTAAATATTAGTAGTAAAATAATTATATAATACTTAGGCATTTTAACTATATCTTTTAATCTTCTTTTAGATATGATACTTCCTATTGAATTACATATAGTAAATATAGTAAGTATAAATATTATGTAAGCTAAAAAGCCAATGCTATGAATATTAATTGGAGGTAAGAATAGGTAATAACTTATTAATCCTATAATCAAGGTAATTATAATACAATAAATATTTTCTTTTTTCATAATAACTCCTAAAATTTTACCTTAACGTTTTCTTTTTCTTCTTCTTTAGTTTTGAAGTAGTATTCTTCTTTAAAGTTAAATAAGCTTGCAACTATATTAGAAGGAAATACTTCTATGTTATTCATATACTTTAATACACTATTGTTGTATTCTTTTCTAGTAATAGATATATTATCTTCTATTTCTTTTAAATTATCTATTAGTTTATTATAACTTTTATCACTTTTTAGGTCAGGATATTTTTCATTTAATAAGAATATATTATTTAAAGCTTCTTCTAAGTGTTTGTTGCTATCTATTTCCTCTTTCTTATTACTTGCTTTCATTACTTTTTCTCTTGCTTCAATAACACTAGTTAGAGTATTTTTTTCATGATGTGAATATCCTTTAATGCTATCTACTATATTAGGTATTAAGTCACTTCTTTGTTTTAATAAGACGTCTATGTCACTCCATTTAGAGTTAACATTATTATTTAGTTTAGTTAGTTTGTTATATGTTTTGATAATAAATATAATAGGGATAATAATTAATATTATACTAAGGATAATTAATAGTATACCAATGCTTTTGTTAACTGTGTTAGTACGTTTTTGGTTATCTATTTTATTTATTTCTTTATTTTTGTTAGTGTTTAATAAGTTAAGTTCACTTTTTTTATTAAGTTCATGATTTCTTATCGCGGATGTTTTCTTGGTAATGTAAGGATTAGTTTTATTTTGTTTGGTTTCATTTAACTTATTTAGTTCTTCTTTCTTTTCTTCTGTTAATTTATATTTTTCATCGTTTAAGCTCTCAATTTCTTCTCCAATGCTATAATATTTAGCACTTAGTCCATTTTTAAAAAATTCTTTTGTTTCTCTTACTTTGGCATCGTTAATTTTTTTAGTAATTTCGTTTTCTTTAGTTTTATATTTAGCTTCTATGTTATTTTCTTCTTCGGTGTATTTGTTATTTATTTCTTCAATAAGAGGGTCATATTCTTCGTTTACTTCATTAATTAATTTTATATATTTATCATTTACTTCATTTTCTAAATTGGTATATTTTGTGTTAATTTCATCTATTAATTTAGTTTTTTCTTCGTAAGTTAATTCTTTATAATTTCTTACTGTATTTATTTTATTAATACCTGGTATTAATAGAAAATAGACTGATATAAATATTAAAGCTATATAAAATATTACACTCCCTATAATTAGTTTAACATTCTCTTTCATAATTCACCTTCCTAATAATTATATTATAGCAAAAAATTAGATAGAAAAAAAGCCCTAAGGCTTACTTTTGTAATATTTCGTTTGATTCTAAGATAAACTCTATATCATTTACTTTTAATATACTATTTGTAATGTTTTTATATATTAAGATGTTGTTTATTAGACTAATAAAATTTAATATAGAACTATCTTCTAAGTTGTTTAGGGTTATTTTAATATTAATCAAGTTATATTTATCTTTGATTATTGTTTTTATATCTTCAGTTGTTTTAAATGTTGTGTTGTTTATAATAGTATTGTATGGGCTTGTTATAAGAGTAAATAAATTTTTTCTTATTTCCTTAATAGAAGTATCTGGGATAGTTTCCTCTTTTGCTTTGATAGTGTTTGTTAGATATGTGTAATTAGAGTAACATAATGATAGAACATCTAGTATTGTAGATGAGTCATTTAGGAAGTTATATATTTGCTCTTTAAACAAGTTCTCTTCTAATTCTATATATAAACTATTTATTTCTTTTAATGTATCGTTTATAGCAATGCTATATTTATTTATTTTTCTTTCTTTATTAAATTTATTCCATATTTTGAATAGAGTTTTATTATATTTAGATAAGATTTTTTCTTTTTTAGTTATTTCTTTTATTGTTTTTTTAGAGCAATCTTTGAAGCTTTGACGTTGTTCATATAGTTTGTTTATATCTTCGATTAGAAATAGATAATCTAAGTATCCTTTGTATTCTTTCAATGTATATATTAATTTTTGGATATCATCAGATATATCTTCTAAAGAATCATCTGTTAGTTCACTTAGAAGTTTATTTATTTTGTCTTCTTGATAGTCTTTAATATTTAGCTCTTTGTTTATGAATTTATTTAGTAATATATATATATCACTTTCTTTTATTAAATCATATGTTTTTATTAGTTCATAATAATTATTTATATCAAAGGTATTTTGTTCTTTTAAGTCATTTAAGTATTTTTCAAATTTTTTTATATTTTTATAATATATCGATATAAAGCATAGTTTTAGATGAGTTATTAAATCAGGACATTTCCAATATAATTTTTCAAAGCATTCGCTTACTTCAGGGCAATTATATTGTTTGTTATCTAAATAATTTAGATATACCTTCATGTATTCATAGGCGAAGATGCTATATTTGAAGCTGTCTATAGAAATATCTATACCTACTTCTTTGTATATGCTTATTAGTTTATATATACTGTCATTAATATCTTCTTCTTTTAATTTATTAAATTGGCTTAGGTTATATATTATAATGTCTATACCCATTTTTGATATTGGGAATTTATAGTCATTATATAAATACATAATGCTTTGTACTTTGTCTATTTCTTCTTTTAGGGTATCTAGTTTATTATTTTTATTTATGTTTGTTAGAATATTATTTCTTTTTTCTATTTCAGTATATATTTTGTTTTGATATTGTTTATATTTATTTAATATTTCTTCTAATTTAGATAGGTATATTTTTTTATTCTTGATGTTATTTTGTGGTAATATGTTTAAAACTTCTTTGTCGACGTTTATTTGTTTTGTTAGTGCTTCAATCATTTTTTTCTATTTCCTTTTTCAACTCTTCTAATTGGTGTTCTAATTTGGTTGTATACTCTTTTAGTAGTTTATACATTTCTAGTAAATCTTTATGACTTTGTTTTTCTATGTCTAGTTCGTTTTGATACATTTTACCACTTCCTACTCATATATTTATTGTAACAAAATATTTGAAAAATGTCTACTTAATTGGATTTTTATACAAGTACTAGACATCTTTTAATAAAAAAACTATTAATAAGAATGTACTTACTAATAGTTTGCTATAGTATTTATTTTATAATTATATATTGGTATACATCTCCAACATAGACATTTCCATCATATAAGCTAAATTGTAGCTTATAGGTACCTGTTGTTAGGTTAGGTTTTAAATAGAAGTATGTGTTAAATGAGGATGTTGGATTCTTTGTTAGATAATACTCATATTCTGTATCTGTTTCATCATATGTATTTGTTATGTAATCTTTTAAGTTTACTTTGTTATATAGATTTGTAGTTATTGCTTGGTAGTCTCTACGATATAATGATACTCTTATATTAGGATTAGTTAATCCAGAGGAGTACTCAAAGTTTACTACTAGGGCATTATTATCAAATAATGTTAGTCCTGTATCTTTATCGATAATTAACATTTCTTCTTTTATGGTAGATTTTAAGCCATATATTGTATCTACAATATTTAGATTTAATTCAACTACGTCAGAAGCTATTAATCCATAATATATACCATCTGGAGATGCAAAAGATTCTATTTTTATAGTATATTTACCACTTGCTAGGTTGCTATTTTTTGTATCTATTACAATTGATGAGGAAACGTTGGCCACTTTAGGAGCTAAGTTAAATCTTACTGTGCCATCAAGTCTTGGATGATATGTAGTATTTCTGTATTTAAATGTTACTCCTAGTAAGTCTGCTCCACTTACTTGGTTATTGTGTTCATCATATATTGATAGTTTTATACCGAGTTTTTTATCAAAGTAACTTGTGTCATATATATTAACGGATTGATTTGTACTTTGAATGAAGTCAGTAGTTACGTTTAAGGTGGTACTGTGACCTAGATATAAGTTCTTGCTACTTAGCTGTGCATCTATGTCTATTATGCCATCACTGCCGTAGTATAAGTTATAATACATTATGTTTTGTTGTTGAGCTAATACGCTTACTAAGACTTGAGAGTTATTGTTTCTTAATTCTAGTAATAAATATAGATTTGTTTTGTCTTCTGTTATGTTGGCATCACTGTAGTCTACGATGAAGATAAATTCTTCTGTGGCTGTTTGGGTTGTACTATCATAGTAATTGCTATTTGCGAGTGCATCGTTATAGTGGTTTTCTGTATTAGAACTACCCATTTTGATGAATTTAGATAGGTTATATGATACTTCGTTATATTGATTATATTCTATGGCCGCGTAGGCTACATCTTCTTCACTTACTATGTAGTAGTAGTATTCTGGTACTCCACTGTTGGCATAATCTATCATTGTTATTTTGGTGTTTTTAGGTAGAATATAGTTTGATATTAGGCTACGATGGTATCCTTCTGCGTAGAAGTTATTACTTTCTACATATAATGAAAAGTATGTACTAAAGCTACTTTTAGTAGTTATGTTAGTAGCAGTGTTGGCAAACATTTCATATTTCTTTCCTGCGGTAATAGCACCTTCGTAGTCGTTTGTATTAATCAGTGCACGTGATAGATTAATGATAATGTTTAGGTCAGTGAATTTGCTAGATATTTCGTTAATTGGTGTTTCTACTCTTACAGAAATTTTTACTTTACCTAATCTTGCTGTTGTATTTAGGTTTTTAGAGTGATATAGATAGAATAGTAATGTTGGAATGTTGTTGGAGTTTTCGCTTTCGTATTCTAATGTCCCCGATGGAATGTTACCATCGGTTTTGAATGTGGTAGTTCCTTTTGTTATCCATCCAACGTTACTGCTTTCCATAACTAAGCTCATTACTGTATCCGCGATGGTGGTATCACTAGCAATTCTCGGTATATCTTTTGAATCTATTAGTGAGATAGTTGGGTCTAGTTCGTTATAAGCAAAGCCTTCAATGTAGAATTTGGTGTTTGGGTCTGAGAAGTCTATTAATGGTAATTCTACAGTTCCTAAGGTAGAGTATTTTGAGGCTTTTAAGTCTTCAATTTCATAAGCTAGTACTGGAGCACCGACTACCCATTTATAGCAGTTGTCTCCTAGGCTAGTTGGTTTTATGTAGTCTACTTTAATATGTTTAAAGTCATTTTCATCTTTATAGTTGGTATAAAATCCATCTATTTTAATATCGTGATTTACGGCGTGTAGTCCCATTACATATGCACCATCAGAGAAATAACTTAGTACGTTACTGCTTATTTCACTTCCGTTTGTGTAGTCTTTAGAATACATTCCTGTTACTACATTTCCATTTCTGTCATGGTTAAACATTCCAAAGAAGGTCATGCCGGTTACTTTTCCATAACTAGTGCCTGCGATGTCAAGTAGGACGTTTACGTTTTTACTTTCCCATATATATAGTCTGTTTGTGACGTTGCTGTTTATTTCGTTTGTTTCATTATTAATTGTTACTTTAGCTACTTCTTCTTTGTAAGTATTGGTAGATTCATCATATACATCGACTAGGCTGGTAAATGCTTTTAATAGGTTAGTATTTGTTTGTAAGAATAGTGTGGTGTTATTTTTTATTTTTAGTTCGTCTACTCTTGCGATTGTAAATGGTACATCGGAAAATAGTTCGTTAGTACGGTCTGCGATGCCTTCTAATTCGATAGCAGAGTTATCTATTGTTACGTTTGTAGCTCTTTGAATAGAGACGTTTTTCTTGTAGTCATCTATTGTTCCATAATTTTTAATTGTAACATTACTTATTCCTGCGCTTGAAGAGGCGTTACCACTACCAAAGATTGATGTTCCTATGTTGAATGTGTCATGATTATTGCCATCTATTAGGACGTTAATACCATCAGTTACGCTGATAAAGCTCCAGTCAAATATTTGTGATCCACCTGCATTGGCTTCTCCTCCTCCAAAGACTGTTCCTTTTATATCAATATTTCCTTTTATTAGGCTTGATTCTGTTACGGCATCTATACCTATATTTACATTAGCACATCCGTTTATTACTGAGGTGTTAGCCCCTCCATAGACATTGCCATCTATAGTAGCTCCTGCGATATTTACAATGCTGTTTGATGTATTTTGATTTTCATTTCCTGTTGCAGCGGCGTTTCCTCCTCCAAAGACATGTTTACCTATATTTGAGGTGCCATCTATATTTACTAATGTATTTCCTTTTACTATAGCGGTTATTCCGTTTCCACCTGCGTATGCACTTTCTAGTACGGTAGTATTTGATATATATAAGTTGGTGCTTCCTTCTACTGTACCAGCATTGCCTCCTCCAAAGATACTACCATTTATTGTAGCATTTATTATATCTACATCGGTGTTGTTATTTACACTAGCTTGATTTCCTCCTCCGTAGATTTCATCTTTGACAGTACTATTTTCTAGGTATATTTTGGTATTTCCACTTGGAGCGGCGTTTCCTCCTCCATAGATGTTTCCTATTAGGGCATCTTTTACATATATATCAGTATTTTGTGTAGTACCTCCTTGGTTGTTTCCTCCGTAGATATTAGCAATATATGTTTTTAATGGGACGCTATATTTGTATGGTGTTGATTCAAAAATATAGCCAATGTCAAAATCTTCTTTTGGTATCATGGAAAGTACTTCAAATTCAATAGTATGAGTACCTTGTGCACTAATAGTATTGTTACCATAATATTTATTTACTTGATTAATCTTATATGTAGAGTCTGTTACGTCTATGTTACTGCTTGTGTAATTAGTAAATAGTATGGATTCTGGTATGTTTAGAGTTAGGTCCCATGTATCTAGGGTTGCTTGGGTATTATTTGTTAATTCTACTTTTACTTTGGCTATTGTTTTATATGTAGTACTTTGCCATGGTTCTGCATCGTTTGCCTCCCATGTTACGTTTGCCACTATTTGAGTGGTATTGTTGTTTTCTGTTTGCAGGATGTCTACGTTACTGTTAGTTACGTCGCCACTTTGGTTAGAACCTCCATAGATATTTTCTGCTTGGCCTGAATTTACTGTGATGTTACTTTTATCTACTGAAGCGGCGTTTCCTCCTCCAAAGATATTATTAATTTTATTTTGGGTGGAAGTTACGGTTATGTTTGATGTGGTGGTGTTAGCTTTGTCTCCTCCTCCATAGATGGTATTAATATTAGCACCGTCAACTTTAATGTTAGTAGTTTTGGTTGTACCTCCTTGGTTGTTTCCTCCGTAGATTGTATTTACTGTACCACTTTGAGTAATTATGTTTGACTCTTCTACAGTGCCACTTTGGTTAGAGCCTCCATAGATATTTCCTACGGTGCTTCCTTTTAGTGTGATATTTGTACCAGTACTTACGTCTGCAGCTTCTCCTCCTCCATAGACATTATTTATAGTAGTTTTATTTAATTCTATGTTGGTTGTATTAGTAGTAGCTAGTTTACCTCCTCCATAGATGGTGTCGATTGTTCCTCCATTTACTGTGATGTTGCTTGTGTTAGTGATACCTCCTTGGTTGTTTCCTCCGTAAATTGCATCTGCTGTACCACTTTGAGTGATTATGTTTGATTCTTCTACATCGCCACTTTGGTTAGAACCTCCATATATGTTTGTAGAGGTGCCTCCTTGTAAGTATACGTTTGTGGTAGTTATGCCTGTTTTATTGCCTCCTCCGTAGGTATTGTTTACAGTTCCTCCATTTAGATATACTTTGACATAACCATTTGGGGTACCAGCCGCGTCGTTTCCTCCAAAGACATTGTTTATTGTTCCTCCGTTTATGTTTACGTCTATGTTACCCATTACGTATGGAGTATAGGTATCATTCCCTTGGCCTCCTCCGTAGACTGAGCCTTCTACTGTACCACTATTTACATTTACTTTAGTATTATAGTTAGATATTATGCTTGAATTGGTTGTACCATTTACTGAGCCATAGGCACTGCCTCCGTAGACATTGTTATGGATTGTTGGGCCTGGTGTTATATCACTTTTTCCTATTGTTACTTCTATTTCTTTGGATACAAATGTACCTTGGCTTTGACTTGAGGTGTATCCACCTTGGCCTCCTCCGTAGACGGATGTTTTAATGATACCACCTGTTACGTTTATAGATACGCTTCCATATATAATTCCTCGTTGATTGCTTCCTCCATATAGTGAGCCATTAATGATGCCAGATGTCATGTCGATGTTTACTGAGGAGTTGACGTTTGTGCTTCCTGAACCGTTGTTGTTACCTCCTCCGTAAACTGAGCCTTTTATTAGTCCTCCTTTTATGTATATGTTACTTGTACTTGTTGGAGATGAGCTGTTAATACCTACTGCACCATAATTACCACCAGCGTATACATTTCTTCTAATTATAGCGTCGGTTGCTATTATGACGTTAGAATTGTTTGCAGAGCCTATTTTTTCGTAGTTAGCTTTACCATTACCAATTCCAAAGACACTGCCAGATTCAACTTGTGATTCGCTTTCTATGGTGTCATTGTTTACTAGTTCTTCATCTCCTACTATGGCACTGCCTCCTACATATACTAGAGTATCTCCATCAATGGTGCCTTGTTCGTTAGAGGAATTGCTACCAGTTATTCCATTAGAGCCTCCAAAGATACTGTAGTTAACTTGACCTCCACTCATTTGGATAATACGATTACCGTAGGTTTCTGTTCTTCCTGCACCTCCGATTACGATGTCAATACTGCCTCCTTTTATGTATATATATGTGTCATTATATTCAGATTGGTTTTGAGATGTTAGGGGGCCTCCGATTAAGTTATATATGTATCCTCCTTCTACAGTTATGCTTCTTGGTGCGTGGTGTGTTCCTCCATTTCTTCCTCCTACATATATTCCTGTTGCGTAGTCATATTTGTTAGAACCAAATTTACCACTTTTGATATATGTATGAAGGGCTACATCTATATTACTTTGGCTATATATTGTTCCTCCCCAACTACCTGAAGCACAGTGTCTTATATCTAGTAAATCATTATTGTTAGTTACTCTGTCATAATCATTTCCGTATATACCTATTGCGTTAGTATATATAGTTCCTCCATAGCTACCTGCGGTTAGGCCTATAGAGTTATAGTAGCCTGATTCTATTATTAATTTATATTTAGTTAAATTGGAGCTACTTCCAGTAGAGGCTGTATTACCTCCAATGATGCTTCCGAAGTTTGTGTATGTAGCACTGTATGCTGTTATGCCTCTTCCTAGTTTAACATTGTGCCAGTTACCATAGAAAATGCTACCTCTAGTACTTCCTGGAGTTACTTCTCCATTTTTACGGGTTGTTCTTGAATATATTTTTATGTTTTCTATTGTCATGTCATCATATGCATTAACGGTATTTTGGTTTATTTCAAAAGTAGCAGAGTTTATGTAACTAGTTTTATTATGTACGCTAGTTAAGGTAAATGGTTTGTTTTGACCGTTTGTCCATATATTGGTTGTGGTTGTATCTAATACGATGATGTTTGTATCTCTAGTTACTAAGTAATAGTATGATGTATCTTCTTTAGCTGTTTCTATTGTACCATCTTCATCATAATATTGAATTAATTCATAATATGTACATCCCGATTGTTTATTACATGTTCCACTTGTTTGGTATGTTGCATCTTTTTTGTAATATCCTGCGTATGAAGATTGGTATGCTATGTTTTTTTCACGAAAATATCCATATATAGGTGTATCTAGGGGGATACTTCCTAAATCTTCATAGCCTGTTATTTCAACTTCTGTTTCTGTCATATTTCCATTTACAAGTTTGTAGTAGGTATTACTTTCATCATATGCTTGACTGCTTGGTCGTATGTAGTAAGTGCATCCATTTTCATCAAAACACCAAAATCTTAAATTACCACCTGTACTGCTTACAGCTCCGTTTGGATATCTGTCATATTGTTCTATAGTTTGTTTAATGTAATAGTTACTTACACTTTCATATATTGGTTTTCTTCCTGATAATTGAAATAGACCTTTTTTGTTTAAGTTGTTAATTGCATTTGAGATAGTAGATGTTTGGGATATGTATTGTACATTTGCATCTATCCAACTAGCATATAGTTCTATTTCAATTTTATTCGGTTTATCTTGGGTATAAGTTATTGGTATTTTTACATATCTTGTATATGTATCATTATCATATGTTATATGGGCTGATATGTAGTTGGTTATCCATCCATTGAAGCCTTTATCTGTTGGTCTATCTGTATATGGATTGTCTATCAATTCAATAGTAACGTAGTCATCATCTTTATTTTCTGTGTTATTTGTATTAATTGCGTATACTTTATAGTATACATATGTTGTTTGTCTTTCTGTTAGTGATACATATGCTTGGTTTGCTTGTTCTATATCGTTTGCTCTATATGTTAGGGCTACTTCTACTAGGTTATTATCAGTATATATATGTTTATCTTCCATAGTGGGTAGTTTGCCATCTGTAGAGTGTGTATAGTTTAATCCCATGTAATAATCATAATCACTTTGAGCATCATTTACATAGACAACATCATTAGATATTCCACTTTGATTATTGAATGTACTTACATAGTCTCCATATGTTGTAATGTAGGCTTCTATACCAAAAGAAAAGAGTAATACTAAAGATATAATTATTAATATATGTGTTATATGATATTTTTTAATTATCTTAAACATGGTATATACTCCTTTCATTGTATTAATGTTTATTTTTTATTAGTAGTAAATTGTAAATTGAAGGTAAAGTTACCTATGCTGGCATTGTCTTCACAGTCAACATCTTGTCCTTCTATCCACATGTATATTCTTATTTTTGTTATACCTGAAGATATGCTGAATATTTTGCTGTTTTCTGTTGGATTTTTTTTGGTTAAGTAGTCTACGTTAACTTTTTTGAAATAGTTTGGATAGTTAGCGTTGTTTGCTTTTTCTACAGTTATGTTTTCTGTTTTGTTAAATTCTTGTATGATGCCATCATAATTTAAGGCATCTGCGTTAGTGGTAGTTGTTATTATGTTGTATGTACTAAGTGCATGTTCTACTGCTTCTTCTGTGTGAGTATCATAATTAGGTTCCCAGATGTATACAGTGTCGTTAGTTACTCCTTTTAGGGTTTGTATTGTATTTAAAGAAGTATTTTCGCTTGCATTTCCTTCGATTAGAAAGGCTATTCTAGCTGAGTTTTCTATACCTACGCTGTTTTCTTCGTCGGATGTTGCTCCTGAAGAGGTGGTTAGGTACAAATCCGTTGGAGAGGTTGTTTTTAAAAATATATCAAAGGCTATGAATTTGCCTTCGCTGACGTCTCCACTGCTTTCTTCTTCAACAATTTTATTTGACTCTAGGATATAGTTTGCTAGAGCATCTATTTCTACGAGGCCATGATACATGTTTAAAAAGCCTGTTTGTTGGTCTATTTGTTTGCCAGTGGATACTGGTTCTAATCTATTTGGTATTTGGTTTGTACTAGTTGGATAACTGGTTGTGTGTGCATCTATTAAGTCTTGAATAGCTAGGATTGTTTTCCATTTTTGAGCATCCGCGGAGATTTCTATTCCTCCTTCTGCTCTTACATTTACATTTAGTGAGCTTATATAAACTACTCTATTTGTAGAAAACCAAGCGTATGTACTGCTTCCAAATAGTACTCCTACTAGTAAGAGCCATAGTATCATAAAATATAGTTTACGGTTTTTTTTAGTTTTTTTGGGCATAATAATCACTATTCCTTATCTATATGTTCTTCTATTATTTCCATGTGCATTTTAATTTCTCCACCTATTATATTGTCTAAACATTCTGGGTCGTCCCCTTCTAGCCATATCACAATAGTGAATTTGTCTATGTCTTGAGGTTTAAATTCCGCTCTATTTTCAAGGACAGCATACTTTTTGGAATAAAATGGTATTGTGCCTTCTTCTGGCTTGTTTAAATCTTCATTTATCTTGGCATATACTTTTTTATCATCGTTTCTATATATCATAATTCTAACAGCATCATCTACATTTTTGATTACATCATCTATAACTATTTGATACCAGTAATCAATTGTGTCTGTACCTTGGTTTTCAATGTAGAAAGTGTAGGCAATGTAGTTATCTCCATTATGGGAGCCATCTTTTTCGTTGTTTATATTTTCTGGTAGCCAATTAATTGATATGTTATCCATAAACTCTAGTTGGCTAGCATATAATTTTCTTTGGACTCTTTTTTCTTCTATATCATCATATATAACTATTTTACTTTTTAGAGAGAAGTTGGGGTCTAGGGTTACTGTAAATTTTCCACCTTTGTATATTATTTCTAGTATTAAAAATAGACTAACTAGTATGAAGAATAGTATTAATAATATAATTTTAGTTATTTTTAATTTTTTCTTTCTTCTTCTTAATTTTTCACCTGTCATTACTACTGTACTAACTGCCACTCAATATCACTCACTCTACTATTTTTATAAAATAATTCTATCATATTTTGTCAAATTATGCAATTACTATGAGTTGAAATGTTTACACCTTTATGATATAATTGTGTTAATAGTAGGTGAAGCATATGAAAATAAGGAAAAAAATTGTTTTACTGGTGTCATGTATATCTTTATTTTTTTGTCTAATGATTGTTAATTCGACGTATGCTAAGTATATGAATAGTACTCAGGGGAATACGAATTTGACTATTGCTAGATGGAGAATATTAGTTAATGATGAGGATATTCGTGATAATCCTTCTATAACGCAAACTTTGACGCCTGTTTTGAATGGGAATGAACATATTAAGCCTGGTGTTATTGCTCCTACTTCGTCTGGGTATTTTGATATTATTATAGATTCTTCTTCTGTTGATGTATCTTTTAAGTATAATATTAGTACTTCTGTTTCAGATAATAGTTGTGTTAAAGATTTAGTTGTTACAGGGTACTCGCTAAATGATGGAGAGGTTGTTTCTATTTCTAGTGGTGAGGTTATTAGTAATGATATTTTATATTCAGATAATATAACAAATACAAATATTAGAATGTATATAGAATGGATAGATGATGATAGGCAGACTATGGATAATTTTGATGATGCAGATGCCACGGTTAATCCTGATTGTAAGGGAATGGTGGATGTGTCTCTTAATTTTGTTCAAATAAAAAATTAAAAGGATTTGTTCTTATATTGAATAATCCTTTTAATTTATGCTTGTACTACAGATATTTTTATTTTTATTGATATAATGGGACTATTTGGATTGTTTTGTTGATAGTCATATGCTTGATTTCCCCAGTAGGTGTCTTCTTTGTCGTTACCTGATTCGTAGTCCCAGGTTACTTTTATGTAAAACTCTTCTTCTCCCGTTTCTTTTGTTATTTCACTATTAGTTACGCCTATAATTATTTTGAATGGGTAGTCATTTGCTAGGCTATTTACTACGTTTTCTGTTGTTTGTGCATTTTCATCTATTACATAATTATCGTTAATTATTCTAGCACTTACTACTTCATAATTTATTTTGCCAGTGGCTTCTCCTGTATTTAAAATTTTGATGGAGTTTTCGTAGTTTCCCATGCCAGGATACATATCATCTATATTGAAGTCAATGTATTCTGTTATTTCGCTTGAATCGTAGTCGAAGCGGACGTTCCAGGATCTTACGTGTGCTTCTATTGTATTGTCTACTTTGGTAGTATAGATAAACCATGCATAAGAGTTTGCCACTAGGGTTAGGGCTAATAATAGTAATGTCCTTGGTTTTACTCGTTTTTTTATAATTTTTAGGATGTATATAATTTTATTTTTCTTTGGTTTCATTATTTTCACCTATTTTATTTAAGTCATCCTTTTCTTTAATAACTTCTAATATTTCTAAAAATATCATGATTGCAAAAGGAATAAAAATAATGAAGTAAAAGCCATATGTGTTATTGACAATTTTTGATAAAGCACTAAGTATAATGGTTTTATATACTACTTTACCATATATTTGGCTACTTTTTATTTCTGGATCTTCTATAGAGTTAGCTATACCTTTTGTTACAAATATTAAATCAGTGCCTTTTTTCTTTATTCCTATTACTTGGTGGGTAATTATTTTATCTTTAAAATCTCCTTCTTGTCCCATATATACTATATCATCACGTACATTAATTTTCTGTGGATTAATTTTTTTGGTTATTAGCATATCTCCTATGTTATATTTTGGTTTCATACTTTCTGTTATGATGGTATATATACTATATCCTCCTAATGTTATTTTGTTGTTAGAAACTCTTTGGACAAAAATAATACTTACAATTATGCACACGAATAACGTAGTTATTGCTTTAACTACCATAAGTAAAATGTGGATTTTTTTATTTTCTAAAAGTTTCTTCATACTATCACGTCACCTTAAATCTTAAATTCTTCTATTTTGGAAAAATACTTATTCATTTTTTCTTTAAATATTTTTGCTATTTCTTTGTCACTAACAATGCTCTTGTATTTAATTACTGTAAATTGCTTAGTAACAATTTTTTTTAATTCTTCTTCTGTTAGGTCAGTATTAATATCTACTACTTTTTGCACCATGTTTCCTATAAGTTTTTCGGTAATTTCTTGTTTTTCAGTCTGTGTTACATGTTTATTACCTAGTGAGTCTGCGACTAAGTAGTTTAGTAAGAATGTCTCATCTAGGTATTGTTTAAACTTACCATTATCTGTGTAGTTTTTTGAGCTTTTGGTTCTAGCGGTATCATCTTCTATGTTTTCTTGCATATAGTTCCATAATTTTAATGCGTACTGGAAGTTAACATTTTTTAAAATTACGTTGGTTTTTTTGATTGGAGATGTTACTAAAGCTATATGTTTTTTGGCTAAATCTAGGTATACTTTGCTTGTACACAAGTCTTTTACTCTGAGTTCTAGTTTTGAAATTCTTTCTTCTATTGGAGTATCTTCTTTTTCGTTATTTTTTAGTATAGTATTTAGTTTTGTATCTAAGTTCATGGAGATGTTAATTTTTTCTTTGCCTAGATTGGTTTGGGCAGTGTATTCCATTTTTTTGTCATCTTTTAATTTTGATTCTAGTATTGTAGTACTTTTTTTCATGGCAATATATGTTTTCATATTTTGAATTAGGCTATATATAAAACGATTTTCGTATGTATCAAAGCTTTCTTCTTTGTTTATGTTTAATATTTTTGATGGGCGGACGTCTCCTGTTTTTTTATTATAGTCTTGTATTAAATTAGTATTTCTTGATAGATGTTTTATACTTTCTACACCTATTCTTTTAGCTAATTCTATTTTTATAATATCTTCTTCATTAACTATAAATCTGTTAGGATTTCTTAGGATGTTATCTATATATTTTATAGTATTCTCCATTATATCTAGCCATTCGTAGTTGCATTCTATTTTGTCATAATCGGTAGTAATTTTTAATTCTGAATCTATGTTGTTATTAAAGTTATTAATTTTACTATTATCTGCATTATCAAATAAATTTATGATATTTAGATTGCTCATATTTACCTCCTATGACAATTTCTTTAATCTTAATAGATACTCTATACACTCTTTCATAGCATTTTCTCCGAAGGTTTTATTTAAAAATTCAACAAAGCCATCTATTTCATCTCTTATATAGGCTACGTTTAATTGTTCAAATTTTCTAAGTATTTTTCTTGCTATAAAGTAATCAACACCATCTACTTCTGTGCCTCCACATGCAACATATACGGGTACAAATTTTTTCATATGCATAACGATACGGTTACCAAAAGCTATTCTGAAATGTTGTATTACATAGTTATCCATTTCTTCTATTTTATCTAGGACTTCTTTACTCATTATATTTTCTTCCATAGCTTTTTTAAATAGGTTATTTACATATGAATAGTTTATGTCTTGAGCTGGTACTTCTTCTGGAGTAAATACTTCTCCTTTATCATTTATATCTAGTGGCATTGCTCTATCGTATACTTTATCTGTTACCATGAATGTTGAGTCATCGTTATTTATGGTACCTATATACCATACATTGTCTGCGATTTTCAACTTCCCATCAATTATTCTTTTAGGGTCACTTTTCCATGCACTAGGTACTAATTCTACTATCCATTCATCATGATTAGGCATTTCAAGTATAGATAGCATTTCCGCGAAATAGTATTCAACTCTGGATATATTCATTTCATCTAGTATTACGGTATATATATCATCTGTGTACCCTGCTTGATATATTTCTTTTAGTACTTCTGTTTCGTTAAACTTTTTGGTAAATTCATTGAAGTAGCCAAATAATTCTGTACGGTCTCTCCAAGAAGGTTGTACGGAAGCAACACATGAATCGTGTTTTAAGAATTTTCCCCATGCATATGCAAGTGATGTTTTACCTGTACCAGATATACCTTGTAAGATAACTAGTTTGGTTGATGCTAAGGCAGATATAAATAATCTTATCATGTTAGTTTTATAGTATAGTTTCAGTTGAGAAGCTGCAAAGTTTCTAAATAGTTCTACTAACTCTGGTAAATTAAAGTTATTACCATAATTTTGTATTTTATAATTTGCATAGATTTCATCAATTGAATCTAGTTTAGGAAATCTTATTCCTTCTCCTTCAGGTGTTTTATCATCTTGAACATTTTCTTCTTCTTCACTTTCGTTTGGTTTAATACCAAGGTGTGATACTTTCATAGCAAGTATATCTTGCTTTTCTTGAACTAAGGTGGCTACTTTATTGTTTAAGGTAGCTACTTCTTCAAGTAAGTTTTCTTGTTCTACAATGGTCTTCCTAAATCTTAAGTATTTTTTTATTATTAAGTAAACTAGGAATACTATAAAGAATGTTAGGGCTATTACCATTAAGATTGCTAATGCCACAAATAACCATTCTGGGCCTGAAAAGTCATCTTTATAAAAATTTATTACTTTAATATAGTTACTAATAGTAAAAAGTTCTTTTACTCCATTTATAATGCCTTTTATGATAGTTATAAAGCCTTTAAAGAATTGTAATAGAAATTCATATAGAAATCTAAAAAATGTATTCATACTTCACCTTCTTTACATAATTACAATGTTTTTGATATTTTTATATATTTCCTTTTTTTCATGTACTATTATATAAGTAAATATTGCTAGGTTTTGGTCTTCAACTAAGTTATTAGTATAAGTTTCATCAATTATTAAGGCAAAGTGAAATCCCTCGTTAATTAATTTGTTTATACTATTTTTATTTTCTGTAAAAGTAGTATAGGTAATTTTAAAGATTAGATGTTCTTTAGTTACTTCTGAGTCAATTACATTTAGTAGTCTTGTCCATTTGTTCTTTTTTTCTTGTAGGTTTATATTAAAGCTTACTAGATAATTATTATTAAATTTATTATCTATTATGTCTTTTAATAAATCTATACTTACTAAATAATACTCTACTAGTTGTCTATCTTCTTTAATAACTTCTTCATTGGATACTTTTTCTATTGCATATTCACTATATAGTCTTGGAAATTTAATATCATAGTCTACTGATATATCATATAATGATTTAATATTAGTCTTGGTTTTAGTTAGGTTAAAATTATTTGTTTTAAATATATTTAAATATTCTTGTTTATGTTTTTCTGTTTCTGTTATCATGGCAATTAATTGTTCACTTGGAAATTCATATTTAAGTTCACTGTTTAAGCTGTTTTTTAGTTTGTTTATAAGTATTTCCCATGAATCTACTTCTTTTACATTGTCAAAATATAGTATGTATTTAAATAGCCCAAATGTTAATTTTACTACTTGGTAGTTTTTGGGATTTTCTTCAATTAATTTTATTGATGTTTTTTTTAGATAGTAGTTAATATTTTTTTCTTCACTTTTAGATACGTTTTCGTACATATCATAATATCTTACATTAATATATTCACTAAACAGTTTTTCAAAAATCATGTTGTTGTATTTAGTTCCCATGATTAATTTCAGGTAAGATTTATTGCTTTTTTTGGATATTTTGATATAATCATTTACTACATTACGGCTCATACAGTTTCCTTTCTATATTTCATAAGAAACATTTATAATAGAAGTATCATTTACAAATGGGTATGTATAGTCAATTTGGGTATCTTTTTTGTAAAAGTTTACTACTTCACTGGATAGTGCATCCATTTTAAAAGAAATTTCACTTACATAATCATAACTATTGATATGAATTGTTTTTATGTTGAAAGCTTTTAAGTAAGCACTACTGGCCATATCTAAAATTACAATATTGGGATCAAATTTTAGAGTTATAATTGCTGATGCACATTTATCTTTATTTTCGTCTGTAAGGTTTAGATAGGTATTTATATCTATTTTTTCTTGGCTTTGATAATTATCAAACGGGGTAATTACTTTATAATAATCTATTGTATTTGTTATATTTACTAATAGATATGGTCTGTTTGATACATCTGATATTTCATAGGATAGGCCTGGTATACCAATATTTATGGTAAAAAATCCACTGATGGTTTTGGTATATGGAGAGGTAGCGCTTGCCTCTAGGTACATAGTTACTTTATCATTTTCCTGAAGTACTGTATTAGGTGTTATTGTCATGACGAAGTAATCAGTATTGCCTGGCACTAAGATAGTTCCGTTTGTTTTACTAGATGTACATGTTACATTGTCTGAACAAGTAAAAGATATATTGTAAGTAATATCACTATCTGATGCTAATTTGTTGTTTTTTTGGCTATTTAAATTAATAATGATATTTAATGAATCTACACCCGACCAGTTATCAATTTGATATCTTGCCATATTATCTTTAAGTTTATCACTGTTAAAATAAAAGTTTTTACTAGATAGGTAATAATTTCTTATTTCTGTATAAATATATCTACCATAAGTTATACTTATAGTTGTTGTAAGTAGTAAAAATATAGATATTATGATTAATAGAGTTCTTTTTCTTATTAATAGGTTTCTAATTCTTCTTGTTATGGTATTACGTTTTTTTATTCTTTTTTGCTTCATGTTATTTTTTCCTTGTCTCTTTTATAATAGAACGCATTTCAAGTAAAAATAAGATAAATAATGGTAAGACAATAAATAGTAAATATCCCCATGTAGACTCTAATACCATAATGATGTAACCCACTAGTGGGACTATTTTCACTGTATCAGTACTGCCTATTACATATTCACTTGAAATATAAGCATCATTGTCTAGTAAGTATGTTGTTTCTGTTTCGGTTATTTTTTCTACTTCGACAATTTTCGCGATATCTACTTGCATATTTTTAGCATAAGTATTGTAATAGAAGATGTACTTATCAGTTTCTATTTTGTTAGGACTTTCATTTTTTATTAAAAGTAAGTCACCTTTATTATATTTTAGATTTTTCTTTGTAACTATATAGTATGTATTGTCGTTAATTTCTGTTACGTTATATTCATTTTTAGAAAGTAAAAATATTGTCATAACTGCTGTAATAATTATATATATTATTCCAAAGATATATAATGATATTTTTTTCATAGACTACCACCATTATAAGTATAACATATTTTTCTTATTTTGTGCAGTTAATTTGAATAAAATAGATTTTAGAAGAAGAGTTTTTATAGTTATAACTATTATGTATTATTGACAATATAAGATATCTAGGATATAATTGTTAATGTTATGGGGCCGTTTTTGGCTTTGACGGGAATAGTTAGTTTAAGTTGCAAGTCGGATTTTATCACGTTACGATATACAAATAAATAACTGGAAACAGAAATTTTGATTTCGCTCCATCTTTTGCCTAGTTAATGGCAGGAGCGGTCCTTCTATTTCTTTGCTTGTGAGAGATAATAAGGGCTTATATAGCAAGCTATATTGTTTAAATTGTCTAGTTTAGATGATGAATATTTATAGACTAGTAAATATTTGAGTTGTTAGTTACTATCAAGTATTTACGAATTTTAATAACTGACTAAACTTGTAGATATTTAAATATCTCTATTTTCGGACAGGGGTTCGAATCCCCTCGGCTCCACCATATTGATAGTAAACTCGAACTTTTCGAGATAATATAAAAACTACTCTCAAATTTACTTGAAAGTAGTTTTGTTTTTTTCAATTTAGAAACACACTTGCAAATTGACATAATCAATTAGCGTGTGTAAAATGATTGTCTTTTCAAATCTTAAATTTTATTATAATCAGTATGTTTTTTTATTATTTTTTTGGGCTCCTATTATAATCTTGTTTATCATAACTAAAGCGTTCTAGTATTTCTGATAAATAATTTGCATATCTTTCTTTGATGTAAGCAACAAATTTTTCTTGTTGTGCTGTAAGAACTTGTTGTATCATATCTTTATCGTTAATATTAAACTTTGGTGTAAAGCAATCGAAATATGCTTTTTCTAGTTCAACATAACGAGCATAATCTTTGTGTGATGTATTATCAATTATCCTACTATCGAAATATGCTTTATTAACTCGTTCAACAGATTCCATTGAATCGTGTTCACCACCATCAACACTTTTATATACAAAACCTTTTCCAAAATTAGTACGGTGATCAATTTTTTTAATATCGTTATTAATCAATATTGTTTTTTTTTGAGATTCAGCCAAAACAGCATATTCAGGTTTTAAAAAACCTCTTTTATCATACATGTTATCAGACATAATTTTACCTCCCAATAAAATTATAACATATTTTATTATTTTTTGATAGTTTAATAATTTTATAGTATTAATAGAGTTAGTTTATAGTTATTACTAATTATTAACTATGTCCTAGAAGTTGTTCTACTTCTTCCCTTAGGGCACCATATTGATGAATTTATTCGATTAAATCGACTTTATATATAATCAATCAAAATGATTGGTTTTTTTGTTCATTGTAATACTTACATATGATAATTGGTATTATATAAATAAAAAAGCTGCTATTAGTTTTACTTGCAAGTGATTATGATATATTGCAGCTTTTGCTTTTTAGGCTTACTTTTGTTTATTAGTTGATGATTTATCATCTATTTATTTTTTCTTCTTTTAGAAGTCGTTTATTACTCCTAATTCGTGCTTTAATTTGAGAGGGGTTTGTTATCATCTCGGCATCTTTGATGTATCTTATACCAGGTTTGATGATACTGCCATCATAATGTGAATAGCGTACTTTGTATGGATAGTTTCTATGAATTTTTGGTGCATTGTACCTTATTGATATTGGTAGAGGTAGTATTAGTTTATTTTTCGTTCTAAGCATATAATTATCTCCTTTTTATAATGGTTATTTTTGTTTTATAGATGGAGTCTTTAATAATTTCTTTATTACTGGTGTTTTTTCTTCTATATAGCTATTTTTAATTATTGTATCAATTTCTTTTGTATCAAGGCTTAAGTTCATTTCTTCATTAAACTCATTTATGAAATATTTTGCTCTTTCGTATCCTATTTCTGGAGTAGTACGATTTGAGTATAATAGTTCTAGTGCTACTAGTTTTAGTATTCTGTTTCTTAGTTCGATATCATTATTATGATTATTTATACATTCTTTTAATTCGTTAAATTCTAAATCTCTTATATATTTTTCTTTAAATAATGTTAGTAATTCATCTAATGTGATGTCTTTGTTATTAGTATATTCTTTTATGTTTGTATCATATATAACTTTACCACTGTCACTGTATGCACGTAATAGGAAATAAGGTACTTGATGCTTACTTTTTATATGTGTTCTATTGATGTGTATAAATAATATTCTTTTATAGTCAATTATTTTATTTTTGGTATCGTTATATATTAGTTTTGTTCCTTCTCCTTTTGCATAATAATTACATTCTAATAGCCATTTAGATGGTAATGCATTTATTAGTTTTTTTATACTCATTTCTTTTGATATATCATCTAATATATGTTCTTGGTTAATAAGATTAGAGGAAATTTTGTAGTCTGGATATTTACGTATATACCAATATGTGATGGTATCAATTGTTTCTTGAAGTTCTTTGATGATATTGGGCTTGCAGTATCCTTTTGTGTGTAAATAAAATAATAAATCTTTATTTTTGGATATATAGTATTTTCCTTTATTTTTATTATGGAATCTTTTTACTTCTTTACTATTCATATAATTATGTTCTTTTGTCATATGCTTACGCTCCTTTATAAATAAATTATATTATGTTATATTTCTTTTGTAAACTGTTATTGTTAATTATATTCTTTTAGATATGGAATTGTTATTATCGCGGTGGTATATTCACCTTGTTTTGATTTATAGGTTAAATCTCCATCTAAAGCTTTAATAATTTGTTTTGATAGAGCAACTCCAATTCCTGTTCCATGTGGTTTAGTAGTATAGAATATTTCTCCTATTTTCTTTAGGGTATCTTGATCCATTCCTTTACCACTGTCGGTTATTTTAATAATGTAATTATCATTATTAGTACTTGTTTCTATGTTTATTCTTCCTTCTTTATCTATAGCTTCATAGCTATTTTTTAAGATGTTTAGAAATAGTTGTTTTAGTTTGTTGTAGTCTCCATTTACATATACTTCATCTAATTCTCCATAGGTAATTGAGATGTTTTTGTTATCAAATAAGATTTCAGTACTTTCTACCATTTCTTCTAATATCATGTTTATATCCACTATTTCTTTGTTTATTTTTAGTTTGTTTAAATCGGATAAGTCTGTTAGGATGTTTAATGTTCTATCTATTTCATTTTTGATGATATTTATGTATTTAGTGGTTTTTGATATGTCGTTTATATTAAACATGTCTAGGTAACCTTTACATACTGCTATGGGATTTTTAATTTCATGAGTTATTTTGAAAAGGGATTCTTTAATTTGTTTATCTTGTTCTAGTTCTTGGTAACTTAGGTAGAATTTACTGATGTCATCTGCGGTTTTTAGGATGTAGATTATTGTAAATGTTATAGCATATGTTATTAGTACTACTAGAAAGATATTGGTTAGGTCTGAAATGCTATTTAGGGCATTTACTGTAAAATATTCAAATGATACAAAGAAAGCCTGTAGAATAGCTATTTTGTTTATAAAATTTAGTTTGTTTATTTTACTCTTTTTATACATAGTAAAGTATAAAATAGCGTATATTAGTAGTTTTATAATTAGAATAGGTATTGTTTCTGTTGTTAGAATGTTTTTAGAATAATAGATGGTAATTAATGATAGTATTATTCCAATGTAGCCTTTTTTCTTAACGTAGGCTATTACTATTGGGATATTACAAAATAGTAAGATTATGTTGTTTGATGAAAGGTTGCCATATTTAAAGCAAAGATATAATGATGTTAATAAAGCTAGTGATAGGTATATATCATTATTTTTATAGTTCTTTACGTTAGCATAAACACTATAGAAGAAGTATACTAGTATAGGAAAAGTTATTAGTACTACAGTTACAAATATATTATTTATTAAGTTCATATTTTTCCCTCCCTATGCTGATTATATAATATTAATTTGTCGAATTTTGTCGAAATATGAAAAAGGATGACTAATTTTGTATTATTTTAAGTCATCTATATATTTTTTTAATTGTTTAGCATTAGGTCCTAAGATAATTTTTAGTTGATTGTCTATTTCTACTATACCACGTGCTCCTAGTTTAATGATTGCATCTTTATTTGCTTTTTTGATATCTTTTAGGGTCACTTTAAAGCGTGACATGTTTACTTCTGTATCTATAATATTGTCTTTTCCTCCTAGATAATCTACTAATTTATTTAATTCCATTTTGAAGTCTTTTCTGTTACCTTTTACTATGGCAAAGGCTATAACTATTAAGACTGCAATTACAATTATATATTGATATAATTCCATGTTATTCCTTTCTTTTTTCTAAATCTTTATTTTTACTAATATATAGTCTTATTGCATATAGTAATATAGAGGCTATGCTATATATTATTATTACTAGTAGAGCATTAATTCTATTTATATGTTTCATTTTTACAAAGATACCTAATAAGATTAACTCCACCATTAATATAATATTATTATATATTATATTTAGAATTTTTTCAATACTAGTAAAAAATGTAATGTTATATTTCTTTTTTAGTATATAGTTTCCTATTATTATTACAACTATGTAGCTTAAGGTGGTACTTATTAATTCTCCTAGTACTAGGGGGTAACCCATCCGATAGAATGATGATATTACTGACTTTGTAAATAATATTTTGAATAAAAGGCCTATTAATAATATTTTAACTATATTCTTTTTGTTATTTATCTTATTTAGTAGTTTAATTGTTAGGAAATATAGTATATAAAAGAATAGATATATTGCTAGTCCTATTAGGATATATGAGTATTTATTGTTATTAAATATTAATGTCCAGATAGGAGATGATAGCATAATTATACATATTATTATAGGTATTAGTATTATGAATATTTTATAATAGATAGTGCTTATATTGTTTAGTAGTTTGGTGTTATTGTTTATATTATATTTATTGCTTAGTATATATATAATAATATTTATGCTTATTGTAAGTAAAAGATAACCATATAGATATGTATTTGTTATTAGGGACTTTATTATATATGTATTATAGTTATATACATTATTTAGAAGATAGTAGATATATACTAGTGATATGTATAGGTAGGTACTATTTATTACATTTATGAAAGATATATATATATTATTAGTAAATATTTTGTTTGATGATGGAGTAGTTCTTTTTTCTAATAAGGAAGTAAGGTGGGATTTGTTTAGGAATGTTATTAGTAGGATGTTTATTATTCCGCTTATAAGGGGAATTGTACATAGTATTATATTTGAAAGTGTATCTTTTATGTTTGTTAGATAGATTATTAGTGTACTTATAGTGGTTAGGATAGTTATTATTATGTAATAAGATGATGATGTGGATATTTTAGTTTTGAAAGATGTATCTATTATTTTAAATATATAATGGAAAGATATGCTTAGTGATAGTAATATGTTACATACTTCTATGTTATCTATCTTTAGGTAATATTTAGTTATTTGTGCTATTACGTAAGATATTATTAGGAGGATTAAGTTTATTATAAAGAGGTTTTTTATTATTTTAATAGATTTGTTTTGGTCATTTATATTTATAGTAATATGGCTTAGTGTTGATAGTAGGATTAGATAAATACTTATGCTTAGTAGTGTAGGGATTATGTTTATTTTGGTAAGTAGAGCTGATAGGAATAGGATTATGGTTAAGCATGTTGTATTTATTATGAAGGTAGTTTTACTATTCATAATTACACTGTTCCTATTAAGCTTACAATAATAGATAGTAATATGCTAATTATTATGCCTATTGTACAGTATTTTTTATTTTTGATTATGGTAGGTAGTAGTTCAAATATAATTATATATAGAAGCATACCTATTGTTATTGCTAGAATGTAGGCACTTACTAAGCTTTCTGCGATTAGGGAGGTAAATAAGCTACTTATTAGGCCTCCTATAAAGGTAGATAGGGATAGTAATGTTATTATTAGGATAGTACGTTTAGTGTTTGATGTTGCTTTATAGAATGATGAGGTGATAAACATTCCTAGGGGTATGTTATGTAGGCCTACGCCTAGACATAGTAATATGCCTAGTTTTAAATTGTTTAATAGACTAGTGTATACAACTATTCCTTCTAAGATATTATGTATTACTATGGCTATAGAGGTTACAATACCTATATGAAGGAAATGTTTCTTGGTATTATCGTTAGTATCATGGTCTGGTATAAAAATGTCTAATAGTTTTAAGATAGCTATTCCTAAAGATATTAAGATAAATACTATGATAATTGTTATTATATTGCTATATTTAGTATTTAGTATTTCTATTACTTCTGGGATTAATTCGAATATAGTTAAAAATACTAGTATACCGAATCCTAGTCCTGTAGATATGCTTATGATTTTTTTGTCATTTTTAGTTAAGAGGATTAAGATAGATCCTAGTAACATGAATAGTCCTACTAAGGCAGTTATGCATAATTCCATAATAAATCAACTCTTTTCTTTATATATTTATATTTTAGCAGAAATGGTTATTTTTAGCAAGTATGTAAAAAAGTTACCAGTTAATTGGCAACTTTGTTATGTTCTAGTCTTAGTTTGTCCGCGACTGTGACAATAAATTCTGAATTAGTTGGTTTAGCTTTGTCGATATCTACGCTATGTCCAAATATTTCTTCCATGTAGTCCCAGTTGCCTCTGTTCCAACTTACTTCAATGGCATGTCTTATTGCTCTTTCTACACGTGAGACTGTTGTATCAAATTTAGAAGCAATGTCTGGATATAGTTCTTTAGTTATACCTCCTATGATATCTGGTTTGTTATATATCATAGAGATACCTTCTCTTATGTATTGATAACCTTTTATGTGAGAAGGCATACCTAATTCATGTAGCATGTTAGTAATTGATTTTTGAAGGTTATTTTGATATAGATTAATGTTTTTACTTTCGGTTTTGTCAAATATTTCTAGTATTCTTTTTTCTAAATCTATTAAGTCAAATGGTTTTAAAATGTAATAGTTTACTCCGTATTCACTTACTTTTCTTATAACGTCAGGGGCATTATAGGAAGTTTCGACAATTATTTTTTTATGGATATTTCTTTTGTTTAATTCTTCTAGTACATACATACCATCTTTCTTGGGCATGATTATGTCTAGTAATACAACATCATATTCATTTTCTTTATTTAGTATTTTATCTAATCCTTCACTACCGTCATGGGCTTCTAGGGATATATCTACTTTTGAACTACCTTTAAAATATTCTTTGACCATTTCGATTAAACTGATATTATCATCAATCATTAAAACTTTAATTTTACTCATTTTTTCTATCTCCTTTTTATTATAATATAATTATATTTTTTTTACCTTATTTATTCAAGAGTGAATTTTGACAAGTTTTGTCGAATACAGATAAATAAAAGAGAAATAAATGTTCATTACTTCTCTATCTTTAATTATTTATAATTGTTTTTAAGCTATCTATATCTAGTGAGATGGTTCCTAATAGAACTCCGTCTATGTTAGATATACTAATTATATCACTTATGTTTTCTTTAGTAATACTTCCCCCATAAACGATATTAAATTTGATATGATAGTTATCATTTAAATAGTCATATATATATTTTATTATTTTACTTAGAATATCTTTGTTAGGAATTTTGCCTGTTCCGATTGACCAAGCTGGTTCATAGGCTATTATTATTTCTTTTATGTTATTATTTTTTAGAGCATTATTTAACTGAGAAGATAGAACTGATATAGTTTTATTGTAAGTATCTAGTTCTTCATATTCACCTATACATAATATTGGAATAATATTGTTTCTTATGCAGGATGAGATTTTTTTATTTATGATTTCTTCTGTTTCGTTAAATATTATTCTTCTTTCAAAGTGGCCTACTAGGGTATATTTGATATTTAGGCTGTTTAGTTGTTTAGCAGATATTTCTCCTGTGTATGAGCCTTCATCCATATAGTATATGTTTTGCGATGATATGTCATAGTTTGTGTTTAATTTAAAGTCATTTAGATAAATACTTGATGGGCATATGATTATATGGTTTGTTGTGGAAAGTTTATTAATTTTCTTTATATAAGTATCTATGTTATCTTTAGTTAGATTCATTTTGTGATTTAGAATATACAGTTTATTCATTTTTAGTACCTTTAAATATTTCTTTGATTTTATCTATTAGGGGAATTCTTAATTTTTTGTAGTTTTTTATAGCGATGTTATATACTTCTAGCACTTGAGATGCAAAGTATCTTGATGAATGGGTTTGAGCTGATATTTTTGCTTGGTTGGATAATCTTTTTAGTAAATGATGGTCTTTGTATAGTTCTAGGATTGCTTTTTGGTATTCTTCTTTTGTTTCAAATATTTTACCATTTAGGTTGTTGATAATTGTTTCGTTAAAGCTTTCATCATTTATACATACGACAGGAAGGGATGCTCCTAGGGCTTCGATTACGGTAAGTCCTTGTGTTTCAGTAACGGATGCTGTTGCAAAGATGTTAGCGGATAAATAGTATGATGGGATATCTTCCCAAGGGACTTTGCCTGTAAAGATAACATTTTTAGTTAGTTTATTAGTTGATACGTAGTTTTTATATTCTTCAATATCGGGACCATCTCCTACGATTAGGAGTTTAATTTTATGGCTTCCTTCTTTAATAAGATATGGCATGCTTTCTAATAATAGATCAATATTCTTTTCTTTTCCTATACGTCCTACAAAGAGGATAACAAAATCATCTTTAGATAATCCTAAGCTTTTTCTTTTTTTTGTAAGGTTAAAGTTAGGGTTGTTTTCAGAATAGAATCTTTCTACTTCGATACCTGTTGGAACGATGTAGACGTTTCTGTTAACACGGTATTTTTGTTTGAATAGTTCGTATGCTTTTTTGGTAGGAACAATTAGTTCAGAGATGGTTTTATCACAGTAGAATAGAGTTAAATATTCTACTATTTTTTTGCTTGCTCCATTGAAGTATCCTTTGGTTATATAGTGGACATAGTCTTCATACATAGTATGATAGGTGTGTACTAATGGGATACCTAATTGTTTGGATATTATTCTTGCAAATGTTCCTACACCAAATTCTGTTTGGGAGTGAATTATGTCTAGGTTCCATTTTTTTATTTTGTTTAATGCTGTAATGGGATAAATACCTGTTAGGCGGTAGTCATATATTCCTGTTGGTAATCCTGGTATTCTTAGCACTTTTTCGTCTTCTTCATATTTGTATTTCATGTTTTCATTATTTACTGTTACGATATAGACTTCGTGTCCTAAGCGTTCTAATGATCTTTTTAGCATTACTACGCTTGTGGATACACCATTTATGAATGGTGGGTATGTATCAGTGAATATTCCTACTCTCATTTCTTTTTTCTCCCTTCATATAAGGCTACTGATATTCCTCCAAATATCATGCCTATGTAGTAGCTTATGCTTCTCCATATAAACATTGTTGCTGTTAAGTTAGTGCCTGTTATAAAATATCCAAAGAAATTTAAAAATCCGTATTCTAATCCTCCTGTTCCTCCTGGAGTTGGAACAAATGAGCCCATTACCATTACATATGCAGATGATACAATTGTCTCAAGGGGATTTATACTAGTGTAATCATTCATACCATATATAATAACAATAGGAATAATATATAGAGATGTTAATGCTAGTATATTATAAATAATTATTTTGATGATAGATTTTTTATCTTTTAGAAGTATTTTACCACTTTCATAGAATTTAGTTATGTATTCATCTAATGACTTTCTTTTTTCTTCATAGTTTTTAACTATCTTAATTTTAGCTAGAAAGGTTAGGCATTTATTTAGAAGAAATTTACTAAATTTTTTACCAAAAGTTATTAGTAATAGAAAAGCACATACTAATCCATTTATGATAAAGCCTACTGTTACTAGGTGTTTTAGTACGTCATTGTTGGGAAAGATATTTAATGTTTTGTTACATATTATTGCAAATATTCCCATTAACATTAGGGCTATTTGATATAATATAGAGTTTTGTAAGATAATGTTAGTTGATTGAGTGATGGGGACGTTTTCTTTTTTGAAGTAATAAACTTGCATTGGTTGACCACCTGTTGCAAAGGGGGTAATTCCATTAAAGAACATCGTCGCCATGCTGAGTTTGAAGGCACTTAGTTTGGGTAGTTTATTTGAGCCTGTGTTTATTATTGTTAATTTATGTAGTGCGATGCCTATAAAGTAGCGGTATAAGAATACTAAGATTATGCCTATTATTAGAAAGATAGGATTTAGTTTTAATACCTCGTTCATTACTTCGTTAAAGTTATCTTTTAATGTGAAATATAGGACGGCTGCGACTATCAGGAATAGAAATAGGATATTTAGTACTATTTTAAATTTACTTTTATTGTTATTCATGACTTATGACATTTAATCCTTCTAGTGGTTTGCCTTCTAGGTATTCTAATGTCGCGCCTCCTCCTGTTGATATGTGGTAAAACTTATCTTTAAATCCTAATATGTTTGCAGAAGCGGCGGTATCGCCTCCTCCTATTAATGTTTTTATGTTATTTTCATATAGATAGGTATATAGTTTTTTGGTACCGTTTTGATATCTTTTATCTTCAAACATTCCCATTGGACCATTTATAATTACTCTTTTAGCGTTAGATAATTCTTTTTGGAATAGTTCTACAGTAGAAGCACCAATGTCTAGGGCTATTTCTTTATTTAGTCTATTTAATGGAATATTTTCTCCTTTTTCATTTATAAAATCTACTGGCAGAATAATATTACTAGGATATTTATTTAAGATATTTTTACAGAATGTTAAATTTTCTTTGTCAACAATATTATCTTTTGTGTCATATCCAAGGGTATTTAAGAAGGTAAAAGCCATAGCTCCTCCTATTAATAATTTATCACATTTGTTTATTAGGTTTTCGATTAGGGTTATTTTGTCTGATACTTTTTTACCTCCCATAATAAGGATATAGGGATGAGTATCTTCTTTTAGGAAGTCGTTTATTTTAGTTAGTTCATTTTCTACTAAGAATCCTATTCCTGATGGTAAGTATTTAGCTATTCCTACATTTGAGGCATGTGCTCTATGTAGGGTGCCATAGGCGTCATTTATAAATATATCTCCTAAAGAAGCCCAGTATTTAGATAGTTCATCATTACATGTGCTTTCTTTTTTGTTATCTAAATCTTCATATCTTGTATTTTCTACTAATAAGATGTCTTTAGGTTTTAAAGCTAGGACTAAATTATTTAGAGTATCTCCATGAGTATATTTAGAAAAGATTACTTCCATACCTAGAAGTTGGCTTAATCTTTCTTTGACTGGTAATAGGCTATTATTTTGTTTATCTTTTTCTTCTTTTATTCTGCCTAGATGAGATAGTAATATTACCTTAGCATTATTATCTACTGCGTATTTAATAGTGGGAAGGCTTTCTTTTATTCTAGTATCATCAGTGATGACTCCACTTTGAATAGGAACATTAAAGTCACATCTAATAATTACTTTTTTATTATTTAAATCATAATCTTTTATTGTTTTCAATAGTTACCCTTCTTTCTAGTATATATAATAATTGTAACACAAATTAATAAAAAAAATGTATAATATGACAATTTTGTTATTAATATATGTAAAATATATTAAAAATACTCATTACTGTTAGTAACAAGTATTATATTTTTAAGTATTTTCTTACTGCTCTATAGCTTCCAAACATACCTACTAGGATACCTATTAGTAATAGTAGTAGAGATGATTGGTAGACAAATGGTGATGGGGTAATTAGTTTTGCTAATGGTGAACCAAACATTTTACCATCAAAGAAATCATATAGGGCTATGTAACCATATATAGTTAGGCCAATAGGGAGAATAGCTCCAATTATTCCTAAGAATAGGCCTTCTATTACAAATGGCATTTTAATAGCACTGTTAGAAGCTCCAACTAGACGCATAATTTCTATTTCTGTTTTTCTTGAATATATTGTTAATTTAATAGTGTTAGATATTAAGAAGGAAGTAACTAGGACTAAGGCTACGACTGCCCAGATGGAGGATTTTTCTATAACTTTAAATACTACGATTAATTGTCTTACGATTTCTTCTCCATAGTTTATGCTGTTAACGCCCTCTATTTTTCTTATTTGGTCTACTGTATCTTCTATTTTTTCGATATTGTCCACTTTTAGCATAAAGCTATCAAGAAGTGGATTTTCTCCATTTTCCCAGCTGTTTACGATTGATTCAAAGGCAGGGTTTTCTTTACCAAACTCACTAGCAGTTTGTTCTTTAGTTTTGAAGCTTAGTGAAGATACGTTTTTGGTGTCATAGATTTGTTTTTCTATTTGTTTTGTTTCTTCTTTGGTGACTTTATTATTTAAAAATATTACTACGGTTACGTCTTTCCTGATTGATTCTGTAAAGTTTTCTACATTTAGTGATAGTACCATAGATAGTGATACTACGATTAGAGTTATAGTTATACATGATATAGAGGCTATAGATAGGCTAAAATTACGGATAACGCTTCTTAAAGCATCACGAAAATCACGGTTAATTCTTCTAAATAGCCTCATCATAATAGGTTCCTTTCTCATAATCTTTAATTAATTTGCCTTCTTCTATATATAGTACTCTTTTTTTCATTTTATTAACTATTTCTTTATCATGCGTCGCCATGATGATTGTTGTGCCTAGTTTGTTTATTTCGTCTAATACTTTCATTATTTCCATACTTGTATGTGGGTCTAGGTTACCTGTTGGTTCGTCACATATTAGTAATTTAGGCTCATTAACAATTGCTCTTGCTATAGCAACTCTTTGTTGTTCTCCACCTGATAGTTGGTCTGGATATTGTCTTAATTTTCCTTTTAATCCTACTAGGTTTAAAACTTTCATGACTTGTTTGTGTATTATTTTTTTATCTATAGCAAATACTTCTAATGCATAGGCAACATTTTCATAAACGGTTAGTTTAGGTAATAGTTTATAATCTTGGAATACTACTCCTAATTTTCTTCTTAATTTATATACTTTTCTATTTTTTAGTTTAGCAACATTGATACCACCAATGATTATTTCTCCTTTGTCTGGTTTTTCTTCTCTATATAGCATTTTGATAAAAGTGCTTTTGCCTGATCCTGATGCTCCAATCACAAAGACAAAGTCTCCTTTGGATACACTGACACTGAAGTCATATAAGGCTACAACTCCATTTTTATATGTCTTTTGGACATCAGTTACTCTTATCAAATCCACAATATCACCACCTTCTTGTTTTAATTATATCATATTTGAAATTGAAAAGATAGTATAAAAAAATAAATGTCATAATTTGTAAGTAAATTAGACAAATATTTTAGTTTTATGATCCTCCTACTACTTCGTAAGTATCTAAGATTAAGAAGAAGGCATCTTCATCTATTTTTAATATAACATCTTTTAACATGTAATATTCATTAGTGGGTATGGTACACATTAGCATTTTTTTCTTTTTGTTTGTATATCCTCCTATAGCGTCTATCTCTGATATGCTATGAGATAGGTTGTTAATTATGTATTCTTTTATTTGGGCGTCTTTTTTTGTTATGATGTAGAATACTTTTTTATCTGATGTACCTAATATTACACGGTCTGTTACTTTGCTTGCTATGTATAATGAGATAATTGCACATAATGATTTGGGGATACCAAATACTAGGCTTGCTCCTATTATTATTAGAGTATTTAGTATTAAGCTAGAGGTTCCTATAGATATTTTTAAGTATTTAGTCATTATTTGGATAATTATTTGAGTACCCCCCATTGAAAAGCCATTTTTTAAAACTATTCCTGAGGCAAAGCCTCCGATTACACCTCCAAAGATGGATATTAGAAAGATGCTGTTTGTTTCTATATTGATGATATTTGTTAAGGGGGTAGTTAATTCTATAAATAGGGGGTATGTGATTGCTCCTGCTAGTGTAGCAAGAGTGGTTTTTATACCCAAGAATATTAAGCTAACTATTATTAGGATTATGGCAGATATAGTAATGAAGATAGAAGTATCTATTTCAAATAATTCTCTTGCTATTAGAGACATACCACTGGTACCTCCTGTTACGATATTATATGGCTTAAAGAATACGTTAAAGCTTATAGCGGAAAGTAGCATACCAAATAACATATAGCAAAATCTTTTAGGATAATTTTTTTTAGATATTGTTTTTATAATAGAGTTAGAGTTATTAATTGTCATAATTTTCTCTCCTACCTACTTCGTATGCGTCGGTTGCTAGGAAGAAAACATCTTTGTCTATTGTTTTTAGGCCTTCTTTTACTATGTAGTAATTTCTTGTTGGTATTACGCATAGGATTAAGGTTTTTTTATCTTTGGAATAGCCTCCTTTTACGTTTATTAGGGTTACTCCACTGTTTATTAAAGATAGTAAGAATTTTGTTATTTCTTCTTGGTGGTCTGTTATTACGTAGAAGGCTTTGCTTCTTGAGATACCTAGTATTACTTTATCGGTTAGGATGCTAATTATATATAATACTATAATTCCATACATTACTATTTCCCAAGAGAATACTAGTTTTCCAGATAAGACGATTAGGCCATCTGTTATTTGCATTGCGGAGCCTATGCTTTTTTTAGAGTATTTTGATATTATTTGGTTTATTATGTCTGTTCCACCTGTAGTAAATCCTGTTTTGTATACAAGACCATAACCAAGTCCTGCGATGACTGCACCAAATATTGCTATTACTATCATTTCAGTTCCATCTATATTGATGTGCCTAGTTATTAATTCGGTTAGGTATACGCATATTGGAAACATTATGGAGCCTACTACGGAGTTTTTTGTTTTTTCTTTACCTAGAGTAAAATAGCTTAATATTAATAGGCTTATGTTTGCTAGTAGGATAAATAGTGATGGAGGGACGCCAAATTCATTTAGGACGATAGATAGTCCACTTACACCAAAACATACTATTCCATACTTTAAGAAGAACATATTAAAGGCAAAAGCGACGATTAGGCAGGCACAGAATAAGTATATATATCTTTTGATTAGTCCTTTTTTGTTTACTTCGTTTACTATTTCAGTTACTGATTTGTTTTTTTTAAATAGCCACATATTATCTTTCCTTCCTTAAATAAGCTTGTATGAAGTTGTCTAAATCGCCATCTAATACTTTGTCTATATTGCTTGTTTCATATGAAGTATCGTTATCTTTTACAAGGGTATATGGACACATTACATAACTTCTTTTTGCATAGCCAAAGTTTATGTTAATATCTTGTTTCATTTCTTTTAATTCTTTGGTGTTTTCTTCTTGTTTTAGGGCGTATAGTTTACTTTTTAAGATTATGAGAGCTTTTTCTTTGTTTTGAATTTGGCTTCTTTCATTTTGACATGTTACTACTATTTTAGTGGGAATATGAGTGATTCTTACAGCGGAGTCAGTAGTATTTACGTGTTGTCCTCCTGCTCCACTGCTACGATATACGTCTATTTTTAAATCTTTTTCGTCAATGTTGATGTAGTTATCTTTTTCTAATTCTGGGATTACGGTTACTCCTGCAAAGGAAGTGTGTCTTCTTGCTCCACTGTCAAATGGGCTAATTCTAACTAGACGGTGGATACCATTTTCCCCTTTTAAATAGCCATATGCATTTTCTTTTTTTACTAATATTGTGATGCTTTTATAGCCTGCTTGTTCGTTTATTTCACTGTCGGTTATTTCATATCTATAGTTGTTTTTGGTTAGGTATTTTTGATACATTCTTGCTAGCATTGCTACCCAATCACAACTTTCTGTTCCTCCTGCTCCTGGATGAATTTCTATAATGCAGTTTAGTTTATCATATTTTCCAGATAAGTATGTTTCTAAAGATATGTTATTAATATCATTATTTAGTTTGTCATAATCATTTTTAATTATGTTTAGTAATTCTTCATCGTTATAATTTTCTAATAATTTTAGTGTTTCTATGTTGTTTTGTATTTTCTTTGAGATGGTATCTATTTTGTTTACAGTGCTTTTTAGGTTGGATAGTTTTTCTATCGTGGTACTGGTGGTATCTTTGTTATCCCAGAAAGATGTTGTATTTATTTTTTCTTCTAGGGTGTTTATTTCTTTTCTTTTGGTATCTAAGTCAAAGAGACCTCCCTATATCTGTTATTTGTTTTTGTATGTCGTTATATTTGTTTAAATATTCTTTTATATCCATAGTCATTCTCCTTTATTTATATATATTGTAACATAGATAGTTTAAAATATAAAGAAAAAGCACTTCATTTAGTGCTTAGTGAAGTTGTAAGATAAATGTAGACACAAAAAAACATGTCTATATTTTTTTGTTATAATAAAATTGGAGGTAAAAAAT
>CAKOLI010000004.1 GCA_934096265.1 uncultured Bacilli bacterium | reverse complement strand
TTCAACTTGTAGAAGAATGGATATTATTTTACAATACAACTAGACTAAAGTCAAAAGTTAAGAAAAAGAGAAAAAATCACACAAAAAGAGAAAAATAATTTCCTCTTTTTAACAACCCTCTTTTTTATTAACATCTACTATTTGGGGTGCATTTCACTCACTTCTCTCTTAATTAATTTTGCATGCATAACTATATCTTCGTTTTTACTATATCTAGCAGAAAAAGTAATAATATCACTATCAACACTAACATCCGTTTTAAAATTAAAAGCACTTCTTCCTACTAATAATCTTAAAAATTTATTATACTCATAATCACTATTAAAACTTACTTGCAAATAATCATCTGTCCTAGGTATTCTATAAATACTAAACACTTGCCAAATAGTATTTTCATTTAATGTAGAAACCTTAATAACATGATTATTAACATCTTTATACCAATCATCACTAAGAACATCTTTTAACGTATCAAATGTCATACTATCTAAAAAGCTATGCGCATATACAATCTTATTCTTCTCCTTCTTACTAATATCATTTCTATAATCTAAAAACATCCATCCATTCCTATTCTTACTCCTATTAAAATCTCTTCTCAAATAATAACCATTATCATTATGCTGAACAAATGGATAATTAATATCAGTACCCCCAATCTGTATCCATCCTTTAACCTCATCATTTCTTTTTATTAAAAAACTAAAATCCACATCAATCAAATCTAACTTAACATAAGATAAATAAGGATCATCTTCATTAATATTATCCATAAGAGTAGAACCAACTAACTCTACCTTATCATTATCAGCATACTCCCTAACTAATACAGTATCATTAATACTCTTAACCTGCCTCATAATCTGCTTCTTATCTAAATACCGTCCAAAAATACTAAAAACACAAATACATATAACTACAAAACATATAAATAGTATAAATGCCATCACAACATTCTCCCATTTAATTCTAACCCTTTTCCTTACTCTAGCCATCGCATTACATCATCCCTTGCATAATAAAATTATAGCACAATTATTCCTACTTAATCAACCATAACAAAAAATCTATATGATATTCATATAGACTTTTTATCAGCAATAATAAATATAACGCCATTCTTCTTATTCTTAATAATTACATCATAATTAAGCATATGAAGCGTTTTCTCAACAATAGATAATCCTAATCCAAATACCCCTTTAACACCTTTCTCATAAGGAGTAAAAATATTATTCATAACATTCTTATCAATATTAGGACCATCATTAAATAATGTAATTTTACCAGGCTTAACTGTAATAGTAATCTCTTTATTAGCATAACGTACAAAGTTACCAATAATATTATCAATAACCGTTTCCCACATATCAACGCTTCCCCTAAAAGAAGCCTTACTTCTTGAATTAATAACATTAAACACTACATCAGGTCTTGACATTTTAAACTTATCTACCGCTACAGACAATATGGGAGTAATATCGCACATAACATTAAGATAATCTTTCTTGTCTTTAATATAATTTATTTTATTTAAATATAATAAGGAGTGAACTTTTAATTCTAATTTATTTAATTGATCTTTAATAATTTCTAATGACTTATCAGTAGATTCAATACCATCTTCACAAGCTTCTATGTAAGACTTCATAACAGTAATAGGGGTTTTAAAATCATGTGATATATTTTGATACATCTGATTCTTATACTCTTCTTGTTCCTTCAAATAAAGACTCATCGACCAAATAGCATTATCAAGTACATACAACTCATCTTCTTCCTTAAAACTAACACTATGATCATAATTATCATTATTAATATTTTCTACTTTCTCTTTCAACTTATTTATCTTCTTAAGTAAATTGTTTGACCACAAAAATAGTAAAATAGCAACAACTATATAAGTAAGCCCAACAACAAGTAAAATAGCTTCTAAAATATTCTGCCTCATTGACATTATGTAACTATTATCGGTAATCGCAATTTTCAAATTTTTTAAAGACTTAGACGCTGCATAATAATATACCTTCTTTTTATAAGAGAATTTTCCATAACTAGTATTACCAATCTTATCTATAAGAGTTGATATATCATCACTATCAATAATTTGACTAAAATTCTCAGAAGCCACAATAGCGTCCTCATCAACATACAAATATGCAATTTCTGTATCAAGACTAACACTACTATTAATATCATTCTCCACAAAACTAAGTGGTTGCTTTAAATAATAGTATATGTTCTTCTCATATATAGGTAGCAGTGTTCTGGGTAATATAAATCCCAAAGATATAGCAATAATAGCGATAATAACGATTAGTAATATAAAGATTTGATCTTTAATCCTGTTAGCTTTCATTATGACAACCTATACCCATATCCATATATCGTATTAATATTAATCCTAGGCATCTTCTTTCTAAGCCTTCTTACTAAATCATCCACAACTCTATCAGTTCCAAAATAATTAGAACCCCATATATTATTTAAGATATCATCTCGTGAAAAAGATTTATTCTTATTAGTAACAAACATCTTAAGTAAATCAAATTCAAGTGTCGTAAGATTAATTTCAACATCATTATCAGTAACAATTCTCTTCTCAATATTAATAGAATAACCATCACATAACATCTTACTAGAATCATTCTTATATACCCTTTTAATAATATTATTAACACGAAGAACTAACTCCTTAGGAGAATATGGTTTAGTAATATAGTCATCACTACCAAGTTCTAACCCAATAATTTTATCTAAATCCTTATCTCTCGCTGAAGTAAATATAACTGGTACAACATCATTATTCTCACGAATCTTCTTTATAATGTCATACCCACTAACATCATCTCCTAACATAATATCTAAAATCCATAGATGAAAATTATCACCAGTATTTTCTAAAGCACTCTCTCCATCCACAAAAGAAGTTACACTATAGCCTTCTTTCTCTAAATAAATTTTAATAAGATTATTTAGATCCTTCTCATCTTCAACGACTGCTATATTATACATATCAATCACGCTCCACCTATAGTATATCACGTTTTAATAATAATTTCTATCTGTTCATATACCACCTCCTCATGCTAATAATTATAAATATAAATTATCAAACAAATATCATCAAATTATGGAAAAATATGTAAATAAATTAATCCTAACATAGATATGTAAAAACATACATAAACTTTATAGAAAGGATGATAACGTGCCAAAACATAAATATAAAGTATGTGTATATGCTATATGTAAAAATGAAAGTAAATATGTAGATAAATGGGTAAAATCTATGAGTGAGGCAGATGAGATATATGTATTAGATACAGGAAGTACTGATAATACAGTAGAACTATTAAAAGAAAAAGGAGTATTTGTAACTACAAAGAAAATAGAACCATGGAGATTTGATACTGCTAGAAATGAATCTCTCAAATTAGTACCAACAGATACAGATATATGTGTATGCACTGACTTAGATGAAGTATTCTTACCTAATTGGCGGAAAGAATTAGAAAAAATATGGAATAAAAATATTGATAGATTAGCTTATAACTACAATTGGAGCTTAGATGAAAATGATAATCCAATCATAAGCTTCTATACCGAAAAAATACACACGAGAAATAATTATAAATGGATCCATCCAGTACATGAAGTATTAGCCTATTTAAAAGATAATAACGAAGTTAAAGTCACAACAGACACCATCACACTATCACATTATCCAGACAAAACCAAAAGTAGAAGTAGTTACTTACCTCTATTAGAATTATCAGTATTAGAAAGCCCAGAAGATGACCGCAATCTCCACTACCTAGGAAGAGAATATATGTACTACCAGATGTGGGATAAATGTATAGACACCCTAATAAAACATTTAAACCTAAAAACCGCTACCTGGAAAGACGAAAGAAGTGCATCAATGAGATACATAGGAAGAAGCTATGCTAAGCTAAATAGAATAGAAGAATCAAGAATGTGGTATCGTAAAGCCATCATGGAAACTCCTTACCTAAGAGAACCACTAGTAGAACTATCCCTATTAGAATATAGTCTAGGTAACTATAGCACCGTAGTTACCTTATTAGAACTATCTCTAACCAAGCAAAAAAAACACAAAACTTACATAAACGAACTATTCACTAACAATGACTACATATATGACTTGCTAAGTATTAGTTATTATTATCTAAATGATTTAGAAAAAGCAATATATTATGCTAAAAAATATTTAGAAATAAATAAAGATAATGAAAGAGTAAAAACAAATTTAACATTATATGAGATTTTTGCAAATAATTAATAAAATATATTGACAATAAACAAAAACTATTATAAACTTAATATGACGTTTGCAAAGAGACTACATTTTTTTGTATGGAATATTTCTATATAAAAAATATGTAGTTTTTTTGTATGTTAGAAAGGAAGTGTAAAAAATGTCATTTATCAAGGTAAAAAACCTAACCAAAACCTTTAAAGTATCTAAAAGAAACAGTGGAATACGTGCTGCTTTAAAGTCATTCTTTAAAAGAGAATATCAATATATAGATGCCGTAAAGGATATCTCTTTTGAGATTAAAAAAGGTGAAATAGTAGGCTATATTGGCCCTAATGGAGCTGGTAAAAGTACTACTATTAAGATGTTAAGTGGAATACTTACTCCCACTAGTGGAACTATCATAATAGATAAATTAAACCCAATAAAAAACAGGAAAGAATACGTATCCAAAATAGGAGTAGTATTTGGACAAAAAAGTCAACTTGCATGGGATATTCCTGCAGAAGATACCTTTGATTTACTAAGAGATATTTATAAACTAGATAATAAAGAGTATAAAGAAACTAAAAACTATCTAGTCAAACTCCTCAACATCGAGCAAATAATAAAAAAGCCAGTAAGAAGCCTAAGCCTAGGAGAAAGAATGCGATGCGAAATAGCGGCATCACTAATTCATAAACCTAAAATACTCTTCCTAGATGAACCCACCATTGGCCTAGATGCCATCAGCAAAAAAATAGTAAGAAACTTCATCAAAAAAATTAACAAAGAAGAAAAAGTTACCGTTATACTAACTACTCATGATATGACAGATATAGAGTCACTTGCTAAAAGAATTATCCTAATAGGAAGTGGTAAAGTCCTATATGATGGCAATTTAAAAAAACTAAAAACCAAATATGGAAGTCATAAAAACATAAAAATATATACCAAAGAAAAAATAAATAACATCAAACTAAAAGGAATAGTTAAAAAAGCAAAAAAAGATAGTAGTTATAACTTTATAATAGACTCAAATATTATAAGTGTATCAGACTTTCTAAACACACTAACAAAAAAATATAATATAGATGATATTGAGATAGATAATGAAAATATAGATAATGTCATACTAAAACTATATGAGGATTATAAATTATGAAGTCATATATAAGTTATTTTAAAATAAGATTTATAACTAACTTACAATATAGAACAGACGCTATTGCGGGTATATTTAATCAAATATTCTTTGGTTTAATATTTATAATGGTATACCTAGCATTCTATGAAAGTGGGGGAGATAACCTTCCTATGAACTTTAATGAAATAGTTACCTACGTCTGGTTAACTCAAGCTTTTTTTGCACTTATTTATCCTTATGAAAAAGATAATGAATTACTTAGTATAATCAAAAATGGTAATCTAGCTTATGAACTAATAAGACCACAAAACTTCTATTTTAAGTGGTATATAAAAATGTTATCTAAAAAAATTGTAGCAACCATCTTAAGATTTAGCCCAATAATAATACTTGGTCTAATTTTACCATACCCCTTTCACTTATCACTACCTATATCATTAGAAAACTTTAAAATATTTATACTTGCTATAATATTGTCATCATTACTAATTACCTCATTGTGTTTATTTATACATATCCTTACCATCTTTACATTAGATGAAAAAGGCTTTATCAATCTATATTCTACAATAGCAGAACTCTTTATGGGAGCAATCGTTCCAATACCATTTTTCCCAATCTGGATGCAAAAAATATCTTCTCTTCTTCCTTTTAGATACATCACAGATTTCCCCTTTAGAATTTATTCAGGAAGCATTCCTATTACAGAAGGATATACCATGTTACTAATATCATTTATATGGATAACAATATCAATAACTACTGGTTATATTATCTCCAATATAGCTCTTAAAAAGGCGGTGATTCAAGGTGGTTAAACTCTACATAGAAAGTATAAAACTACAAATAAAATCTCAATTAGAATATAAAACATCATTTATTCTAAGTTTTATCAGTCAAATAGGCATCTTCTTTACCTACTATTTTATGACTATTACTCTATTCCAAAAATTTAATAATATTAAAGGCTATACACTATATGAAATTCTTCTCTGCTTTTCTATAATTCACTTTGGCTTTGCTTTTAACGAAACATTCTTTAAAGGAATAGACAAGTTTGAAAAATTAATTATAGATGGCTCCCTAGATAGATTACTAGTAAGACCTAGAAATATACTATTCCAAGTAATATATGAAGAAGTAGACTTCATCAAACTATCAAGACTAATCCAAGCCATAATAATATTAATAATATCAGTCAATAAACTAAATATTCCAATTAATCTTGTTAACCTACTAATACTTATACTTATGCTTATATCATCCATTATCTTATTCTTTGGCTTATTTCTCTTAATGGCGTCTTATTGCTTTATAACAGTAAATGGCCTAGAAGTAAAAAACGTTCTTACTGATGGAGGTAAACATATGGCTCAATACCCTATAGGTATATTTAAAAAAAGCTTCATATTCATATTTAGCTTCATAATACCATATGCCTCAGTTAACTATTATCCATTACTATACCTATTAAATAAATCAGATAACATATTATACTTATTATCCCCGTTATTAGTATTTATCTACCTAATACCATGCCTTCTTGCCTTCAAATTAGGCCTTAAACACTATAACAGTACAGGCTCATAAATAATCTCATTATATGCTTGACACCTCTATATATCTTTGATATTCTAATATAAAAGGATGTGGCAGTATGAATAGATTAAATACATACATAGATTTAGGAATATCTAAAATAAATAGACCCTATTCCAAAGTACTAATAAGTGCCATATTATCTGGTGTATTCTTATCATTTGCATCTATTGCTATGATGATATTATCATCCCACATAACAAACCCTAGCATTGCAAAACTCCTATCAGGATTAGTATTTCCTATAGGATTAATCCTAATAATCATGTTTAAAACAGAACTATTTACAGGCAACATTCTCTTAATAATACCTCTCATAGATAAAAAAATAAAGCTAAAACAAATGCTTATAAACCTTCTATTAGTATACCTAGGTAACTACTTAGGCACCTTATTAATAGCCCTATTAATAACATACACCCCTCTTGCTACCACATATCAAGATACTATCTTTAAAATAGCTTCTAACAAACTTATCATCCCATTCCAAGAGGCACTTACACTAGGTATTATGTGTAACATCCTAGTAGTATCCGCGGTATACCTATCAACAACCTCCAAAGATGACACATCCAAAATAATCCTAGCATACTTACCGATATTCATCTTTGTAGTAATAGGATTAGAACACAGCGTTGCAAACATGTATCATCTAAACATATCTTACTTATTAAAAATACTAAAAGTATTACCATCAAAAACAAACATAGATATTATTACCCTACAAAACATATTTACAAAAAATCTCCTTCCAGTAACCTTAGGTAACATCATAGGAGGCTTACTAATATCCTTATCTATCTACTACCTAAATAAAAATAATTCTAATAAATAATCCTCTTACATATAATTTATTGGTGATTAAGCATGTATAAACAAGTACCAATAAATTATGAAACACTACACCCATATATAGATAGACAAACAATAAATATTCATTATAACAAGCACTATTTAAACTATTTAAATAAATTAAACGAACTATTAAATAGCCAAAACTATGACTATCGTTACTCTAAAGAAGAATTAGTAAAACATATAGATATATTTGATTTAAATAAAAGAGCAGACATACTCTATAACCTAGGAGCCGTTCTAAATCATGAGTTATACTTTACCAACATGAGTAACAACAAAAACACCTACCCGACAGGTTCACTTTTAACTAAAATAGAAAAAGAATATGGAACCTACGATAATTTTAAAAATGAATTTATTCAAACTGCGAATAACCTAAAAGGAAGTGGCTATACCTTTCTATGCATAGATAGAAATAACCGCCTCCTAATAATATCTACCTCTAATCAAGACACTCCATATTCATATAATTTAATCCCCATAATGGCTTTAGATCTCTGGGAACATGCATACTACTTACAATACAAAAACGATCGTGCAAGCTATATAAATAACTTCTTTAATATAATAGATTATAAAAAAGTATCGGAAAACCTAGATAATATTTAATTATCTACATATATATCCGATACTTTCTCTATCCATCCCTATATACTCTAAATACTTATCATTAGAACTATCTATCTCTAAACTAATCTCCATATTGTTAACCACTACTTCTCCAAAAGAAGCCTCCAAAACCTCCTTAGCCTCATTAAGCTTGGAAGTAGAACTATATAAACTAGTAAACACAATCTTACTAACAAGCCCATTATCAAAATATACACTACATACATTACTATCATCAATAGCGTCTATATGACAATTTAAAATAGGTTCATTATTAATAACCTTATCATTATCATTTAAAACAGATTCATTATTCCTACTACCACACCCACATAATACAAAAATTAACCCAAGCACTAAAACATATCTTCTCATGATGTCCCTCCTTATTAACTAAATTAATACAAATAGCACTATAAGCGAAATAACTAACAATATGCAAATTGCTCTAAGACCAATATTACCTGTATTATTTTTATTATTCATTATTGCCACCACCTTATACTAAGATTGTAACATAAAAAATTATAAAAGAAAATAAAAATAACAAAAAACAATCACTATTACATAAAAATTATTTTAAACATTTATACACTCTTTTAAGTACTTTTTTAAACTCTTCTGGTATTATTTTATTAACTTTCTTTATATATTGCTCATCTATTCCATACATTGCTTCTACCATTCCACCGACAATATATGCATTAGTATCAACATCTCCTCCATATGATAACACCTTCAAATTAGCAGAATCAAAACTATCAGTAGTAAATAATGCATACAAACAAACATCTATTGTAGAAGAACAAGTATAGTTAAATTGTTTAATCTCTTTTTCACACAGTACAATATTTAGTTTATGTATAATATCTTCTTTTGAATATCCCTTTCTAGCCAAAAGAATTATCTTTGCAACAAGAGTAGCACAATCTATAGCCTCCTTACTATTATGAGAAGGCATAGTCACTAGTCGGCATTGTTCTTCAATTTCATCAAATGTATTAAATAAATACTCTACAGGAGCCATTCTCATCATATCACCATTTCCACAACTTTGTGAGAAAAGAACTACCGTGCCCCCCATTTTATAAAACCAGGCGAAAAAGTCTTTTCAAAATAAGGCATACTAGGCTTAACAAAGTCTTCATACTTTAATCCATATTCCCTATGATTAACTATAGCATCTGTTATAGCAACAGTTAATATTGTATCATCACTAATAAAAGAATCTTTTGTTATTAATTTATCTACAATTACAGGACTAACCTTTTTTGTTTGCTCATACTCATAAATAGAACCCGCTAAATCCCAAATTATATTTCCATATATTTAAATTCCTCCAAACAGCAATAAAAAAACTCCAAAAAGATGGAGTAAAATTCATAAATGGTCGGAAAGACAGGATTTGAACCTGCAACCCTCTGGTCCCAAACCAGATGCTCTGCCAAGTTGAGCCACTTTCCGAATAAAAAAATGGTGGAGAATAAGGGACTCGAACCCTTGACCCTCTGCGTGCAAGGCAGATGCTCTAGCCAACTGAGCTAATTCCCCATCGACAAGAAAAATTATAGCACATATTTTTTGAATTTGTCAACTATTTTTACATAAAAACTAAGAGTTTTGTAAATTTTATGTTGAAATCGTAAAAAATATGCTATAATATATATTGTTTAGTGAAGGAGGATGCTATGGAAACACTATTAATAATTGTATCCATTTTATTAATTTTATTAGTCCTATTACAAAGTAGCAAAGCAGAAGCAGCTTCTCAAATAATCCAAGGAGGCAATTCTGATTTATTCCAAAATCGTAAAGAACGAGGTGGGGAATTATTTATAAGCAACCTAACTATGTTAGTAGGTATCGCTTTCTTTGTAATATGCTTATTTTTATCTTTATAGAAATATTACTTATATCATAGAATTTTCTATGATTTTTTTTGTCAAATTTATAGTCAAGTACTATCTTTATTACAAAATATAGTTTATACTTATAGTAGGTGGTAGAACAATGAATGAAAAAATAGTTTCAGTTTTTGAAAACAATGATGGTAGAGCATTAACCATCGAAGAATTAAACGATAAGTTAAAACTAAAAGGAAAAGAAGAGGTTAAAGAATTTACAGAGACTCTTAACAAAATGTGTGCAGATGGAACTGTTTATTACACCAAAAAAAATAAATACGTCCTATTTAAAGACAGTCACTTACTAAAAGGAGTTATGTCTCTAACATCCACGGGAAATGGCTTTGCCAAAGTAGATGGATACAGTCAAGATTTATTTATTGATAAAAAATACACAGGTGGTGCAATATCTAAAGATTTAGTTGCATTAGAACTTGACAAAAGAAACCCAAACCATGCTAGAGTAATCAAAATCCTTAATCGTAACATCGAAGACATTGTAGGAGAGTTTTACACTTTAAATGGTAAAAACTACGTAAAAAGACTAGGACAAAAAGAAAGCCCAAGCGATATTTTAATACCAGATGATTACACCAATGGTGCTGTAACAGGTCACTACGTTATAGCAAGACCTATCGAAGGCAAACGTGGATACGTAGGAGAAATAATTAGAATTACTGGACATAAAAATAATCCTGGTGATGATATTTTAGCATATGTTTACAAATATAAATTCCATAATGGTTTCTCCAAAGAAGTAGAAGAAGAGTTAAAAAAAATTCCTAGTTATGTAACACAAGAAGTATTTGATAAAGAAATAGAAAGAGGAAGAGTTGACTTAACTGATGAAGAAATTTTTACTATAGATGGCGATGATACTAAAGATATAGATGATGCTGTTGGCTGTAAAATATTACCTGATAATAACTACCAACTAACTATCCCTATCGCAGACGTTTCCTACTATGTAAAAGAAGACAGTGCAATCGACAAAGAAGCCTGTGCAAGAGGTACCAGCGTATACTTTCCAGGTGGCTCAGTACCAATGCTATCTCCTAAATTATCTAATGGTATATGTAGCCTAAATCCAAATACCATAAGACTAACCTTAAGTGCTCGCATGGAAATAGATGACAAAGGTCAAATAGTAGATTATAGAATATTTGAAAGTATCATTAAAAGTAGAATACAAATGACTTATAACAAAGTAAATGACATCTTAGATAAAAATATTATAGACCCTGACTATGCTCCATATGTAAAAAGCCTTAGACTCATGAAGACTCTAGCGGATAAATTAGAAGCCAAAATGATAGCTCGTGGTTACATAGAGTTTGAAACAGACGAATGCAAAATAATTGTTGATGAAAACTGCGTACCAGTATCAATTCAAAGAAGAAGTCAAGGCACAGGCGAAAAAATAATCGAAGTATTTATGATTGCGGCTAATGAAACTGTAGCTTCGGATATCTTCTATAAAGGCTTACCTGGAATATACCGTGTCCATGATGTACCAAAAGAAGAAAAATTTGATAAGTTTATCAAATTCCTTGCAAGCCGTGGCGTCGTTATTACAGGTATAAAGAAAAGAAATCATGAAATAAGATCAGAAGATTTCCAAAAAATAGTATCGATAATAAACAAGCATGAAGCAAGTGCAATTTTAAATAAAATGGCAATTAGAACCCAAAGAAAAGCAGAGTACACTGATTATAACATAGGACACTTTGGCTTAGGAAGTGAATGCTATGCCCATTTTACCTCTCCAATAAGAAGATATCCAGACTTAATATTACACAGATTAGTAAAAGATTATGCGAATAATTTAAATACAGAAACCATTGCCAAATGGGAAACACGCCTACCTGCTTTAGCCCAACATTGTTCTGAAAGAGAAAAAGCATCAGAAGACTTCGAACGTGATGTTGATAAAATGAAAAAATCTGAATACATGGAAAAACACATTGGAGAAGAATACAATGGACTAATAAGTGGAGTACACGATTTTGGACTATTTGTTGAATTAGATAATACCGTAGAAGGCTTAGCAAAAATAAATAACTTACCCAAAGACAGCTATGATTATAACGAAGATACTCTAACACTAAGAGGTAAAAAACCATCTAATTGCTTTAGCTTTGGGGATAGAGTCGATGTAAAAGTAATTGGTGCATCCAAAGATACATCAACAGTTGATTTCATGGTATTATCTAAAGATAAAGATACAAAAAGTAAAGACCACCATAACAAAATCAAAAATAAAACTAAAAAGAAAATAAAGAAGGCTCATTAATGAAAAGAAGAAGAAGGAAAAATATAATAAAATTAATAACCTCAGGATTATTACTAACTATATTTTCAGTTGGCTTAGGATACACAAGCTACATAATTGTAAACAAAAACAATAATAATTTCCCATCATCTCCTACAATTAAATACGATGTAAAAGAATTTGAAAAAAACTATCGGCTAAGCTTAATCGCTGTAGGAGACGCACTATATCATGATGGAGTATATAAAGATTGCTATAACAAAGAAACAAAAAAATACGATTGCACTAAACAACTATCTTTAATTAAACCAATCGTAAGTAACTACGACCTAGCATTTTATAATCAAGAGACAATATTAGGAGGAACAGAACTAGGCTTATCTGGTTATCCCAACTTTAATTCTCCATATGAAGTCGGAGACGCCTTCATAGACGCGGGCTTTAACCTAGTAAGCACATCAACCAACCACACCTATGATAAAAAAGAAAAAGGCATCCTAAATTCCAGAAGCTACTGGTTAAGTAAAGAAAAAGATGGAATATACGCTCAAGGAACATATAATTCCTTTGAAGATAGAGAAAGCCATATGACTAAAATATATGAAAAAAACGGTATAACATATGCTTTTCTAGCTTATACCAAAGGCCTAAATGGCAATGTGCTTCCAAACGGTAAAGAATACTTAGTAAATGTATTTGATTATGACCAAGCAAAAAAAGATATAGAAGCTGTTCGTGATAAAGCAGATGTAGTCATCGTATCTATGCACTGGGGAAAAGATGTAACCAGTTTCAATAATCCCTCTGCAGAACCATGGACAAAATACCCAAAAGGAAAAAATCCTAAAGAACAAGCTAAGTTTCTTGCAGATCTAGGTGTAGACATTATAATTGGCCATCATCCACATATTATAAACCCTATTGAATACATAGATAATACATTAGTTATATATTCACTAGGTAACTTCATCTCTGCACAGTCATCAGACTCATATTACAACAAAAAAATAGGACTAATGACAAGCATAGATATAGTTAAAACCGTAAAAAATAATCAAACAACTATAAAACTAGAAAATTTAGACAACGAATTATTATATACACACTATTCATCTAAAGAAGGATATAAAGTAATTCCATTTAGTCAAATGAATTCAAGCTACAATAAAAATTATAAAGAACTATACAACAGATACAAAAACGTTGTTAAAATGTACGATGAAACCATATCTGTTAAGCCATTAAACGAAAGCTAGGTGATAACTTGGAAATAGTAAATAGAAAAGCTCGCTTCGATTATGAGATAGAAGAAACCTTAGAAGCGGGAATTGCCCTAAAGGGAACAGAAATTAAATCCTTAAGAATGGGCAAAGCAAACATTAAAGATAGCTATATCATTATAAAAAATAACGAAGCCTATTTACTAAATGCTCATATTTCTTCCTATGAAAAAGGTAATATCTTCAACCATGAAGAACTTCGTACTAGGAAATTACTCTTAAACAAAAAAGAAATATATAAATTAAGAGATAAAACAGAAATATCAGGCTACACCATCATACCATTAAAAATATATTTTAAAGGCCCATTTGCAAAAGTCACAATCGCACTCGCAAAAGGTAAAAAACTATATGACAAACGCCGTACAATAAAAGAAAGAGAAATAAATAGAGAAATGCAAAAAATGATTAAGTAACACACTTAACCATTTTTTTACTATCATCATACCTAATACTAATCTATCATACAAAATACTACCACCAGTAATATTAAAATCAAAATAAAACAATTAACCCTACACCAAGAATTTTTATTGCAATACCAGCAAGCTTCTCTGTATTACTGACCTTTTTTATCAAAACACTATCTATATTATTATCTGTTAACTCATCTAAACTAACATTAAATATAAAAGAAATATCTTCGCTTGCTTAACATCAGGCGTTGCCTCATCAAGTTCCCATTTTGAAATAGTTTGCCTTGTAACACCAACCTTCCAAGCAAGCTCCTCTTGCGTTAAATTTATCTGCTTTCTTAAATTTGCAATATTATTTCCTAAACTCATAATTTATCCTCCCTAAAAAAATAATATCATCAAAACGATTAAAACTCTACCAATATCATATTGCATTTTCGCAAATCTTTCTAACATATCTACAATAACAAAAAAACTAATCCATCTTTTTGAATTAGTTATCTATCAAGCTCAAAAATATAAGCAAATATTCTTATGGTACGGACAAATAGTATATCCGAAACCTTAGGAATAGTTGATAAACAACTAATCATTAAAATAATTATAACATAGAAAACTGTTATTGTAACATTTTTTTATCTACTTTATAAAATTATTTATCTTTTTCTATAAAACCATTAGCAACTGTTTTTAAAAATGTATCTTCGATATTATGATACTGAACAATGCTAGTTTCAATATTTTTTAGTCTTTTTTCGATATTTTTAGATGTTCTTTCTATTTTTTCATTAACTTGTTTTAATTCATCAATTTCAGAAATATAAACTAAAAATCTAGAATATTGTTCGAAATCTATTTCAGTATTCTCTTTAAATGTTTTAATACCATTTAATTTTTTGTATTCATAATTAACTTTAAGTTTTTTCAATTCAAACTTATTCAATATATCAGGAACAATAACTCCTAAGCAAACAATCCATTCTTTGCCAGGGAAAATAGTTAAGTTATTTACAGTATTATCATTTAAGTATTTTTTGTCTCTTTCATCTAATTGATTTATAAAATCTTCATCATAATGTATATGTGTTAAAACTAATGGCACCTTTCCAACATTTCTTAATACTACACATGTAAGATTAGATCTTACTAATTCAAATGTAACTTGTAAATATGGTCTATTTTCATTATGCTTATCTTTAAGCAAAATAAAGATAGTTATCCATGAACCAATAAGAGCGACTAAACTTATTATATCTCCCCACGAAAACGAGTTTAGTCTATCTATACTTTTAATTAATTCATCAATTTTACTTTCCATTTAAGAATTCCTCCTACATCAAAAAAGAGCATAGTATTTCTTATTAATTAATCTTTACTAGCCCTTATTTATTTCTTTTATAATTATCTTATTATTAGTGATTTTTCACCAACTACTTGTTGTCTATTTTGTCTTAACTTATCAGTTACTACACGAGGCGTATGCGATAGTGCATAATATTTACCATTAATAACTTCATATGTTCTACCAGTTGATTCATTATAAGAATATTCAACAGTAGAATTTTCAACTTCTTTTTTCTTATTTGTTAATAATTCTTTAACATATTCACTAGAAAATCCTAATTCATCTGGAAATGCAATTTTTTCTGATAGGATAAGGTAAGCTAAATTAGATTCAAATACTTCTAACTCATTTTTAGCACTAAATAATCTCTTGCGTTCTTTCTCTAATCTTAATGCAGATTTTTTAATTAAGCTATCAATACCAACAAATTTGGAAACTGATAATAATTGCACTACAAAATTGTATTTTTTACTTGCAGAATCATATTTTTTTTCAAGATCATGTAATCTTTCTACACTAAAATCATCTATTGATTTATTTAAAAAATAAGCATTAGCAAAGTTTTCATCACCAATTAAATTAGTAAAATGTGTATTTATTCTATTTGTAATTATCATACAAAGACCCTCCTTTGAATGCCTTATATGATAGCATATAAGTCCATTTTTGTCAATTTTAACGTTCTAAATCATCTTTTTCTTTACTTAAATCTAGTTCTTCAACGTCATCATCATCTAATATATTATCATCATACATTTCATTAAATACATCAATGTATTTATCATCTTTATCATACCAACTGTGAAGTTTAACATGTAAGAATGATATTAGTTTTTCAAACTTAATTTTCCAATATTCAAGAGTGTTTTTCAAATCGTGAATTTTTGATTTTAAAAATGATATTTCATTGTCTTTCTCTTTAATTGTATCATTCAAAGTCTTAACTCTTAAATCAAGTGCTTCATTATTTTCAGTAAGAGTTTTAATCTTATTATTCTTATCTTTTAGTTGTTCGTTTGCATTAACTAATGTATTAGTTAAAGTTTATATCTTATCATTACTTCAACTCCTTTTACTAAAAAAGAAGAGACAATAGTATCTAGTAAAGTCTAAATACTACTGACTCATCATTAATTCATTATTATATAATTTTATTTTATTTTTGCAAACTCACATATTAGTTCTAATTTTTTTCTTAATGATTCTTCAAATAGGTAATTCTTCTTTAATAATATTTACCATAATACCACCCTTTCTTCTAGGATAGTTTTTAACAACAAAAAAACTAATCCATTTCTGAATTAGTTATTTATCAAACTCAAACATAAAAGTTCGAGCAGAATTCCTTATGGTAGCGAGAGAGGGATTCGAACCCCCGACTTTTCGGGTATGAACCGAACGTTCTAGCCAACTGAACTATCTCGCCAAAACAAGCAATATAATAATAACACATTATATTTTATTTGACAAGACTTTTTTTTAAAAAAAATCATAAAATTGCCCATGATGTACATCATAACTAAAATAACAACATATAGTGTATATTTATTTTATAAAAATACCAAAAAGTGCTATAATATATATATAATGAAAAGAGGTATATATGGAAATAATTAACTTAAAAGTAGGAATGCTAAAAACCAATTGTTATATCCTAAAGAAAAATAACAAAATTTTAATAATAGACCCAGGTGATGAATACTACAAAATAGATGATTATATAAAAGAAAACGAACTAGAAGGAATACTAATTACTCATAATCATTTTGACCACACCGGGGCACTAAACCAAATATTAAAAAATTATAATACCAAGGTATATGACAAGTCTTCATTACAAGAAGGCCCATGCACAATTAAAGACTTTTCATTTGAAGTAATCTACACACCAGGCCATACAAGTGATTCAATAACATTTTATTTTAAAGAAGAAAAATCTATGTTTGATGGAGATTTTATCTTCAAAGATGGACTTGGAAGATGTGACCTACCAACAGGCGATGAAGAAGCTCTTGTAAAAAGTATAAAGAAGATAAAAAAATATCCTAAAGAAACAACAATATACCCAGGACACGGAGAACCAACCACCTTAGAAGATGAAGAAAAATTTAATGAGTACTTCAAATATTGCTAGTAAAAACAACAAAAATTTGATATACTTAATATAAAGATAAGGAGAAATAACAATGCAAAAAAGAAAAAAAATTAGTACTAAGAAAATAGGCAAAATACTACTAATATTACTCCTATTACTTGGTATAGGTATGCTTATATTTTATGCAGGCAAAAAATTATTTACCAAAGATAAAACAATGTACATAACTTCAAATACTAATAAAGTATCATTATATGATGAGTCACTAAAAGAACAAAGTACAATTTCACGTGGCAGCAAGATACAAGTAAACGAAAATAAACGTCATAAAGAAGATAAAAATTACTACCAAATAACCGTAAATAAAAAACCATACTATGTAAATAAAGAAAATATTACTAGTGACAACAACAAATTAATTAAAGAAGAACGTGTCTTTGTAAGAACACCAACAGTACTATTAAATAACTATAATGACATAAAAATAATAGAAAACTTAACCAAAGGAACGGAGTTAATGGTAACCTCATACGATAGTCTTGACGAAGAAGGCAATATCCATATGTATAAAGTAAAATACAATGACAAAGAAGGCTATGTTTATGCTAAATATACCACACTAACAAGTGAAGAAGCCACCCAAACCTATGCATTAGAAAAACATTCTAAAATAAAGAATTTATTCGGAGGAGGCTCTGTAAACAAATTAGATTTCTATCCTGTAACAAAACCAAAATTTGACACAAATATTATGCCAGAATCTGTATATTCATTATATTTAAACGATACAAAACAAGTAATATCTAACGTTGATAAATATATTGAATTAGCTAAAAATACTAAAATAAACGCCTTTGTAGTTGACATTAAAGATAACGGTGCAATTGCATATAACTCTAGCGTAATGAACGAAATATCAAAAACAAGCTATAAATATGCTAACAATACCAAAGAAGAATATAAAGAAGCCATCAAAAAAATTAAAGATGCTGGTTTCTACGTCATTGGAAGAATAACTGTCTTCAAAGATGACTACTATGTAAAAGACCATCCTGAAAACGCCATTATAGGCACAAACACAAAAAAGCCATATCTAATAGGTAGATCTTACTGGCCAACTGCCTATTCTCGTGACGTATGGTATTATAATGTAGCTCTTGCCCTAGAAGCTATCGAATCATTTGGCTTTAATGAAATAAACTTTGACTACGTAAGATTTCCAGATAGAACACAATCATTAGAAAAAAATAATGCTATAGATTTTAAAAATAGTTACAATGAAGATAAAGTAGAAGCTATTCAAAATTACCTACGTTATGCAACTGATGCAATTCATGAAAAAAATGCCTACGTTTCTGTAGATGTATTCGGAGAAGCATCAAATAATTACTATACCACTGCATATGGCCAATACTGGCCTGCTATCTCAAACGTTGTAGATGTAATCAGCGCAATGCCATATCCAGACCACTTCGCTAACAACGCCTATGGAATTAACAAACCATGGAACCATCCTTATGACTTAATTAATGCATGGAGTAAAGAAGTAGTTAAAAGACAAGAAACCACAACCTCACCAGCAGTCGTAAGAACATGGGTACAAGCATATAACGTCCAAAGCTGGGTAGATCCAAATGGCATTGAATACAATGCCGAAGAAGTAAAAGCTCAAATCAAGGCCCTATATGACAACGGCCTAAAAGGTGGATACATAACTTGGCACTCTGGCTCAAGACTAGATAAGTACCAAAAACAAATAGAAGCTTTTCAAATAGATTACTTAAAGGACTGATAAAATGATAGAAGTAGACAATAATAAATATGAAATAATAAAAAATTATAAAGATGCTTTTAACATAGAAGAATTTAAAAACTTATATACAGAGTACTTCGAACCATATGACTATGTAGTAGGAGATATAGCCTATGGGAAACTACGACTAAAAGGATTTTACAATGCTAAAAACAAAAAAGTAAACAAAACTAATAATATAGATATATTAAATACCTATATAAAAGAAAATTGTGCCAATGATTGTCGTTATTTTGTACTAAAAAAAGTAATATAATATCTATATATTTAATTAAAAATATGTTAAAATCTATAGTATAAAATAAAAAGGGGAAATAACTATGGATAGTGGGAAACAAATAACTCTAGTAAATAATTTAGATCAAATAGAAGAAGTAGAATTAGTTTGCTCCTTCAAAATACCAAGTAATAACCAAAAATACCTAATATATACCAAAAACGAAAAAGACCAAAATGGAAGCGTTATAATATATATAGGCAAACTAGAATCTGTGGATAACAAACAACACCTAATCGAAATTAAATCTGATAGTGAATGGGAAATACTAAAACAAATAATAAGAGAAATGATTAAATATACTGATACAGGTGATAAAATATGATGAATAATATAGCAAATATTCAACCCAATTCCCCATCAATAAATATCCAACCGAAATTACCAAACATCACCAAAGAAGAATACCGAGACAAAATAACTAAATTATATAATAGCATAAATAAAATAACACCAATAGATAATAATATTAATAATGTAATATACACACAAAAAGGCATTGAAAAAGGTCTCTTAGTAAAGGCAAACATTAATGCATTAAGACAAATGTGGACAGAATATCGGTTACTATATAACGAGTTACAAACTAAGGAAAAAATTCCACCGCAAGAAGTATCCAAAGAAAAAACAAATATTAATGAAAGAAGATATAATATGACTGATAATGAAAGCTATGTATTAAGTAATTTTGACGAAATATTTGACGAACTAAATAAAAAAGTAGATGGTGTAAATGGCATAATTGGCCAATTAAATGAAATGAAACATAAAATAAGTAGTACTAACCTAGTTCTAAACGCAAACAAAAAGTCTTTTGAATTATATATGCAAGAAGAAAGAAGCAAACTAGAGAAAGAAAAAGAAGAACTAAATCTTTTAAAAGAAGCTCAAGAAAAGAAAATAAAAGAAGAAAAAGAAAAAATATCAATGCACTATAAAAAAATAAGTGAATTAGTAAGCAAAATGAATACTCAAATGGACAAATTATATCAAAATAATACTCAAAGTTAGTATTATTTTTTTTTAAAAAGAATAATATTTTGTAAGAGTGATGCCTATGAATAACACTATCGAGTATTTTTATAATATAAAGCCTCAAAATATAAACAATAATGGTAATACATATAATTTTACCTATAACAATGAAAAGTATTACTTTAAAATATATGACCGTAAAGAAGATATAAAAATATATGTATCTATCATAAACGAACTAAAATATCATAATATTTTAATTAGTGAAATAATTAAAAATAAAGAAAATAACTACATTACCTATCTTGAGGGGACCCCATATTACTTACTTAAAATCAATATAAATGAAAACATACCTCTAAAACTAAAAGAAATACTATACCTATCCAACTATAAACTAAATATAAGAAATGAACTAGTAAGAAGCAATTGGAGTAACCTATGGGTAGCCAAAGTAGACTACTTAGAAAATCAAATAAAAGAAATGGGTAAAAAACATCCAATTCTAGTAGAAAGCTTTAACTACTATGCAGGACTAACAGAAAATGCCATATCATATATAAATGATACTATAAGTGATTATCAAAACGAAGCTATGGAAGAAAAAGTAATATCACATAGAAAAATAAGTAATAATTTAAATATAATTGATGTATATGACCCCATAAACATAATCATAGACCATAAAACAAGAGATATAAGTGAATATATAAAAAAATCATTCTTTAATAAGAGTAATGATATCTATAATGAATTAAAACTATACTTTAAAACCATAACCTTATCCGAATATGATGCAAGACTACTATTTGGAAGATTACTATATCCAAGTTATTATTATGAAGTATTTGATAATATAATACAAGATATAGAAGACGAAAATGCTATGCTCTTAATTATTGATAAAATAAAAAAGTATGAAGAATTTTTAAAGGACATTCTTACATACTTAAAAAAAACACACAACATCAAAGACATAGAATGGTTAAAATAAAAAAGATATTAATCTTCATTAATAACTTTAATAACTTCTGGAATTTCATTTACTAATGCTTCTTCAATACCTTGTTCTAATGTCATTATAGCATGAGGACAATTACTACAAGCACCAACTAACTTAACGTATACAATACCATCTTCGTAGCGTAAAAATTCTACATCTCCGCCATCATTATTTAAATAAGGTCTAATACGTTCTAATACTTTTTTAATTTCAATTTCAACATTATTCATTATTCATCACCAAATAAATTATATAAGAAAAATTTAATAAATACAAGCAAATTTGCAAAAAATATAAAAATAGTATATAATTTAGTTGGTGAAAAAATATGAGAAAATATAAAAAAGAAGAAATTATCAAAGTAAAAGTAACTGGTCTACAACAATATGGTGCTTTTGTAACTACAGAGGATAATTCAAGTGGACTAATCCATATATCAGAAATATCATATGGATATGTAAAAAAAATAGAGGATTTTGTAAACGTAGGAGATAAAATATACAGTGAAGTTTTATCAATCGATGATGAAAACAACCATCTTCAATTAAGTATTAAAGATATTGATTACAAAAAAGATGGAGCTAGATTAAAAAGAATGGCCGAGACTAAAAGTGGCTTTGAACCATTAAAAAATAATTTAGAAGATTGGATTAGTGCTAAAATAAAAGAAGTTACTGATAAAATGTAAAAAAAAAATAAATAAATTTAAAAAAAGTATTGACAAACAGCGGCAACAAATGATATATTAGTACATGTCAGTACGACCTTATCGGGCGATTAGCTCAGTTGGTTAGAGCACCTGCCTTACAAGCAGGGGGTCATAGGTTCGAGTCCTATATCGCCCACCATATTAATGCCGAAATAGCTCAACTGGTAGAGCAACTGACTTGTAATCAGTAGGTTGCGGGTTCAAGTCCTGCTTTCGGCACCATCTTTTTGGAAGGGTAGCGAAGTGGTCAAACGCGGCAGACTGTAAATCTGTTCCTTCGGGTTCGATGGTTCGACTCCATCTCCTTCCACCATGAAAGTTGCCTCGTAGCCAAGCGGTAAGGCACCACACTTTGACTGTGGCACGCGCTAGTTCGAATCTAGCCGAGGCAGCCACATAATTATTAATGCTTCGTTAGCTCAGCCGGTAGAGCATTTGACTTTTAATCAAAGGGTCATGCGTTCGAATCGCATACGAGGCACCAGTTAAGTAAATATAGCCTTGTATGAGGCTTTTTTCTTTGAAAAAGTTGCAAAACAGTAGTTCTGTTTTAATAACTTAAAACATATAAATAATAAAAAGTGTTAAAAAGTGTTAAAAAAGTATTGCCAAAATACAAAAAATGTTATAAAATAAAATAGTCCTTTATGAAAAAGGAAATCATTTATGCCTGAGTGGCGGAATAGGTAGACGCACAGGACTTAAAATCCTGCGAGATTTAACCCTCGTGTCGGTTCAAGTCCGACCTTAGGCACCAACTCATGGAGGAATACCCAAGTCTGGTTGAAGGGACCGGTCTTGAAAACCGGGAGGCCGCGAAAGCGACGCAGGGGTTCGAATCCCTTTTCCTCCGCCATTTAAATTTATATATCGCGGGATGGAGCAGTCTGGTAGCTCGTTGGGCTCATAACCCAAAGGCCGTTGGTTCAAATCCAGCTCCCGCAACCATGGTTCCGTGGTGTAGTGGTTATCACGTCTGCCTGTCACGCAGAAGATCGCGGGTTCAAGTCCCGTCGGAACCGCCATTTTTTTGGCTCCATAGCTCAGTCGGTAGAGCAGAGGACTGAAAATCCTTGTGTCACTGGTTCAATTCCCGTTGGAGCCACCATTATGCAATCTAAGTCTTATTTGTAAGACTTTTTTTATTTACTAAAAACATATTAATAAATACAAAAAATAAACAAATTAACCTTCCCAAAATAATTATAACTAATATAATATATTGGTGATAAAATGAATAAAATAAAACCTAATGAACTATCCAATTTCCCTAACATCAAAATAATAGATATAAGAGATAATTATAACTATAATCAATCTCACGTAGTAGGAGCAATAAACATCCCTGAAATACTCCTAAAAGAAATGCCATCTCGCTATCTAACATATAATACCACATATTGCCTATATTGCAGTATTGGTACAAAAAGCGAAATACTATCAAATTATCTAAATACTCTAGGCTATCAAACCATAAGCCTAGAAGGTGGATACCGTGAATATTACAACTACCTTCATAATTAAAAATAACATTTAAAAACTCTATCCAAAAACAAATATCCGTGCTATAATTAATTAGTAGGATGTGATAAATATGATGGAATATATAATAATTGGACTACTAGTAATTCTTATAATATTAGTAATTATCTCTATAAGTAAAAACATTAATGAAGCCAAAATTACCGAAAGACTAGGCAAACTAGAAACTAATACTATAAAAGAACTAGGTAATTTTAATAATGATATAAATAAAAGTATGTACAATAGTTTCAACCAACTAACTGAAAAAATCGATGGTAGACTAATGATTATTAACAATAAAGTTAGTGAACGTATTGATGAAAATTTTAACAAAACAAATAAAACATTCACTGATATTCTACAAAGACTAACTAAAATAGACGAAGCTCAAAAGAAAATAGACAGCTTATCTGTTGATATAGTTAACCTTCAAAGTATTTTAACTGATAAAAAAAGCAGAGGCATATTTGGAGAAATAAACCTTAAACATATATTATCCAGTATCTTTGGTGATGTAAATGACAAAGTTTATAAAATGCAATACACATTCCCAAATAATACCATCGCGGATGCTGTAGTATTTGCACCATCTCCCTTAGGAACAGTTGCAATAGACTCTAAATTTCCCCTTGAAAACTATCAAATTATGGTAGACAAAGGTAGAAGCAACATAGAACGTATTAACGCAGAAAAACAATTCAAAACAGACGTAAAAAAGCACATAGACGCTATCAGCAGCAAATATATAATACCAGGAGTAACATCTGACCAAGCAATCATGTTTCTCCCAGCAGAAGCTCTTTTCGCGGAAATCAATGCATATCATCAAGATTTAGTAGAATATGCCCATAAAAAAAGGGTATGGCTAACGTCTCCCACAACATTGATATCAACCTTTACCGTCATTCAAGTACTACTTAAAAACATGGAAAGAGATAAATACACTAGCATCATCCATGAAGAATTAAACAAACTAGGCCTAGAGTTTGAAAGATACAAAGAAAGATGGAACAAACTATCAAGAAGCATAGAAACCGTAGGAAAAGATGTGGAAAGTATCCACATCACTACAGACAAAATCTCTAAACGCTTTGATGCAATAAATCAAGTAGAAATTAAAACTGATAAATATTTAGAATAAATATGTGTTATTAATTACTATCTATTCATAAAATTAATTAGGTGGTATTATGGGTAACCGTATTTTTTTCTTTCTACTTGGCTTTGGCCTTATGGTAGTGGGATTTACATATATCATTTTATATCTAAATCTATTATCAATTGGGTATAATTTTTATGAATATGTTAATTTTATAATTAGAAGATTTGAATGTTATTATAGCATAATTGGATTATCTATAATAATACTAACACTATTTATTAAAGGAGACCACAAATATGAATTATATATATGATATAGTATTAAATTTTAATAAAGAATATTATCCATTCTATGAATGGGATATAGAAGACAACATCATAAACATAAGAAAAATACCACTTTTTAGAGTTAGAGATGAAACATATATAGATATTAAAAACTATAACATAACTATAGATAAAACCTTCATTGAAGACATAACTAACAAAACAGAATTATACCTAGAAACAAAACTACCATATAAAACCTTCTTAATAACTAGTGGCAAAGAAGTAATGGGCATTATGCTAGATGATGAGGGCAATATCAAAGCATTAAGTAGCTTACTATTTGAAGAAGAAGATGAAGCCCTAGAACTAGCATCAACTCTTCCAGAAAAAACACTCATATACACAAAAACTAACAAAAAAGAACATAAGAAAATAATCTGCCGAAAAGAAAAAGAAAGATGCAACAAATTAACCAAACTAATAAAAGACCTACAGAATTATGGTAACTATAGTGCCCTAAAATACATATACTATGATCTATTTGAAAAAGAATCAAATGACATCAAAAAAATAAAAGAAACTATAATTAAAGAAATTAAAACCAATAAACTAATTCAAGAAAAATTAGAAAATATCTTCATAAAATCAAAATATCTTTTAAACTTAAAATAAAAAATATACACATCCCTAACAATGTGTATATTTTCTTTACTTGATATCCCTCATCATTCCAATAACTTTGCCAATAATCATATCATTAGAAACAATATTAACATTTATCGTTGGATATTTAGGGTTCATTGCCTGTAAAATAATTCCCTTAGGATACTTATATAACCTTCTCGCAGCAAGAATATCATTCTTAAGAGCAATAACAATATCATCTCCATTATTATAATTATCCATCTTCTTAATAAATAACATATCATTCTTAAAATATACAGGACTCATCGAATCATCATTAACCTTAATCTTTAAATCACTATAAGCATTAACGGGTTCAAAAGAAGCATTCTTATACCTATTAATAATCTTTTCAATTCTAGGTGTCATCTTCTTATCTTTAATAGTACTACTAATATAATTCTTAACTAACTTCTTCTCAAACTTCTCAGTAACAGAAGAAGAAATATTCTCCTTATCGATAGGAATATCATCAATACCAAAAATTTTACATATATCAAAAAGTATACAATATGGTATATTCAAAGTACCAGTCTCATACTTGTGTAATGTTTGCCTATTCTTTTGATAATTAAGAGCCTTAGCTAAATCCTCTAGTGAGTAATTGTGTTTTAACCTAGCTTCCTTTAACTTCTCACATATAATTGGTTTTAACTCATCACTAACTAACTCATCTTTTCTTGTCCTCATAAAATACCCTCCTAAATCTTACATTCTCTATATATATAAACAGTCCCTAGTACTCCAACAATAATTTTAACAATACTATTTATAATAATAACCTTAACTAAACTAATTATATCCATACCTCCAGTATAAGCAAGCAAAGAATATATAAAAGTATCCACAAATCCACATATAACAGTAGTAATTAAATTACTTATCCATATCTTATTCTTTCTCATTTTAACCTTATAATAAAGATAATTTCCAAGATTAGCACTGACACTAAAAGCTAATAAAACAGAAACACAATCTCTAAAACTAACTACAAAAGACTTATCAAAATAAGTACTATCTATCAAATTACTACTAATCCCAACACCATGTACCAAATCCAAAACACCATATCCCATAAGTACTATAATTATTAAAACATAAATAAACTTCTCCAAATAATTACTTCCATACTTTTGATTTAATAAATTTAAAGCAAATAACCCAGTACCATAAATAATAACTCCCTCATTTAAAGGAAAATCTAAGAAATTCACAAAACTATTACTAAACAACATAAACATCATAACAGAAATAATTATAAACAGCATAATTCCTTTCTTCCCAAATAAAATATTAATTACATATAAAAGTAAATACATTATAAATATTTCTGATACAACAAACAAATTATTCACTTCTCTTCACCTTCTTAAAATGCATAAGTAAATAAAAAACTGGCATATACAAAATACAACACATTAATTTAAAACTATATGTCATAACTCCTACTCTAAATAAATCATTCAAGCCTAGCGTAAAAAAATAACTAATTACCGTGAATATAAGTGTATCTACTAATTGAACTACTATCGTTGTAAAAGCACTATTAATAAAAATATGATCATAATACTTCTTTGTATACTTATATAAATAACAAGACCCTATTATACTAAAAATAAGTATAAGAACATAAGCAATAATACTTCCCCAGTTATGTATAAATAGCTTCTTAGTATGTATAAGTATTTTATTAGATAAAGTAGGAATAAATAACGCTTCATATCCAAGCATAATTATAAAAATCATCGCTGTAAAACAGACTAAATATAAAGCATTTTTAATCTCTTTCTTACCATATTTCTCCAACATAAAATATATACATATAAATATAGACATATATATAGGGAAATAACTAATTGCCTCAAAATTATTAATCTTAATTATTTTAAGAGACAAAATAAGTCCCATCAACGTGGCAAATACAATATATACATATAAACCATCCTTATCATACCATCTATATAAAAAATATAAAGAAATACTACAAACAAGTAATAACCCCATAAACAAAAGGCTACTCATACATACCACCTTCTTACTCTATAAACATTATACCATATTTTTTTTAAGATACAAAGAAAAAATTACTATAATAACCAAATACCATAGTAATTTTTCTATTTCAATAAGCCTATTTATCTCTTTCTATATAATTATCTTTCTTAACCTCTATAACATCATCTAAACTCTTAGGCGTATAATTAATAATATTTTGCTTCTTTAACACCTCATATATTGAAGGAGCTCCTATAAAACCAAATATACATACCCAAATAGACAACATTAAATCTAAGTTATAAAAAACTAAAGAAAATGGAATTCCTAATGAAAAAGAAATAAATAAATTAGCTATAAAAATTTGATATTCCTTCCTAACTACTCCTAAAGCTTTAAACTTTTGAATAACCGCCATTAAAATAACACTAAGCACACAAGAAATCATCAATACATTAAGAAGCGTATCAGTAATTAAAATATCCATATTCATCCCTCTTTCTAATTACAGGTTTTAGTAACCTCTAATTCATTTAAATCATAAATTAATGAATCCATAGTATTATTTCCTCCTAATTTATGATACTCTCTATATAAATTATTGATATATTCTTTTTCTACCATAGATATACATCCCTTATCCATAAAATAATAATACTTATTAATAATAGTATTCCTAATTATTTCTATCACACTGTTTTTCGTTATATCAATAACATTAAGAGTCTTTTTAAGTCTTCTATAAATATACATAAGAAAGCTACTAAATAGTGTAATAATTATCTCAATAAAATGATTAACAATAATATCCATCATCTTTTACCACTTCCTATTTATTTATATGAAGATTTAATATTTAAAGCCATAACAAATATACATTTTATTTCTAATTTTAACTAATTATTTATATACATAAAAAACGCCTATTAAAGCGTTTCTAAATTCTTATAATAATTATACCTATTAATAGATAATTCCTTTTGCTCTTTTAATAAAGATTTATCCTCTGTATTTACAAACCTATTTTCTTTAAGCAAAAACTCTTCATATAAATCAAAATCCACATCCTTACTATTTAATACAAAAGATTTATCTACAGGATTATACTTAAAAGTCAAAAAGTATCCACATTTACTAGCTAAATAACTAGTATCTAAACTATGTTCCATACCACTTCTATTACCATGCTCAATACAAGGAGCATAAGCAATAATCAAAGAAGGCCCATTATGCATAGAAGCTTCCTTAAGAACCTTTAAATAAAACTCCTTATCATATCCAATATTAACAGAAGCAACATAACAATTAGGATAACTCATTGCAATTCTAGCCAAATCCTTCTTAAAATTCTTCTTACCCGAAGAAGTAAACGAAGCTACAGACCCCATATTTGACGCCTTAGAAGATTGCCCTCCAGTATTAGAATATACCTCCGTATCAAGAATCAATATATTAACATTATAATCAGTAGAAATAACATGATCAAGTCCTCCAAAACCAATATCATAAGCAAACCCATCTCCACCTATTATAAACATCGTAATAGGAAGTATATAATCTTTATATAACTCTAAATAAGGATGCTTCTTATAATTAATCTTCTTATATATAGAATAACAAACATCATAATCATCATAGTTATCTAACCATTCTTTAAATAACTTATCCTTATGTTCTAACATGTACTTTCTAACCTTATCCCTATTATTTTGATATCCAATATAAATTCCTTGACCATACTCAGCATTATCTTCAAATAAACTACTAGCCCAAGGTACACTATATGGCGTAGAAGGACTAGAAGCCCCATATATAGAAGAACATCCAGTTGCATTAGATATCATCAAATTCTTACCAAACATCTGTGTTAAATTCTTAATATAAGCAGTCTCACCACATCCTGCACAAGCACCACTAAACTCAAACTTAGGAGGAATAAACCCAAGCCCACGAACATTTACTACCTTAAAATCACATAAATTATTTATATTATTATTAAGACACTCCGTAAAATCATCTTGCTTATACTTATTCTTATCATACATATCCATTGTCAAAGCCTTCTTACCCAACTTACCAGGACAAACAGAAGCACACACTCCACATCCAGTACAATCTTCATATGACACACCAATATTAAAATACTTATCCTTCATATTAGGAAGTAGAGCTTTAATACTATTATCTCTTTCATAATCAGTAATAAATGGCCTAATTACCCCATGTGGACAAACAAAAGCACACTGATTACATTGAATACAATTCTCTTTATTAAAGCAAGGAACATAACCAGCAACCCCTCTTTTCTCAAACTTACTATTTCCACCTTCAAATATTCCATCTTTATATTTAAGAAAAGCACTAACAGGTAACATATCCCCCTTAAGCCTGTTTATAACAGCAAAATTACTACCATCTATCCTCTTATCATCAAGATAATTATAATCATTATCAACATCATACCTGTTAATATCTACTTCCTTCAAATATTCTAACGCCTTATCCACAATTATATTGTTAATATCTACAATCTTCTTACCCTTATGACTAAATCTCTTCTCATTAGATTCCTTCATAATCTTCTTAACCTTATCAATAGACATAATACCAAGTAGTTTAAAAATAACTATCTCCATACAAGTACTAATCTTATTCTTAAGACCAACTTCCTCTGCTAACTTATAAGCATCTATCGTATATACCTTAATTCTTCTATTTAAAATAATACTTAAAATCTTCTTACTAAAAGTCTTATTTATCAAAGAAGAAGACATCTTAGTATTAATAAGTAATATTCCATCTTCTAAAATATTATCTATAACATCATACTTATACATATACCTATCATTACTAACTACAACTATCTTAGGCCTATCAACATAATATGGAGCAAGTATCTTACTCTTACTAAATCTAATATGACTACGAGTAACTCCACCAGACTTCTTAGAATCATATTGAAAATATCCTTGTACATATTTATCAGTATTATCTCCTATAATCTTAAGTAAATCCTTAGAAGTAGAAACCATTCCATCAGAACCATAACCATAAATCATCATCTCTAAATAATCATTATTAATCGTATAACTCTTATCTACCTCTAAACTCCTATTAGTAACATCATCAACAATACCTATAGTAAATCTATTAAACATCTTACCACTATCTAAATAATCAAATATAGCCTTAATATCATAAGGATTAGTATTCTTAGAAGAAAGACCATATATACCTCCATATATATTAACATTCCTACCTCTATAAGAAGAACATACATCTAAATAAAGAGCTTCTCCATTAGAACCTGCTTCCTTAGACCTATCTAACACAACAATATTCAAAACAGTACTAGGAATACACTTAATTAATTCCTCCTCATTAAAAGGACGGTACAAATGTACACAAACAAGCCCATATTTACCTCCACGACCATTCAAATCATTAACAACATTAAGAATACAACTACAAACACTTCCCATCGCAATAATAACAGAAGTAGCTTCATTACTACCATAATAATTAAAAGGCTTATAATTAGTCTTATTAATCTTATTAAATTTATCCATATATTCACATACTATATCATAACACCTAATATAATCTAAATTCCTAGCTTCCGTATTTTGAAAATAAATATCATCATTCTGAGCAGTACCTCTTGTATTAATCCTAAAAGGATGCATTCTCCTATCCCTAAACTTCCTAAGAGCATCCTTATCAACAAGATCCTTAATCTTATCATAATCTATTAACTTAACCTTATTAATCTCATGACTAGTTCTAAATCCATCAAAAAAATGAATAAAAGGCATACTAGCCTTAATACTAGCAAGATGTACCACATTAGCAAGATGATAAGCCTCCTCCACCGAAGAAGAAGCAAGCATACAAACACCACTCATTCTAGTAGCATAAACATCTTGATGATCTCCAAAAATACTAAGAGCATGAGTAGACAAACTCCTCGCTGCTACATTAATAACACAAGGAAGCATCTCCCCAGCTAACTTATATAATGTAGGTATCATAAGCAAAAGCCCTTGACTAGCCGTAAATGTTGTAGCCAAACTACCACCTTGTAAAGCCCCATGCACTAACGCAATCGCGCCCCCTTCAGATTGCATCTCAACAACCTTAACCGTATTACCAAAATAATTTACCTTCCCACGTGAAGAATATAAATCTATTAATTCTGCCATAGGGGATGCAGGCGTAATAGGATATATCCCACATACCTCACTAAAATTATAACTAACCAAACTAACTGCCTCATTCGCATCCATAGTTTTAAATTTATTCATCATCTAACACCTCATATCATAATACAATCATACCACATATAAACAAAAAATAGAAGACTAAATACTTTCTAAAAAATATTCAAGATTCTTCTTATCATAATCAGGCACATTAATACTAAGAACAGGAACCCTTAAATTCTTTTCTCTTATTACCTTATTAATAACATTATAAATAGGACAATCACTAACTGAAACATAAATAATTCCAGATATAACATTCTCTAAATATGAAATAGCCCCGATTAATTCCTTATCATACAAACTATCTAAATAACTAACTGTATCCTTATAATAACTCTTACTAATTACCTTATTAATATAATTAGCTTGTAATATAGTAAAATTCATTCTATTTATATCCTTAATTAACTCCCCACATAAATAATTATCTAAAATAATATAAGAATATCCAAGTAATAATACTTTCTTATTCTCCTTATTAATCTTATTCTCCTGAACCTTAATTAAATTATTACATACCTCTTTTTCCTTCTTCTTAGCCCTTACATATGCTAAAATACTCCTACATAGCCCTCTTCTTAACATAAGTCCAACTTTAATAAAACCAAATAATTCCATCTTACTATTATGATAATCAACATCAAAAGATAACACCCTAACATTAACAAACATACTCCTAATATAATTAACAATCTCCTTATAATAGCAACATACCTTATCTTTCTTCCCATAATTAATATATCTAGGTAAAAAAATATAATCACACTTATTAGTAAGACTAAATATCTGTCCAATAAAAATATTACTAACAAAACACCAATTCCTATTAAAAGCTTTCCCAGTATCAACTATATCACTAGAGGCATCCTCACTAATAATAACATCACATCCCAAGTAATTAAAAAACTTCCTATACAAAGTACTATACCTATAATATGCCAAGCATTTAGGAATACCTATCTTTATCTTCATAATAATATTCACCAGTAAAATATATGACTAATAACCAAGCAATTTGACAAAAAACTATAAATATGTTAATATATACAGCCAACTGAAGGGGGAAATAGTGTATGGAAGAATTATTTAAAGAAATAGATGAAAAACTACAAAACGAAAGTAACGTTGCTAAAGTAAACAGTTATGCACAGTATATAAGAGATATAGGTAGTATTCCTTTACTAACCAAAGAAGAAGAACAATATCTATTTAAATGCTTAAAAGAAAAAGATACATCTTCAAGGGATAAACTAATTCTAGCAAATCTTCGCTTAGTTATCTATGTAATAAGAAAATATCCAACCTTAATGGGCATTGATCAACTAGATTTAGTTCAAGCAGGTAACCTAGCTTTAATTAACGCAGTAGAAAAATATGACATCACTAAAAACATTTCATTCTCTGTCTATGCTATACAAGCTATCAAAAGAACACTATCTCGTTATATAAAAAATAATCAAAGACTAATAAGAGTACCCGTGTCTATTCAAGATGAATTATATAAATATAGCAAACTACATCAAGAATATTACACCACCTATGGAGAAGAAATCCAAGATGACTACGCAGCAAAACTATTAAAAATAAAAATAAATCGTCTAAAATACATAAAACAATATATAAATATTATAAACATACCAGCTCTAAGTTTAATAGATAGCTTTAAAAATAACGAAGAAGAATTTCTAACCTTAGAAGATACAATAGAAAAAGAAGGAAGTAACATAGAAGACATAATGGTAAAAAAAGATATAATAGAAAAAGTTCAATCAGCAGTAAATAAATTACCAGAAAAAAGAAGAAGAGAATTAAAACTCCACTTTGGTCTAGATAATCAAGAACCATTAAAATTAAAAGATGTAGCTTATCTATCAGGATGTACCTACCAAGCAGCACAACAAAGAGAAAAAGAAACATTAAAAAAACTATCTAAAATAAAATCACTAAAAGAATTTATTGAATAGGATGTGATAATATGACAAATGAAGAATTATTTATGTATCTTAATGATGAATACGATGAAAAAAAACAAAACGAAGACAACCATAGCTTTAGTAGCTATACACAATATGAAAAAGATATAAAAACTCTTCCTATCCTTACTAAAAAAGAAGAATATGACCTTGCTATAAAAATGCAAAAAGGAGATATAGAAGCAAGAAACAAACTAATATTATCAAACCTTCGCTTAGTTAGACAAATCGCTATTAAATATAGTATAAGTGGTGTAGACTTCCATGATTTAATTCAAATAGGCAATATCGCCTTAATTGAAAAAACATACACATTTGATCCAACAAAAGATGTAAAATTCTCAAGCTATGCTAAAGACTGGGTAGAAGAATCAATCAGAAGATACACAATACGAAAAAAATACGTAGTAGCAAAAACAATAATGTGTACTAAAAACTTAAGAAAAATAAATAGAGCAAAGCTAAATTTCTATCAAGAACATGGATATATGCCTAGTGAATTAGAAATATCTAAATTAACAGACTTATCTTTAGCAAAAATCCATAATGCACTAATGACTGACTTTGATGTAGTATCAATCGAGACCCCAGTCTCAGATACTTATAAAATAGAAGACACTCTATATAATGAAGAAGAACTAGTAGAAAACATAGTAGAAAATAATGATACTATAAATGCTTTATATTATGCCTTAAGTACTCTAAGTGATAGAGAACTAGAACTAATAAAACTACACTTTGGCTTAGAAGAAGAAGATATCCATAACCTAAGAAAAATAGGAGAAAAATTTGGTTGTACATATGAAGCAGTAAGAAAAAGTGAAACCAAAATATTAAAGAAATTAAGCAAAATACCAAGATTAAAAGGCTTATAATTTGACAATAACATAAAATTATGATAATATATCTATTCGTGCAAAAAAAGGGGTGAATAATATGGAAAAAGATATATCTTTTGATAATGTTGTAGAAATAATAGGAAACCTAAAACTAAAAAGCCAAAAAGGTCTCTTAACTAAAAAGCATTATCAAGACCTATCAGATAAATATGGCAAAGATGCTATAAATAACGCAGTTTCTTTATATATAACTAGCTTAAGCCAAAAACAATTAGAAAAAGAACACAAATTCTTAGAAGAATTACTAGTTATAGAAGAAGAATTAAAAGATACAGATAATGAATATATAAATAACTATGCATATTCTGTTGCTAGTGACCTAGAAACTATCTATCTTAATGATATATCTATATATCCATTATTAACCAAAGAAGAAGAAAAAGATTTACTAGCAAGAAAAAATACCGATAAAGCATCTTATCAAAAACTAGTTACCTCAAACCTAAGATTAGTTGTTTCTATCGCTAAAAAGTATTTAGGCAATGGCTTAGACTTCTTAGAACTAGTCCAAGAAGGTAACATTGGCCTAATGAAGGCCGTATCAAGATTTGATAAAAATATGCCTAATAAATTCTCAACCTATGCCACCTGGTGGATAAGGCAAGCAATAACAATAGCTCTAACAAACAAATCTAGGGTAGTAAGATTACCAAGACATATGGCCTACTTATTAAGATCATACAACATACTAACACAAAGATATGAAGCCGAAAATGGTAAAAGTCTAACAGATAAAGAAGCCGCATCTATCTTAGATTGTGATGAAGATAAAATTAGAAAAATAAAAGCTGTAACTCAAAGCGTAACATCATTTGATACACCAATCATCCGTAATGGAGATGAAGTGTATTTAAAAGATTTAATTAAAGATGAAAGCGAAAAAGACATAGAAACACAAATAGAACAAAAATTAGAAAACAAAGAACTACAAGAAGCATTAAACATCTTAAAAGAAAGGAAAAGAACTATAATTACATTAAGATTTGGCCTTAACAATGAAGAACCAGAGTCATTAAAACAAGTAGGAGATAAACTTCACTTATCAAGAGAACGTGTAAGACGAATAGAAAATATCGCATTAAATAAATTGAAAAGCAAATACAAAACAAAGGGGGATGTATAATATGGAACAAGATACTAAAATTATATCAATAGTCGCAGATTTAATTCATAAAAGTAATGAAAAAAAATTAACTAAAGACTACTATAGACAAATAGAGAACAAATATGGTAAAGATAAAGTAAGAGAATATATAACTATATTTGCAGAAAGCATTACTTCTGAAGAAGCATTTGATAAATATCATCAATTCTTTGAAGAAGTATATGAGATACAAGATAACATTGACTTTAATAGCTCTAAAGTATATGAATATAATGATAATGCTGCATCTACAGATATACTAAAACTTTACTTAAGTGAAATAGGCGAAATACCATTACTTACTATAGAAGAGGAAAAAGAATTAGCAAGAAGATGTAAGAATAAAGACGAAGAAGCTAGAAATCTCTTAATATCTGCTAACTTAAGATTAGTATTCTCTATTGCTAAAAGATATGTAAATCGTGGTCTATCTATATCAGATTTAATTCAAGAAGGAAATACTGGCCTTATGAAAGCCGCAGACAAATTCGATGTAGATAAAGGATACAAATTCTCAACCTATGCCACTTGGTGGATAAGACAAGGTATAACTCGTGCCATAGCGGACCAAGCAAGAACAATAAGAATACCTGTCCATATGGTAGAAACAATAAACAAAGTAGAAAAAGCTCGTAACAGATTAACTGCTTTAAATGGAGAAGAACCAACAATCGAAGACATCGCAAACGAACTAAATTTAGAAGCAGAAAAAGTAAGAGAAATAATGAAATATGCCCAAGAACCAGTATCATTAGAAACTCCTATTTTATCTTCAGATGATGATAGCTCAGTTCTAGGACAATTCATCCCGGATGATAGTCAACAACAAACAGACGTTATGTATGAAAAAAAAGAACTAAAAACAAAAATCAGCGAGTTATTAAGCAAATTAAGCCCAAGAGAAGCAAGAGTAATCACCCTTCGTTTTGGCTTAGAAGACGACACTCCTAGAACTTTAGAAGAAGTAGGTAAAGAATTTAACGTAACAAGAGAAAGAATAAGACAAATAGAAGCAAAAGCTCTAAGAAAATTAAGATCTCCATCACGAGCTAAACAACTTAAAGACTATTTGTAATAATAATATGGAAAATAAAAATTATTATAAAGAAACATCTGTAGATCAATACTTTGAAGAAATTAAAAACATACCACTTCTAACTAAAGAAGAAGAAATAGAACTAATTAAAAGAATAAAAAACAAAGACAACTCTGCTTACGAAGTATTTATAAAAGCTAATCTAAAATTAGTTGTATATATAGCTAAACACTATCAAAACAAAGGACTAGACTTACTAGACTTAATCCAAGAAGGCAATCTTGGTCTTATGAAAGCAATAGACAACTTTGATCCCCAAAAAGATTGCAAATTCTCAACCTATGCAACATATTGGATAAAACAATCAATAGGCAAAGGTATTATAAGTAAAAGTAGAACAATAAGGATACCACATAATATATATTACTTAGTAAATAGATATAACAAACTAAATGAAGAGCACCTAAAACAAACAGGTCTACCTATTGATATAGATGAAGCTATAAATAACCTAAGCAGTACCACTTCTAAAGCTAAAAGACTAAAAGAAGCTATAGAACAGCAAACAGTATCATTAGAACGCATCATCGAAGAAGAAAAAAACTGTCCTTGTCAGTCATATAACACTACAAATATAGAAGAACAAGTAATTAAAACCATGCTAAGACCCATACTAGAAAAACTTCTTCTATCACTACCAGAAGAAGAACAAAAAATACTAAGACTCCACTATGGCTTTGACAAAGAACCAGTATCATATGTTAAACTTGGGCAAAAATACAATGTGACTGGAGAATGTATAAGACAAATAGAAAAAAGAGCTTTAAAACGTCTAAGAACAAAAGAAACTTATGAGTCATTAGAATTATATTAAATTGTAGCTAAAACCTACAATTTTTTTAATAGCTAATACCACATATCTACTAATAGAATATAGACTTTTTACAAGAAATTTGTTACAATATAGATGGTGATTTACAAATGGCAAAATTAATTATTAACAACCTATCTTGTCAAATAGAAGACAAAGAAATATTAAAAGATTTAAACCTTACTATAAACGATGGGGAAATTCATGCCGTAATGGGACCAAATGGAGTAGGGAAGTCAACACTATCTAAAATAATTATGGGAGATACCAATTACAAAATAACTAAAGGTAACATTATTTTTAATGATGAAGACATCACAAATGAAGAAACATATATCCGTAGCAGGAAAGGAATATTCCTTGCTATGCAAAACCCTATTGCCATAGAAGGAGTATCTAATCAAGACTTTCTCAAAACGGCATTAAGTGAAAAATTAAACAAACCAGTTGGCTTATATGACTTTATGCTAAAATGTGAAAAAGCCATAACTGATTTACATATGAATAAAGAAATGATCCATCGTGAATTAAACTTAGGTTTCTCTGGAGGAGAAAGAAAAAAGAACGAAGTACTCCAACTAAAAATACTAGAACCATCTCTAATTATATTAGATGAATTAGACTCAGGACTCGACGTTGACAGTCTAAAAATAGTATCAGAAAACATCTTTAAATATAAACAAGAAAATCCAAATACATCAATACTTATAATTACTCATTATCCACGTATTTTAGAATATCTACATCCAAACTACGTCCACATTTTATATCAAGGAAAAATAGTTCAAACAAAAGATGCCACTCTTGCTAAAAAAATAGAACAAGAAGGATATCTTAACGTAATAGCTAAGACAAATACTATAGACAAGGATAAACAACATGAATAAAATATTACTAGAAAACATGATAATAACTAATGATAGCCCTGATATAATTAACATAGACGTATCAAATAACAAATTATTTATAAATATTCAAAGTACAGAATATAAACATCTAATTATTAATATACCTTGTAGTCAAACTGCAAGTATCTATCTTTTATCAAATAACACTAACTCTAAAACAAAAATAGAATATAACCTATACAAAAACTCCAAATTAGAAGTAGTAAATTTCTCTAGTGACCAAAATAAAGAAGAAGAAGTAATAATATCTCTAAATGAAGAATATGCCTCTATTAACTATAACTACAGTAGCATTACTAAGAATATAGATAAAAACCATATAATAGTAAAACATAATAGTAAAAACACTACCAGTAACATTATCTGTAAAAGTATCACCCTAGATAATTCTACCGCTTCTTTCACTATTGATAGTTACGTACCTAAAAACTCTAAAAATAGTATTATCAAACAAGCAACCAAAATAATTACAATGGATAAAAATAACTCCATAATAAAACCTAATATGTATATTGATGAAAAAGATATATCTGCCACTCACAGTAGCAGTATTGGAACATTTGATAAAGAATCACTATTCTATCTAAGTACAAGAGGCATTGATTACACATCAGGACTTAAATTATTAATTAAAGGTTTTCTTATTGGAAATACCGACCTTGACCTTAACTTAAAAGAAATTATATTAAACGAAATAAATAAGTATTGGAGGTGATAATATGCATAGAGAAGACTTCCCCATGATTAAAGATAATCTTGTCTATTTTGACAACGGAGCCACTACTTTTAAACCAAAAGTGGTATTAGATAGTATGAATGACTATTACACTAATTACTGTGCTAATGCCCACCGAGGAGATTATAAAATTAGTCAAATAGCTTCAGATAAATATGAAGAAACAAGAAACATAATTAAAGAATTTATAAATGCTAAAAGTCCTAACGAAATAGTATTTACAAGTGGTAACACTGAAAGCATAAACTTACTAGTCTTTGGCTACTTTAAAAAAATACTTTCTAAAGATGATGAAGTTCTAATTACCAAAAGTGAACATGCATCAAATGTTTTACCATGGTTTATTCTTGAAAAAAGTATAGGCATCAAAGTAAAATATATCCCTCTTACCGAGCAAAAAGAACTATCATTATCTAATCTAAATAGCGTAATAACTCCTAAAACAAAAGTAATATCTATAGCTCACATCACTAACGTAATAGGGGATATAAGACCTATCAAAGATATAACTTCTCTAGCTCATAAAAAAGGCATCACAGTCTTAATAGACGGTGCCCAAAGCATAGCCCATACCAAAGTAGATGCATCTGATATGGATGTAGACTTCTACACATTCTCATCCCATAAATTATATGGACCAACAGGAGTAGGAGTTATATATGGCAAATATGACCTTCTATCCCAAGTAGACCCTCTAAATTATGGAGGAGGTATGAATTCTTTGTTTGAAGAAAACGGTTACTATGAACTAAAACCACTCCCTCTTCGCCTAGAAGGAGGAACACCTAACATCGCAGGAGTAATAGGCCTTGGCAGTGCCATAAAATACATAAAAAATATAGGTATAGACAAAATAGAAGAATACGAACTAAATTTACGTAACTACCTAATATCAAAATTAAAACAACTAGATTTTATTACAATATATAATGAATTTGCCCAAGGACCAACCGTCGCATTTAACATAAAAGGAGTATTTAGTCAAGATACTTCTATATATCTAGATAAATATAATATCTGCATCCGTGCAGGTAACCACTGTGCTAAAATACTAAAAGATGAAATAAATATAAGAAACACATGCCGAATTAGCCTAGCTCTATATAATACTAAAGAAGAAATAGACTTACTAATAAACGTACTTAAAAATAGTAAGAACATTTGGCAAGAAATATTGTAGGTGATAATATGGATGATAACTTAAAAAGAAATATAATATTAGACAATTACCAATACCCAAACAACAAAAAAGTCCCAGAATCTAATGACTATATTAAAATAAATACAAATAATGACTCATGTATAGACAATATAGATTTATATGTTAAACTAAAAGAAAACATAATAGAAGACATCTGCTTTGAAGGAGAAGCATGTGCCATATCTATATCAACTACCTCTATCATGACTAAATTACTAATTGGTAAAAAAGTAGACGAAGCAATAAATATAATTAATAACTATCATAATATGATAGAAGAAAAACCATACGAACCAACTATCTTACAAGAGGCAATCGTATATAGTGAAACATACAAACAACCATCCCGCAAAAAATGTGCCACATTAACATGGAATGGAATGGAAAAATTATTAAAAGATAACACAAAAGGATAGTACAATACTATCTTTTTTTTACTATTTTTGCTATAATTAATAAAGAGGAGATGGTAGTATGAAATTAACAAAAGAAGTAATAAAGAAAATATCACAAATAAAAGAAGAACCATCATACGTCCTAGACTTTAGATTAAAATGCTTAGATAAATTTAATAGCTTACCAAATCCTAATTTTGGGCCTACAATTGATATAAATTATGATGACATTACATATTACAAACAAAGAGCAAATGATTTAACTGATAAATGGGATAATATTAATGAAAATATAAGATGCGAATTTGATAATTTAGGAGTTATTAAAGCTGAAAAGACATATTTAGATGGTATTGGTGCACAATATGATAGTGAAGTAATATATCACAACATGAAAGAAGAATTAGTAAAGAAAAACATTATCTTCTTAGATACAGACAGTGCTATTAAAAAATATCCAGATTTATTTATGAAATATTTTAATACATTAGTAAAATATGATGAAAATAAATTTACTGCCTTAAACGGAGCTGTATTCTCAGGAGGCACATTTATCTATATCCCTAAAAATACTAAACTAGATAGACCATTACAAAGCTATTTTCGTATAAATGGAAAAAACATGGGACAATTTGAAAGAACTCTAATCATAGTAGACGAAGGAAGCGAACTTCATTATATAGAAGGATGTACTGCTCCAACTTACACAGAAGACTCACTACACGCCGCTGTTGTCGAAATATTCGTTCTAAAAAACGCTAAATGTCGTTACACTACTATCCAAAACTGGTCAAACAATACCTATAACCTAGTAACCAAAAGAGCTATTGTAGAAGAAGGTGGCCTAATGGAATGGATAGATGGTAACATTGGAGCCAAAGTAAACATGAAATATCCATGCTGCATACTAAATGGTAAAAACGCAAGAGGAACATGTATCTCCGTAGCTAGTGCCACTGCAGGTCAAATACAAGATGCAGGAGCTAAAATGATCCATTTAGCTCCTTACACCAAAAGCAACATCGTATCAAAATCAATAGCCTCCCTAGGTGGCAATGCAACATACCGTGGAACAGCGAGAATATCTGATAAGGCTCATCATTCCAAAGCATCAGTCAAATGTGACACAATCATCCTAGATGACCTTTCTAAAAGTGATACCGTTCCAACCAACATAGTAGAAAACGATACATCAATATTAGAACATGAAGCAACTGTCTCAAAAATAGGAGAAGAACAATTATTTTACCTAACATCAAGAGGTCTTACCGAAGACAAAGCTAAAGAACTAATCATAATGGGCTTTATAAATGTATTTAGAGAAGAACTCCCCATGGAATATGCCGTTGAATTAAATCGCCTACTTAGCCTAAATATAGGAGGAAAATAAATGAAAAAAAAGCTAATAAGCATAACAATTATCCTTGCCCTAGTATTACTTATTATCTACTATAATAAAAATAATACCACTGCCAACAATACTTCCCTTTCAATAACCAAAGAACAAACCCCCATTGATATAGAAGAGTATTATGTATATGGTACCCATTTAAACATAAAAGGAACACTACCTACTAATGAATATACAAACATCACTCTAGCAATAGTATCAGACAAAGAAATAGAACTCCCCCTAATAACTAAAGAAGAAGAAAATAAAACTAAATTCTATATATCAGATAAAATCAACACCGGTATGTACCTAGATAATTTAACAAGAACTACCCATTACCTATTTATAAAAGCAAAAGATAAAGATAATAACATAAAGTATTATGCTTTAAATAACACCACTACTTATCCAAGTATTACTTATTACACCTTATCTAAATATAATAATAAAATAACTATTAATACAGATACAAAATATAACACCCTAACCCTTAATGTAGAAGAAAATAAAGATAACAACATATATGATATTACCATCGATGCAGGCCATGGAGGCAAAGACTCAGGAGCAATAGGAAGTTCTAAATTAGAAAAAAATGTATCCCTAGAAGTTGCCCTATCTATAAAATCATCACTAGAACAATTAGGCTATAAAGTAGGAATAACAAGAGATAAAGATATAGACCTAGAAGAATACAACGTAAATAATGAAATAGGAAGAGTAGTAATACCCCATATAAATAACTCTAAATACTTATTTTCCATCCATCTAAATAGCCATGCTAATAAAAATATGCATGGAGTAGAAATACTAACTCCCCCTAATATAGATTATACCTTTGCCAGCACCCTAGCAGATAGCATCGTTGAAAAAGCAAACACATCTTACTCTAACAATATGAGTTTCAAAATGCTAAATGGTGTCTATACTAGAATAGTTACCAAAGAAGAACTAGCAAGAAGAGAAGATAATCCATATAATATATCTGTAGGCGCTGCCTATTACTACATGTTAAGAGAATCAGGTGGATATATAACTGGAGGCTATGTTGATGGCCGTGAAAAAGATGTAGGTATTAATCCATATTATAACTCTAACAAAGGAATAGAAAGCTACATCATCGAACTAGGCTATATTATAAATAAAAATGATATAGCCAACATAATAACCAACAAAGATAAATACGTAGAAGCAATTACCACCACTATAGACCAACAAATATCCAAAGAATACCAATAAGAAGCGAACAAAGCTTCTTATTTTTATATATTTTACAGTAATTTTACAAAAAAAAATTACTTTTTTTCTGCTAGTTTTAGTATATAAAAACACTACCAAAATATAAATTTTAGTATTTTTTTGCAGTTTTAGTATAAAAAACACATACTAAAATTTCATTTTGGCAATTTGTAAACTAATATCATGTTTGCTATCATAAAAAACGAAGGAGGGAAAATATGGTTAATCAAGCAATTATCGTAGGTAGATTGGTAAAAGACCCAGAACTACTAGAAACCGAAACAGGCAGAAAGAAAACTCACATTACCCTAGCAGTTCCAAGAAATTACAAAAATGCTGATGGCATATATGACACTGATTTCATTGACTGCACGCTATGGACCAATGTTGCAGAAAACACCACTACCTATTGTAAAAAAGGTGATTTAATAGGTGTACGTGGTCGTATTCAAACTGCCATCATCGAAAAAGAAGATGGTAAGAAGAAAAGGACTGAACTAGTCGCTGAAAAAATTACTTTTTTATCTAGTAAAAAGGAAGCTGAATAATTTGCTTCCTTTTATCACATATTAATTTATAGAACAAAATCATCTAAAAATGTCAAAAAAGTGTCAAAAAACATCAAATTTTACGTTATTAAGAAAAAAACTAACGTTAAAGAGTACCTTATTAGTTAATTCTGCATTTTTTGACATTCAAATATATTACAATAAGAGTAACAAAGGAATTATTATACAAGAAAGAAGGTATATTATGTTAGTTTGTAACAGAGTAAAAGAATTAAGAAGAGCACGTGGATTATCTCAAAGAGATATTGGTAAAATGATTGGAGTAACCAAAGTATCAGTATGTGGTTATGAAAATGGAACACGTACTCCAAGTTTAGAATCCTTAGAGTTACTAGCGGATATTTTTGAAGTAAGTACTGATTATCTTTTAGGTAGAGAACTATACGTAGTAAGTGATAAAGTAACTAGATATGTTGGCTCTATATCAGAAGAAGATATCGAAATTATAAAAGAAATAAAAAAGATGCCTGAAATATACGAATTAATGAAAACAGATCCCAAAAGATGTGTATCAAGAATTAATAAGAAAATATAACAAGAATATAATCTAAAATATAGCTATATTTTCCCATACATAAATTATAACTTCTATACAATATCTTGATATAAATCAAGTTGTAACCTTTTAACTACTCACTTCCACTATCTATATACTTCTAATATTCTAACAGTTTGCCACAAACAAACTGTTTTTTTAAGTACTAATTACCACAAATTATAAATTTAACATCAGTATAAAAAAACATATTTTATTTGACATTTTATAAATATATAACTATAATATATATATCTTACATATTGATTTTATTAAAAGAAAGGATGATACTATGTTAGATATAAAAGATTTATATAAAGAAAGCTACATTGATAAAGAAATAACTATATGTGGTTGGGTAAGAAATCATCGTAAACAATCATCTATGGGATTTATTGATATGTTTGATGGTACTACAATTAATACCCTACAAATAATATATGATAACTCTCTATCAAACTTTGATGAAATAGCGAAAATTAAAATAGGCTCTGCTATTAAAGTAACTGGACTATTAGTTAAATCACCTAAAGAAAACCAATCTTTTGAATTAGTATTAAAAGAAATAGAACTACTAGGGGACTGCCCAGAAGACTACCCAATCCAACCAAAAAGACATTCACGTGAATTTTTAAGGGAAGTAGCCTATCTTCGCCCTAGAACAAACCTATTTCAAGCCGTATTTAGAGTAAGAAGCGTAACTGCTCATGCCATACATACATATTTTCAAAATAATGGTTACGTATACTTTCATGCCCCAATAATCACAGCATCAGACTGTGAAGGAGCAGGAGAAATGTTCCAAGTAACAACCCTTGACTTAAACAAAGTAGCATCAACATCTAAAGTAGATTATAGCAAAGACTTCTTTGGCAAACCAGCGGCACTTACCGTATCAGGCCAATTACAAGGAGAAACATTTGCCCTTGCCTACAAAAAAATATATACCTTTGGCCCTACCTTCCGAGCAGAAAATTCAAACACTAAAACACATGCCTCTGAATTTTGGATGATAGAACCAGAAATTGCCTTTTGTGACCTAGAAAAAGATATGGATATCATGGAAGACATGCTAAAATACATAGTTAAATATGTATTAACACATGCTCATGACGAAATGGTATTCTTAGATAAATATGTGGAAAATGGCCTTTTAGATAAATTAAATAGACTATTAAATTCTACCTTTACTAGAATAGACCATAAAGATGTAATAGATATACTAAAACAAGCAAATATTAAATGGGAATTTGCCCCAGAATATGGCAAAGATATAGCTAAAGAACATGAAAAATACATAACTGAATACTTTGATGGCCCTGTATTTATAAAAAACTGGCCAAAAGATATAAAAGCATTCTATATGAAACAAAATGATGATGGTAAAACTGTCGCTGCAGTAGACCTAGAAGTACCAGGAGCAGGAGAACTAATCGGAGGCAGTCAAAGAGAGGAAAACTATGACAAACTAGTAAAACGTATGGAAGAATTAAATATGAGTACTAAAGATATGGAATGGTACATAAACTTAAGAAAATTTGGAGGATGCGTTCATTCTGGATTTGGAATGGGCTTTGAAAGATTATTAATATACCTAACTGGTGTTGAAAATATAAGAGATGTAATTCCATATCCAAGAACACCAAATAACTGCGAATTCTAAGGAGGATATATGAAATATTACTTTATTGGCATTAAAGGTACAGGAATGTCCGCTTTAGCGACAATTCTTCATGATTTAGGTAATACTGTAATTGGTTATGATGATTACAAACAACATAAGTTTACTGAAACACCACTAGAAGAAAGAAACATCAAAATATATACAGATAATTCTTATGAGTTAACAGACGAAACAGTAGTATATAGCTCTGCTTTTCAAAATACCCATAAAGAAATGCAAAAAGCTATATCTAAAGGCTTACCTATGTATGAATATACCCAAATGGTAGGGCAACTAACCAAAAAACATAAAACCATATGTGTAAGTGGATGCCATGGCAAAACAACAACTACTGCATTTCTAGCACATGTATTAAACAACATCATTGGAGCTAACTACATAATTGGAGACTCTACAGGCTATGCTAATACTAAAAATGAATACCTAGTAGTAGAATCATGCGAATACAAAAGACATTTCCTAAACTACGACCCAACCTATACCATCGTAACTAACATAGAATTAGACCATACAGACTATTATAAGGACCTATCTGATATGATAGATGCTTATCAATCACTAATAAATAACACCAAAGATCTAGCTATCTTATGTGGTGATGATGAAAACGTAAGAAAATTACAAACAAAAAATGCTATATATTATGGCTTTAATGAAAACAACGACGTAATAGCAAAAAATATAACAAGTGATAATCAATATACATACTTTGATGCCTATATAAATAACAAACTATATAGCCATATTAAAATCAAATTATTTGGCAATCATATGGTTTTAAACACCCTTGCTATTATCTGCCTATGCTATAAATTTAACCTACCTAAAGAAGAAGTAGTAAAAAACATATCTACCTTTCAAGGGGCTAAAAGAAGATTTAATGAAAAAATAGTAAATAACACTATAATGATAGATGATTATGGCCATCATCCCACAGAATTATATATGTCCATTACTACCGCTAAAAACAAATACAAGGATAAAAAAATATGTGCTATCTTCTTACCAAATACTTATTCACGAGTAGCCAAATTCTATAAAGAATTTGCATCATCCCTTTCACTCGCAGACCAAGTATTCCTTCTTGATATTGCTAAAGGTAGAGAAAAAGAAGAAGACTATCCAAATGTAAGCTCTAAACTAATATGCGATTTAATTCCTAACGCAAAAATGATAACCCTAGATGACGCTAAAGCGTTACTACCATATAAAGACTATGTCTTACTATTTATGAGCTGTCAAAATATATATATACTAGAGCAATCACTTGAGGAGCTGTTAAAAAATGAAACATAAAAAAATAATACTTATATCACTATGCCTTGTTATATTAATTACATTAATAATAATCTTATCTACTAAAAATAAAAAAACATATAATAACTTAACCTGTACTAAAGAAGAAGAAATAGTAAATGGTAAAGAAAATACTACCTATATAGTAAAATATGATAATGATAAAGTAAACAAAGTAGAATACATAAAGAAATACTATGGTAAAACCAATAAAGAAAAAGAAAACATCAATACACTTTGTGCTTTAGTCCAAGAAGAAGCTAAAATGTATAAAGAAAAAAACGGTTTTGATTACAAACTAAATAGAAAAACATCTAACGAATGTAAAATAACTTATTATTTTGATATGACTAATATAGATGAAGAATTACTAGATATATTTAATATAAAAAGTAAATATCAAGATATGAAAGATTATTTTGATTCTAAAGACGAATATACATGTAAATAAAGGATAACTATCAAACAAAGTTATCCTTTCTTAATTATTATAATATCTTATCTACAATTCCATAATCAAGTGCCTCTTTTGCACTCATATAATTATCCCTATCAGTATCCTTCTCAATAACTTCTAACTTATTCCCTGTCTTACTAGCAAGTATATTATTAAGCTTATCCTTTAGCTTAATAATCCTCTCAGCCTGTATTTTAATATCTGTAGCTTGCCCTTGAGCTCCACCTAAAGGTTGATGTATCATAACCTCACTATTAGGCAAAATATACCTTTTACCCTTCTTTCCACACGCAAGTAAAAAAGCGGCCATAGACGCAGCCATCCCTACACATATGGTAGAAACATCACTCTTTATAAAATTCATAGTATCATATATAGCCATCCCTGATGTAATAACTCCCCCAGGAGAATTAATATAAATACTAATATCATCATGCCCTAAACTATCTAAATATAAAAGTGAAGCTACAACATTATTAGAACTACTATCATTAATTTCCCCATTAATAATAATAATCCTATCCTTTAAAAGCCTAGAATATATATCATAAGCATACTCCCTATCATTACTTCTTTCAATAACAGTTGGAATTAAATTCATATATATCACCTATAATTATATTAGTCAAAAAAAATACAAATATACAAAAAACTAAGTGACAAAATAATTAAATTTTGTTAAAATAATAATATATAATATAAGGAGCGTGTAACATGGACACAATTACTTTAACATTTCAAAAAGGAATAAAAAAAGAATACCTAAAAGGTATCAAACTAAAAGAGGTAATAAATGATGTACAAGAAGATTATCCTTTTGATATAATCGGAGCCATCTTTAAAAACCATATCATTAGCTATGAAGATACTATTACCAAAAATGGCCCCATAACCCTAATAGATATAAATGACAAAGTAGGTAACCAAATATATGAATCAGGACTTACATACCTATTTGAATCATCTATATTAGATATCTTAGGTAAAGATACTACTATTAATATAAAACATTCACTAGATAAAGGTATATATTGTGAAATAGATAAACCAATAAACAAAGATATACTATCTCTAATCAAAGAAGATATGTATGACAAAGTAAATAAAGCTATTCCTTTTGTAAAAATAGAAACATCACGACTAGAAGCAATAGACTACTTTAAAAAAATAAATCGTGAAGATAAAGCAAAAACTCTATTCTATAATACTTCTGAATATATACCGCTATATAAATTTAATGGACTATATAACTACATAATTGGCAATATGCCAAATGATACATCAGTACTAAAATACTTCGATTTATCTATCGTCGATGAACATGGTCTTGTACTAAGATATCCATCCGTAAGAGATAATGGTAAAATAGTAAAATATACCCATCATGATAAATATTTTGAAAGTATTAAAGAATATTCTAAATGGGGTAGTATCTTAAATATTAATAACATTGGTGATTTAAACGAATACATAACCAATCATAATCCTAATGAATTAATAGAACTATCAGAAATAATGCAAGATTACAAATTACTTTCTATCGCTGAAAAAATAGCTCTAAATCAAGAAGATATCAAAATGATATTAATCTCAGGACCATCTTCATCAGGAAAAACAACTACCGCTAAAAAACTAGCATTATACCTTAAAACATTAGGCTTAAACCCAATAAGCCTATCCCTAGATGACTACTTTGTAAATAGAAAAGATACACCACTAGACGAAGAAGGCAAACCAGATTATGAATCAATTAATGCTATTGATATAGAACTATTTAACGATCAAATTAACAAACTTAAAAAAGGAGAAAAAGTAATAATACCAACATATGACTTCTACGAAGGTAAGAAATTCTTCAAAAAATCTATTCAACTAAAAAACAATGATATCCTAATAATTGAAGGCCTACATGCCCTAAATGAAGTGTTAACTAAAGATATACCTAAAAAGAATAAATATAAAATATACATAAGTCCATTAACATTTCTTAACATAGATAATGACAACAGAATTAAAATGACAGATATCAGACTATTAAGAAGAATAATAAGAGATAATCGTACTAGAGGATATAGTCCAAGCCAAACCTTAGAAAACTGGCACTCTGTAAGAAAAGGAGAAGATGATTACGTCTTTTCATACCAAGATGATGCAGATATTGTCTTTAACTCCTCCCTAGCATATGAATTAGGAGTATTAAGAACCTATGCAATGCCACTTCTATTTTCTGTAAAAGAAGATGATAAAGAATACCTAACTGCCTTAAGATTAATAGAATTTTTAATGTGTATTCTCCCAATACCTAGTGACTATGTACCTAAAATATCTATCCTAAGAGAATTCATAGGAGGAAGTTTCTTTGAAAACTAATGTAAAGTAAATAATCTTTATTTGTATTAAATATAAATATTTGTTACAATATAATTATAGGAGGTAAATAATATGATAAAAGTGGCTATAAATGGATTTGGTAGAATAGGTAGACTAGTATTTAGAATAATGAACGAAAGTGATGACTTTGACATTGTTGCTATTAACGATTTAACTGACGCTAAACAACTAGCATATCTATTAAAATATGATACCGTCCATAAAAGATACAAAGAAAACGAAATAACTTATGACGAAGAACACATTATAATAGGAAATAAAAAAATAAAAGTATACAGCGAGCAAGACCCTATTAATTTACCATGGAAAAAACTAAATATAGACATTGTCTTTGAATGCACTGGTAAATTTACAGATGTTGCCTCTGCACAATCTCATATTCAATCAGGAGCCAAAAAAGTACTAATAAGTGCCCCTGCTAAAGGAGAAGCTAAAACAGTTGTCTATGGTGTAAATGATGATATTTTAACTAAAAATGATGCAATTGTCTCATCAGCCTCATGTACTACCAACTGCTTAGCTCCAGTATTAAAAGTAATAAACGATAACTTTGGTATTGAAAAAGGTACTATGACAACAATTCATGCCTATACAAATGACCAAGTAACCTTAGATGTATCACACAAAAAAGGAATATATGCAAGAAGAGGAAGAGCATGCGCAACAAACATTGTACCATCTTCTACAGGCGCAGCTTCCGCTATTGGCCGTGTAATTCCAGAGTTAAATGGAAGATTATCAGGAAGCGCAATGAGAGTTCCAGTCGCCGATGGTTCTGTAATTGACCTAACACTAGAATTAAAAACTAATGTAACTAAAGAAGAAGTAAACGAAGCATTTAAAAATAATGCAAACGAAACCCTAAAATATACAGAAGACCCAGTAGTCTCATCAGACGTAATCGGTACTTCATGCGGAGCCTTAGTAGATGGTCTTCTAACTAACATACTAGAAGTAGAAGGAAAACAGCTTCTCCAAGTAGTTGCATGGTATGACAATGAAATGGGCTATTCCTACCAAATGGTAAGAACCGCTAAAAAACTAATGCAAAAATAACAAAGGTAGACATTCGTGTTTACTTTTTTTCTTGCAACAAATAAAAAACACCTATATAATATATATTGATAAGGGTGTGACAAAATGGCAAATAACATAATAACTATACAAAATCTAAATTTTTCATTTAAAGATAAAACCATCTTTCAAGACATAAACCTAACCATCCAAGAAGGCTCTTTCATATCACTAATGGGCCCCAATGGAACAGGAAAATCCACACTAATAAAAATCATCTCAGGCCTTCTACCTTATGATGGTTATATCTCAATATGTGGATACTATCTAAACAACGAAAATATAAACAAAATAAGAAGAACCCTAGGAGTAGTCCTAGACGAAATAGATAACCAGTTTATAGGAGAAACAGTCAAAGATGACCTAGCATTCAACCTAGAAAACTTAGAATATCAAAAAGATGAAATAGAAAAAGAAATAAACAACATATCTTTATTATTTAACCTAAAGAACGTTTTAGATAAAGACCCATTAACCCTAGATGAAAGTACAAAACAAACAGTAACCATAGCATCTTCTTTAATACACAAACCCAGAATATTACTCCTAGATGAATCTTTTCAGCATCTAAACAAAAAAGATAAAGAAACAGTAATAAAAGCCTTATCATACTATCAAAAAGAATATAATCTAACTATTATCCTAATTACCCATAATGAAGAAGACACCCTATATTCTTCTCGCCTAATAATACTAAACAAATCTAAAATATACCTAGATGATACCCCCCTAAACATATATAAAAACCCTAAACAAATAAAAAATCTAGGTATGGAAGTACCCTTCATCATAAAACTATCTCATAACCTAGAATTATATAACCTAACAGATAAACTACACCTAACTATAGAAAGCCTGGTTGACGAACTATGGTAACATATAAAAACGTATCCTACAAAGACATATTAACTGACTTCACATACACCTTTAAAGAAAAAGAAATAACCACCATCCTAGGCTCCCCAAACCAAGACAAAACAGCCATATTTGACCTACTAGAGGGCCTCATCCTCCCCACCAGTGGAACCATAAAAATAAATAACATAAAAGAGTTAAAAAAATATCGTTCTAAAATAGGCTATCTATTTAAAAATCCCCAAGACCAACTATTTCAAACAACAGTATATAAAGAAATATCCTTTGGCCTAAAAAACTTCCACTACAAAGAAAATAAAATAGACAAAATAGTAAAAGACTCCCTTAAAATAGTAGGACTAGATGATACTTACTTAGATAAATGCCCATTTAATCTAAGCTACGGAGAAAAAGTAAAATTATCTCTTGCATCCATCCTAGCCCTAAACCCTAAAATACTACTTTTAGATAACCCCACAAATGGGCTAGACAATAAGAGTATAACCTCACTAATTAACCTACTTAAAAAACTAAAAAACGCCTATAACAAAACCATCATCATCATATCAAATAACATCAACTTCATAACAAAAGTAACAGATAACATCATCATACTAAATAAAGGTACTCTAATTACTTCCTCCAAAAAAGAAAATATCCTAAAAGATATAGACCTATTAAAAGAAAATAACATCGAAATACCCCCAATAATTGAATTTATCCATTATGCAAACAAACACAAAAACATAAACCTAGCATATACTCTCGATATAAACGAACTAATCAAGGATGTGTATCGCAATGTCTAAATATCAAATACACAAATATTACTTAAAAGATTCATATATTCATACCCTAAACCCCATCTTAAAAGTAATAACATTAATCCTCTTATCCATAACAAGCATCCTAATAAAAAACATATATAGCTTTTTAATAAGCCTAACAATAACCATAACCCTCTTACTATTAAGTAAAATAAATATAAAAATATATATAAAAAGTATATATAAAATAAAAATACTACTCATATTCATCTTCATAATCAATATAATCTTTAAAATAAATATATTTACTAACCTATTATCAATATACAAAATAATTAACATTGTACTAATAAGCATTATGGTAACCATGACAACCCCACCAACAGAACTAACATATGCCTTAGAAAAAATAATGTCTCCACTAAATAAATTTATCAAAGTAAAAGAAATATCCTTAATGCTAACCTTAGCAATCAGATTTATCCCAAGTATAATAGAACAATCAGAACGCATTATTAAAGCTATATCTGTAAGAGGAATTGACTTCAAAGGCAGTATAAAAGATAAAATAAACATAATAAGCATCCTAATAATCCCAATGTTTACCTCCGTCATAAGAAAATCTGATGCCACCTCAGACGTCATGACACTTAGAATGTATAATTATACTAATAACAGAACTAACTATCGTATGAACCCTTGGAAAATCCAAGATACCATTACACTTATATGTATTTTAATATTCTTACTACTAGAAATAATCTAAATATAATTTATATAAAACTATTGACTATCTTAAATATTTAGTTTAAAGTAATAACAAATAAATCTTATATAAAGGAGTAAAACTATGCAAAGATTTTTTATAACATTTTCCTATGATGGAACAAACTTTAATGGATATCAAAAACAGCCTAAAGTAAGAACTATCCAAGGAGAACTAGAAAAAGCCTTAAAAGAAATAAATGATGGCAAAAAAACAGAAATATACGCCTCAGGAAGAACAGATGCTAAAGTACATGCTCTAAATCAAAAAGCCCATTTTGACTTAGAAGTAAAAATAACTAAAGAAAAACTACAAAAAGCCCTAAATTCTCTATTACCAGAAGACATCTACGTAAAGACAGTAGAAGTTGTACTTGATAACTTTCATGCAAGATATAACGCTAAAGGTAAAGAATACATATATAAAATTAACATGGGAGAATATGACCCAATAGAAAGAAACTACGTCTATCAATATAATAAAAGATTAGACGTAACCGAAATACAAAGAGCTATGAAATATTTAGAAGGAACTCATAACTTCAAATCATTTACCAAAACAGATGAAGAAAGAGATGATTACATAAGAACAATATCTCAAACAAATGTAATAAGAGACTTAAAAAATGTAAACAAAATAACTCTAGTATTTGTAGGTACTGGCTTCTTAAGATATATGGTAAGAAACATGGTAGGTCTATTAATAGAAATAGGCGAGGGTAAAAGAAAAAGCGAAGAAATAATTACTATTATAAAAGAAGAAGATAGGCGCTTATGTGGCAAAACTGCAAACCCAGAAGGTTTATATCTAAAAAATGTATTTTACTAAAAATACTATCAAATAAAAAATTAATATGTTATAATTAATATATACAAAAGGAGGATTAATATGGAACTAAAAGGAAGTAAAACTGAAAAAAACTTACTAACCGCTTTCGCAGGAGAAAGCCAAGCAAGAAACAAATATACATATTTTGCTAGCAAAGCAAGAAAAGACGGATATGAACAAATCGCGGCTATCTTTGAAGAAACCGCTAATAACGAAAAAGAACATGCTAAAATATGGTTTAAATTATTACAAGGAGGTTCTATCCAAGATACACTTACCAACCTAAAATTAGCCCAAGAAGGTGAAAACTTCGAATGGACTAATATGTATGAAACCATGGCAAAAGAAGCTAAAGAAGAAGGCTTTGACCATATTGCATACTTATTTGAAAGCGTTGCAAAAATAGAAAAAAGCCATGAAGAAAGATATAAAAAACTAATAAAAAATATAGAAGAAGGCCTAGTATTTTCAAACGACCAAGACACTATTTGGATATGCCGTAACTGTGGACACATTGTAATTGGCAAATCTGCACCTAAAGTATGCCCAGTATGTGAACACAAAGAAAGCTTCTTTGAAAGAAAAGCCACTAACTACTAAGTTATCCACTCAAGGATAACTTTTTTCTTGTTAAAAACCATAATTTGCTATATAATTATCTTATGTATTAGGAGGTGCTATATGAAAGAACTCTTGTCACCAGCAGGTAACATGGAAATGCTCTACCAAGCTATTCATAATAATGCGGATGCCGTCTATTTAGGAGGCAAAAACTTTGGTGCTAGAGCCTATTCAGACAACTTTGACAAAACAGAACTTTTACATGCCGTAACTTATGCCCATACATATGGTGTAAAAGTATACGTAACCGCAAATACCATTATATACGAAGAAGAAGTAAAAGAATTTATTTCATACATAAAATACCTATACGAAATAGGAGTAGATGCCGTAATAATGCAAGATATAGGCATGATGTCTCTAGTTCACGAAATATTCCCTAACTTAGAAATACACGCCTCTACTCAGTGCCATAATCATAATAAAGAAGGAATAGAATTCTTACAAACCCTAGGAGTAAAAAGAGTAGTCCTAGATAGAGAAATGTCCCTAGAAGAAATAAACAACCTAAATATCGATATAGAAAAAGAAATATTTATTCATGGAGCATTATGTATCTGCTATTCAGGATGCTGCCTTATGAGTAGTCTAAACGGAGGCAGAAGTGGCAATCGAGGTAGCTGTGTAGGATCATGCCGACTACCTTACAAACTACTAAAAAATAACAAAATAGTTCCCTATCAAGAAGACTATCTTTTAAGCACCAAAGAACTAAACACAACCCCACTAATAGAACAAATTCTAAAAAGTAACATCACCTCCCTAAAAATAGAAGGCCGTATGAAAAGCCCACACTACGTAGGTTACGTAACTAAAATATATCGTACATTAATAGATAACTATTATAACAACCTACCACTTAATATAGATGAAAATATAACTACCAACCTAAAAAAATTATTTAATAGATCTTTTACCAAAGGCTACCTATTTAAAGACAACATAATAAATCAAAAAAGCCCTAACCATCAAGGAATACCACTAGGTACTGTAACTAAAATAACCCCATCTAAAATATACATAAAACTAGATACAGATATATCTATGGAAGATGGCATTAGATTTAAAAAAAGTAACACTGGTATGATTCTAAACAAAATATATAACACCAAAGGACTATTAGTAAACCACTTAAATAAAAATGATACTCTAGTTATAGATAACAAAATATCCCTAAAAGAAAAAGATATAGTATTAAAAACCATAGACAGCAAACTAAATAAATCATTAGAAAACTATAAAGAAAAGAAAATAAAAGTATCTTGGAATATTAAAGCCCATCTTAACAAACCTCTAGAACTATCCTTAAGTGATAATACTAATACTGTATCAACAATAAGTGCCATAATAGAACAAGCTCAAAAAGTAATAACAGATAAAAACACCATCAAAGAAAAACTAGAAAGATTAAATGACACCCCATATATTACAGAAAATATAACTTATGATATAGACAATAACATATTTATACCAGTAAGCCTTTTAAATAACCTAAGAAGACTATTAGTAGAAAACCTAACTAATGAAAGGCAAAAAATAAATAGGCCATTGATAATTAAAGAACCTAAAGAACTAAAAATAAGTAATAAACTAGGTAATATTAGAATAAACGTCCTAGCAAGAAATATAAAACAAGTACAAACCCTCCTAGATAACCACGTAGATAATATATACGTAGAAGATTATGCATTATACAAATCATATAAACATACTAATAAAGTATACTATGTATTACCAAGAGTAATAAATAACTTTACTAATTTCAAAAAAGAAAAACTACTAGTAAATGAACTAGGGGGAGTCTATAAATATTCTAAAGATAATGAAGTAATAACTTCTAGCTACTTAAATATAACTAACAATCATAGCATAAATCTCCTAAAAGAAAAAAATATAAAAAGAATAACTATCTCTAACGAAGTAAATATAGATAACCTAACTAGCCTAGATACCTCTAACTTAGAAATACTAATATATGGTAAAGTAGAAGCTATGATAATGAAATATTGCCCTATTAAAACAGTATACGGAAAATGCATTAACTGTCAAAACATCAAAGATAAATACTACCTACTAGATCGTTTGAATAATAAATATAGAATTATAAACACTAATTGTATAACAAGAATACTAAATCACAAAGATATAAACTTAATAGATAAAATACCTACTCTAAAGAAAATAGGTATATCTAACTACCAAATAAACCTATTAGATGAAGAAAAAGAAGAAATAGAAAACATTTTAAATAAAATAAAAACATATATATAAGGAGAATAAAGTATGCAACTAATAACCAAAATAATGTTTATCATTATCCCTATTTTTATAGGATTAATATTTCTATTTGCCCTAGCGACAATAATAAGTCCTAAATTAAGAGGTAAAATAATGAGTAGACAAATTAAATCAATAAAACACATGACAGATTATAGTCAAAAATACCTAGAAGACATAGAATATAACATAAAAAAAGCCCATATAGACGCTGAGAAAAAGATAGTTGATAAAAAATATAGTGATTTAGAAAGCATCTACACTAACATATCATCCGCTAAAAACAATGCTGTAAAACAAACTATGAATGCTGTAAAAGAAGGCTTAGATGGACACAAAAATTGTCAAAATTGTGCCAGAATAAACAAAGAAGATGCTACTTATTGTGACAAATGTGGTAAAAAACTTTAAAAAATCACATAAATTTCCACATATTTATTGACAAAAAAGATATAATTTAGTAAAATCATAATCGGTACATTTATATTACCTTTATTTTGTGGTGGGAACACAATTTAAAAGTAATAAAATATAAAATAAGGAGAGTAAAAAAATGACAACATTTATGCAAAGTAAAGAAACTGTCGAAAGAAAATGGTATGTTATTGATGCAGAAAATCAACCACTAGGAAGAGTAGCAGTTAAAGCAGCTCATATCCTAAGAGGAAAACACAAACCAACATATACACCACATATTGACTGTGGAGATAACGTAATCATCATAAACGCAAGCAAAGTAAAATTAACAGGAAACAAAGAAGAAGGTAAAATCTACTATGACCACTCAAGATATGTAGGTGGTATGAGAGAAAGAACAGCAGGAGAAATGAAAGAAAAATATCCAACTGAAATGATTGAAAGAGCGGTAAAAGGTATGCTTCCAAATGGAAGACTAGGAAGAGCTATGTACAAAAAATTATTTGTATATAAAGATAATACTCATCCACATATGGCTCAAAAGCCTGAAACAATAGAAGTAGGGAGGAAATAAACATGGCAAATAGAAGTTTTTATGGAACAGGTAGAAGAAAAAGTGCTGTAGCAAGAGTTACATTAACACCAGGTAAAGGTAAAATCACTGTAAATGGAAGAGATGTAAACGAATATATGCCTTATGACGTATTAGTAATGGACTTAAAGCAACCATTAGTATTAACTAATAATGAAAATACATTTGATATAGACGCTAATGTTTCAGGTGGAGGATTTACTGGTCAAGCAGGTGCTATTAGATTAGGAATAACAAGAGCTCTACTAGAATATGACAAAGCAAATGAAAAAAACGAAGATTCATATCGTAAAATATTAAAACAATCAGGCTTTGTTACAAGAGATCCTAGAATGAAAGAAAGAAAGAAATACGGTTTAAAAGCGGCTCGTCGTGCACCACAATTCTCAAAAAGATAATATCAAAACCCCATTATTTTGGGGTTTTCTTATACCTAAAAAGCAAGAAGTTCGGTTTAAGACCTTCTTTTCTTAATAATAACCCCTACAAAAACAATACACATAACCACAAATATTCCCCCTAAAACAAAAGGCATAACCCCATAACAAAACTCTTCAAACACTGCATTATCTCTAAAGATAAATACCGCAGATATCATAAGCATAAATAACAGTACAAAATACCATCCCTTACTACTGTTATTTCTCTTAATCATATTCGCAACATAATACATAATCAAAACAATACTAACAAAAAGCCCTAACAACCACTGAATAACGATAACATTTTCTATTCTATCTAAAAAATTAAATAACTCAACCCTCTTTAACACTATATACTCAGGATATTGATAAGAACTAGCTAAATGTATCCCTAAACTACCCACTACCGTAATAAACATACCCATCATAAGTATAACAGAAAATATATATGCAAAAACTACATACTTATTTACCTTATCCTTATTAACAATATTATTCCTAGGAACTATAAGAAGTAAAAATATAGGCACAATATCAAACAAACTAAAATATAAACAACCAAGCAAAGGTCTCATAATACCATCCTTCATAATCGGTAAAAAATTAGATAAATCAACATTATTAATAAGACCAAATATTGCCATAAAATATAAAAACAAATTAATTATAACAACAATAAACCCAACCCTAGATAACGTATCAAATCCCTTAGTAAGAACGTAAAAAGAAAGTACAGTAACAGTAATTTCTATAAATAAAATAGGTGTCTCTGATAAAAACTGACTAGATATAAAACTATTATAATTATAAGCAAAAACCACACTAAGTACAAAAAAACAAACTGTTAAAATCATATTTAATAAAAAACCTACTCCCTTACCAAAAATAGTATTAATCTTATTTCTAATAGTTAACTCACCCTTATAATTAAAAATAGTAATAAACATATATATAATAACAAATCCAAATATAAAACTACATATTATACTAATATACCCATCAATAGAAGAAGCTCTAATAAGTGAATATATTCCAGTACCCATAAAACCGCTTATAAGTAATATTATTATTAAACTACACATTCCTAAAGCATTAATCTTAGAATTATTCATCATAAGTATCCCTTAAAACATTCCCTTTCTTAATAACTTTAATATCACAAACAACATCAACCTCCATATCCTTAAATAAATCTTTATAATAATTATCTTTAATTTCTTTATAATAACTATAATCACTCTTATAGATAATATCTAAAAAATTAAAAATATCTATATTATATACATTTTGTATCTTACTAACAAAATCGCCAATATTATTACTCAAATTCTCATTAATCATCTTCTCTATCTCTAACATACCACTTTCTTTCTCTATATTAATATTACAATTAAGCTCATTAACAGCAGCCTCCGCCTTAATAGAAATAACCATCTTCTTGTCCTTCTTATCAAATTTAACATCTGACTTAACATTCTCTATTGAAGCAGTAAAATACTTACCTAAATCACAATCACAAGTAATAAGAGAACTATTTATAATCCCCTTAATATAATTCAAATAAATACTCTCCTCATTATCAATATAAGAAACTAACTTATCATCACTAAATATCCCAGTACTATCAAGCATAATCTCTGTATTATTATTAGATTTCTCAATATTCTTAATATCCTCATTATCACTAGTTAAATTATTAACAACAACGCCAGGAAGCACTATACTCTTATTATCATCTAAATATAAATCCATTAACTTCTCAAAAGTAATCATCTGACTAGTACCTAAATATTTAGTATCACTCTTTTGACTCTCCAATATATTCTTAGAAGATATAGTTTGTCCAGGAGTCAAAGTCTCAAGTACCTCCTCAGTAGTACACCCCTTCGTAATTAAAACATTAAACTGCATCCTAACTATAGGATCCCTAAAAAACACATCTAATATATCCTTAATCCCATCCCTAGCAACCTCCTCACTAATAAGCAAAACATTTAAATGACTAGGATAAATTCTCTTAGGAGACTTAAGTACAATCTCCCTAAATCCCTCTTTCAAAGATACATTACTAGTCTTATATAAAATAACCTCAGGAGAATTACCACCACCATTAGTATTAGCCTCCTTTTTCTTTATATTCATAACTTGTGAAATTATTTTATAACCATTCTCTTTCTTATCTATTCCAATCGCGGTAGTAATCGCAAGCTCATTTAGCTCATGATAATTATAGCAACCACTAAGTAATAAAACTAAAACAATTCCCACTAATTTAATCTTCATAATTACTAACCCTCCTTTTCTTAGTAATATTATTTGACAAATAAGGAACCCTCTTATTAATCTTCCTTAATGGAAACCTAATAATACTATTTTTAAGCCCTTGAGCATATGTTGGAGCATAAGGAACCAAATATGGAATACCAAATGATTGAGTAGAACACAACTTAGTAATAAAATAAATAAATACAACAACAACCCCAATAATACCTAAAAAAGATCCTCCAAGCATAAACAAAATTCTATACCACCTAAGACCATTAGTAACTTCAGGTTCCGAAAAAGGCAAAGAACTAATCGCAGTAATAGCAATAACAATAATCATAATAGGAGATACAATCCCCGCGGATACCGCAGCATCCCCAAGTATCAAAGCACCAACAATAGATAAAGAACTACCAGAAGTACTAGGTACCCTAAGATCAGACTCCCTAAGTATCTCAAAAGAAATCATCATAATAAATGCCTCAAAAAACGCAGGAAATGGTACACCTTCCCTTTGCATCGTAAAATTAATTAATAAATCAGTAGGAATCATTTCTTGATTATAAGTAATCAAAGCAATATATACTCCAGGACCAAGAAGTGCTATAAAAAAAGCAATATATTTAAGCATCCTAGTAAAACTAGCATTAAGACTCTTAGCGTATGTATCTTCACTAGTCATAAAAAAATCATTAAAAAGCCCAGGAATAACCAAAACATAAGGACTATTATCTACTACAATAGCCACCTTTCCCTCTAAAAGACACTTACACACCAAATCAGGCCTTTCTGTAGTAATAATTGTAGGTAGTAAACACTTATTCTCTTTCTCAATTAAATTCTTAATCATCTCACTATTAATAATACCATCAATATCAATCTTATTTAACCTATTTAAAACATCTCTTACAAGCTCCTTGCGTACCACACCATTAATAGAAACAACCCCAATATGTGTATCCGTATACCTACCAACATTTACCTCCTCTATCCATAAATTATTATTACGTATCCTCTTTCTAATAAGCCCTATATTAACTTGATAATTCTCAATAAAAGCATCCTTAGCGCCCCTAATAGTATTCTCAGAATCAGGCATCCCAATAGACCTACTAATATTAGCCTTAGCTTCCATCGCAAACCCAACATTTTCCTTATCAATAATCAAAATACAAAACCCATTATTTAGATACGTACACACCTCATCATAACTATAAATCTTAATAACCTTATAATTACTAAGATCATTATAAATAGAAGTAATAATATCATTATTCTTATAATTATTAATACTAGTCAAACTCCTAACAATAAAATCACTTATAGAACTAGAAGAAGTAAGAGGCTCATTATATATAATATAAATATCCCTATTACTAACTCTCTTCTTCCTATATATAATATCTTTAGTATTATTAGTATCCATCTTAATCTTATCAACAACATTATCAATAAATCCAAGCATTATCTCACCTACATTTCACCTATATTATGCATCAAAAATTAATATTTATAAGTAATTTACACATATTCCCATTTCATGATATAATATAAATAACTATTTCTATAAGGAAGTGACAAATATGCAAAGCAAAGTCGTTAAAAGTGATATCATCTTACTAAGCTTAATCTTACTATTTTTATCAATAATAATAATATTAGTAGACTTTCCCAAAACTAAAAACAAAGATTACGATGTAAATGTATACAAAGCATATTACGTATACGATACATTAAGCACACCAGTAAGCTTAACATACTATCTAATTAACACAGACACATCTACCTCAACAGACATAATAATTGATAAAATACTTACCAAAACTCTAAAAAATATAAATATTAACTTAAACGTAGAAAATATAAATATAAATAATAACACCCTAGAACTAACCATAAATGACCAAATAACTAAATATAACATTAATGATATAAATTCCTTAGTAAATAGCCTAACTGAAATAAATAACATAAAAGAAGTAAAATTTATAAACAAAGATAACACTACAAACACATATTATAATTCATTAGACAAATACTACATAAATTCCCCAATATCAAACAAACTATATACTTTCCTATATCGCGATACTAACTATAAAATATCATATATAGATAAATCAAAAGAAATAAACTATCTAACAATTAAAAAGAATAAAGATAACTATGTTATATATAATTATAATAACGAAGAATATAAAATGCATATAAAAGAAGATGGCTTATATTTAAATGATAAAAAAATATTAAACAACACTTACAAAGTAAATGATACTTGGGATACACATAAAATAACCAAAAAAACTCTAACTGATAATAACACACTCTTAATAAGCGTAACTAACAAAGAAGAAACATTCAAAGAAATATATCAATTAGAACAAGGAATAGGACTATATAGCTATCAAAAAGTAGATAACAAAAATAACATCATAGAAACTATTACATATCAAAAGAAGGAATTTAACAATGATTAAAATAAATGATTGCATAAAATTAAAAATAACAGATATAACCAATCTAGGAAGTGGAGTAGGTATATATCAAAATAAAAAAATATACATTCCTAAAACAGTTCCAAATGATTATATAATATCCAAAATAACAAGCATTAACACCAACTACATAAAAGGAGCACTAAAAGAAATATTAGAAGAAAGCAAAGATAGAATCCCATCACTATGTCCATATTACGACCTATGTGGTGGGTGCCACTTTAGAACTATTAACCTAAAAAAAGAAAACGACATAAAGTATAATTACATAAAAAAATTATTTAAAGATTACAAGGTAATGCCCATTACTACATGCAATGAAAACAACTACCGCAACAAAGTAACACTCCATATTAAAAATGATAAAATAGGCTACTACCAAGAAAACACCCATGATTTAGTAAACATACATACTTGTCCTTTATTAAATGAAAACATAAACAGAATACTACCCACCATCGAAAAACTAAATCTAACTAATACAAAAGAAATAATGATAAGATATAGTACCTACTATGATGAAATACTAATTAAAATAACAGGCAATATTCCTAATATAGAACCCCTAAAACAAATACCAAACATCAAATCAATATATAAGGAAAACACCCTTATATATGGAAAATCTTATATAAAAGAAAAAATAAACAACATAGACTACACTATTTATCCAAATGCCTTCTTTCAAGTAAATACCACTATGATTAAACCTCTATATGACAAAGTTAAATCATATGCCACTACTGGTAATAATCTCCTAGATTTATACTGTGGGACAGGCTCTATTGGTATTTACCTAAAAGATAATTATAAAAACATTCTAGGTATTGATATTGTTAAAGATAGTATAAAAAATGCTAACATAAACAAAAAAATAAATAATATAGATAACATTACCTTCATATGCAAAGACGCTAAAGAAGTAACAAATAGTGCCTTTGATACAGTAATATTAGATCCTCCAAGAAAAGGCTTATCCAAAGATGTAATTACCTATTTAAAGAATATAAAACCTAAAAAAATAGTATATGTCTCATGTAATCCCAACACTCTAAAAAGAGACATAAAACTACTAGAAGAAATATACAAAATAGAAGAAATAAGCCCATTTAACATGTTCCCAAGAACAAATCATATAGAATGCGTTTCAATACTACAACGAAAAAATCTTGAAAAATAAATTTATCAAACAAAATCTTATATTTAGATACTATTAAGTGTTATGCTTCAGATAAAGATTATTTCGAAAAATTAAAAGAATTAATTAAAAAATTCGAATTAAAGGATGAAAGAGCAATTACTTTTGGTCATCCTAAAATGAAAACAAAATAGATTTTACCATTACCTGGTATAACTGTATATTCTTTTGAACAATTTCAACCTTTCTTTATATATTTTGATAAAGAAGGAATAAGCTTTTTTCCATTAGACATGAATAATAAATATAGCATTATAGGTAAATCATTTATATCATGGAACGATTTAAAAGGATTTAATTTTAAAAAAGGATTAATTATAGAAGATGAAATACAATTACAACTAGAAAATGAAAAAATAAAAATGAAAATTCCAAAATCAAAAGCTATGAATGATTGGGTTAAATAAATAATGCTTATTTAATAGAACATAATCATTTTTATAATAAGCAATATAAATATTAATTTGTTTGAAAGGCTTATTAAATGATAAAGACCTGAAAATAAAATTCTATTTAGATAAAGATTTTCTAAAAAATAAACAAATAATTGGAATTCATCCAAATGATAATACCGCGACTATCTTCTTAAAAGTAGAAGATTTAATCAAAATTATTAAAGAACATCAAAGCATTATAAATATTACAGAAATAAATTAAAAAATTATATTAATTTAATAAATTAGATGTTATAATATTTACATACAACAAGTACTATCAATATATAAATAAAATGAGGTGATAACAAATGAAGAAAAGATTATACAAAACAGAAGACAACAACAAACTATTTGGTGTATGTGGAGGAATAGCAGAATACTTTGACCTAGATCCTACCGTAGTTAGAATTATTTGGATACTTTTTGCATGCTGTGCAGGATGTGGTGTCTTAGCATATATCATTTGTGCTCTAGTAATGCCAAAAAAATCAGAAGTAACAAAATAATAAATAATATTATAAAAAAGGAGTATATTATGGAAAAAGCTAAAGCAATTATATTTGGGCTTATTTTAATTATCATTGGAGTTATCTTAGGATTAAACTCCCTAGAAATAACTAATATTAACATATTTTTTGATGGTTGGTGGACATTATTTATCATCATTCCATGCTTTATAGGTTTACTTAACGATAAAGAAAAAACGGGAAGTCTAATAGGACTATGTATAGGTATTTGTCTATTACTAGCTAGTCTTGATGTAATAAATTTTGATTTAATATGGAAACTATTACTACCTATAATCCTAGTAATAATAGGGCTATCAGTTATATTTAAAGACACATTTGATAAAGAAATAAAACGCCTTACAAAAAATACTGATAAATCATATACCGCTACCTTCAGTGAACAAGTAGCAAACTTTGATGATGAAACCTTTGATGGATGTGAATTAAACGCTATCTTTGGTGGAGTTAAATGCCATCTTGAAAAAGCAAACATTAAAGAAGACAGTCTTATAACCGCATGTAGCATCTTTGGAGGAATTAAAATACATGTAAAAGATAATGTCAAAGTAAAAGTAACTTCTACATCTATCTTTGGAGGTGTAGATAACAAACATAAAAACCCAACAGATGACAAAGCAAAAACCATATACGTAAAAGCGACATGCATCTTTGGAGGCGTAGACATTAAATGAGTCCCATACAAAAAATAATTAAATATTTTGCCCTTGCCTTAGCTTTCTTAATAATCTATTCCATTATCTTTGGAATATATAACAGTGTAATAGAAATTAATAAATCTATTAATAACAACCAAGATGAAACCACTCCTATTACTAAAGTCATAGAACTTTCAAATAACATTAAAACTATAGATATAAACCTTACATCAACTAATTTAACAATAAAAAAAGGTACCACATTTAAAATTAAATCATCTACTAAAAATATTAAAGTAGAAGAAAAAGCAAATAAACTTATTATAAAAGAAACAAGTAAGAATTTGTTTGCAAAAAAAAGTAGCAATATAGAAATAGAATTATCAGACGATTATGCATTTAATACAACAAATATAGATATTGGAGCAGGGAAACTTACTATAGAACATCTACTTACACATGATTTAAATCTTGATTTAGGCGCAGGATACACCAAAATATTTAATTTACAAGCATCAAATAAAGCAAAAATTAGTACTGGAGCAGGGGCCTTAATTATAAAAAACAGCAGGCTAAACAACTTAGACTTAGATACTGGTGTAGGCAAAACAGAAATAACTTCATATATAAAAGGAAAAAGCAAAATAGATATAGGAGTAGGAGATACTATAATAAATTTACTAGGAAGTAATAATGACTATACATTAAAAATAGATACTTCTATAGGAACAGTAAAAGTAAATAACAAAGAAATAAAAAATGACACTATATATGGAGAAGGACCTAACTACATAGATATAGATGGAGGTATAGGCAAACTTAAGGTTAATCTTGATAGTTAATTTTAAGACAAAGTAATAAGATACACTATAAATAAAATTATAAATACAAAATATGGTTTTATAATAAAATATAGTGTATAATAATAAATGGTGATTAAAATGTTAATTAATAAAATAAAACAAATAGCAAAAAAAGTCTTAAACGAAGATGTTGATATCATAAACAGCAGTTATGATGTCAACAATTTTTCTAAATCATTAAAACATCTAACTACAGACAACCCATCACTACTAGAAGAGTATAGCCAATTTGGCAAAAGAAAAGATGGTAAAGAATTTTATCCAGAGATAAAGAAAATAGAAAAAGGCTTTTATTTACTAAATAAAGATTTACATGAGTATGACGACCCAGGTTTTGTCCTTCCTAATGAAATCCATACCGTAAGAACAGGCTCTCCAATGAGAACTAAACCCTTTCCTATGGCACGAGAATACATTATAAAGATGTTACTTGGTAAATATTTATATCAATATCCCAACATCGGTGGACATGTCGTTGCTAGAGCTCATTTTGTAAATTATTTAATCAAAGAAGGATTTCAAAAGGAAAAAAGCCAAAACTATGATGGCTTAGGTGTTGATAACGTAGTTTTCTCTTGCTCAACAACACACGCATTTAATATGATATTATCCACGATTATGAAAGACGAAGATGTCATCATAGTAACAGGCCCCAACTATGGACTTTTCGCAGTTGACCCTGAAAGGATGAATGGTAGGGTAGAAGTATTAAATTTAGAAGAAGAAGATGACTTCTATGTTAATCCCGACAAACTAGCCAAAAAAATAGATGAAATAAATAAAAAATTAAAGCAAGACTTCAAAGACAAATTAAACTATATACCACGTGTAGTAGCATTTTTAAATATGAATCCACATAATCCATTAGGAAAAGTTATGAACAAAGAAAATGTGGAAATCTTAAAAGGTATAGGAGATGTATGCTTAGAAAAAGGCGTATTTGTTATTGATGACTTAGTCTACAGAGACTTAACTTATAATCAACAAGATTTAGCCCTTCCTCTTGCAACCATGCCTAAGTATTTTAATAATACAATAACTCTTTTTGGCCTATCTAAAGCATATGGACTAGCAGGCATTCGTGCAGGAGCAATCGTAGCGCCAATACCAATATGTAAAGGTATAGAAGAAAAAATATTTACCACGATGGACTCACTACCAGTCTTACAAGTTCAAGCCATCGCAGGAACATTCAACGGAACTAAACGTAGATACAAAATGGCCAAAAGATACTTTAAACCGATTATCAAAGAATACTTATATCGCCTAGAACTACTAAAAGCTCTAGTGGATGGTATTGATGTAGTAAAAGAAAATAAAAATAAAACAAGAATAATCAAAGAAATATCTCACTATGCAAGCACCAAAAAGATGAAAGATAGCCTACTAGAAGGTCTTAAAGGAGTAAAACTAAGAGAAAAAACAATTCCTCAATCTGGCTTCTTCGCCGTTATAGATTTTACTGACTTAAAAGGCAAAACCTTTAATGGTAAAAAAATAACATGTGAAGAAGATTTAGTAAGGTACCTTTATCAAACAAACAAATTCAAATGTATTATGGGAAGCAACATGTCATGGCCTTACGAACAAGAAATCATCGCCCGTTTCAACTATGGCATTGAAATACATGACCTAATCCAAGAATTTGAAAAACTTCATCAAGCATTGGATGTGAAGTAAATATGAAAAAAATAATAAACAAACTAAAAAGAGTCAAATTTTATCTATTTAGAACATGGGTAAATATATATTCTAAAACCCATAAATACTCTACATATATTGGAATAGTATCATGCAACACATGGAAAAACAAAGTATATGAGGATATTAAAACTAAATATTATCTAAACCTTAAAGGCTATGGAGTAGACATTATTTCTTATGAAGAAGAAAATAATTATAACAAATATAGTGCACTAATCATTAAATCTATATGGGGCTTTCAAAAAAATAAGAAAATCTTTGATAACTTTATTGAAAAAGTAACCACAAAAGGCATACCTATATATAATTCTAAAGAAATTATAACTAATAACTACGACAAAGAGAAACAATTTAAATTACTAGACAAATACAATATAAAAAAAATAGACACTATTTTCCTAGAAAATAATTCAAATATTGAAAAAGAAATTAAATTAATCTGGAAGACCAAGTATAAAGATTACGATAAATTAGTAATTAAACCGGTAGTTTCTGAAAGCAGTAATGATACATATATTATAAGTTTAAATGAAACTGGTAAAAACATTATAAATATAAAAGATATCAAAAATAAATATCAAAATATAAATTACAAGTTAATGCTTCAACCATACATAAAAGAAGTAAAAAATGGTGAGTATTCAGCAGTATGCTTTTCTAACAAACTATCTCACATAATACAAAGACGCCTCCAAGTCTTTAGCACCAAAACATACATAAAATATATCAAGAATGAACATATAGATTTAAATATGTTAAAAGTAATTAACAAAATATGTAATATAAAAGAATATAAAGACAGTTTATATATGCGAATTGACTTAGTAAAAGTAAATGAAGAATATCTTATTATGGAAGTAGAGCTCCTAGACCCTCAACTATTTCTAAACTCAATAACAACAACTAAAGACAAAAGAAAAGCATATGACAACTTCACTAAAGAAATAATAAAAAAAATAAAAAAATAAGCTTGATTAATATAAACAATAGTCAAGTTTTTTTACTTGTCATTTCATTGCTTTTAAAGCCAATATATGCTATACTAAAAGCAGTGTAGGTGAGTATTATGAATAATAAAATAATTAAACAAATAAGTAAATACTTTTGCTATATATTATCTTTTATAGGAGTAACTATATTAGCAGTAGCAATAACATTAATATCAACCATCTACTTACTATGTAAAGGGCCATCTACAAAAGTAAAAGAACTCTTTGTAACCACTTTCCTAGAAACTGGCCAAATGAAATTTATGGCCTCCTTATTCATGGACAAACAAGAAATAACTAAAATAGTATCTAATAACAACTTAGGTAAAATGGATGCAGAAATAAAAGAAGAACTAATTGATATACCTAAAGACCCTCAAAATGAGTTAATTACAATAGAAAAAGTAATAGGTGATAACTTTGAAGGCACTATGATGATAGTAAATGACCCTTCTAAAATATCACTTGCGACCACATACCCGTGGACAGAATATGGTAAAGAATTAGATAAAATAGTCAAATCCCAAAATGCTATTGCAGGAATAAATGGAGGACTATATGTATCTTCCCAAAACAAAGGTGGAACTCCACGCGGTCTTGCCATTAGCAATGGAGAAATATTAAAAATAGAATCAGGCATTCAAGGCATGCATTTAATAGGCTTTGATGAAAAAAACATCTTAAGAATAATTGATTTATCTAACAAGAACGTAGAGCAAATAAAAGAAATAATAACTACTGAAAAAATAAGAGATGCCGTTGCCTTTCAAGACAGCACCAGTGACAAAAACAATCATTTTGTCAAATTAATCATTAACAGAGAAAAAAGACAACTAAACGGCCTTGGCAGTGGAGCAAACCCAAGAACAGCAATTGGCCAAAGAAAAGATGGAAGCATCCTACTTCTAGTAACAGATGGAAGAGGTAAAAATGGACATTTAGGAGCTACCGCAAGTGACCTTATTGACATAATGAGTAAATATGAAGCCGTAAACGCAGCTAACTTAGACGGTGGAAGCTCATCAAGCATGTATTACAAAGACAAATACCTAATGACCAGTGTCACATTCTATTATGCAAACTCCTCTTGGAAATTACCTACTGCATTCGTAGTAAAGGAGTAAACTTTTATGAATAATAAATCTAAATTTAAAAAATACCTACTAATATATAGCTCTATATTATTATTATCATCAATGGCATTTATATCATACATATACATCATCCTCATTAACTACGAATTTAATAACATAGACAATTTCCTTCTTTATACTATAAACAATTTAGATAACCAAACATTAACATCATACCTAGAACAAAACAATTTAAATAAAAAAGATATAGACCTATATAAAAACTTAACCAAATCAAAAGACTATAAATTCCAAAAAATAGATAACAATACATACAAAGCATATTTATATGACAATCTAATGTTCACAATTACTACTAAAGTACATCACAAAGTAAACAGATTTGGTATAATTAACTATGATGTCCTAAGAGTAGATAACATTACCCCATCACTAGACCGTGGTTTAATATATTATAACATTACTATCCCAAGCAATTACAAACTATACGTAAATAATATCCTAATTGAAAAATACATTGACAAAAAGAAGTATGAAGAACTAGATTATCTATATAATAACAATTTCATGCCATATATGCTAACCTATCATATTGATAATTTAAATGGCAAAGAACAAATCAAAGTAACTGACTTTACAAATAAAGAAGTAGAATTAATCAAAGATAAAAATAATTATACAGTAAATAACTGTATAATAGAAAAATCCACATACCAAGAAGCAAACGAAATACTAGAAATTAACACAGATATACTTTCTTTTGCAGAAAAATGGAGCTTATTTCTAACTAATGACTTAGAAGGAAAATATAATGGTTTTGAAACAATTAAATCGTATTTAGCTAAAAACACCGATATATATACAAAAGCAAAAAAATGGTCAAGTGGAGTAGATATCACATTCACAAGCGAGCACACCCTACAAAAAAATACATTTACAAATGAAAAGTTAACAAATTTTAAAATATATGACAACAATCTATTTAGTTGTGAAGTATATCTAGAAAAACATATGAAAATTAGTGGAGTAAAAAAAGAAAACATTGATATTATGCATGATACTATTTATTTTATTAAAGATAAAACTTGGAAAGTAATGGGCATAAGATCATTAGGAGATGAGTAAAATGTGTGAAGATGCTGTTGTTTTAATACCTGCGTACAATCCCAATATAGATATAATGAATGAGTTTCTTGGTAAGCTAAAGGTCTCTTTTCAAAATATAGTAATTGTAAATGATGGTTCCTCATCACAGTATAGTTTATTTTTTGCTAAATTATCTACTGAGTATCCCACCATTAACCATTACAAGAATCTAGGTAAAGGAAGAGCACTTAAAACAGGTATAAATTATATTTTAAATAACTACCCAAACATAAAAGCAATCATTACTGCTGACTGTGATGGCCAACACACCGTAAAAGATATAAAAAAATGTTACCATAAATGGCAAAAGTCAAAAAGTTCACTCATCTTAGGCTGTCGAGATTTTACAAATGAAAAAGTACCACTAAAATCACGATATGGTAACAAAATAACTAAAGATATATTTATGCTTTTTACTGGTCTTAAAATATCAGACACACAAACAGGATTAAGAGTTATACCAAAAGAAGTATCATCTATCATATTAGACGTAAAAGGAGAAAGATACGAATATGAAACCAATGTCTTACTAGAGACAAAAAAACTAGATATCCCTATCGTAGAAGAAAAAATCAGTACTATATACATAAATAACAACAAAGAAAGCCATTTCAACCCAATTAAAGACTCAATAGAAATATACAAACTATTCATAAAATATATAATATCATCTCTAAGTAGCTTTGCCCTTGATATAATTTTATTTACTATATTTATAAAACTTACAAACAAAATAATAACCTCATCTATTATATCAAGAATAATATCATCAATATATAATTATCTGATAAACAAAAATCTAATCTTTAAGAAAAATAATGACAAAACCCTATTAAAATATTACACACTAGTTATAATTCAACTAACCATATCCGCAACCATAACAAAATTACTAAATAACTACATTACACTAAATATAGTTATAATAAAAATAATAGTAGATATATTTATATTCATAATAAACTTTATCATTCAAAGAGAAATCATATTCAAAAAAAATTAAAAAATATTAATTATTATGATATAATTAAGAAGAAATGAGGTTATAAAATGGCAAAAAAAATAGTTTGGATAATAGTAGTAATTGCTTTATGGATATTAGCCTTTTCAGTTGATAACATCCGTGTATCGCATAACGAAAAACCTTGGTTTTGTTTCCCATTCGAAACAGAAAACGGTACAGGATATTACTATGGATTAGGTTATAAAGCATATGTAATTACTCAAAAAAATACAAATGGTAAATACGTAGTAAAAAAATCAGTATTAGGAATATGGTTTAGTGATCTAAAAGGAGCAACACATGTACGATGAAAATTATATAAAATACTTAAAAGAACTTTCCAAAATTTTTCCTACAATAGATGATGCCGTAACTGAAATAATAAACCTAAATTCAATTCTAGCATTGCCTCGCAGTGTAGAACACTTTATGAGTGATCTTCATGGCCAAGCTGATGCTTTTTGTCATATATTAAATAACGCTTCAGGTGGCATTAGATACCGCATCACACAACTATTTAATGGCAAATTATCCAAAGAAAGCCAAGATGAATTAGCGACCATCATATATTATCCAAAAGAAAAAACTAAGCTAATTTTGAAAAACATCTCTAATAAAGATAAATGGTATGAAGAAAAACTCCTACAAATAATAGAAGTAGCAAGAAAATTCTCATCCAGATACACTCGTAGTAAAGTTAGAAAAACATACAAATCATATAATGAAAAATTAAGTTATATATTAGATGAATTACTAAACAACAAAATAGAAGAAGAAAACAAAAAACTATATTACCAAGCAATAATTAAATCAATAATAGAACTAGATTACGCAGAAGAACTAATAATAGCCCTATCATCAGTAATCAAAACTCTAGCTGTAGACGAACTACACATTATTGGAGATATCTATGATAGAGGACCAGAACCACATAAAATAATGGACTTATTAGAAAATTATCACAGTGTTGACATAGAGTGGGGTAATCATGACATCTTATGGCTAGGAAGTGCCCTAGGTAGCAAAATATGTGTATCTGGAGTTATAACAAATAGCGTAAGACATAATAACCTAGACATTATAGAAGATATATATGGTATAAATCTAAGACCATTATCTAATTTTGCCTCTTCAATATATAAAGACGCCATAATATATAGACCAAAAAACACCACTGAAGAAGATTACTATACTAATATATCCATCAATCAATCTGCTAAAATACATAAAGCAATATCTATTATAATGTATAAATTAGAAGGCCAACTTGCAAATAATCATAAAGAATATAACCTAATGCACAGAAGATTGCTAGATAAAATTAACTATCAAAACAAAACAATCACAATAGATAATCAAATATATCATTTAGAAGATACTGACTTTCCAACCATAGATAAAGATAATCCATATGCTCTAACTGAAGAAGAAAGTAAAATAATAAGTGACTTAACCAAAGCTTTCCTAAACAGCGAACTATTACAAAGACACATGAATATCTTTATAGAAAAAGGGTCTATGTATAAAATAGAAAACAACAATCTAATGTATCATGCCTTAGTACCATTAAACGAAGATGGTAGCTTAAAAAAAGTAACATTAAATGGCAAAATTCTAAGTGGTAAAGAATTGTTTGATTACATTGATAAAACTGTAAGACACCTATATTATAACAAAGGTTCTAACTCTGATTATGACCTAGATCTAATGTGGTACCTATGGTGCGGTCCAGATTCACCATTCTTTGGTAAAGACAAAATGACAACACTAGAAAGAGTATTAATCAAAGATAAAAAGTCTCATAAAGAAAAAAGAAACTACTATTATAAGTATCAAGAAAATGTCCAAATTATAGAATCAATATTAAAAAACTTTGGTGTTACAGACTTATCAAATGCCCATATCATCAATGGACACATCCCTGTAGAAAAAATAAATGGAGAATGCCCCATAAAAGCAAACAGCAAACTAATCGTAATAGACGGTGGCTTCTCCAAAGTATACCAAAAAACAACAGGCATCGCAGGTTACACACTAATATCAGGCTCAACCGGCATGCGAATAATTGCCCACGAACCTTTTGGTAGCCTAGAAGATGCAATCAAAAACAATGAAGACATCCACTATAGCATTGACGTACAAGAAAACACAAAAACCCGCATTACCATCGCAGATGTTGACAAAGGCTTGGAGCTAAAAAAACAAATAGAAGACCTAAACTTATTAATTAAAGCATATAAAAATGGAATAATTAAAGAAAACAGGTCATACAAATATATAAAAGTATTAACTAAAAACTAAAAGATATACAAGAATTATGTTAAATTAACAAATTAATTTGAATCCTATTGTATAACTTTTTTTCATATGATAAAATAATTAATAGAAGGTGACAAGATGAATATATTTAAGAAAAAGAAAGAAAAAAAATTCCTAGAAAAAGTTAAAGATTTTTTTCACAAGAAACATTTTCAAAGAAAAAAACAGATAGAATATTATTCTTTTAAAGAAGTTTTAATTATAATGATATTTTCAATTGGTATTGGTATAATAATGACAGTCTCCATCATTAACTTAACAACAGGGGGTAATTACTTAAAAAACTCCAAAGAATTAAATAAACTATTAGAAGTATACAATACAATCAATTCTAAGTATTATGGAGAAATAGACAAAGACAAACTAATATCATCCGCTATAAGTGGCATGCTTGCATCAGTTCAAGATCCATACACTACATACATAGATAAAGACGCAACCGACGCCTTCATGCAAAAAGTAAAAGGAGAATATGAAGGAATAGGATGCGAAATAGGATTAACAACCTCTAAAGAAATTATAGTAATAAATATATTTAAAGATAGTCCATCAGAACAAGCTGGCTTAGAAGTAGGTGACATAATATTAAAAGTAGATGACCAAGATTATCAAGATAAAACACATAACGATGTATCCAAATATATTAAAAATAGCTCTAACTCAAAAATAAAATTAACAATTAAAAGAAAAGAAGAAGAAAAAGAAATAACAATACAAAGGAAAAAAATAGAAATACCATCAGTAACTAGTGAATTAATCGAAAAAAATAACAGAAAAATAGGCTACCTAAAAATATCCATTTTTTCTGGTGTAACATACAAACAATTCAAAGAAAAATTAGATTACCTAGAAAAAGAAAATATTGATAGCCTAATAATCGACGTCAGAGATAACAGTGGGGGTTACCTAGATACTGTAACTGACATATGTGATATCTTCCTATCAAAAAATCAAGTAATATACAAACTAGAAGATAAAGAAGGTACCACCGCTAAGTATGCCAAAAATAAAGAAAATCGTACATATCCTATTGCCGTCTTAGTTAATGAAAATAGTGCATCAGCATCAGAAATACTAGCGAGTGCTATTAAAGAAAGTTACAATGGTTACATTGTTGGAACAAAAACATACGGAAAAGGTACCGTCCAACAGACCCTTGATATATCAGATGGCAGCATGATTAAATATACCCATCAAAAGTGGCTAACCCCTAATGGAAACAGCATTGATGACATTGGGCTAGAACCAACTAATTATGTTGAATTATCAGAGTCATATATTAAAAATCCAACCCAAGATAATGATAACCAATTACAAGAAGCAATCAAAATATTAACAGACAAATAACAAAAAACAAGTATTATAAGTTATCCATATATTAGGAATACTTAATAATACTTGTTATTTATTTATACCAACCAATCTTGCGTGCACAACTATTCTATAATTACCAGTATTATCACAAGTAGACAAAGTAAGGATTTTATCCTTAGTATTAATAACATCTCCAAAATCATGAATACTTCTATCTTTAATAGTATTAATAAAAGTAACATGTTCATCATCATCAAATACAGTTCTAAGATAATAAGCCTCAGGCTTAATTTTATATATAGAGAATACTTTCCACACCGTACTTTCTTTAGGTGTAGATAAATATATTAGTAAATTTTCATCTTTACTATACCAACTCTTTTTTAATACCCTAGGCAAAGTTCCAAATAAATTACTATTAAGTATATTATGCCCATATATAATAGTATTAGTACGTAAATTATTCATATCATTACGATAATCACCAAAAATCCATCCAGCATAACTCTTTTTCTTGTCAAAAGAATGATTTAAGTAATAACTATTATCCTTACTTTGTACAAAAGGATAATTAATATTCGTACCATTAATCTTAATCCAACCAACAGTATCACTATTTTGCAACAAAAGCTTATTAAAATCTACATTTAAATAAGATACATTCATATATTTTCTATAATCATACACTTTATAGTTCTCATCTTCTTGATTATTATCTTCTTGATTATTAGAATTATTATTACCACTATTATTACCACTATTATCATCTATATCTACCTCATCAGGAATACTATCAATTATCTTAGTAGTATCAGTAATATCCTTACTTAATTTTTCAATCCTAATATTTTGAGTAATCCACATAGATGTTATAAAAACACAAATTAAATATACAAAGGTTGATAGTAAAAAAATAGCTTTATTAAAATAAACACGTCCATCTACATTCTTTTTAAAGATAACTCTAATTCCATATACAAAATACCTAGGAATAATAGTAACAACAGTAAATAATCCCTTTAAAAAAAACTTAATCAAGAATATTGGAATTAAAACAAAAAGCTTAATTAACAAATAAAAATATCTACAAGCCTCTATTAACATGGCAACCCCTCCATATCATAATATAATTATATCACGTAAAATATCATCACTGCAACAAAAGCAATTAAAAAAATTCACATACCTGATATGAACCCCGTTTCTTGGACAAAACAGAAACGAGGTTTTTATATGGCAAAATTAAGTTATGATGATAAAATA
>CAKOLI010000003.1 GCA_934096265.1 uncultured Bacilli bacterium | reverse complement strand
CCCCAATTGAGTACAGAACTCAACTAGGGTTTAAATAAATGTTTTTTTGTGTCTACTTTCTATTGACAAGTTCAATAAATTTTACCTTTCCATGTTTGTATATCTACTCCAAATCATTGGAGACTATTTTCCTATGGCAGGGGATGAGAGAATCGAACTCCCAACAGTGGTTTTGGAGAATTTTTTTGAAACTCTTTGAATTGCTTTGAAACCCTTTGAAATAAAGACTTTTCACAAGATTTCAAGACAATTCAAATTATCCAACTTATTGGCACAATTTGATACATTTAGAAACAAATGGCACACATTTGGCACATCATTATTTGTTTAAAATTATCAAATGGCACAACTCAAAACCTAACTCGTAGGGTAATGATAACCTACCACTCCTATATAACTTTAATCCCCTAAACGATTTTAAAATTGCTTCTTTTGGGAACATTATATATTATATCATACTTTCAACTGTTTTCCAACTAATTCCACGGTCTTTTGCTATGCTTTTATAAGAACCTTGTCCAGATAAATATTGACCAACTATTTCTGTTCTTTCTTCATCAGTAAATCTTATAAATTTTTGCCCTTTTGAAGCCATAAGAAAAACACCTCCTTTCGGAAGTGTATTCTAACATATTTTTAAAAGTCTTTTTTTATAATGTCTCCTAAATAGGGTTCACATCAAAATGTAACCCTCTTACTAAGAAGATATATACTTACGACCCTGTTCCCAAAAAATAAAAAAACAAACTACTGTAGTAGTTCGTCAAATTAAATGTTAGAATAAAAAATTATCGTTTTAAATGCTTCTTTTTAATATGTACTGGTTCATTTTCGATAAAAACAGCATTCTGAACCTTCGCATTTAATAATTGAATAATCATATTAACTTCTTCTTGTGACCTATATCCTAAAATTTTAACAAGAAAATTAGCCATTTCCTCAGGACTATTATAACATCGTTTATATTCATATCCACATTCACAAGGAACTTCTTCACATTTTAAACAACCATATAGTGACATTTTATTTTCCTCTCTCAAACAAATTATAATTAAATTGGCAGGGGATGAGAGAATCGAACTCCCAACAGTGGTTTTGGAGACCATTATTATACCATTTAACTAATCCCCTAGCAACAAGTACATATATACATTAACACAATTTAACAAAAATATCAATGCTTTTTTACAAAATTTACACTCTGCACGACATAAATAGAAATACATATATTATATTAGGGTGATATAATGATTGTAAAATACACTGATAAAGAATTAGAACTACTAGCTAGACTCATGAGAGCAGAAGCAGTAGGAGAAGGAAATCTAGGCATGCTAATGGTAGGCAACGTTATTGTAAATAGAACCATTGCAAATTGTCTTACTTTTAAAAACATTCGTAGCCTAAGCGAAGCAATTTATCAAAAACCTGGTGGCTTCAGTGGCACATCAAGTCCATTATTTTACGGAAATCCAACAGAACTAGAAAAATCTCTTGCCACCCGCATTGTCCGTGGCGAATACTACTATCCCGCTACCAACGCTCTATGGTTTTATGCACCTGCCGCAGGAGTAAGTTGCACAAACACCTGGTGGGAACAGGACTTTGCTGGCAAATATAAAAATCATTGTTTTTATAAACCAGACCCAGGTGTCTGCAAAGAATTACACTAAAAAAACTCTAAAAGAATAAATTTACACTTTAGAGTTTTTTCTATTTAAAACACTATTTTACTATAAGTATTTGACCTATAGAAAGCATATTACTGCTTAAATTATTTAAAGCTTTTATATTATCCACTGTTGTATTAAATTTTCTTGCTATTGAATACAAACTATCACCACTTTGTACAGTATAAATAGTTTGACCAGTAGTTTCTTTTGGCAATACTAACACCTGGCTTAAGGATAATAAATTACTACTTAAATTATTAAGCTTTTTAATTTCAGAAACCGTTGTGTTAAATTTTCTTGCTATTGAATACAAACTATCACCACTTTGCACAATGTATGTTTCTGCATTCTCTTGTGATGGAGTTACCGTTGGTATTTTTAGCACTTGACCAATACTAAGATTGTTACTAGTTAAATTGTTAACTTTTTTAATTTCGGAAACTGTCGTATTATATCTTCTTGCTATTGCATATAAATTGTCGCCGCTTTTAACAACATAATTCTCTGAAGTAGTAGTTGGTGGGGTTACTTGTTCAGTAGGCAGTTTAAGAATTTGACCAACAGATAATAAGTTGCTTGTTAAATTATTAATTTGTTTAAGTGTATCTACTGTCGTGTTGTATTTTTGTGCTATTTTGTACAAAGTATCTCCAGATTTTACTATGTATGTGTTAGTTGAGATTCCTCCTGGTGGTACATATTTGTATCCTTTGTAATTTGCTACGGCTTGAACTACAGCTTCTGCAAGTTGTTTGTAGTTATCTTTTAAAAATTGAACATTTGCAGGTGTATCGTCAATAAAACCATACTCTACTATAACAGGTTCGGTAACACCAGTATTTCTATGCATAAAATAGTAGTCTTTGCTAGTATTAGAAGGAAGTCTTCTTTGATAGTATTTACGGGTGGTTTGGCCAGTTGCACCTATGTTGTTTAATATGCTTTTGGCAAGGGTGTCGGTGTTTCGTAGGGCGTAGATTACTTCTGCACCAGTACCACCTCGCATAGGTCAAAATGTAACTATTTTATTTTTAGTCTTGAAAGTGTGAAAAATTGTCACGGTTTCGACTTTTAGCAACTAACAATTTTATCTTATATAATCTATTTCTTTTTCTAAATAGTCTTTTTGAAAATCTTTCCACATTTTCTTTTCTCTTTGATATTCACTTTCATTTACATATCTTGGTTTAATTATAACAACATCTTTATCAGCATAGGTTGAAATAACTTTTCTATGAGAATGTTCAACTATCATTTTCTTAAATAATAAACTTGTTTCGTAGTCTATGTTCATTCTTGGTTTTACTTTTACTCCTACCTGAGTATATAATATTTTCTTTGGTGATATTGGAAATAATATATTACAATTTTTCTTACCCCAGCCTCCGCCAAAATCATACTCATTTTGATTATTATAGTTTAAACAAATTACAGGATCATCACTTGTGGGTAATATCACTTTATCATCTACTGTAATAATTCCCCATTTATGCTTATGCAATATTTTAGAAGTGTTTTCTAATAGATTCTTCATGTTCCATAAATAAAATTGTTTTCCTATAATTGTTTCTGCCTTAAAAATTACATTATTGCCTTCTTCTCCGATATTCGTCATTTTAAACGGAAATAACTCATCTTTATTATTAGAATAATTAGAACGTTCTTTTGTTTTAATAAAATCTTCTTCTTTCATATTTGATATTTCACTCAATACTTCTTGAAAAATTGATTCACATTTTTTACCATAATCCAACGTTTTAATTAAAAAAGCAGGAGAACGAACAATATGACAAGCAACAAAATCAATTAAACAATGCCATTCATCAACAGTTATTTTTTCGTCATTTATAGCATGTTCTAATGATTGTTTTGCTGGAGTTTCATATCTATCTCTAAACCACTGTTCAATATCATCTACTTCAATTCTGTTTTTTAATCTAACAAACATACTATCGTAACTTCCAACGCTTTTTATTGATTTAGATTTCCACATGGGACATTTTTCATTTGGAACTAATAATTCATATACTAAAACTTTATTATCATCATTTTTCCATGCATCTAAATACATTTGCGATAAATAATGATTGTTTCTACTTACTTTTTTATCCATAAACCACACCTACTGTTTAAGTCTGCAGTGATTACTGCAGAGCTCTGCAGAATTCTCTGCAGTATATATTTTGCCCAACCCGTTACACTTTGCAACGGGTTAAACATATTATTTAAAACTCTTCACTTAATAGAAAATCAATTAAATTTAGATGAATAATTCCATCACGAGATAAATCTATTTTATCAAGAGAAATAACATATTTTGGATAATTATCTTCAATAGACTTATATGCTCCAAATTCTCTTTCTATGGTATTATCATGGCCTTCCATTTCATAAGTTACTTGAATGTATTTAATGTTTCCATCTTTTTTGGCTAAAAAGTCAACTTCACCATTTTTAGTTTTACCAATATATACTTCGTAGTTTCTGTTTATTAACTCATTATAAACAATATTTTCTAATACAACGTAACTTTTAAATTCTGGATTATTATTTTTTATCTGAGCAATTCCTAAATCAGTAGCATAATACTTATTTAATGTTTTTAATACACCTTTACCAGCAATATCATATCTATATACCTTTTTAAGTATTAATGCCTTACATAAAGCATCTATATAATTATAAAGTGTTTCGTTAGATATTTTCTTATTTTCTTTATCTAAATATTTTATAATGTTATCAGCAGAAAATTCACGTCCAGCAGTTTCAATTAAATATTGTAATATCATATCAAATAAAACTGTATCCTTTAAATTTAATCTTTTTACAACATCTCTTAAAATAATAGAATCATATACACTATGAAGATAATTTTTTATATCTATCTCATTTGTAAATTCACATCTATTAGGAAGTCCTCCCCATTTAGCGTAGTCCCAAAAAGTATTTAAGTCATTTCCATCTTTTTTTGTTAAAGAAACATATTCCTTATAAGATAAAGGATTAATATTAAATAAAACGTATCTACCAGATAAAACTGATGATAACTCATCAGATAACATTTTACTATTAGAACCAGTTAAAAATATACTTATGTTTTTTATTGAAGCACGTAATGAATTAACAACTTTTTCAAAGTTATCTACATTTTGAATCTCATCTAAAAACAAATAATATATTTTATTATCTTTAATTTTATCTTTTATATATTTATTTAGTTTTTTATAATCTAATAAATCTTCAAATTCTATAAATTCAAAATTAATAAATATAATATGTTCTTCATCTATTTTTCTTTTAACTTTTAATTCCTCTATTATTTGATTTAAAATAACTGATTTCCCGCATCTTCTTATACCAACCAATATTTTAATTAAATCAGAATCATAGAATCCTCTAATTTTAGATAAATAATCTTCTCTTAAAAGCATATAAATCACCTCTTTATACATTATATATCATTTTGGTATTTTTGTAAAGTTATTACGCTCAATCGTAATAACTTTTTATTTTTTGAAATTATTACGTCACTATTATAATGTGCTAAAAATTAAAATTTATTATTTTTTTAAATTCGTGCCAACTTGGCACTATGTTTAACTTTGTCGCCACTTGCGACAAAGTTATTTTTCTTTAAAATATTAATAAATGAAACAATAATAATTATTTCTTCAGATTTTAAATTATAAACTTCTCCCCAAAATGGGTAGAAGTCTTTCATAACTTTTGAACAAGTTGACCGAAAGTATAATTATCCTACTTCCATCCAAATTGTTGGGAAGTTATAGTACAATTGTGCTAACTTTGGTCCAACTTGGACGGAAGTTAATTAATCATTCATATTAGTAAATTGTGCTCAAGTTGGTCACAAGTTTGTTATAATAATTATATTCAATAATTTTACACATAATTTCTTTGTATTTTCGCCTCTATATGTACGAAGTTAGTAATAAACTAACTTCAATTAATCAATATCATTTAATAAACTGAATTTATAATATATTTCAATATTTCTATCTTTGTCAATAACTATTTTATCAATAATAGATTGTAATAATTCTCTACTTGGATTATCAAGATTTATTAATTCCTTAATTTTATCTTCATAGTTTTTCATTTCTTTGGATGACTCTTTTTTCTTTTTATCTACTGCTTGTAGTTCTTCTATTCTAGATTTAGATTTATTTAGTAATATTTCTGTTTCTCTTGATAATCTTTTATAAGTATCTTCTGAAATATTACCTTTAAATTTATCATCATATAGCATATCAATTTTAGCATTGTATTCTTTAATTTTTTTATTCAAAAAATTAATTTCTTCCGTTGTACTTTCTTTAGAAGTATTTTTATCATTTATAAGTCGTACTAACGATTTTACATCAATCTCATCTAGATATTTCTTACAAGTACTTTTAATAGTACTTAGTAATGCTTCTTCTAATTTATCATAAGGCATAAAATGTGGATAACATAAATGTCTTCTTGGATCTCTTGAATATCTATTACAATTAACAGTCCAATAATCATGATTCTTTCGGTAAGTAATCGTTAAAGTATTGCCACATTCCAGACAATAAATAAGATTCTCAAATAATCTTTTTTCTCTATCAGTTTGTGTTTTCTGCTTTCTTTTAACATTACTTTGAACTTTATTAAAAACTTCTTTACTAACTAATGGTTCATGAGTATTCTCTACAATTATCCATGCTTCTTTATTAAGAGCAACTTTCTTTTGAGATTTATATGATAATTTAGTTTGTACATTTTGCACCATATCACCTGTGTACATTTGATTTTTTAGTATTTTCTTTACTGATGAAACAGTCCATATAGGATTGAATTTTTGTTTTGAACCTTCTTTCTTTTTGTATAAACTTGGTGTTGGATATTTACAATCATTGAGATAACTTGCAATATTGCTTACACTTACACCATTATTTGCCATTTCAAATATCTTTTTAACAATAAAGGCAGTATCAGGATTAGGTAATAAATGTCCTTTATCTTCTGGGTCTCTCATATAACCAAAGCTAGGCTCACTTCCAATAAATTTTCCATCTTCTTTCTTATTTCTTAAAATAGAACGTATCTTTTTAGAATTATCTCTACTTGTCATATCATTAAATACTGATTTAAAAGGTATCATTTCATTACCAACATTATTTAAAAAAGTATCTACTTGATCAAGTACAGCAATATATCTAACTTTTTTTAAAAGAAAATACTCATCGACATAATAACCACAAGTAACATAATTTCTACCAAGTCTAGATAAATCTTTTGTTATAACACAATTTATTCTACCATTTTCAATATCTTCAAGTAATCTTTTAAATCCTGGTCTATCAAAATTGGTACCAGTAAATCCATCATCAATATATTCATCGACAAAGGTAAATTCATTTTGTTTTACAAAACTCATTAATAAATTTCTTTGATTAATAATACTTTCACTTTCTGATTCATAACTTTTATCAGAATCTGCTTCAGATAATCTTATATATAATCCTACTCTATAGTAACTAGGGTGTTGTAATATAGTGTTATACACGGCTTCTACTCCTTTCTTTTGTATAACATTTAAAGCCTGATTTGAGTCTACCATTAAAATAGACATATAACAAATCTACGATTTTATTAAAACACATTTTATATATCCAATTATCAAATCATTAATAGTAGAATTATCATCTTTTTTAAAGGTTTCTTTAATATTAAACATATTTCACCTCTTAAAAAATTCTATGATAATTATTTCCATAATATTTTTATTCCTCCTCTTTTTTAAATTCTTCTAATAATTTATTCAGTTCTTCAAGTTCTTCTTTAGATGGTGTTTCGCTTTTAATTAGTTGTCCATTCCAATACTCATTACCAAACTCATCTTTGTAATATATTTTATTTATATTACTTTTATTATAATGTTTAAAGTTTGGTTGAACACTAGGATTAAAGTTTTCTTTAATACCCTGTATCTTATTCTTTAATACATGGTCAAGTGTAATTGTACGTTTAGAATTATTAGTACTATCTTTTTCATATTTCAAATTAATATAATTTAAAGAGGCAAGATGATTAATACTTTTAGATATTGTTTGTTTACTATATCCATGAATATTCATAAAATAACTATTTGTAGCCCAACAATATCCTTTATTCTTACACAAAGAAATTATGTGCAGCAATAATAACTTTTCTAAAGGTGATATTCTACTATCACTTAATACCGATATTGGTATAATTGGATTCATAAATTCTTCCATAGTATCCACTCTATAGAATCATACATAAAATATATCTTTATAAAAGTGCACTTTTACATACTACTTTTCCTAGGTGTTTTCATCTTACATCAAATAAAAATAAAATGATATTGTACAAAAAAGAAAAAAAGAGTACAAACTGTACTCCCATAAAACCTAATTATAAATTATTTAATTTATCTAAAATTTCATTTCTCTCTTTGATTAAAATATTCTCAGATATATCTATAGCAGGCTGAAAAATATTTATATTTCCTTCGAAGTGATTAAACTCGTTAAGCAATGTTTTTTTTGAATAGAAAAATATTCTCATCCTACTATTTTCAATTGTTTCTTCTTTAAATGATTGGAAAATTATACTTGAAAGTTGATCATATTTAGTGGTATTAATACTAAATTTATCAACTAATATTTTTTCAGTTTTCAATCTTAAATACAAATATGTGAGATTATTGCATAAAACTTTATTCAAAATTGGATATTCGTTTTTGTCAATAATCTCATTTAGATTACAAATATCTAAACTTAATATATCACTAATATTTATAGTATAATTATTACTCAAATTATTATTAAATAATGAATAATATATTTGTCCTAAATCAACATGTTCTGTTTCATATCCATGCATTAATTTTGTTAATTGATTTTTTATTACTTGATTGCCTATATATTTAACATATCCTCTCATAAATGGAATTAATGAATAAATATATAATTTTTCATCTTTTACAAATTCAATAATTTTATTTGAACGAATAAAATCGAGAAAATCAGGTATTGAAATTAAAAGCATTTTTTCATTAAGATTAACTTCAATAAATCCATTCTCTTGTCCATCAAAATTATTAAATAAATAAATGTTGAAATTATTGTTATTTTGATATTCTATTAATCTTATTAAATCAATATTGTGAGTTAAAATAATTACTTTCTTTTTTATTAAAAACTTTACTATCGCATATACCAATTTATTTTTAAAAATAGAGTCAAAACTTGAGATTGGATCATCTATAACTATTATTTCATTTTCAACATTTTTTGCTTTCAAAAGTTCAAATGTTAATGAAATAAAATTTTGTTCACCAGAACTCAATTTTAAATTTTCACGCGCTACTCCAATTAAATCTTCAGAATCTAAAGTAATAACAATTCTATTATCTGCTCTTTGTAATTTTATGCTTTTATTGATATTTTTTTCTATAAATTCTTCAATAAACATTAAGTCCTCATCAGTAATATTTAATTCTTTAGTCAACATTTCTTTATATTCTGTATATTTATCAACAAATTCTTTTGAAAGTGAAGAAGATAATAAATTGTTTATTAAAGATTTATAAATATTAATATACATTTCAATCTCTTTTATAAGATTTGAAACAATATCTATACTTCCAGATGATATTGCACGAGTCAAAGTATTTTTTATATTAAAAGGATCAGTTTCACCAATTCTATTTATAATTTCAATTAATATATTTTTAGTATCATCGTCAAGATTATTAATTATTTCTGCTTTTTTAATATTCTTCTTTTCCAGTAATTCTTTTGAATTAATATTGTCATTATCACAAACTATACAATTACTTAATTCATTATATTTATTTAATATAATAATAGCATCATCATATTGTTCGATTTTGGAAAAATCGTTTGATTCCTTAATATTAGAAATTCTCACTATTCTATTAATAATTTCAAAATTTTCATCAGAAATGACATACTTAAATTTATCAGCATTATGTTCATCCAGTTTTTCTTCTTTCAATTTTTGAATAAGATGTATATAATCATCTAGATTAATATCTGTTGATTTTGCTCTAACATTTACAATCTTTTTCAGAATATTATGTAATGAATGATCTATCCATGAAAATTTATTATCTGAAATTTTAGACAAATTCATATTATTTTTTAATGATAATCTTAAATCTTTATAAATGTCATCAAATTTATCATCAATCCATTCTTTAAGTTCATATTCTCTAGCTATATTATCACCTAATAAAAAGTCTTGTGCTTTTCCCTTAATAATATTTCTACTATTCTGATCATTTATAATATGAAACAAATTACAATTATTAGTTGAATATTGATTTCCATCATAGTTAATTATAAATTCTCCTTGATTATCTAAAACTTTACAAAAACTACTTTTACCAACACCATTAGGAGCATATAAAACATTGATGTTTGTATTAGTAAAATCAATTATATTATTTTTATTCATATCAATAAAATCTTCACAAAAAATATTTTCCTTCTTTAGTTTTAAAAATTCTAACTGCATATAATTACCTCCCACTACATAAAAAGCACAATACAAAAAACTTAAATATCTTTAAGCCTGTACTAGCGCTTTAACAATACTTATTTTATAATTACGTTAAATACATCATTTTTTTCATTATAGTTCCATATTGATTGTCCTTCTTCAAAATCAACATTAGATATGAAATCTTTATAATGCTTAGTCACACCACCAAAATAAGATTTATCAGAACTAATATTGTAATCCTTATATGTCTCACCATTTATAGATATTTTATATTTTGATTTAGACTGTATTAAGTTCTTATATTCACTTGGAATTCTTAATATTCTTGCTCTTACATCGTTTTTAGTGATTCTTCTCTCAATTGTTTTAATATCATCCTTATTAATATCATTCTCTTCATCTAAAAATAAATCATTTAATTTATCAATATTAAAATAATATTTTATATCAAACATCATATCACCATGAGACTTGCAAAAATCAATTAATTGACTTCCGTTTATTAAAGTCACAGGTTGATTAGTATCATAAGCTTCTTCTATAGCACCTTTTGTATAATCACTAGTTGTAATAAATATTTTCCTTACTGACATATCAGTCTTGGAGCCACGAAAATCTCTTATATCTCTAGGTCCTACTTTATTATTAATTGCATAACATTTTGCTTGAACAGCATACTCAATAGTATTCAAATTCAACTGTTCAATTTCTTTTTTATTACATTTTAAATCTATTCCACCATCACCACGACGTTGAGTTACTTGGATATCATCAAAATCTAACCATTTTAAAAATATCTTACAAAAATTTTCGAATTTATATTTATCATCATCAAAATATTTAATAAATTGCTCTCTTAATTCTTCATCACTCATATTAAACCTCTAATTAAAATAAGCCTTTCTTATTCTTTCAAGTGCATCTAAAATATATCGTGAGCACATTTTATATTCATCAATTATTATATTATACCCTTCCTCATCATCACATACAAAATTCCAATATTGTTTTCCAATTAGAAGTTCATCGTCACTAAAATATTGTTTAACACGTTCTTGTCTCCATTCATTATCCTCCCCATACATGTTGTATGCTGTTGCCAAATAAATCTTAACGGTTTCTTCATCATCCAATAGTGCATTTTTTAATATAAAATATTCATCAAGCAATGCTTCTTTTTCACTTTTGGCTTTTTTGATGTCTAAATCTCCACCAGCTTTTAATTCTATAATAAAATGTTCTTTTGTTTCTGGATTATAAAAATGATTATCAGTAACATGCTTTTTCTTAAAACTATCTATGTTTTCTGGTTTATACGCTTGCAAATTAGTATAATCTTGAACTCTAGGTTTTACATGTTTATCATATTCATTCATGATATTTGACTTTCTTTGAATTTGTTCAGGAAGTAAATAAGATGATATATCTTCTAAAACGACCTCATAAGAAATATCTGCAATATCATTAGATAATTTTTCTAATATTTTCCCAAAGCTCGAATCAAATGACCTACAAAATGCAGAATAAAACATAAATTCATTCCCCAATTCTGAAACAAAGGCATTATTTTTCTTTGCATTTATCACACCAGTTGGATCAGTTAATTCCTTCATATATCTTTTTTCAAACTTATCTACAAAATCTTTAATATTATCTCTAACTTTTTCTCTAATTTTTTGTTCCTTTATTTTATCCATTACAAACCTCCCTAAATCTCATAATTTGTTATTATCAAATGTTCAACATTTTTATCATTTCTATTCTTTATACTAACTAAATATTTTTTATCAAACGATTTGATATATAATCCTTTAACATTATACAGATTATAAATAAAATCTGTATTTTTTATAATTAGCATAAATTTTGCTTTCGTATTTTTTAAAAAATTAGCCAATCGTATTTGATCATTTTTACCAAATTCATTTTTAGCATATGTTGAAAATTCAGTATCATAAGGTGGATCTAAAAATATAAAATCTTTACTCGTTAATTTTATCTTTTTACAAAAATCTTCAAAATCTAAATTAAATATATCAGTAGTTTTCATATAACTTTTTAATTTAGAAGAATTAAGATTATTTATTTTCTTATCAAAATCTTTTCTATTATAACTTATTCCACCATAAGGAACATTAAATTTACCATTAGCATTATATCTAAACATTGATGCATAACAATATTCCCTTATAAAATAAAATATTGCACAATAAAATTCATTTTCTATCTCTAATTCTAATCTATTATTATATAAATATCTAAAATGCATATAATATGCACTTTTAAATGCACATTCCAAATTTTCTAAAATGTTTTGATCAGACATTTTTCCGCGATTTAATTCTATTTTTCTCATTCTTTCTATCTTAGATAATAAATTCTTTTTTACTTCAGATAAAAAATTATCTATTTTGATATTAAAGTGTTCTGATAGCAATCCATTGAATTCCTCAGAATGTTCCAATACAAATTCATAAATTTTATCACTATAATTAACTTTTATTCGTTTGTTAATTTTTTCCTTATTAACTTGTTTTGAATAATTTTTATATAACGATAAAAGTTCCTTTGAATTATTCTCAACAATTTTTTCAAGTAAAATCCAATTTTTATTTATTTCTTTTAATTTTTTGATAAATTTCTGATTATTATTTTTTATCATGTTATATAAAAGTATCAATTCATCTGATTTATCATTTATAATACTCTTATCACAATTTATATTTAAATATACCGAACCTCCACCAACAAATGGTTCTATGTATCTTTCAAATTTATCGGGTAAATTAGATAATATAATTGGCAACTCTTTTTCTTTTCCACCAGCCCATTTAATAAAAGACTTTACATATGCCATTTTTACTACCTCCCAACTAATAAGTTATCATCTGAAATAATTATAACATAATATGATTATTTTTTTAAGAGTTTTGGGATATTTCCCACAAAAGAATTTGTACGGGAGTAAAAATTCAGTGCTGGCTAGACAACAATTGTATTCCTAATATTCTTTTAATAACTCAGTTAATAAATTAATAATTGCAACAGGATTATCTTTTATAGTTTGATTAATCTCTTTTGTCATTTTCTGAATCTCTATTATATCTTGAGTATTCTTTCCAAAATATTCACCATTTATATCAGGATGTAATAAGTCATTATATCTCTTAATATATTCTTCAGAGTATTTATCTTTATCTATTTTTGATAACATTAAAAACATTCCAAATAGTATATAAGTAGTATCAATTGATATTTCTTCGTTCTTACTCAAATATTTTAAGCATGCATAAACCAATATTTCTAAAAAATACGCATTTACTTTGTTAATAGAAATAAACAAATCTTCATCATTATTTATTCCAACTTCTACCATTGCATTAACAACTAAAGTACTATGAGTATATAAGCATAATTTATCATAAAACTCTTTTAACAAATGCCCTATTGTTCTATTATTCATATCACTAAACATTTCTGGACTTATTGTTTTTAACTTCTTTTTTAAGCCATTTCTCAATTTAGAAAGATTTGTGTATTCTCTTTCTACATCTTTTAAACCAAGTATTTTAAATTCGTTATATGTATCTTCATCAAAATAAATCATCATAGCCATAACAATATTTTCAAAACATGATCTTAATAAGGTATTAGCATCTACTAATGATTTTTTATTTATTAAGTAATGTATATTTTTTATAGATATTAATGATTGATTTAATAAATTTATTGTTTCTCTACGAATATCACTATTTTTATATAATAATTTGATATTTTGTTTATTTGCGTTTCTTAATGGAATAATAAAATTATTTTTTACTGATTTTTCTAATTTTGCTTTTAAAGTATTTAAATCTTTTTCAGTTAAGATTTTTAATAATTGTTTTATTTGATCTTCAGTTAAATTTTTGGTAATTTCTTTTATTTGTTCATCTGTCATATAGCACCTCCAAAATTATCTATTATTATAGCATATAAGTCGTCAATTTCATCCATTTAAAAACTCTATCAGTTTGTTCTAATAGAGTTTTCCTTTTTAATAAAATTTCTTTAATATCATTGGATTATTATTTACTATTTTTAAGTTATATTTTATCCTTAATATCTTCTTTATAGATGGTATAAGTTTATCTATATCACATCTTACATTAAATATATCTATTGCTGAATTAATATAATTATATAGTGGTGCTTTAGATAATACTTTCTTATAAAAACTATCTGCTATGTAAAAGGCTACTATATCGGGTATTACAAATTCTTTTAGATAGTTATCATAATTAATGCATACTGGTAAGTATATTCTTTCAAATTCTTCATCAGTTATATCACGCATAGATATACTCCTTTAAAATTACTTCTTCTGCTATATTTTTAATATTATTCATTTTGTCTATCCATAGCATTTGATTACTACTTTTTAATTCTTCAGTAATATTTTCTTTTTCAGCTAGTTCTTTAATTAACTTCTGCACCATCTCCATAACAGTAGTATCGATATTATGAAGGTATTCATTTAATTTATCATTAACCAGTAAATCAAAATATAATCCTAATTTATATTTCTTAATATAATTTAATCTTAATAATCCATATTTTCCTATATTAAATCTTTCTTTATCTTCTAATTTTAAATTTGGCAATAAATAATCACCAACTTTTGTGTAACTAATGTTCATAACAGTTCTCCTTTTCTTTCTATATTTATTTGGCCTTAATTGTTATACATTCGTTACACTTTGACTATCGCCACCCCCGAAGTCGTGGAATGTAGTTAATTTTTAAATCATTTCAAAATAATCATTATCAATTTTCTTGATATCGTAAGAGTAGTTTATTTGAACTCCTACATTATATTCAATCATAAGTTTTGCTAATTGCTTTCCATTTATTAAAACTATTGTATGCGATAAATTTGTAGCATAATCCTTGGCTTCTTTTGTAAAATCCGATGTAGTAATAAAAATTCCTTTACTTGACTTTTTAGCTGACAATGCCCCTACAAAATTTTGCAATTGTGGTCTTCCAACATTGTCCTTCCATCTTTTTGCTTGAATATAAATTTTATCTAAGCCTAGCCTGTCTTGATTTATTATTCCATCTATACCTTCATCACCAGATTTTTTAGTAACTGTATTAGAGTTATCATCAGAATTACCATATCCCATTTTAGTAAGGACATCCATTACCAGTCTTTCAAAATAATAGGGATCTTTATCAAATATCATTTCTAATAAATCATCTGCTAATTGTTCAGTTATCTTTTTATATATTCTATCTATATTCTCCTCCGGTGTAATTTCTTCTGTTTTATCAACATTAACAACATTAACATCATTTTCTTGATTACTAAAAATACGATATTCTTCATATTGAGATAACAATTTTTTATCAATTCTATTAGGCTTTGTTTCTAATAATTGACTACCTCTTTTAGTAATTTTATATACCCCTCTTCCTTCAGTTTCTAATAGTAAAGACTTTTTTAAGTATGTTAAAGACCAATAAACTCTATTAGCCACTAAAGTTTGTTTTCCACTAGGAACTGTTAATTTTATATCACTTTCATCCAATTTAAAATAATTTATTGCTGTTTTCATACATTCACTTGTAGTATGCATATTATTATCACTAAATAATTGAAGAACTGGTAACATAAAACTTTGAAATTCTGGCACTGCCATAGTTATCACCTCAATATAATTATATCATAATTATTGTAATTTTGATATTAACTAACCGAATATATGATTAAATTATTGGTACTTTAATACATTTTTGTTACATAGTATTTTTTGTATTATAATTTTAATAAATATGATAGTATTAAATCTAAATTATAATTTTATATTCTAAACTTATAAATTATTACTACATTTTTATCTTTATCAACAATTATTTTATCTACTAGTATAAATAATAATTCTCTAGTAGGTTTTTTCATACTAATTAATTCTTTTATTTTTTGTTTTGTTTCTTCTTCATTATATTTTTTAGGAACTTCATTAATGGAATTTTCTAATTCTTTTATTCTAGAATTGTATGTTCTTATTAAATTTTCTGTGTTAGAGGATAGTCTTGTATAAGTATCAACTGAGATTATTCCATTATATTTGTCTTCATATAAGGTATCTATTTTTAGTTGCAGTTCTTTGATATTATTTTCTAGTTTTTGTTTTTCTATAATTAAATTTTCCTTGTTATTCTTCTCACTTTTTACATTAGATACTAAACTATCAATATCAACTTTTTCTATATACTTTTTACAAGTTTTTTTGATTTGATTTAAAACTGCCTTTTCAAAACTATTATATTCTGAAAAGTGTGGTTCACATAATCTTTGTCTTGGACTTCTAGAATATTTGTTGCAATTTATTGACCAGTAGTTACGTTTTTCTCTATAACTAACCGTTAGTTTATTACCACACTCTTTGCAATAAAGTAAGCCCTCTAATAGCCTCTGCGGACGGTTTAATTTTACTGTTCTAGTTCTGTTAGCACTTGTTTGTATTTGATTAAAAATTGCTCTATCTACTAATGGCTCGTGAGTATTTTCTACAATTATCCAATACTCACTAGAAAGACATATTCTCTTTTGTGATTTATAGTTTAATTTTGTCTGAACATTTTGAATCATATCACCAGTATACATTCTATTTTTTAATATTTTATTAATCGTACTACAAGTCCAGATGTATCCATTTATTTGTCTTTTTGATTTTTTTATTTGTTTGTATGCACTTGGTGTTGGAATATTTTCATTATTTAATCTTTCAATTATATCTGATATTTTGTCTCCCCGTGATACTTCGTCAAATATTCTTTTTACTATCCATGCTGTATCGGGGTTTGGTACTAGATGTCCTTTATCAAGTGGATCTCTCATATAGCCAAAACTTGGTTTACTACCTATAAATTTACCTTTTACTTTTTTATCTCTTAATATTGATTTTATTTTCTTTGATGTATCTTTACTAGTCATATCATTAAATAAAGCTTTAAAAGGTGCTATATCATTATTTGCAGAATCTAGAAAAGTATCTACATTATCTAGTATAGAAATATATCTAACTTTTTTTAATGGAAAGTATTGTTCTATATAATAACCACACTTAATATAATCTCTACCTAATCTTGATAAGTCTTTAGTTATAACACAATTTATTTTTCCTTTTTCTATGTCTTCAAGTAATCTTTTAAATGCTGGTCTATCAAAGTTAGTACCTGAATATCCATCATCAACATACTCATCAGTTAAAACAAATCCATTATCCCTCAAAAAGTTCATAAGCAAACTTCTTTGATTTAATACACTCTCGCTTTCAGACTCTCTTTTATGTGCTTTATCCTCATCTTCTTGCGATAATCTTATGTATATTCCTACATTATAAAATGATGGTGGTTTTACTGTGCTATACATTGTTCTCCTTTCTTTTGCATAGCATCTTGTTTGCCGTTTCCATTATAACTCTCTTACCATCATTTGTGTCATCTATTTCGTTATTTTCATCTTTATATTTAAGTATTAAACATACATATTCTTGTAATAAAGTTGATATATCTTTACCACCATTTTTGAATGTTTCAGTTATTATCATACCAACCTACTCCTTTTGGTTTCATACTTAAATATATTCCTAAAACTTAAATTTATATTACTTCTACATCTTATAAATCACTCCTCCTTAATAAGATTTTTTATATAAAATTAGGCACATAACTTATGATTTTAATTCTCTAATTTTCCAAATATTCCGTGTGTTTATTTTTAGCAGGATAAGGATGGCTGACAAACAACTCCCCAGTGGGGAGTTTAGCCCTATTTTAAAGGGATTGTAAAAGACTACTTTGTCATACATTAAAATAAATGTCATACTATTGGGTTAACTAAAAATAGCAAATTTTGTATCAAAAATAGTAGTTAGACACACAAATGGTTATACAAATGGCATACTTTTGTATTAACAAAATTGCTAATTATGAACCTCTTTTCACACATAAACCAACTTTTTCAGGTACCTTAATTATTTTTTTTTATAATTTCTTGGTACATACTTTTTGTTTATATAATTTTAGATAACAATTCCTCCTTACAAAAAAATACTATACTCACAAATTGAATATAGTATTTTAGCATCAAATAGCTCATATCCTAAAACTATCACTACATTATAATAATTATATCGTAAATATATTAGAAGTCAATGTCAAAAAAGAGAACATTATTATGAAATTTATAATAACAAAAAGAGGAAAAAATAATTCTTCCTCAATGAATTTTTAATACATATTATAATACTACTCAGCAATGAAATCATATGCAATTTTATTTAATTCATTACTAATATAACCAAATTCTTTTCTTAAATCTAAAATTCTTATAGACATCTTGTTGCCCATTACAGATGTAGTACTATTATTTGCAATTTCTTCATCAGTTTGAGCATATAACAACATGCCACTAACTATTTCGTCAGTTTTATATGCCTCATTTGACACATATGCAAATAGCTGATTCCAATTATCTCTACTAATAATTTTTTTATCATATCTACTTTTGCCTAATATATTGGCATAAAATTTTGTATCTATAATTAAAACTTTATTCTTATGATATAAATTTATATCAGTAATCATTGTAGGTATAAAATCAATCATTGGATATCCTTCATCTATATTCCATCTCATTTTTTTTACACCAGGTTTTAAATCTGGGTAATATTTTATATAATATTCTCGTACAAATCTTTCATATATAACGGATAATTTTTCATCCTCAAAAAATTCTTTATACTCTTTTTCACCATTACTTTGTGTAATTATTAATTCATTCAAAATCAGATAGCAAATATTTATAACATACCTATATTCCTTATTTGACTTATTTAAAAGTATTTGGTCCCACTGAATTTTTCTGTTATCCAATATATCAATGTCATCAAAAAACAAATATATTTTCTTTACCTTTTGTTTCAGTTCTTTCTTTACTTTGTTCGATTTTATTAAGTAAAACAATGTAGTTTTAATAATTTTATTTAGATAAATATTTTCACTAAAATCATCAAAATCACAAACCAATTTCTGATTAATCAATGTATTACTTTTAATTGTTTGACTAATGTTGATTTTACCTTTTGCTATAGAAGTTATTTCAGTAGTCAACTTATAATCTTTATAAAAACCTCTTTTTATCATTTTATTGATTAAAGTTAATAACATATACGATAATAAATCATAAATATTTTCAAAATCCTCAAATGCGCCAGAAGTTTTAGCCTTTTCAATAAGCTTATCAAATCTAAAAGCATAAGCTAGCATATAATAAATATTACTTATTCGATAATCTTTGTTATTCATTTATTACACCAGTTAATGCTTTTTCCCACTCTTCATATTTTGCTTTATCATCAAACCAATATTCCCTTAACATAGGTAATATATCATATTCAACGATATCATCCAATTCTTTTTCATAATCATGGTTTAATTGGCAAAAATAACTGTGGCCAATTTCAAAACCATCTCCCAACGAATCATCATCATCAATTGCAATATTAAGTTTTTTAATTTCTTCAATTAATCTATCAAATCTTTTATCAAGATATTCCTCAATATATTGCTTAAATTTTTCATTATTAAAAGCAGGTACAACTTTGTAGAAAGAAAACCTTCTTCTCAAAGCATAATCTATCAGTGCTAAACTTCTATCAGCTGTATTTAGCATTCCTATAATATATAAATTTTCAGGGACATAGAATTCATCTCCAGAATAAGGTAATTTAAGTTTTTCTTTATCTCTTTTATCTGTTTCAATTAACATCATAAGTTCACCAAGAATTTTGCTAATATTACCTCTGTTTATTTCATCTATAATGCAATAATAATTATTTGATTTATCATTTTGTGCTTTTAAGCAAAAATCCTTGAAAACTCCATTAACAACTGTAAATCTTTCATCAACTGGTCTTATGCCTTCAATAAAATCTTCATATGAGTAGCTTTGATGAAATTGAATCATTAAAACTTTAGACTTATCTTTAAACCCTATTCTTGAATATGCTAATCTTTTTGCCATAAACGTTTTTCCTACACCAGGGGCGCCTTCTAAAATGACATTTTTTTTCTTATTTAGAAGATTATTTAATTTTTCATATTCAGACTCATTAATATAAACATCATTCAAGAAATCGGTTTTAGTGTATGGTTCTAAAATTTCCTTTGCATCTTCTGTTGCAATATCATCGTTTTCTTCAACAAAATCGATATACTTATATAACATATCGCCTATATAATATGGATGATTATGACAAACCTCCGGAATTGCATCTCTAATGTATTTATTTATATCAAATGAAATTTTTTCTGGCGAATCACTCTTCTTTATTGGAATCGAAAAATAACTCGCAATTACTAATAATTTTTCTTTAGAACAAATATTCAAAAAGAGTTCCGGATAATAAATAGCGGCTAATTTTGTTAACAACATTGATGTGCCTTGTAATAACGGATATTTTTCTTTAGCATTAAATGCCTTTTCTTCATTAATATTATTTAAAAAATCATATAATTGAGTTCTAAATTCAATCCAATATTCTTGTGGCTTTTTTATTTCTTTATTGTTTAAACCATAATATTTTTTTGTTTCTTTTTTTCTGTAGATTCCATATTTTGCAGCCGTACCACCTCCTATTCCAATTCCCAAATTCTTATATTTACCAAATTCTAATTTATAACAAAAAGATTCCTTGTATTCATCAGTACCTAATGCATATTCTTCTAAACTAATATTATTTATTCTACTAAGCGGATATTCTTGTATAAATTTTTCTCTTCCAGTCGACCAATCATAATTTTTCTTTAATTTTTCAATATTTTCTATATAATAAGTTCTAAAATCAGATATATAATCGAAATCAACATTTTTTGTTCCCAATTCTAAAATATTTAAATTGGTTTTAATCTTATTAATACAATTGGATATATCCTTATTTATTATATCTATACTACTCATGATTTTCTCCTTTCTTTGCTACTCTTTCAGATAAAATACTATCAATTAAGCTAATTCTATTATAATTTAGTCTATAATTATTTTGATTTGCTTTAATTACAAAATTGCACTGTTCTTCCGATAGTAAAGCAATAAAATAGTTATATGCATTATTAGTTCTATAATCAACAATTTCATTTCTATTGTCTAAAATACTTATTTTAAAATTTTCGGGATTGGCTCTATAACTGGTGATATACTCATGATCATCTAAATGATTTTGCTTACAAAACTGTAAAATGTTAAATTCTTCCCTATTAATTGTATTATATTTCTTTATAAATTGTAAAATATCACAATATTTATCAAAGTATTCAGAAATAGAATCTTTCATATTTAATAGCCCTAAAACAATTATATCATTTTTAATCGTATTTAAAGACTTCTTGATATCATCTAATTTTTCATTACTATGATTAGCTACCTTTATGGTTTTTATAATTTCTATATAGGAAAGACCTAGCTTTGTAAAAAAAGTAGAAAAATTTATTTCTCTATAATTATTTATTAAACCTAAATTATATAAAAAAGGAATAAAAGATCTTATATATGAACCACTAAAAATATTTTTTTGTATAATATAGTTCTGAAATTCTTGATAGTTCATTACTAAATTTGAATTTCTAAAAATAACTTCAGACATTAATATTATTTTATCATTTATATTGTCTGTAAAACTGAGCCCAGGATTAGAAATTTGTCTCATAATAATATTTTTTTCCATATCTAACCTCCGATTTGGGACTTAATGGCCTTTGCAATTGCGTAAGCCATTAATGGAGGAACTGCATTCCCCACCTGTTTATATTGACTTGTTTTTGAACCTTTAAATATAAAATCATCTGAAAATGATTGAATACGAGCAGACTCTCTCACAGTAGGTATTCTATTTTCTTTATAATGGAAATAATTACGGTGTCCTGTGTCAATTGTATTAGATTGTGATATCGAACTCATCCTTTGAAAAGCCTTATTATATTTTCTTACTTCCCAATACTCTTTTGGTAAATCTGTAATTTTACCACCATCAGGTATCATATCAATGATATTTCTTGTTTGCTCTGTATGTTCTGTAAATTCGTTATTATATAATTTAGCATTGCTTTTTCTCATCTTTTTTTGATATAAGCTTTGCGGCTCTTTACTATATTTTGTTTCATATTCAGATAAATCTGATATTGCCTCATAAGTACTTATTTTTTTTTGATTAATCACTGGAAAAACAAATTTTTTATTTTTAATTCCTACAAAAAAAACTCTATTTCTATTCTGTGGAACACCATAATCTGCTGCATTTAACAATTTATATTCAACATCATATCCTAGTTTAGAAAATCTACTTATTATATCTTCTTTAAATTTTCCTTTATTCAAAGTTAAAAGTCCTTTTACATTTTCCAATACAAAAAATTCTGGTTTAATTGTTTCTACAATTCTACAGTATTGTAAATATAAATAATTTCTTTCATCAGTTACACTGCGTTTTCCAACCGTGCTATATCCTTGACATGGTGGACCACCAATAATTCCTACTATTTTATTTTTATCCATTATTTTCTTCAAAATTGTTTCATCTAGTTTAGAAACATCTTCACAAATGCCAACATTTTTTTTATGATTAAAATTGTAAGTATCAATAGCATCTTTCCAAAAATCAATTGCTAATACTGGTTCAAATCCAGCCATTTCAAATCCTTTACTAAGCCCACCACAACCACAAAATAAATCAATTATTTTATTATTCATTTTCTAATACCTCCATTAATTCTTGAGCTATCGCTTTTGCTAAGAGAGGTGGAACGGCATTACCAACCTGTCTATACTGTTCAGTTCTGGATCCCATGAAGATAAAGTCATCGGGAAATGATTGAATTCTAGCAGCCTCTCTAACAGTGGGTATTCTATTGTACAAAGGATGAAAATAATTACTATGAGAATTACCTGTGTCTATAGTGACCGATACATTTTTCTCATCCAATCTCTTATAAGCTGATGAATGCCTGTTATTTCTCTGCTTGGCAAATAATTCCTTAGGAATGACTTGCCAATTTTCGCCTTGTTTTACATATGAAATTCTTTTTTGGACTACTTCTGTGGGATATTTAACTTCATGATTATAAATTTCTTTGGTTTTGTTATGCATTTTCTTTGAAAATTTAGAACTGTTTTTTTCATCAATTTTCATTACTGAACTTTGAACATTTTCTAAATTATATAAATCGCCAATTGCATCCTTTACTGTTACTTTATTTTTTACTTTTTTTATATTATCAAAATTAAATGTGCCATTTTTAACTATAACAAAGAAATTACGTAATCTCTTTTGTGGAACTCCATAATCAGATGCATCCAAAATTTTATGTGAAACGTTATAGCCCCTCTTTGTAAAGATTTCATATATTCTATCTTTCGCATAACCTCTATTTTCGGTAACTATACCACGTACATTTTCTATAACAATAGCCTTTGGTTCAATTAAATCTACAAATTTAACAAATTCAAAAAATAGTTTGTTTCTTGGATCATCTTCTTTTTTATTTCTATTAGCGGAAGAAAAGCCTTGACACGGTGGGCCTCCTATTATTATATCTATTGAATCTAAATTTCCAAAATTTTTTTTGATATCGTCAGTTGTCAAACAGGATATATCTCCAAATACTCCATTTGCACTTACAAAATTTTGATTAAAAGTATCAATTGCTTCTTTATTAAAATCAACACCACCAACAATATTAAATCCAGCTAAAGAAAAACCTTTACTCAAACCACCGCAACCGCAAAACAAATCTAAAACATTATACTTCCTCATTATTACTCCTCCATTTTGTTGCTTTCTAAAGCTTTTTCCCATCCTGAATAATCATTGTTTTTAATCTTTTCTCTAATACACTTTCTTAAAGAATCATTTTGCATAATATATTCTATTATATCATATGGTACTCTATTATTACTACTTTTAGCGGCTAAATCTAACAATTTGTACATGTTCTCATCATTTAACTCAAGTGCTGAGCCGATTTTTTTTAGCACATCAAAAGTAGGGACTCTCTTTCCTTTTTCAATATCATTCATATAAGCTGCTGAAACTTCGCTACTTATTGCCAACTGTCGTGATGATATGCTTTTCTTAGCTCTTGTATTTACAATAAATCTACCTAAAGAATCTTTTTTCATTTAATCACCTCTGTATTAACTAATTAGCTTATATGTTAATATAATTGTACGATACTTTTATTATAAATGCAAGTTAAAAATGAAAATATGGTAAAATTAAAATAAATATTTATTAATTTAATTTAAAGTTTACATAATTTTGTTAATTTATTACAGTCTAGAGTAATTTTTTTATAGTATTGTCGATTTATTACGCCAACTTTTTATATTTTTAAATAATAATAAACATTTTAACAATATACACCCCATCTTAAGTTATTAACTCATAAAAAAAGAATTTCAACATTGAGCCAAAATCCTTTTGTTTTAAAGCAAACAAAACGCTATTACACTTTGCCTACATTCTTACCTTTCACACCACCTGCATTCAAGTGATTAGAAATAACCACCACATTAGGATTATTCCCAAACGCATCCTTCACTCTATCAGTACGCTCAGTCGGCGCCAAACTAACATCCTCATTCCTAGTAAGCACAACAGGAATCCCCAACTCCCTAAACCTATCATACATATATTTAGATATCATCAAATTGTAATCCTTCTCATTAAGATTATTTCCAACAGCGCCAGGATCACTTCCTCCATGGCTGGTATCGGTTTGACCCAGAAACTATATTTATCTTTTTTATAGGTTACATTTTATAAATCAAGATTCCACTCAATCTTAATTTCTCTTGTATTGGTTTCTTTATTTAATGCACCAACATATATTTTTTCTATAAACTCATCTACAATTATTCTAGTTAGTTTTTTAATATGTTTATACTTTTTAAGTATGCTTTCAATGTCTTTAGAGTTTTCTTTTCTTTCTTGTGTATCTTCAAGTTGTGTTTCTATATCTTCAAGTCTATTTTGATAAGATTCAACATCTTTTGTATATTCATCTCTTAACATTGAAAAATCGCTATCGGATATTACACCTTTTAATTTATCGGTATAAAGATTTTTAAAATATAATTTGCTTTCATTTATCTTTTTCTCAAGATTTGCCTTTTCTTTATTTAAATTAACAATCAATGTATATTGTCTATTTTCTCTTTCTAAAGTTGCATTATATTCTTCTTCAAGTAGTTTATTATTACATTTCTTTAATAAATCATTTATAGCATCAAGTATATAGTTTTCAATAATATCATATCTAATAGATCTATTATTATCACAAGTATGATATTTTTTGTTTCCTTTGCATTGTAGATATGCTCGTTTTTCCATTACTCCGCCAGCACATTTGATATTACTTTGATTTCTCATAAAGATTCTTCCACATTCAGCACAATAAACTTTACTACTTAATACATGTACTTTTCCATCTTCTTTTGCTGGTCTATGATGATTTTTTAATCTTCTTTGAACCAAATACCATGTTTCATTATCAATTATTGGTTCGTGAGCATTTTCAGTAACACTCCATTCCGATTTAGGCACTTTTTTAGACCTATGATTTTTATAACTAATGTTTGTTCTTTTACCTTGTACTAGTGTTCCAATATAACTTTCATTTCGGAGAATTCTTGCTATTGTATCTGATGTCCATATTCCAGTTGTATCATAATCAAAATTACAACATACAAAATTACTTCCAATAGATTTTTTATAAAGAGATGGACATAATATCTTTCTTTCATTTAGACTTACACATATTCTATGATAACCTAGTCCATTTTTATATTTTTCAAATATATCTCTAACAACTGGAGCAACATTCTCATCAATAATAAGTTTATGTTTATCATTGGGGTCTTTCATATATCCATAAGGTGCAAAGCTACCCATAAATAAACCATCTTCTCTTTTATTTTTTAATGACTTCTTAACATTGTTAGATAAATCTTCTAAATACCATTCATTAACAAGCCCATTTATTTGTCTTGATTTTTTATTAGCCTCATTGTTAGTATCAGCATTATCAACTATACTTACAAATCTAACTCCCCATTCAACAAACTTGTTATGAAGATATTTTTCTATTACTTCCATATCTCTTGAAAATCTACTTTGTGTTTTACATAGTACAATATTTATTCTTCCACTTTCACAATCATTAATTAATCTATTAAAATCAGGTCTTTCAACTCCAGCTCCAGAATAATCATCATCTGAATAAATATCTACAACTTCCCAATCTTGTTCCAAAGCATATTTTAAAAGCATACTTTTTTGATTAGCGATTGACTCACTATCATCTTTTTTATTTTTCTTATATCTATCCTCATCCGATAGTCTACAATATACACCTACCTTTTCCATTTACTACAACACCTCAATTCTGATTAGTTGTAGCAAATATAAATCTACAAGGACATTATATACCATTTTACGAATTATTTAAAGCTACACTATTTTCTTCTTCTACTAATATAACTCGTAGTAATTTTTTTGCTATAATATCTTTTAATTTATTTTCTTCAATTTCTTTATTATCTTTTGTTACATATATTACATTATAATTTACCTCCATTTTTTTACCCCCTTTGCCATTTTCTATAAAGAATATCCTCCTAATTTTTTCTTCATATATCACTCCTCCTTAAACTCACTTAATAAATTTTCCATATATGCTTGTTCTTCTGGACTAGCTGGATCATCTATACAAACTTCAGGATGCTCCATCCAATATGGAATAATACTAGTGTCTTTATCATATTTATCATTTTTATTATAATTATTTCTTGTATATTCTTTTCTTTTATATTGGTAATTTTTTACTATGTTTCTATTCTCATTTTTTTCTAACACCTTAGAATTTTCTTTACTAACAATATCCTCGTTAAGATAAATTCTTCGTTGTCCGTTTACAAATTTAACATCTATATATTTTTTTAGTTTCAAATAATTAATTGAATTAGATATTGTTTTTTCGTTAACACTTAATGTATTAGCAAAGTAACTATTACTGGCGTAGCAATACTCCTTATTATTTGATAGAGAATTAATCACTCCATAAACTAACTTATCTGTTTGGGAACAAGTTTGGTCATTTAATATTATTCTTGGTACAGCTATAAAATACCTTATAAAAGCCATATATCCCATCCTTCAAAATATAGTTTCTGGTGTTTAAGGACGCAATATGCCTATGAAGAACTAAGTCTCCATTAGTAATAGTTTGAGCTATAACACACATATTTTTAACCCCTTAATACTTAATTTGTTCTTTGAAATATGTTATAGTTCAAATTTGTATTCATCTTATATTTCTATAAGATAGGTTCTGATATAAGCATTAATATCTTACCGAGCCTCTTATAACTAGCGTTCATTGTTACTTTTCTAGTTAAGTGTTATTGTGTACATTCCATTTGAGTATTCATTATACATTAGATATTTTAATTGTTCTAATATTTTAAGACTTTTTCTCAAACCAACATTTGTGATGTTTACCACTCTCTGAATCTCTCCAACATTTATATCTGTAAGTAATCTTTCAAATCCTTTAGTATAAATATACGAGTAGATCAATTTCGTTTCTTTTGGAATTCTTTTATCTTTCCAAATACTATCTGCAACTTCTAGATGTCTAATCTTCATTCATAAATTCCCTCCTTTCTGTTGCCTTGATGAGTTTTACATCAAAAACTAACACTAGTTTATCATGTGGTTATGAGTTTGTCAATACTGTAATTACAATTTTGTTGACTTTTTCATCACTCTGTGATATAGTTATATCAGTTGAAACAAAGAAAGGTGGTTAAAAATTATGAAAAAGACTACTACTGAGCTAGGAAAAGTTATTGCTGCAGCAAGAGAAAAAGTTGGTATTTCACAAAGAGAATTATCTCGTAGGGCTAATATGGATTGTGCTGAAATATCTCGTATAGAAGCTGGTAAAAGACTAAAACCCAATGTTTTATATTTAAAAGGTATTGCTGAAACATTAAATTTAAGTATGGTTGATTTAATGAAACTTGCTGGATACAATGATATAGAAATAAATTGGGGACAAGATTTTACCGATAGAAGATCAACAAAGGATTATCAAAATCAAATACAAGAATTTAGAAATTTTTATTTTGATGTTTTAGGTTATATTGATGATAGAAGAAAAGTTGACTTTTCTATTAAAGGTGGAATTGCTGATTTAATTGATAAATTAGAATTATCAAAAATATCTAATAAAGAAATATCAAATGATGAGGTACTTGAAAGATTAAAGGAATTAATCCCAATGATTAGACCAAATTTAGAGAAATTTGATAAATCAAAATATCCAGCATTTGATAAAGGTGTTTTTCCTAAAATAGAAATTAAATCTAATGTAAAATATAGTTCTATTACAGGAAAAATTATAGATAAAGAAGAATAAAATTGCGAACAAGTTTTGTTTTTACGATAGTAAAAATGAAAGTGGGAAAAGCAATTTTATTCATCAATACTTTTGCATTAGCAAAAGAAAAGAATAATCTTTTTGGCCTTTCGTAAGATTAACCATTAAGATTATTTTTCATTAAAAGATACGCAACACAAATTAATATTTGTATAGAATATTTATGAGCGTATCTTTTTTTTATTTAAACTTGTTTTAAATAAAAAGACAGCAATACCACTTACAATTAGTTTGTGGTATGTTGCTTAAATGGGGTTTCAAAAGGGGGTAATCCCTTTGCCCACTGTTATTGACTCTGCCAATAGCGTAGTAGGTTACTATATCGTCTGATATAGTTTTTAAAGCGAAAATTCATTAGTTATGTAATTTCTTTTGAATTTTCGTTTTTTTAGATTATTTGATTAATTTTTTACTTATACCATTCGATTCTAAATTTTGTTCTGCATCTTGTATTAATTTACTAAGATATTCTAATTTTTGCTCATTTGTTAAATTTTGGTTAAAAGTTGGTTCATTTATGGAATTTGATACTTGTTCTTGTCCAATGACAGATTCTTCCTTATTTAAAATTTCTTGTCCTTTTAAATCATTATTTTCCATGTTTAACTCCTTCCTCTTTACCAATGCCATTTTCACTTAACATTGATTCTAATTCATCAGTTCTTTTCATACTTGAACTTGCCCAAGAATTTATAAAACTTTGAATATCCTCATTTCTTAAATTTTCTCTAGTACTATGTCTAATAGTTCTTAAAACTTCTTGTGGGGTATAAGTTTGTAATAAAATACCTATTGCTTCATCACAATGAAATTCTTTTAAATCATAAATTGCATAAGTTTCTTGTAGTGATGATGCAAACTTTATTAATTGTTTTGAAACACCATATTGTAAAAATTCTGGATTTAATCGTGCTTTGTTAATAAATCTAGTTCTGTCAAGTGCATCTGCATCTTTTAATACTTCAGCCATTTGTCTTACTCTTGGTATTTGATTATCAGTAATACCATTTTTTCGAGCCATTGAAACAAATAATTCATCAACATTAGCAACATTTCTTGGTGTTTCATGAAATTCAATTATGGTACTGATTATTGATAAATCTTCTGGAGAACATTTATCCTTTAATTTCTCAATAGCAATTTTTGCACTTGCTTCAGCATGTTCTTCATAAGCATCAGTTTTTCTACCTATATCATGATATTTAGCAGATAGCATTATTAAATCTAAATCATGTTTATCTTGAACAACAGATTGTCCAATTAATGTAGAGTACAGCAAAACATTTTTTATATGTCTTTGTCCATGAACTTTTAATCTACCATTTACATTTTCTTCTTTGATTTCATTTTCATACATAACTAGTGAAGTAGATAATCTACTATCGGTTAATGCACTCATAACATCAGAAGAAGATAATTGTGTATCAAGAATTGCTTGATCAATGGTAGAAATATCACTTCTTTCAAATTGTCTTTCATTACCATCACTATTATTGACCATAACTAAGGTTGAATCCATACTTATTTTAAATGATGATTTTAATCTGTTAATATCGATTAATGCTTCTTCAATATTGAAAGATGGTAGTGATTGCCCAACTCCATGTTGAGTATTATTATATTTCTCTTGTTCATTTCTAACTGCTTTTTCTAATTCATAAATACAGTCAATTGCAATATTAGGCTCAGTTGTATATATTTTTTCTATTGTTTCTATAATTTCACCAACAACACTATCTGATAATTGCTCATGTTTTGGAAAATACTTTTCAGATATATTAAGATGATATTCTCTATTACCTGCATAGTTACTTTCATAATCTGATATAATATCTTTTATTAATTTTGAATCTAAAGTAGTTTTAAATTCGTTTAATATATTTTGAATTATTTCAAGTTGAGATTTTGCTATTTTTTCTCTTTCAACAACCATAATAGGTAAAGATTTCTTAATGCCATCAACCTCAATAGAAAAGTTAGATGCTGCTTTTTTAACAGATTCCCATTGTTTCATCGCTTCTGGATCACTTAGCCTATCTTCAAAATTATCTACAAAATAAACTATATAAGATGGCTGTTTTTTAAACATAGCATCACCAGAAATGCTTCTTCTTTCCCAGACAGTTTCGTTATGTGTATGTCTAGTATAACCTAAAACATCATCTGGTAATAAATACATTGATGAATACATTGAAGATATTTGATAACTATCTTTTGTTGATGCAGAACATAAATCATAAGGCCCAGATAATTGTAATGCACCTAACTCATAATCTGTAAACCCTAAACAACAATATTTTACTTCTGCAGTACCAAAATTTTTCTCACCTACATAACTACAACAACAACCATGTGATGCTATTTTATCGACATTCCAACTAGCATAATAATCGTCTGGTTCTTCCATACTTGTATAAGCACCAATAGAAGTTATCATCATTCTACATTTCTTTTTTCCATCACGACCAGCTGCTAAATAAATATCTAAATCTTGCTCACCATTTATATTACTAATAACTTTGTCTTCTGGAAGTGGTTTAGTAAAACTTTTATTAAATTCTTGAGTAAATAAGTATTTTAACCTTGCTTCATAAGTAACCATTAAATCTGGTTTAACTACAAATTCAGGGTTAATATTTTCAACATAATATTTTAAAACATCTAGATTATTTAAACCAATAATTTTTTTCATATTCTCAAGCAAAATAAATTCTGATCTACTTTTTTCATCTAGAGAATCTATTGTACTGCTTTCTAAACTTTTACCATATAAATTTACTAAATTAATAGCTGTTGCTAAATCAATACCAAAAATCTTTTCAAAATAAGCAGTTTTTAAACTACCTAGAGTATTTCTTTCTATAAGCATATTTATATAATTTTCTCTTACAGAATCTATATTTTTTAATTCTTCAAAACTAGAAATATCTAAATGATTATTTGTCATTAATAAATACATTAAATTCTCTTTTTCTTCTGATGATAACTCTTTACCATGTATTGATGAAAGTAAATTAGCATATTCAGAAGAATTTATATTATCTAAAGATTTTTCTAAAATAGGAATCCACTCTAAATTATCCTTATATTTATCTACTAATTCATAAATTATTTTAGCTCCAGAACTATTAGGAGATAATTTTAATATTTTTTCTTGTAACTTTGGATAACAAGATAGTATTTCAACTTGAGCTTTTGTAAAACGACTAGTTATTTCATCTGACAAAAACCTTAGGTTTACTGTCTTAGAAATTTCATCATTATTAGCATATAATTTTTTTGCCTTTTGTAAAGAATCAATAGAATTAGTATCTAAGTAATTAGGCCATTTAGTTTCATCAACAGATAAGAATAATTGAAGCAATTGATTTTGATTTAAACGATTAAGTTCTAATCCAGAATTTATTGCTATATCAATTAATTTTAACATCTCATCTGAATTTGTTATTTCAACATTTAATAAGAAGTTAGGATGATTAACAATGTATCTTGCCATGATATCATAATTAGAACACATCTTACTTCCCCAGTGAGTTAATGCATATTCACTTGTTGCCTCATAGCCATAAGATATGGCTAATCTACATAATTCATCATATTGTTTTTTATCTGCAACACTACATGATTCGATTAAATCTGGTTTTAAAGGTATGGCTTTTTTCATAATATCATAACTACTATTATAGACAGTTGTTGTTGAACCACCATAACCATTTCCCATTTTTTCAACATCTGGCAAGAATCCTGCATCAGCAGAAATTTTACATATTTCATCATATGCTTCACAAGGTTTAGCATTAAAAATTCCAACACGATCTAATAATTGTACTTTTTCTAAATAACTCGGATAGGTTCTAACCATTATTTTTGCAGTTTCAGATCCATAACCAAATATTTCATCATCAATTTTTGGAACATAGCCACCTTGAATAGCAAGTAAACCTAATTCATCAATTTCTTTTCTTGATAAGTCTTTACTTAAAATAGTTATGTATTCTGGGTTTTTAGATATAATTTCTTTCATTGTTTCAAAGCTGCCATTAAACAAATTAATAATATCTTTTGTTTGATAACCTTTGTTGATTAAATAATTATAAAGGTTAATACTATAATTATTACCATATCGAATACCATTATTTAATTGTTGTCCTTTATCTAATTGATACATTATTGCAGTTTCTGTGTACAATAATTCATTTATATTTCTACCTCTGTCTGCATAAGAATCATCAGTTCCTCTATATTGACCTATAATAGTACCATTAAATCCATTTTCAATAGCAATCTTTAATAGATCTTCTTTATTTGGAGTGCCATCTCTAATTATATTTATCAATTCAGGATTTTCTTGTACCAAAATTTTCATAATGTCAAAACTATCAGCCAACCTAGGATTATCTTCTATATCTTTTAATGTAGGTATATAGCCATTATCAAGTGACAAACGAACTAAATCAAAAAATTCATTTTGTGGAATTTTCAAAGAATAACCACCTTTTAAAGGTCTAGTTTCAATATATTTAATTGCTTCTGGTCTTCTAAGTATTAATGCTTGCATTAATTTTGGACTTTTCTTAACATATTCACTATTTTGTACATCACTTAAACTAGGAACATATCCCATACATAATGCAAGTTCATCTATTTTTTCTGATTTATCATATAATCGACAATACTTTACCATTTCTGGATGTTGCTTGACAACTTTAGAGAAAAGTAATAAATTACCAGTTATTGAATAATCATTTAGAATCTCTTCTGGTACATATCTTTGCTTAAATGCTTCAATCCAAAATTGTTCAAAAGCTGGACTGCTAGAATTCATTCCTAAAAGCAAATCTGGTCTTTCACTTATAATCTTTTGTTGTGCTTTTGCATTACCAGAAAAAATCTCACTACTAATAACTTCTGGTGTAAGTTCTATAGTATCAAGTATTCTATCAACCAAATTTGGATTATTTAATAAATTTGTTCTATTTACAAAATTCAACGATGGAACAAATCCCCAATCTAAGGTTTTTATAAACAATTCTTCATTTGAAAAAATACTCATGTAACTATAACTTTCTATCATTTCATTAGTTGGTCTATATCCTCCATCAACTAATTTTCCCATAACCTCAGCACTAGAAAATGACCTAAGATGACTATTAATATAATCACTCGATGGGGTATAGCCATTGTCTAAAGCTATCGATACTAATTTATCAGATCCCCAAATATTTTGTTCTATAAAACTTTCAACAATTTTGGGATTTGATTTAATTGCAAATTCATTAAAATGATTAGCTCTATGATAATAGGATTGATTCATCTGTATTAAAAATTCTGGATTCTTTGAAACCTCTTGCCCAATTCTATCTAAAATCCTATCAACATATTTTTGATTAGACAAACCAAAACTTTGATCTCTATCCATATCAAATAATGCATTATAATTTCTTTGATCTATTAATTGAATAATTTGATTATATCTTTTTCTATCTTTGCCAGTAATAATATTTAATAAATTATTATTCATTTCAAACCACTCCATAATATATGTTTTCTTTAATAGAAAACTTAACATCTATCTTATATAATTATATCATGCTTTTTAATTTTTTTGTTCATTATCTCTGTAATCTTATAAACTCATACCCATATCATCGTCTTTATCTATTCCATCATCATATTCTTCATAATCATAGATATTATAATTGTCTTCGCATTCATCGTCATATAAAGGTGTTCTGATAGTTCTATATTGATCTGGTACATTAGCATATTCAAATAATTCATCTTCTCTTGGCGTGCCTTTAGCAACATCTTTTACATCTAACATTTTAAAATCTTTATTATCATAATATTGTTTAACTTCTTCTTCAGCATAACCCTTAATATATTCAGCACCAATTTGTAATAGTTTTCTAAAGAATTGTTTTATTGCTTTAATAACTCTTTTTATTTTCTCATTTAATTTATTATTTTCCTTTTCAAGTTGATTACATTTATACTCTAATACTTGTGCCTTTCGTTTGATATTCTTATTTTCATTTTCAAGAGTTTTGTACCCACTAGCATAACTATTAATTTCATTAAATACCTCATTTATTTTAGGCTGTAATTCTATAACTTTTTTAGATTCTTTAACTATTTTATTCATAGTATCAAAAGTATCTTTATTAACTATAACTTGATTTTTATTAAATGGTATATTTTTAGTGGTTTTCATTTTTTCATCAAATTCATTAATTGCTTTATCAAGTCTATTATTTCTAATATTTAAGTTCCCTTCTAATTTTCTATTTATCTTTTTATAATCTTTGATTTTAATATGTTTTCTATCACTACCTTTAAAACCTCTTTCTAGATCATACCCTTTATCTGTTAATCTTTTATGGTATTTATCTTGTAATTCTGATAAGTGAATTTTATCTTTGATATATTGCTTTTTAGAAATAGTGTATCTTTCTGTATTAGTTCTTTTATCAAACTTTTTAACCAATGGAACTACTACACAATGAATGTGTGGTGTTTTTTCATCTAAATGGACTGTCGCATGTAAAACTTGTTCTTTTGTATAACCTAAATCTTCATAAACAAACTCCATACAAGTATCAGCCCAATCTTTAATATCCTCTCTTGTCATATCTTTGAAAAATTCGTTTGTAGCAGTAAATAATAATTCATCAGCAACAACATTATTTGATTTATCTAGCATTTGTTTAAATGTCTTTTTTCTATCTTCTCGTTCAGTTTTCATTCTTTCTTCATGTTCTTTTTTATAAGCTTTTAATACATTATAAAACCCCTTAACATATTTATCTGATAGGGGGATAAGTTCCATATTATCTTTACTTCTTTCTATATCTATATCTGGATTAGAATTATAAGTTTTTTTCTCTCTTTTATTATGTGATCCAATTTGTGCTAAATCATTTATAGTTAATATTGGCTCACTTCTAAATATTGCATAATTTAAATTCATAATATCATTTTCCTTTCTATTTTTAAGCATAATAAAAATACTTTCGCTAAAAAGTATTTCGTTTTAATTATTATTATATTTAACATATTTTTTTAAACAACTATTTCACATAGAAAATTAATTCCATCCTCAACGCGTTTTTTTATCAACTTTAATTGTATCATTGAATATCTTCCAGCCTCGCCATGTGTCCCGTCACTTAATGTATGATATAGTTCTAAAATATTATCTATATCATTATCAATAAATTCATCTGCATTTGTTAAATCTATTCCTTTTTTATATAGAAAATATTTTATTTTAGATCTTCTAGTGGCATTACCCCTATCTGTCTTATCACAATTAGGAAATACATCAAAAACATCTTTATCGAGTGCATACTTCTCAAAAATATCAGTAAATATTTCTCTTGTACTAGTGCAAAAATGTCTTGTTGCATCTGGATTATTTGGATTTAATGAGTATAAAGCTCCTATCCATCTATTATTTAAATCACTTGAAAGAGATTTCAATTTGTCGCCTATAGCATTATCTTGTAATTCAACGTTAATGTTTTCTGCTAGCTCTGGGTTTTCTATTGCGTTAGCAACACTTAAACTATTTGCATTTTCAGACTCAATATAATTGAAAAATTCTTTTTCTTTAACAGTAGAATTAACTTCATCATAGTTTTCAACAACCGTATTGTATGAATTATTTAAAGTTTTGACACTAATATTATAAGTTGTCCTAATTTTATTAGAACTATTTAACTTTCTTAATTCCGATTGGATCTTTTGTTGATTTCTTCTAACATCTCTATTATATTGATTAACTACTTTATTAATCTCATTTTTCATTTTTCTTTCAGTATCTCTTTGAATTTGTTTAAGTTGTCTTTCTGCTTTATGTTGTGCTTGTCTAATTTGACTTTTAAATTGTGACATATTAAATGTTCTTGCCATTTTAAACCTCCTGATATACTAATTATTTAATAATTGTTTTAATTCTTTTGAGCAATAAATATTTATATATTCTAATCTTTCTTCTTCATTTAAAACCTTACTATTCTTTTTAAACATATCTTTTAATTTTGTATAATCTCCATTAATGCTATCATGACTAGCAACTATCATATCCATTTTAGATACATTTGTAAGATCTAAATATATTCCATTTATTTTAGCAAGTGATTCTATAAATACTCTTTGACTTCTACCATTGCCTTCACGAAAAGGGTGCAAGGCATTAATATCAGCAAATAGTTCTACTAATTTGTCTAGGGTTGTTTCGTTATCATAATTCACAAAATATTTTTCTTTTTTTAGTTTATTAAATACATCATTACCAAATGATTCTATATGCTCTGTTAAACAGAATAAATCTTGTTTAGCAATATTACAATTTCTTATATCTCCAGCCCATCTATAAACATCTTGAAATAAATATTTATGAATATCTTTTAAATATTTAAAATCAAAATTACCTTTTAATGGTTTTTCATTTAATTCATAAGTTCTTAAAGATACAAGTTCTCTTTCAGCATTAAATAAATCTTCATCATTTGTAATATTTAATTTATTAATTAAAACGTCTGTCCCTTTATAACAATAATCAGCAGTTCTTTCATAAGTATATTTGTATTTATTATCCATAAATTCCTCTGTACTTTTCTATAACTTTCCTGCGTTCTATTTCTGTTGTAGATTTACCAATTATACAATTATAAAGTTTTTGCTTTAATTCTTTTGTTAATGGCATACCCTCTTGAGCCATAGCACCATCTACTTTTTTTATTTTTTCTTGTATCTCTTTTTCAGTTTGTTTATTATTATTCATTAAAATCACTCACTTTCTTAAGTTTTTTTGTTATATCTATTATACCACAATTTGCTTAATATATCATTGGTTTTAGCATAATAAAAATACTTTCATTAAAAAGTATTTTGCTTTATTTATTATTATTTATATAGATTATTATTTGCTACAACTAGTTCTATTTATACTGGGTTTAATCTCACTCGGGTGGCCAGGATCTATAACAACACCAGCCAATGCTCTTACATCATCATTCATTTACATCACCTAGAATATTTTATGACACATAACAATAATGGTGCTTTCATATCACCACAGACACAACAAAAAATTATACTCCTTAATCAAAACCACCCATCTAGCACTCCCCAAAACCTGCTCAAACAGAAACAAACTCACCATCCAATATCGAATACAAATACGCCTTCACACACTTACCACTAACACCACGCACATACTCAACATACCCTCTAATTTGCCTCTTATACCCATCATCCACAACATTCTTAAGCTTATAATCAATAATATCAATATAATCATCATAACAAAGCATAAGATCTATTACCCCACGCTTTTCCACACCATCACACACATACACAAACTCATACTCCTTATAAACCTTAGCATTCAAAACATCTAAAAGCAAATCACTATCAAAAAACATCTTCAACTTACCCAAAATAAACTCATCAGAAATAAGACTAAAATCCACATCCTTAAAATCCAAAAACTCTAATATCTCATGAATCTTCCTACCATACTCAAGCATTTTCAAAGAAGAAGAAGAAACAACCTCACATACCTCCTTAGAAAAATGCTCCCTCCTCAAAACATCACACGCAACACTAACCTCATCAACACAAAAATCATCATCCATCTTACCAAGTGACAAATTCTCTAACACAACAGGATACAAATATTCTTTAGATAACCCTATATCATCCACATTAACACTCTCAAAATAACTACTTAAATAACCCTTTACCCCATACACAAAACTAGACAACCTATTAAAAGCCATCCTCCTAACACTCTCAATTACCCCATCTTCATTCTTCTCAAGCAAATCTACATCCTTATAAGGTACCACCAATATCATTTGCTCTCTTGCCCTAGTAAGCGCGACATAAAACAACCTTATCTTCTCACTCACTTCCGCATAATTATATAAATACTTATATACCTCCTTAAGCACACTACCCCTATCATCATCTTCACTAGAAGACACAATCACCCCATAATCATAGTCACATATAAACCTATCCTTAAGCTCACTAGCATTAAAATCATGATCCAAATCTGCAAAATAACAAACAGGATACTCTAACCCCTTAGACTTATGTATCGTAAGAATCTTAACAGACGCTCTATCACTTCCAAAAGTAGTATACTTAATCTTATCACCATTACAAACAATATCATCCAAATAATCCCTAAAATCATAAATAGACATCTCCAAATTACCCAAAGACTCTGTCAAACTATAAATCGTAGCCATCCTAACATCCGTCTCAGCATAATCCCCAACCTTATTAAGCTTATTATAAAAATCCGTAACCTCCAAAATCTTATCAAAAACATTACTACTAGTCATATTATAAATATCACAAGCAATACTACTCAAATCCTTATAAATCCCCGTATCCATATACTTTCCACTACTAACTACATCAAAAATATAAGAATCACTATACTCGTACAAAAAACTCCTAGCAATACTAATAAAATCATATTTAAAACTAACATCATCATTAAAAGATAAATTCTTATCCTTACTCTTACCTGCTTCAGCAATTCTCACAATAAAATCAACAATATTCTTAAATATAAGCACATCACTACTAGTATTAAGATATCCATCCCTAAGAATTGTAAGAGGAATATTTAAATAAAGAAACACCTTCTTAAACAAATCAAAATACTTACTCCTATCTAATATAATAACAAAATCATCATAAGTAGCCTCTCTTAACACAGAACTATCCTTATCAAACACCATAAACCCATTATCAATCTTACTCCTAATATCTTTAGCAATCGTAAATATCTCAACCTCTATATTAGTATAACCGGATGACTTATAATCATTTACATACTCAAGCACCCTAAAATTATAATCATAACCATCCAACTTACAATCATCATACATCGTATTACCATATACCATCTGATGATCCTTACTATAAAAAGCATCTCCTAAAGAAAAATCCATAAGCAAACAAAATATCTTATTAATATTATCAAGAACCTCATTCCTAGACCTAAAATTTTTAATTAAATCTATCTTCTTACCTCCTTGTGAATTTGCATACTTACTATATTTATCTTTAAATATATCTGGATTAGAACCCCTAAAACGATATATAGCTTGCTTTATATCACCAACCATATATACATTATCATTAGAAATCATCGAAATAAAACTCTCTTGCACATCATTAGTATCTTGATACTCATCAATCATAATCTCTTTAAATGACCCCTTCAACTCTTCTCTAACAGAAAAATTATCCTTAAGCAACTTAATAGAAAGCTTAGCAATATCATTAAAAGTATATATACCATTCTTACTCTTATATTCATCTATCTTATATAAATACTTAGAAACAATATCAAGAATAACATTAACAGATGAAGCATTTGAGAATATATCCCTACAAATATCATCTACATTACCATAAACACTATAACTAACTAACTTGTCCACAACCTTCTTCAAAGAAGCCTTAGCATCCTTAGCATCATCACTAGAGCCCCTTGGTACGTTAGGCAAACTAACATTAGTATACAAACAAAGTTCATCCAAAGAACAATTCAAAATCCCACTTATAGCCTTCTCCACAGATGAAATATAATCAGAATCAAAATACATCTTCATATTTTCAAAAGAAAAACTAACTAACTTCTTCAAATGATTAATAACCTCTTCATACTTACTAACAATTTTATTAACATAGTAAGTACTACTAGTATATTCCCTAGCCCTTTTAATAAAATCATCAGCGTCCACATATCCTTCTATCTTAGAAGCAATAAGCAAAATATTTTCCCTAAGTGCCTTATCATTCTTAACACAATACTTAGAAACAAATTCATTAAAAGAAGAATTATTACTCCTATACATATCCTCAAAAACATCATCAAATATTCTCCTCTTAATAGAAGATACTAAAGAGGAATCTGTAATCTTTATATCATCGTCAATATTAAGCAAATAATGATACTTCTTAACTACAGAAAGTGCAAACGAATCAAAAGTAGTAATATATGCCGAATTAAGCAAATTTAACTCATCCTTATACTTAGCATTCTCACTAATCTTTCTCCTTATCCTATCCTTCATCTCCATCGCCGCGGCTTTAGTAAACGTAAGTATCAAAAGCTCATTAACATGAATACCTTCTTCGATCTTATGAATAACCCTCTCTGACAAAACAGCAGTTTTCCCACTACCAGCACCCGCGCTAACAATAATATTACTCCCACTCAAAGAAATAGCACTCTCTTGTTCCTTAGTCCATCTTGGCATATCATCACCACTTCCTAAATTTTTTTATGCACATCACTTACAGTAGCTAAAAAGTACATACCCAAAAAACTTCCACATTACCACAATAACTACTTATTAAATATATCATGTACATCCTTTAACTTCACAACATCCTTCATATTCATATAACAAATATCACGATATTTACAATACCTACAACCAACCAAATCACCATCTATCTCCTTAGGATTAATATCAAATTCTCCATTAAGTATCGAAGTAGAAGCTCCCTTAATCTTCTTATCTACAATATCATACAAAATATCTATAGAAGAATCACTAATTACCTTAGCATAACTATAAAATCCATCTTTTTTACACCTAAGACTCTTTATAATCTTAGAATCAACATAAGAACTATCCACATAATTAATTACCTGTAAATCACTATTAGTATAACCTTGCCATTTAAGATTACGCATCTTATCTTCTAAAGAATTACCACTACCAAGTATCTTCTGCAAATAAAATCCCCCTATCACAACATCCTTAATCTCATTCTTAATCAAATATACATATATAGGAAGTTGCATATCAAGACCATATATTGACCTATTAATATTAATATTAGGATTTCCTGTCTTATAATCAATAATAACACTAACCATCTTACCATCAAAATAATCATATAAAATCTTATCTACAAAACCCTTAAACTTAACATTACCATCCACACTAACATTAACTACTATCTCCTTCTCATACATCGCCTTACTAAGCTTAGTATACTTCATCTGCTTAAGTATAACATCCACCAAAGAAACAATCTCATCACGAAGAACATTCAAAAAAAACATCTCACTACTACTAAAATCATAAGAAGAAGAAGAAACTAACAAATCATAATTAGAAAGAACATCATAATTACCTTTAAAACATTTAGACAAAATTTCATGAAAAATATTCCCCACTATCGTATCAAAACTATCCTCATACTTATTAACCTTAAGAATATAATCCAAATAATACCTAAAAGAACATTGATAATAAGTATTCATACTAGTATAAGACAAAGTAAGCTTATTATTCAAATACTTATTTAACTTATCCTTATCAATACCTTTAAACTTATTACTATAATCTAAATATTTATAAGAAGGATAATGATTAGCAAGAACTAAAAGGTCATCACTAACCGCTCCATACTTATTATAAATATCCATCTCACCTAATAACCTAATCATATTATAATTATTAGAATTATTATAATTAATAAAAACATCAGAATGCATAAATATATCCTTATCATAAGCACTAGAAACATACAACTTACCACTAGAATCATAACTAGAATAAGTAACTATCAAATTCTTAGTATGAAGTATAGTATCCACAACAGCCTTACTTGAAAGTTCATTTAGCATATACGATGTATCAACACCCAAATTATATTTCTCTAAATCAGACAAATAATCTTCATCCTTATAACAAACAGGAATAACCCCCTCATTAAAGTTAATTAAAAAAACATAATCATCTGAATCTATCAAACAATCCTTAAAATCAATAATAGAAACCGCATTATCATAAATAACACTATCTAAATTAACCTTATCAAGATCATAAAACAACAACTCTTTAATATCTAAATAATTACTACCAGCATACTTATTAACAACATTAACTATACTCTTATATATCTTATACCCATCATCATTTTTAACAAACTCCATCACTTTACTAAGAGTACTATTAATATTAGCATCATAATACTCCTTAAACTTCTTAACTATCAAAACAGATTTAATACTCTCATTACTCTTAATATTAATAGGTATATTAAACAACTTAAACATCTTCTTAACTACATACAAATAATTATCACTCACATTTGCAAGCTTAATCTTATTAATAGGAACTCCATCCTTAATCAACTGGCAAATCATACTACATACAAAAGCAATCTCTTCATTACTATCCTTAGCTCTATATATCTTCTTTAAAGACTTATCCTTATAATCACAATACTCTATAACATTATTACAACTCTTAATCTCATCTATAATATTACAATAAAAAAGATTCATATACTTAAGATTATATAATACAATATCCTTATCCTTTAAAAAATTAACAAATAACTCATTTTTAATAAGTAATCCACAAGAAAGAAGCTCATCTTTTAATTTACTTAAAAAATCTATCTTCTCTGATTTATACTTATCATTAATATAATACATACTCTCTATATATTTAGAAGCAATACTAGGTTTACAATTATACTTAGAACATACATAATAAATAGCCTTATAATCATAATCAAATAAATACATCTTCTTAAGCATAGATAAAGTAATTATCTTCATATTAACCAAATGATTAACCTTCCTAAGCAACTTCATCTTACATAAATCATCCACTATAACTATCTTATTATCAAACATATCAATATCCATAATACCACTTCCAACAATCATATATAACTATTATATATCAAAATATAAAAATATTAAATTCTTTTAATTACATAACTGTAAAATAAATAAAAAAGCTTATTCAAAATAAGCCCTCTTAACTATTTTTATTAGTAGCTAAAGTTACATTAGCACTCTTCTTATCCTTACCACGATAATATTCCAAAGTAACACTATCACCAGGTCTATGCTTATATAATTCATAACGGAAACTTGCTATAGTCTTAATATCAACATCATTAATCTTAGTTATTACATCTCCCTTAATAAGACCCGCTTTAGAAGCAGGCGAACCATCCTCTACCTCTGTAACCACTACACCAGAAGTAATATCATTATTAATACCAATACCATAATATCTCAAATTAGCATTATTACTAACGTCAAGCATCCCAATACCAACATAAGGTCTAACTATCTTTTCACCTTTTTCTAGTATTGTAGCATAACTAATAGCATCTTCAATAGGAATAGCAAAACCCATACCTTCTATCTCGTTTTCAACTAATTTCAAAGAATTAATCCCTATAATTTCTCCATTAATATTAAGTAAAGGTCCCCCACTATTACCTGGGTTAATCGCGGCATCTGTTTGCAGTACCTTCATTATCCAATCACTAGTACTTCCACTACTAAGAGACACTTCAACTAACCTATCTTTATTAGATAAAATACCACGCGTTACAGTACCACTATAATCAATTCCTAAAGGAGAACCAACTGTAAACACTGTATCTCCGAGTCTCATCTTTGTACTATCTCCAAGTACCACCACGTCAAGAACACTCTTCGCATCTACTGTCAAAACGGCTATATCAGAATACGTTTCTTTTCCTAACACTTCCGCTATTGCAACCGATGAATCACTATAAATAATCTTAACTGAAGTAGCACCATCTACCACATGATTATTAGTCATAATATAACCCTTATTATTATCTTTCTTATACACAAATCCTGTACCAGTAGACTTTAACTTATCATTACTATATGACTCTACTACTACTACCGCATCATACACCTTCTCAACAGCATCAGCAATACTATTATCAACTATCTCAACGCTCTTGATATTCTTAATAATGTTCTCTGTCGTTGGATTATAATTAACCACAACTAAATAAGTCCCTATAACTCCTACAAAAAATGTTATTATACAAGTAACTACATACCCCATGGTATTATTTTTCATATTATCTGCCTCCTAAATATCTAATACTTCCATATAATTATATGGAAATCCTATTCTATCTAATACTTTAGTTATTGGTATAGATCTAATTACCCCAGACAATTTATCTATTTCATAAGAAACCTCTTTTATAAATAACCTAAATTCATCATCTGTAAGTAAATACTTTAAAATTAACACAACTGCAAAAATATCATTCTTACCATATATATACTCATCATCCATCTTAGGAATATTAAGCTTATAATGATAAATATTATCATCAATACATTTATCCGTCCTATGATCATATAATATATCCTCATGAGCACATAAGTTGCGGTAATTAGAAAGAATTGGCAAAAAGTCCTCTAACTGATCAACAGAAATATCATACACATCCGCAATACCAACCTTATCCTCAGGCTTCAAAATAGAATACAAATCACTAATTACACCAAATGATAAAACCTTAACAAGTACCCAAAGAGGAATATAACCATAATTAGTAATATAATGCATAGTCGCAGAATGCTGTAAACTATTTACCCTAATCTGCCTCTTCATCTTATTAATCAAATCCTTAACCTTCTTAGCCTTCGCAGGATCATTAGTAAAATTCTTCGCATTAAGATAATCCCTCTCATGATATCCATATTTCTTAGATAACTGATAACTAATTATAGATTTCATATTATTTTCAACAATAAGCATATTCTTAAAAATAATATTCCTAAGACTCCTATCAAATAAAAACAATGAATATAACTCCCTAAAAGTAGAGCCAACTACAAAAGTTCTATCCGAAAAAGATTTCATAAGTAAATGCCTATAACCATTTATAAAGAAATAATTCTCTCTAAGTAAAACATTAACACATTCATCAAAATCCTCAACAATTAATCCTTTACTCTTTAATATTTCTACCTGTTCTTGCAGTGTCTTAAACTTCTTATCCATCATGCACCACCTTAACTAAGTATAACATATTTTACAACAAAAATAAATTAAAACTATGTTAAAATTATGAAAAATTATGGAATATCCTTAAAGATACCCACAAACACTTTAATTCCATCATTAACAATATCAAGAACCTTATCTCCATATATCAAATCACTATATTCACACAACATATCCATATTACCAGAATCACATATACTAACATAATACTTTGAATTATAATAATACAAAGTCCCACTTCCATCTATATACCTAACATCAAAATATTCCATCTCATACAAAAAAATACTATCTAAATGAACAGTTACACTAGCATCAACACATAAACTATCCATATCATCCATACATATAGAAACAACAGTTCCATAACTAGAATTACTATATAAATCTATACTCAAATGCCCCCTGTCAACTAAATCTATCTTCCCAATCATATTAACAACAGAACCAAATATCTCATCTAACTCAAAATCAAAATATATACAAGGAAACTTCAAAGTATACTCATCCATATAATTCACCTAATATAAAATATGTTACTTTTAAAAATATGTCAAAAAAAGTATTAACTCTCACTAGCTAATACTTTATCTAATTCATTATACACATCCTGTTTACCCATCTTCGTAATCGCCGAAAATAATATTAGTTCATTACTATCTTGTATATTTAAAGTCTTAATAATCTGCTTAACATTCTTCTCATGATTATTCTTAGAAACTTTATCAACCTTCATCGCAACCACTTTAAGTGGGATATTAAAATGCTTCAAAAAATTATACATCAAAACATCATCATCAGTAGGCTTATGCCTAAAATCAATAAGCATAAACACCAACTTCAAATTATCTCTATTTTCCAAATATTCTTCAATCATCATCCCAAATTTTTTTCTTAAATTCTTATTAACCATCGCAAAACCATATCCAGGCACATCAACCAAATAAAAACTTTCATTAACAAAATAAAAATTTAGCGTCTGCGTCTTACCAGGTTTACTAGAAGTACGTGCATAATTCTTTCTACAAATAAGAGTATTAATAAAACTACTCTTTCCTACATTACTTCTACCTACTAATAAGAATTCAGGTAAAAAATCAGTTGGATATTGACTTCTTCTAACAGCACTAACCATTAAAGAAACACTGTTAACTTTCATAAAAAATCACCTACAAACATTATACTATAAAATTTATAATTTGTAAAATATCTTCTCTAATCAAGTAAACTAACTCTACCATTATCAAAATAATACACAAAATCACAAAGCAAATCCACATCCTCACGTATATGAGTAGATACCACTATTATCTTACCCTTCTTCTTCTCTTCAAGCAAAATATCTCTAATAACACAAACAGAAGCATCATCAATCCCACTAAATGGCTCATCTAACAATATTATCTTAGCATCATCCATTAAAGCCTGTATAATACCTAACTTTTGCTTCATACCTAAAGAATACTTACAATATAGCTTATCCCTCTCCGTATCAAGATTTAACCTAGAAAACCAATAATTAAGCACTTCATCACTAACATTACCACCCATACTAGCAAGTAACTTCAAATTCTCAAAACCAGATAAATTACCTATAAACTTAGGTTTTTCTATCAAAGCCCTAATATTATTATTAAAATAACCCTTAGAAAATACATCCATATTATCTATAGTCAAATTACCAGAAGTAGGCTTAACAAAACCACATATAATCTTCATCATCATAGTCTTCCCACTACCATTTCTTCCAATAAAACCATAAATATTACCATCTGTAAACTCCATATCTACATTATCCAAAATAACATTACCATCAATTCTTTTACATATCTTATCAACTAAAATCTTCATCTACATACTCCTTTCAAACAACACACTATTAAACTTAACAAAAACATACCTACTTATAAAATAAAATACGACTAAATATATAACCAAATATAATTTACTATCAAAGTAATTAATACTAAAATAACAACTCTTTACTAAATCACTAATGGTACTAAATAAAACCACAGACAAATTAATAAAACACCCATAATAATTAAACATTATATATAATATTAAAGTTACAAATATAAAAACCATCTTAGTCATAACATCTGTAATAAAAACATTAAACATAAACAAAATATCTATACTAACCCCAAAAATCCAAAATACTAAAATAAGCAACATAAACATAATTACTTCAAACATAAAAATAATTAATAAAATATCTAAAATTTTAAAACTAAACCATTTAATCTTAGAAATTCGTAAGAATATATTACTAGATGAAGTAAAATCCTTAGTAAAAATAACCAATACCATATAAGTATAAAAACCAAATATCAAAAGTGTATATATAAGTACTATAGGATGACTAATCTTCTGATAACCACCTATCGAAACAAATATCGTAGAAATAATATCATCATCAATCGCATTACTAAATATCAAAAATAATATAACTATCCCATAAAATCCAAATATTAACCACTTATGTCTTAATACCTCTTTAAAATCTAAAGTTAACAAATACTTCATAATATATCATCCCTAAATCGCTTAATATAAAACAAAAAAACTACTCCAAAAGAAAGAACAAGATACACTAAAGAATATATAACATTGTGACTAAAACTATCAAAAATATGATAATTACTAACATAATACCCTGGTAAAAACATAAGCACCCCATTAGGGAGTATCCCCATAAAAGAAATCATAATTACCAAAAATACTACAAGTATTAAATAAATATTTACAAAAGAAAGCACACTACTAACTAACCCAATAATAAATAAAAATATATATACCTTACAAGCACTAACAAACAAACTAACAACATTTAAAACATTATACTTTGAATCAATCCCAATATAATAATTACGATTAGCAAATACATTAGTAAAAATCAAACTAGCCATAAACATCAAAATAAACACATTACTAACAATATAAAAAATAAGTTTAATATTAGAAATAATAATACTTCTTCTACTACCAAATCTAAGTAAAATACTATAATTATTATAATACCTATAATTTATATATAACACCCCACACAAAACAGAAGGGATTAAAAATATTGCTATAAGAAAAGGATAACTAATAACATAATGAAGTAATTCAAAATAAGCATACTCTCCCCTGTTAACAGTAAAAATAAATACTCCATAAATAATATATATAAATAACGTTTTATATAACCAAGACTTCTTATACTGCCTAAATATTTTCACTTCAAAACAACTACTCATAAACATTTAAAACCTTTTCTTTTTTAGAATATATCTTATATATACATACTGTAGATATAACATTCAAAATACTAAGCCATAAAAACTCCCACCACAAACTAGGTATACCATTTAAATAATAAACATTAAGCAAAGAAAAACCATTAACAATACTACTATTTTTTATAAACAAACTAGCAAAAGGGGCAATAAGAAAATTACAAACAGACTCCATGATCATAAAAACTATAAATATTCCAACAATTAAAAGTGAAAATTTCTTAATATACCTACTTAAAATTATCCCAATATTAGTAACCAAAACACCATATAAAAATAATAATAATAAATATAACATAATAAACAAATAAGGATTAATCTTACTAAAATATTCGTGACCACAAGAGAAAATCACACCACCAGTATAATGAAAATCAAAGTTAGGAAATAAAATCATACTAACTACAAAAAATACTAACAAAATTATTGGTATAATTATATTCTTACCCCACGAATAAAATATTTGACTCCTAATAAACTTATCATAATCACATCTCAAAACCACATTAGAAACATAACCACTACGATATACCTTATAAAAACAATAACACGTAATAATAGGTATAAACAAAGGAGATAAATAAAAAACATACCCAAATAAATCAAAATTAAGCAAATACCACCAAAACGAAAAACAAGTAATCTTTGCATATTCATTTGGATTAGCACTTAAAGCATTTCCATAATTTACATAAAATAAAACAATTGAAACAACTAAAATTAAAACCAAAATTGTACTAACAATAATTACTGGTTTCCTATCTATTTTCTTCATATACTACCAAACTCCTTAAAACTCTTGTGGCTATAATTGAATTAACATCATCTATTTAATTATCGATTACCCAAAGCCCCGTCTTTACAGTTGCTTGTGTCCATGGCAAAGCTAACTTCGCCGCAACCGCGAATTTCATTGTAGTTTCTGAAGTAGGCAAACTCATCATACAATTACTATCGCAAACATCAATCAAGCCTCCTGTATTACTATAAGAAAGCCAAGTTATCCCAGATACTGGGCTACCATCTTGATCAGCTACTGCAAACAAAATCTTTCTATCACCATTAGTTACAATACTCCACTGTTGCACTGAATAAGTAGTCTTTACAATACCAGATTGTGCAGTCCCTCCATTACGACCAATAACATCAGGCATATAATGTGGTTTCCCTAAATAATCTGCCTTTAAACCATTAAAAGACATAGAATTTTTATAAGCATATGCAGAATAAAAACCGCCAAATATAAAAGAAACCACAAATAACAAACAAAAACTTCTAAACTTCACATTTACCTCCACTTCCGTAAATTCAATTATATATGCTACATACTTACTACACAAACTGCACTAAGCAATTATAATATAAATTAATTAGAAAATACCTAAATAAAAGAAAATACACCCGTACGTAAATACATCATAAATGTATTACATTATCATTACATACATTATAACAAATTAGAACAAAAAAGGCTAGATATTAACAAAAAATTAACCAAAAATATCAAAATAACTAAAGGTAACAAAATAAAATAGTAAGAATATAATAAAATGATTGAAGGAGGTTATTATGAAAAAAATTATATTTGGTACTATTGCAACTGTTATAGCTATAGCTATTGCATTATTATCAATATTCACAAACAAAAAAGATAACAGCTTAACTACTGTTAGATTAGCAGAAGTAGCTCACAGTATCTTTTATGCGCCACAATATCTAGCTATAAATGAAGGTTACTTTGAAGAAGAAGGGTTAAACATTGAATTAATCTTAACACCAGGTGCTGACAAAGTTATGGCGGCCGTTTTATCTAACGACGTAGACATCGGTTTCTCTGGCAGTGAAGCAACCATATACGTATACCAAAATGGTGAAAAAGATTACATTCAAACATTCGCAGGACTTACACAAAAAGATGGATCATTCTTAGTATCAAGAGAAAAATATGACAACTTTACCCTAAATGATTTAATAGGCAAAACCGTAATAGGAGGCCGTGCAGGTGGAATGCCTGAAATGACATTTGAATGGGCCCTACGTAAAAAGAACATAGATCCCAAAAAAGATTTAAACATTGATACATCAATCGCCTTCGCAGCAATGCAAGGAGCTTTCATAGGAGGAACAGGTGACTTCGTAACCCTATTTGAACCAAACGCCACAAGCGTAGAAAAACAAGGCCTAGGATACGTTGTAGCCTACATTGGACAATTAGGAGGAGACGTTCCATACACTGCATATAATGCAAGAAAAAGCTACATAGAAAATAATCCTGATATAATAAAATCGTTCTGTAACGCCATTAACAAAGGCTTAAAATTTGTTAAAGAAAACACACCTGAAATAATCGCCACAAAAATAGTTAGTTTCTTTCCAGACACAAGCTTAGAAGACTTACAAACCATGATACAAAGATACAAAGAAGGAAATGCATGGAAAGAAAAAATTAACATCGAAGAAAACGAATGGAACCACTTACAAGATATCATGATAGCATCAGGAGAACTAAAAGAAAAAGCCCCATATAATGATTTAATATACAAAAAATATTTTAAATAATATGAATGACTATATATTAATAATCAATAACATAAACAAAAAATATCATACCAAAAAAGAAGAAATAACCGCTATCGAAAATCTATCTCTAAATATCAAAGATGGTGAATTTATCGCCATAGTAGGCCCATCTGGATGTGGCAAATCCTCTCTCTTATCTATCCTATGTGGTTTAGAAAATAAATCAGATGGCAAAATAATTTTCCCAAATTCAAAAAAGAATAAAATAGGATACATGCTCCAACAAGATTCTCTTTTTCCTTGGCTTACTATATTAGATAATTGCTTAATAGGCTTAAAAGTAGAAAAAAAACTAACCAAAGAAAACATAAACAAAGTAAAAAAACTACTAGAAATATATGGCTTAAAAGACTTCATAAACAGTTACCCAAAAAACTTATCTGGTGGTATGAGACAAAGAGTTGGATGAATATAGTATAGACACAAAAAAAGAAGTGTCACTAGCTTTACCAACTAGTCCTAACACCCTTAATAATTATATAGTTTCTATCATCTTCAATAACATTCTCATCTCTCATAGACTCAAGCAACTCCTCAAAGTATTCTACCGCCTTAGCCTCAGTATCAACATATTCATAAACATACTGTAAAGTAAGCCTATAATCCTTTGAAGCATCTTGTAAATAACCCGCTTTTACAGACTCATCATTCATATAATACGTAAACCTTTGACCATTATCATCAACCTTACAAGTAGCCTTAACAGAAGGATATGTCAAATCAACATACTCTTCCTCATTAAAAGCATCCGAAGAACAATACCTAGGATCTGTCCTCTTATCATACAACATAGTAACTTCTAACTCCTTAAAATTACCATCCTTATCATATTTAACGACAAACTCCTCAGTATGCTCAAACATAGTATCATACTGATGATATTCATAAACAGAATATTCTTCCTTAACAAAATCATCAGAATCTACCTTATTACCACAACCACTAAGAAACAAAAATATAACGAAAAGAAAAATATACTTCTTCATAAATGCTCCTCCTTTCTATACTAACATAAGTATAATATATATAGAATCATTTATCAACCCATTTAAAGAAAATATCTAAATTCCTAACATAAAACCAATATATAATAAGCATTTTTCTACATTATTCAAATACTATTTAATTAGGAAGTGATAAAGTGATAACATATAATGTTAAAGAAATTTATAATCATAGTTTAACCAATACTAAATTAAAAGAAATAATTAATAAAAAATTATATAAAATCATTGAATTGTTGGAGTTTAATGTTAATTATCCTGAATAGATGTTATAATAGTATTGGTTATAAGTTTAACTTTAAGCTTAATTATTACCTTAGAATTGGAGGTAATAGTTATGAATGAAATGGAGTGTGCCCAAGGTAAGAAATACTTGCGAGTTGGTATTTATTTAAGATTATCTAATGAAGACAGAGATAAAGCAAATAAAGAAGATGATAGTGAATCTATTAAGAATCAAAGAAATATGCTTACTCAATATATTAATAGGCATCCTGAATTTGCCTTAATAGATGAGTATTGTGATGAAGATTTATCTGGTGCTGGAACTTATAGACCTGAATTTGAAAGATTAATAAGAGATTGTGAAAACAAAAAACTTGAAATTGTATTATGTAAAAGTCAATCAAGATTTTCAAGAGATATGGAAATCGTTGAAAAATATATCAATAACAAGTTTAAAGAATGGAATATTAGGTTTATCGGTTTATCTGATAATGCTGATACTGAAATTCTAGGTAATAAGAAATCAAGACAAATAAATGGTCTAATTAATGAATGGTACTTGGAAGATGTTTCGAATAATATAAGAAGTGCATTTAATTCCAAAATGAAGCAAGGAGAATTCATTTCTCCTTTCGCCTCATTTGGTTATAAAATTGATCCAAATGATAATAACAAATTAATAGTCGATCCAGTTGCTTCTGAAATTGTAAAAAATATCTATGATTTATATCTAACAGGTTTAGGATTTACAGGTATTGCTAAATACTTAAATAGTAAAGAAATACCCTGCCCATCTCTTTATAAATACCGAAAAGGTATTAAATTAAATGTAATTAGTAATAGACCTCGTGAAGAAATAAAATGGACTACAAATGCCATTAAAACAATTCTAACAAACGAAGTTTATCTAGGACATTTAATACAAGGTAAAAGAACTACTGTTAGTTATAAAAATCATAAGATTAGAAATAAAGATAAAAGCGAATGGATAAAAATTGGAAATACTCACGAAGCTATCATTGATGAAGAAACATTTAGCAAAGTACAAATTGCTATGAAAGAAAGAACTAAACCTATGAAAGCGACGGGTGTTGTTCATATCTTCTCTGGTAAAGTATTTTGTTTAGAATGTGAACATTATATGAGAAAAAAGAACTCTACTAAACATGAGTATCTAATATGTTCTAATAACCGTGATGGCTATGATGATTGTGAAAACAAAACTTCAATTAGATATGATGAACTTGCAAATCTAGTATTAGATGCAATTAATAAGAAGATTCAAAAGTTTTATGATGAGATTGAATTGGAAAATTTAGATTCAAAAAAGAAAGAAAATAGATTTAATAAAAAAATTATATCTTTAGAAAAACAACGAGATGATATTAATAATAAAATTGCTAAAACAAGAAATTATTTAAGAAATCTTTATGAAGATAAGGTTAATGGTGTTGTTACCCCAGAACAATTTAAAGATTTAATCACTAATTATAATAATGATGAAGATACCTATAAAGATCAAATTAAATCTATTAATAATGAAATTGCTTATTACAAAATGAAAGAAGAATCTTCAAAAAATAATAAAGAGATATTTAATAAATATCAAAAATTAGAAGAATTAAATAGAGTTATTGTCGATGAATTTATAGATAAAATCTATATTGGAAAGTTAAATGAAGAAACAAATAGTAGAGATATTCAAATCAAATGGAATTTTGAATAATTTTCTACTATTACATAACCGAATATATAAACGAGAGGATGTGATAATTAATGAATAATAAATTACAAACAATTACTAATCTATTTGAAGAAAAAGAAATTAGAAGTTTTTGGGATAGTGAAAAAGAAGAATATTACTTTAGTGTAATTGATGTTATTGGTGCATTAACAGATAATGACTATGATAAATCTAGAAACTATTGGAAATGGTTAAAAAACAAATTAAAAGAAGAAGGAAGTGAGTTGGTTAGTAATACTAACCAACTGAAACTACAATCTTTAAAAGATGGAAAGTTTTATAAAACTGATACTTTAGATACAAAAGGAATTTTTAGATTGATAGAATCAGTTCCTAGTGTTAAAGCGGAACCATTTAAGATTTGGCTAGCAAATTTGGGTAATGAAAGAATAAATGAAGTATTTGATCCAGAATTAGCAATTAATCGTGCTGTAAATTATTATCGTAATAAAGGTTATAGTGATGAATGGATTAAGAAAAGGTTAAATGGTATTGTTGATAGATTTAAACTAACTGATATATGGAAAGATGGTGACATTAAAAAACCTGTTGAATATGCTCTACTTACAAATGAAATATATAAAGGTTGGTCTGGTATGAAAGCAAGTGAATATAAAGCATATAAAGGCATAAGAAAAGAATCATTAAGAGATAACATGACCGATATTGAAATTGCTTTAACTAACATTGGCGAAATTGCTGCTCGTGATATTGCTAAAAAGGAGCATCCACAAGGATTAAATGAAAATATGAAAGTTGCTGCTCGTGGTGGAAGAGTCGCTAAAGGTGCAAGAGATGTATATGAAGAAGAAACAAAAACATCTGCTATTTCAAAAGAGAATGCACTAGATTATCAATATAAAGATGATAATAAATTAATTGAAAATAAATAACTCTATTAAAATTTAAAGTTAAACTAAAATTAGTGGCTGTATCAAGCCACACTTAAACACTAATAAAATAAGGAAAAAAATTAAAAAGTGTCTTCACTAATCTCAAAGAGTAGCTTTAATTAGGACACTAGCTACCTCCCCAGATATCTTACTGTTAGACGAACCATTCTCAGCATTAGATTACCAAACCAGACTAGCAGTATCTGATGATGTATATAAAATAATTAAAAAAGAAAAAAAGACCATAATTATGGTAACACACGATTTAGCAGAAGCCATCTCTATGGCGGATCGTATCATTGTCTTAAGCAAAAGACCTGCCAAAATCAAAAAAATATTTGAAATCAACCTAACCAACAAATCTACACCTATAAACAATAGAAAATGTAAAGAATTTCCTATATACTATGAAGAAATATGGAAGGAAATTGATCATCATGTATAGTGAAGAACACAAAACCTACCTAAAAAAAGAAAAAAGAAGAAAAATATTAGTCATAATAACACAAATATTAATCTTTATAGCATTTATAATTATATGGCAAATACTCGCAGACTTAAAACTAATTAATACCTTTATAACATCATCACCCAAAGAAGTAACTAAAACAATTATAACATTATACAAACAAAACAACATATTTAACCACATCTACATCACTGTATATGAAACACTAGTTAGCTTTATCATAGGTACCATTCTAGGAACCATCCTAGCCATCATCTTATGGTGGAATAAATTTATAGCCAAAGTCCTAGATCCATACCTTACCATCTTAAACAGTCTTCCCAAAGTAGCCCTAGGCCCTATTATCATAATATGGTCAGGTGCTAGCATGAAATCCATAATAATCATGGCGCTCTTAATATCAGTAATAGTCACAACCATAACAGTATATAATGGATTCTCTAACACAGACAAAAATAAAATAAACCTATTAAAATCATTCAAATCGTCCAAATTACAAATACTAAAAATGGTCATATTACCAAGCAACTACTCTACTATAATAAGCTCACTAAAAATAAACGTAAGCATGTCACTAATTGGTGTTATAATGGGAGAATTTCTAGTATCAAAAGAAGGAATTGGATATCTAATCATGTATGGCTCACAAGTATTTAACTTAAACCTTGTAATCATGGGTATTATCATACTAGCCATCGTTTCCTATATAATGTATATATTAGTAAGTTACATAGAAAAAATACTAATCAAAATTAACGATTAGTATTTTTTGTGTGTAATTCCTCTAACTCCTTATATGCTATCTTACCAAGCTTAGTCTTAGGCAACTCATCCAAAAACGCTATTTCCCTAGGTTGCTCATACCTAGCCAAATACTTCTTCAAATATTTTTGAATACTAGCTCTTGCAATCATAGGATTTTTTCCTTCCTTAAGCACCACAAAAGCCTTAACAATCTCTCCTTTATTACTATCAGGAACACCTATAACAGCACAATTCAAAACAGCTTCATGCCCCATCAAAACCTCTTCTACTAAAGAAGGATATACATTATAACCACTAGTAATAATCATCCTCTTTAACCTTGATTTATAATGCAATAGACCCTTTTCATCTATATAACCAATATCGCCAGTATGAAGCCATACCCTACCATCACGTTCTTCTAAAGTATTCTTAGTTTCCTCTTCCTCATCCAAATACCCAAGCATAACGTTAGGTCCAGATATACATATCTCTCCAGCTTCACCCGTCTTCTTATACTCCTTAGTATCTATATCTACTATCTTAAAAAAAGTATCAGGAAAAGGATAACCAATAACATCAGAAGCATCATACACCCCAAAAGGAGACAATGACACTACCCCAGAAGACTCTGTCAAACCATATCCAATTTTAATATCAGTAGAAGAACCATACCTACGCAAAAAATCATTTACCCTCTGTTTAAGTGAAAGACTCATAGAATCTCCTCCACAAACAACTAACTTCAAACACTTAAGCTCATTCTTCTTAAAAGACAACTTAGAAATATAATCATATAAAGTAGGAACACCACATAATACATTAAAACGATACTTCCTAATATACTTCTTAAACTTTTTAGAATCAAACTGAGGTATTAATATTGCCGTCATCCCATTAAACAAAGGAGTATGAGTACAAATACCTATACCAAAAGCATGAAAATTAGGTAAAAAAGTCAAAAATGAATTTTCAGGTACCAACACAGAAGAAACATACCTACTTTGAAGAGCCTGTATATTAAATGAATAATTACTAATAACTACCCCCTTAGGCTTACCAGTAGTTCCTCCACTATATAAAATAACCGCTGGAGCATTACTATCCACACTCTCATATGGATCTAAATTATAACTATTCCCCTTCTTAATAAAATGATCCCATAAAATAAACTTATCATCCTCTTTAACACCAAACTTTCTTCCCTTAAAAAGCCAGTACACCAACGCAGTAATTCTCTCCATAGACTTAGTCGCAGAAGTAATAACAACCTTCTCTACATTAGTCTCATTAATAATATTCCTAACCTTCTTATAAGCTATATCTATACATAACATAAACCTAGAATTACTCTTATTCAAATAATACAAAATCTCCTTCTCAGAAGACAAAGGATGAATCATATTAGCAACAGCACCTATCTCATTAATAGCATAAAACATAATAACCTCTTCTGGAGTATTAGGCATACATATAGTTACCTTATCAGAAGGACCAATCCCATATGCTCTCAAAGCCTTAGCACACTTATTAATTCTCTTAATAAGTTGTTTATAACTAATTTGATTATCATAATAAACAAGAGCAATATTAGTAGGATACTTTAATGCTGACTCAAAAACAGCATCATACAAACTACCCTCAAAATACTTAATATTCCTAGGCATCTTATATCCCTTATACCACATATTCCTAATCTTAACATTAACACTATTATATAAATTCTTAACCTTCATAATTAGTTTCTCTATCATAACCATTATTCCTTTCGTAAAACATCTACCAGTACTAATATATTCCTAATAAAAATATATATCAACATAAATTAATTAAGATAAGCAAAGAAACACATAATACCTAGCCATCATTTCAAATAATTATCTGGATCAACAACAACATGCTCTTTCTTTAACTCTTCCTTAAACATTTCCTTAAATACCACTAATTCCTTCTTAATAACATCAGGATATACCGCTTTAGAAAACCTAATCGCATCATAAATATTCTTAAAAGTAACAGAAGAAGAATTTTCAAACAAAGCATTACTAAAAGCTTGTCTCAAAATAGTTAAACATATATCTGGATACCTAGAAGAAATTTCATATATCCTCTTATACTCACTAGTCATATTAACAATAAACTTAAATATATTCTCTTTTTGAAAATCAGTATAATTTAACTTAGCACCAGTTTGATACTCTAATTTAGGTAAAGTTTGCATCAAAATTTTAACACACATCTCTTGAGTAGGCTCTTCCACATCAATTCTCTCAAATCTTCTAACAAAAGCCTTATCCTTCAATATATATGTCTCATATTCATACGTTGTAGTAGCTCCTATCATCTTAATAGTCCCTCTACTAAGACCTTCCTTAAACATCTGAGCTAAATCAAGAGCCCCTTGCTCACTATTCCCAATCAAAGTATGAATTTCATCAATAAATAAAATAATCTTATCTAAACTCTGCAATTCTTTAATCAACTTAAGTACCCTATTTTCCCCATTATCATTACCAAGAAGTGCCGTAGTATTAACCCTATATATCTTATAACCCTTAAGCAAATTAGGTACATTATCATACTGAATATTATAAGCAAGCCCTTCTACAATAGCGGTCTTACCAATACCAGGCTTACCAACTAAAACAGCAGACTTCTCAGGAGTAAGAAGAACAAGCATCAACTTCTTAAGCTCACTTTCCCTAGCAATCGCAGGATTAGTTACATACTTTACCGCAGTCATTTCATCCGCATACCTCTTTAAAATAGAATCATCAGATAGCCCATCCATCTTAAACACCTCCTAAAAACAATATCATAAACCAAAGAGCAATAGTCACAATCATCCCTACTAAAAACATTGCATCCATAAATCCACCCTTAGTCCTCTTACGAAAATCATAAACAACTCTAACCCTTTTCTTATTATCCATATAATCACCTACTTAATACATATTCATTAACTCATTCTTAACATCTTCATCATCAATTACCTTAACTATCTCTTCTAACCTTTTTCTCTTCTTACACAAACACATCTTACTCTCATACAACATAAGCTTACCATCCACAGCCTTAATAGCCTTATATATAGCATTCCTACTAATATTAAAATTATCCGCTATCTCTGACAAACTATAATTATTAAAATAATAAGCCTCAAAATACTTCCTCTGCCTCACAGTAAGTAACTCAGAATAATAATCATAAAGCCTTATAATATAATCATATTCCTTCATTATCTTGTCATAACTATTGTATAAATAACCGCAAATACTACTAACATAATACCAACAATAAAAGGTATTAAAGAATAAGATTTATACTTCTTTATATCCTTAATAATATACCAAACCGAAAACAAACATAATGCACTCATAATACAAGAAGCTGGTATAAAAATATAATTAACAAATGCACATACAATAAGACATAAAGCAATAACTCCAGTTACTATACAAAAAATCCTTTCTATCTTTGCTATTTTTAAATCCATACAATTCACCCTTTCTATCCTAAATCTTTAAACAAACCATATATATATTTTTCAATATCAAAAGGCTCTATATCATCGTCCCCTTCACCAAGACCAACAAACTTAACAGGCAAATTAACCTCATCCTTAATCGCAAGCACTATCCCCCCCTTAGCGGTACCATCTAACTTAGTTAAAACAATACCAGTAATATCTGTAATCTCCTTAAAAGCTTTAGCCTGTGATATACCATTTTGCCCCGTCGTAGCATCTATAACTAACAAAGTCTCATCAGGTTCTCTACCAATCTTATTCTTAATAACCTTATTAATCTTAGCAAGCTCTTGCATCAAATTAACCTTATTCTGAAGCCTACCAGCCGTATCAATCAAAACAACATCATATTTATCTCTAACAGCTTCCTCTAATCCATCATAAATAACACTAGAAGCATCACCATTTTCCTTAGATACAACCCTAACACCACTTCTTTCTCCCCAAGAAACTATTTGCTCTACAGCCCCTGCTCTAAATGTATCACCTGCTACTAACATAACCTTCTTACCTTGATGCTTAAGCATACTAGCAATCTTACCAATCGTAGTCGTCTTACCAACACCATTAACACCAACAAACAAAAGAACAGATAACCCATTTTCATTATAATGAATCTTACTATCTATAACACCATTATCAACATACATTATAAAAAGCTCGTCAACAATAATCTCCTTTAACACCAAAGAAGAAGTAATATTCTCCATCTTAACTCTATCTCTTAACTTATCTACAAACTTAACTACCGTATTAACTCCAATATCAGACATAATAAGAATATCTTCTAATTCCTCAAAATAATCTTCATTAATAAACTTATACTTCTTACTCAAATTACCTAACTTAGATACAAACTCTCCTCTACTTTTCTTAAGAGCCTCATCATACTTATAAACAGCTTCATCATTCTTACTAAAAATATTCTTAATCTTATCAAAAATACCCATAACCCGCTCCTATCTACATATATAATTATAACAAAATTTTCTAAAATAATATACCCTATTTAGAAAAAAATTAGTATTAACTACTAATTATCACTCTTATATAAACTATCTATAGCCTTAGCATTAAGATATAAATCTCCTACAATACCCTTCTTATATGCATAATATGCCGCTGCTCCTATCATCGCAGCATTATCCGTACAATACTTTATTCTAGGTATTGATAACTTAATACCATTCTCCTTAGTAAGCATAGCAAGCTTACTCCTAAGCCCTAGATTCGCGGCAACCCCTCCCGCTACTATCAAATTCTTAACATTATAACAAGAAATAGCCCTCATAGTCTTCTTACAAATAACATTAACTACCCTATTCTGAAAACTACAAGCCATATCATTAACCCTAATAGAATTCCCTCTCTGGCGCTCATTATGCACCAAATTAACAACAGCACTCTTTATCCCACTAAAACTAAAATTATAACTCTTATCATCAAGAGGAAGTGGTAAATCATAAGTATCATTTCCACTGACAGCTAACTTATCTATAAGAGGCCCACCAGGATAATCAAGACCTATTACCTTAGCAACCTTATCATAAGCCTCACCCACTGCATCATCTAAAGTAGAACCTATCCTAACAAAAGAATAATCGCTATCCATATAAATCAAATCAGTATGCCCACCACTAACAACAAGAGCAATCAAAGGAAACTCTAACCTCTCCTCTAAATTATTCGCATATATATGACCCGCTATATGATGAACAGGAACAAGAGGCTTATTATAAATCATCGAAAGCGTCTTCGCTGCCTGTACCCCAATAAGCAAAGAACCAATAAGACCAGGCCCATAAGTAACCCCTATTATATCTATATCATCAATACCCATATTAGCTTTATTTAAAACCTCATCAAGCACCATAGTAACAGCCTCTACATGACTCCTACTAGCGACCTCAGGTACCACACCACCAAACTTCTTATGAATATCAATCTGAGAAAAAACAACCGTAGCAATCTCTTCACAACCATTCTTAATAATACTCATACTCATCTCATCACAAGAACTCTCTATTGCCAAACAAAATATATCCATAACCTACATCACCTGCTTCTCCATAAGTATCCCATCTTCATTACCATAATAATTATGCCTAATCGCAACCTCTCTAAATCCAAAATTCCTATACAAAAGTCTAGCCACATAATTAGAAACCCTAACCTCCAAAGTTATATTAATAACCCTTAAGCCAATCGCTACACTAATTAAATAAGCAAGCAGCTTAGTACCTATACCACGCCCTCTATACTCATCTAAAACAAACACATCTTGAATCTCCATCCTATCATACATAACCAAATATTCCAAATATCCAACCGAAATATCATCACATATGTATTCAAACCTAAAAAGAAAAGGATTATCACTATCTAAAGAAACATCACGCATCATTTTAAATCACTCACCGCCTGAGGCAACTTTAAATAATTACATTTAACTAAGAAAGAATTAAGCTCCTTACAATTCTTATAATAATCAACTATCTTAGGAATATCATAACTAACTACACTAGCCAAAGAAATATCTATAGCTAAATTAGAAACAATCATAATATCATCATACTTATTCCTAAGTAACTCTACCTCTTCCTTACTACCAAAATGCTCCTCACAAAGCTCATTACAATCCTTATCATATACACCAATATAATAATTATCATTCCTAGCATATATCAAAGACATAACGTTACTACCCTTATTATCACAAGATAACGCAAGAGCCTTCAAAGAAGATACAGGAATAATCCCCTTATTAAGAGAATACCCCATTATCTTAGCAACAGTAAGACCTATCCTAATCCCAGTAAAAGATCCAGGACCATTAACCACCATAATATTATCAATATCACTATATTCTAAAGAAGCCTTATCAAATACCTCCTTAACATAAGGAACCACATAAATAGAATGCTGATTAGGTATATCACGGCATACACTACTAAGTAACTTACCATCCCTAACAATAGCAATAGATACATCACTAAAAGACGTATCTATAAACAAACTTATCATAAAGAAGCCTCACATATACGTTCATATTCTTCCCCATAAGGAATAAATATAAAAATCCTAGTATTCTCATCAACAATCTTAATCCTAACATCAAGTCTCTTTTTAGGTAAATAATCACTAATCATATCAGCCCATTCAATAATAACAACACCATTCTTATGAAAATATTCCTCTAATCCAAGACCTTCTACATCCCCTTCTACTCTATATAAATCCATATGATATAAAGGTAATTCCCCATTATATTCCTTAATAATATTAAAAGTAGGAGAAGTAACCTCATCAATACCCATTGCATGAGCAAAACCTTTCGTAAAAACTGTCTTACCACTACCCAAATCACCATTTAAAGTAATAATCATATTAGGAAACTTTTCAGCCTCAATATTTTGTGCAATCGCTACAGTCTCATCTTCATTATAAGTCGTAACTTTATATTCATTCATTTTCTATTCACCTCGTAAAATTATTATATCAAAAAAAAGATATCTAATACAATACCTTTTTTAACTAAAAAGAAAAATTCTTAATTAGCTTGATCCCAACATTCCATAAAGTTACCTTTAGTACCTTCAACATCAGCACCACTAGATGCAAATATACCAAATATAAATGATACTAATGTAGTAACAAAGAATACAGCTACTGCAGATATCGCCCTTTTAATAAGCATTTGTTGATTTTTCTTAATTTCTTCTTCCTTACCAGCTATTACAGCTTTCCCTAAATCAATTGTACCTAAAACAATCAAAATAATAGGAATACCTATTTGAAATAAAGGCATAATACCATTTCTAACAAATTTAACTACAGGCAATATACCTTCGCAATCAACTAAAAAATTCATAACTCTTCCTCCTCACTTAATATACTTAAATAATACAATAATTACACATAAAAGTCAACAATTATCATTATATTTTACACTAAAACTTAAATAAACCAAATATTTTATTCTTATTATTACCCTCTTGCTTAACACGCTTAACAATTCCAAGCTTAGCTAAAAATGGATTAACATATGACTCATTATTCTTTCTCTCATCCAAAGGAGGCATATTATAAAACACCTTAGTCTTTGCTTCATACTCAAAATCTAACACATCACGAGAAGTAAGCAAACTCTTATTAAGAACTATCTTCTTCCCAACAAGCTTACTAAATATCCCCCTATTAACCATAAGTAACTTATTAAGCTTAATAACAGAAGGTTCTAAAAGATATAAAACATCATTACATACATCTTCTGACTCATAACCATTCAAATCTATAAGAATAATATCAACATCCTTATACTTCATAAGCATCTTAGCTAAATCCGCACTAGTAGTAGATATCATATTAGGATCATTAAAATATATAAAATCCCTCTTATCAACCTCAAGAGCCACCACATTATAAAAACTATCAAGCTGTTTCTTTAATATATATATAAAAGTAGTTGCACCTGCATGATCAGTCAAATTCTTTATCCCTAAAATACGCATATTTTTAGTAATAACCCTATCATTAATTTGTTCAGTTAAATTCTCAAGCTGATGAATATGAGCAACATCACGATAACTATTAGGATGATTAAGTAAATACATTATCCCCTCTTTATTCCTAGTAAAGTTATATATTCCCATACTAATAAGCCTAGATAAATATAGGGAAGATTCACTCTCAGGACTATCATCTAAAAGTAATATAACCTTATCCATATCCAAATTAACAGATAACTTTTGAATATTCCTTAAATCCTTATAATCCTTAATCGCCGTAATATCAAGAATCATCCTTTGAAAGAAAAAATTAGAGAAAGAATCTATAATCTCATCTACAGTAAACACTCCATCAATAGATTTAATAACATCTATCTCTAACGTACTAAGCATTTCTTTATACTTATTAGCAACTATAACATTCATATAAATCCCTCCTCTAAATCTATCTTTAAGCAGTAATATTTTGCCCAGTAACTACTCTAGTTTCACCAGAAATAGGTACCTTAATATCAATACCAAAGAAAGGCAATTGAAAACGCATATAAGTAGTAACCCTATAATAAGTACCTCTAACTTCATTACTAGATAACGAAATTATACAGTAAGCTGCTTTCCCATTAATATTAGTAGCATTAATACATGCACTACCTAAATCAGTCACATCAAACGCAGGATTATATCCAATACCATTAATATAATTATTGATATTAGTATATATTGCCTCATCTGTCTTACTATCCTTAAAACCCTCATATTGTTCTATAACATTAATGATATAGTTCTTAACCTTAAAAGCTTTAGCATAATTAAGTGCAACCGCCATAAAAGCAACATATATACCTAAAAATATCAAAAATAACTTTATTAAAAACGCACCACCAAACGCATCTCTCATTTAAATCACCTTACTTACTTTCTGGAATATTAGTGCAAGTTCCAGTTTCACTATTCCAAGTTCCACCTGCACCCGTACAAGCTGTTTCTCCTGTTGAGCCCCAAGAACCAGTAATCGTCTTTTTAATGCTAGGCCACATTAAAGCCAAAATACCTGCTATAACAGCTATAGCAACTATAGTTACAACTGTCATATTTAATTCACCTGTAGCTTCTTTCATCCCTATATACCTCCCTTCATAAAAAAAATTATATATCCCAAAATTTATGCTTTCATCATCATAAATATTGAAATCACTAGTAATAACATTGTACCAAATCCAGTACAAACAAGCATAGTCATTGTCTTCTTTTCCATCTTATCAAGTCTTGATTTATATTTTTGTTCCCTTGATTTATTTTGTAAATTACTTATTGTTTTAGAAAAAGTAAGTAACTGTTCATGCTTATTCTCTTGAGCCCCAAGACCAAGTCTATACAAAAGTCTCATCATTCTCATAGAGTCTCTAACGGGATACTCTAATGCAAAATCCATATAAGGATTAATCGAAGAATCCCCCGCTTCTATCTTATTAACAAGTTTTTGCAATCCAGGTTTAAACACCTCAGGAGCATCTTCAATACTCTTTGCCAGTGCAACCGGTACTGTATAATGATGTATTAATATCTCTAAACTCTTTAAATAATATGGAAGTGTCATATTAATCTCATGTAAATGAGTTTTATAATATTTCTTTAAGCTATTATAATCAGACTTATATACTAAATATCCAACTATTATTGCAGCTAAAACATTAATAAAATTTAATTTAGATAAAAATATAAATATTAATCCTATAATAACTAATAAAGCATTTCTAATCCTCTTCATAAAAGCTTTCTCAGGATCTACTTTATCACCATACTTAGCTTTAAGCAAAAACTCATAATCATCCTCTTTCAAAAAAGCAAAATATTGCTTATTATCATTTATAAATTTACTAGTACTAAGAAACTTATTATATTCAAATATAAAATAAATAATTAAACCTACTATTACTATTTCCATTACTCAGCACCTACATTCTCATTATAATACTTTTCACCAGAAAGTAAGAAATATGTATTTATAATAACTATTAAGTTTACAAGTAATCTAACATACCACATATCAAGCATATTAATATAACTTTCTGTACCTAGTAATAATTGTATCAACATAATAAGTGCATATAAAACTACACCATATTGCACAAACTGTTTATGAAAAGCTTGTCTATCTAGTCTATCTCTATATACATTCTCAACCAACATATCTATATCAGATAACATATTCTCAAAAGTCTCATCAGTATCCTTAGCACCTTCTTTAGTAACTTGTAAAAACAATTGATGCATATTCTTAACTATATAGTAAGGATATTTATTATCCATAAATCTAATAGACTCATATATATCTCCATTTTGATATGATAAATTAATCATAGTCTTAACATCTGATAAAAGAGGCTCCTCAAGTACACCAGACTCTACCACACCCTCTAAAGCCTTAACAAAAGCATTAGTAGTTCTAAACTCCATAATAGTATTCGTAGTATACACTTGTACTTGTTCAAATATAAATTCACTATACACCCTTTTACAACGTAAATAAGTCAAATATGGAATAGCGGATACTGCTAAAATAATATAAATAATTGTAATAAACAAATTATAATTATATAAATAACCAACTAAACCCGCTATAAAAGAGAAAATTAATACTTGCATAGTATATTGTCTAACACTATACTCTTGTCCTAATTCTTTAGCCTTCTCTCTCATTACTTTAAAAGAATAAGGAGCAAACTTTTCATACGCAACACCAACTTGTTGGACAATAAACTTATATACACTCTCTCCTTTATGCATTCTATACATAAATACAAATAGTAAAATTACTCCAATTATTATAAATTCCATAATTCACCTACTCTCTGTAAGTATAACACATTTTTCTAATTAATTAAACTCTCATCAAAAAAGTTATCATCTTTTTCTTGTTCATGTAAAACTTCTTTAACTAAAATATCCTTTGGCATTATAATACCTTGACTCTCTAAATAAGAAATCAAATATGGGCTAGGATTATTAATAACTTCCTTACCATCAGGAGTTTTCTTATATAAAATATTACTCTTAGCCTCATTAGTATCATTAGTAACATAAAACTCAACAACTTCTGAAACTTCTCTATGAAATCTTTGATACTTAGTACTATAATAACCCTTAATATGTACACCAAGTTGTACATACCTATGAATACTTCTTAAAAACTGACTAATATCTAAGTTAGTTTCAAGTAAACTATACATACGACTAGGAATAGACTCTGCTTTATCAGCGTGAATAGTAGACAAAATATTATGACCAGAAGAAATAGAGTTTCTAACCGCCATAACAGCCTCTGCACTACGTACTTCAGATAACAATATCCATCTAGGATTTTGTCTCATACAAGTAACAAGAACATCAGAATAACTAGCTATATTATTAGTCTTCATCGCAACTATATCTCTATGAGGAAATATCTTATCCAAATGAAGCTCCAAAGTATCTTCTATCGTAATAATCTTCTCATTATTCTTAGTATGAGCCGCTAAATACTTAACAAACTCAGTCTTACCACTACCAGTTTCCCCACTAACAATAATATTACAGTGACCTTCTACACACTTAAGTAAAAAATCATGTATATCAAGCCTAATATAATCTTCCTTAATAATTTTATCTTTCTGTAATCTAATTTTAGCAGGAGTCTTCCTTATAAGAACAGCTATACCATTCTTAGCAATAGAATCATGTACGAAATTCATACGTAACTCTGCAGATTCAGCATCAAGAAAAGGATTAGCCATATTAAAACTCTTACCCATAGCATTAGAACATTGAAAAGCTAACTTTTCCATAAAAGCATTATTAATCGCATCACACTCTACCCTAAAAACACCCTTAGATAATGTTTTAAGCCATATTTGTCCACCATTACTATATGATATATCAGTAACATCATCATTAGTAAGAAGCTGTTGTAATGGTCCAAAATCCAATTGAGAAAAAACATTATCCATAACATTCCTCTTTTCTACTATTCATTATTTTGATTAGCATTATTATCTGTGTTATTATCTGTATTATTATCTGTATTATTAATAATATCATCAAGCTCATATCTTTCTGTTCTCTCAATAATAAATTGAGCTAAAGCTTGACTATCTAATTCTACAGTATCCTTCTCAGTAAGCACAGCCGTATTAGGAACAGGTATCAACTCTGCAGAAACCCTACTTAAATACATAGCCTTCCTAATAAGAATATGTTGTTCTTCAGGAACCGCGAATAAAATATACGCTGGAGTCCTTGCTTCACTAGTATTTTCAAACACATGATTACCAGAACTATCCTTAACGTCAAGAATTCTAATATTACTAATAAGCTTACCAAATATTAACTTCTTAGTATCTTCATTATAAGCCTTAAAATAAAGATTAATATAATTATTAGGATACATTGAATTACCATAAGTACTAGACATTGTAACAGGAAAACTAACTACAGTATACCCCTCAGGAATTTCTCCAAACGCAGAATCAGGCAAATCCCTCTCATTAATTACAGCATCTTGATAAAACAAGCTACCATTAGGTATAGAAGTATTATAATTAGAATACTTACCAATAATCAAATTAGCATTAGAAATATAATTTCCTTTCAAAGTGCTAGGCAATACTTCAGTATAAGATATCATATCAGAAGTAATCAAAGTCCTAGGTTGAATTGTTTGATTAGCATAAGGCACCTTAATAGGTGTAGTAGCTTGCTTAATACGATAATTATAACCTATATATAAAACCAAAATACATAAAAGCACACCAACTATCGTAACCGTATTTTTATTACTAAAAAACCTCTTTATAGCATTAGAAATATTATTCATAACATATCCCTCCTTAATATTTCGTCTCTAAAATAGCATCTAACTGATTAACAATCTTAAAATCTTCTGCAGACCCTCCAATAGTGTAAGTACCTGTACCAGTCTCAATAACAACACTTACCTTAGGTGGTATCTCCATTATATCATAAAAACTTATTTTATAACCACTAGTATTATAAGAAGTAGTATTAGCAAACCTTCTAATAAAGTTTTCAACAAACTTCTGTTCAATCATCTTAATCTCGCCAGTATCACGATAATAAGCAATATCAATCGCATCTATCATCGCAGCCTCACATACTTCCTTTAAATTATAATACTCTTCTTCATTCTTAGTAGTCAAACTCTGAAACAAAAGAAGTATTGAAAGCCCAATCAACCCAGCTATTATAACCGCAACCCCAGCATAAGACCATTTCATGTTAAACTACTTCCCCCATTTCTCATTAATACCTACACCAAAATAATCAGTTTTCTTATCACATAATGAAGAAGCGTTATTCCCTGAACATATTCCAGCAACATTCTTCTTAAAGAAATCACTACTACCATCAACATTAATACTATTATCTAAATAACCATCTCCATTATTAGCATTCTTAGAATTATTATACTTCCTAATATTACTAATCATCTCATTATCCAAATAAACAACATAATCATAAGAATTACTATAAGTACTAGACAACCTCTTTTGGTTATCAACATTCTTTATAAAAGTATACCAATTCTCTCCTATACGACGACATCTACTTCCTACACATCCATCTATCTCACTATTAGGAAAAGGAGTATTCAAATCAATAGACCTATATATAAATCCATAACCACAAGGCTCTTTCTTACAAATAGAGTCACACTTTTCACCAACACAAGAATCAGGCTTAGGGAAAAACTTATTAACTACACCTACCTTACATTGATAATTAGTATTTAAATGAATCACAAACCTAGAAGAACCAGTATTTATAGTAAGATCATTAGAAACAACATCTACATAATAAGTCTTATTTCCAAAATCAAGTGGAATAAAATGCACATTATCATAAACATTATAATTATTTACATCAACACTAGCTAAATCATAAAAAACCTTACCACTTTTCTTAAGCACATAAGCCTTATTATGAATATTTCCATTACTAAACTGTAACTCATACTTATTAGAACTCTTTGCACTATTACTATCAGTTTCAAACTTAACAGTACCTGTTCCAGAAATTCTACCATTTACTGTATAACTAAACAACCCTTGAGCGGCCATTTCACTTTCACACCTAGAATTAGCATCACATCTAGGAGTACCTTGAGTAACTTCTATATAGTTACAATCAAAAGTACCATCCCACTCCTCACTAACTTTAGTATAATTACATGTAGAACTACTACTACTGCTACTATTTCCTCCATTTAATTTATTATTCCAGTTAAATCCTCCAAAACCACTAGGTGTACATGCCTTACCCTTCTCATCAAGCCATGCATATTCTGATATATAATGCTTAGTACAACTAGAACAAGTATTATTATATCTAGCATCACACTCACTCTTAGAATTAAAGTTGCCGTTTTTAGTACACTCATAATCCCAGCTAGGACAAGTACCTCCAGATAAAGTATTAGTAACAGAAACACTTGATATAAGAGAAGGATTTTTAAAATAAGTACCTGCCAAATAAGTTTTACTATTATCTAAATTAATTGACAAATTTAAATGAGCATTTTGATTATAACCACATGATGCAGATTTACAAGTATTTTCTTGACCAGAAACAAGTCTACAACTAGTACCCCCAATATTTAAAGTACTAGATGGCTTAAACACATTCGCAGTCTCATAGCTACCATTACAACTACCACTTGCTTCGCCTCCACAAGTATTAATAGAACCTGTAATAGTACTACTGCAACTCTTTAAAGAACCATACCCATCCTCACATGCATTAGGGTCAGTATCTTTCTTCGGAGGAGAAATAGTACTGTTAGTCTTAGATAAAGTACCACAAGAATCAAACACACATCTAGTAGCGTCCATTCCAGGACCATATACCTTATATCCATTAACAGTCTCTGCCTTATTAGATATACCCACACAATACATAGTAACAACATCACCTTTATCAGTTGCAACATTATCATGTACAGACACAATACTATAATTAGCGCCTGTCTTAAAACCAGCATAATCACCATCAGTTCTATTACCCAAAGGATTTCTCAAGTCACATTGTGTCCCCATAATTTTAATACCTGCATCAGTACTATGTTTGTCTATTAACTCACCAGAACTAACAACATTACCATTCTTATCTCTAATAACAATATTATTATAACCACTAGGAACAGTCGCATTAACACCTAATTTATCATAATTATAGTTTTCCCCCATCGTATCTTCTCTATTCATATCAGTTCTTGATTCACTATTATCCCTCTTTAGTTCAATACAATTATTAGAATTATCACAAATATAAATTTTATTATCAGTATTATCCATCTTATGAACACCAATCATCCCAGTAATAGTTTTATATCCATTACCATTATCAACAACAGTTGTACTTTGCATCAAATCTCCTTCTAATGCTAATACACTATTAATACCAATAAAACAAACTCCTAAAAGGAAAATCCCATATCTCTTCATACTACAAATCTCCCCTTTTCTTCCTAGAAATAAAATATATTAAAACTAAAACAACTGCCACAACACCACCAGTAAACTCAATATAATGATTTTTAAAAAATAACTTTATAGCATTATTAGTATTATCAGTATTATTATTATCACTAGGCTTAACTGGTTTATCACTACTATTTGCCTTCTTAGCTTTATATATTTCTAATTCCTTTAAAAAAGTATTCTTATTAATACTAGCTTGATACCATTTATCACAATAAACAAATTCCTTACTATCAATATCAACACAATACTTAGAAACAGCATAATAATTAAATTTAGGAACATTAACAACAACAGTATCAATAAGCTTACCTTTACAATCCTTATTATTAGACATAATATAAATCTTTCTATCTCCACCATTAACATCTTTAACAGTAACAACACCATCTTTAGCGTCCATTGCATAATAATTAGTAAGTGATTCATAATCATATGCATAAACATCATCAGAAAGCCCCGTAATATATAAATTAAAACTACCAAACACAGGATAATCTAACTTCTCATATTCTTCATTATATTGATAAGTAACTTTAACAGAAGAAGCCTTCCCCTTAAGAGCTTTTAAAGTAGAATCACTACAGCTGGCATTAACATCAAAAACATATAAAATAAACAAAAAAACAGCACAAATAACATATCTACTTATCTTCATACTCTATAGACACCTCGCTATCGTTAATTATTCTTATAACTAATATACCATGAATTTACAAAAAAATAAACATTTTTTTTGCTTTTTATGGAAAATAATGATATTATTAATAAGAGGTGTATAAAAAATGAAGAAAAAAAATAAAATAATACTAATTACAATAATATCTTTAATAGCACTAAGTATAATTACCGTAATAACATATAACTTACTAACAAAAAGCTATACCACTAAATTATCATACTCAGAACTATTTAACAAAATAGAAAATGACGATAGCTTCGTATTAGTAATATCAAAATCTGTCTGCCGTTACTGTAGCCTATACATGCCTAAAATTAAAAAAATAGCAAACGACTACAAAATAAACATATATTATGTTGAAATAGATAGCTTCACCGCAGATGAAAGCAGTGCCTTTGGAAACCTAATATATTATTCAGGTACCCCTACCACCGTCTTCATAACAAACGGAGAAGAAACATCTAAAGCAAACCGTATAAGTGGTAACGCTAGTACCGAAAAAATCATAGAAAAACTTAAAGTAAATAATTACATAAAATAAAAAGAATAAATACTGCATAACGCAGTTTTTTTATTCCCTTTCCAAATAATCCTCTCCCTTAAAAGGCTCACTTCTAAGTAAATCATTATAATCCTGTTGCCTTAATACCTCATAAGCGACAATCGCAACACAATTAGATAAATTAAGACTCCTTACCTTATCACTCATCGGTATTCTCATACACCTATCTAAATTATTCTTAAGAATACCCTTAGGAATACCAGTACTTTCCTTACCAAATATCAAATAAATATTCTTACTACTATCACTATAATCAAAAGAAGTATGAGGCTTTCTACCATACCTAGTAAAATAATAAAACTCCCCACTATTCTTACTTAAAAAATCATCATAATCATCATAAACTTCATAGTCCAAACTATCTATATAATTAGCCCCACTCCTCCTAATACTCTTCTCATCAAGCCTAAAACCAAGAGGCTCAATCAAATGAAGCTTAGCACCTATAGCAATACAAGTACGCATAATATTCCCAGTATTAGTAGGTATCTCAGGCTCATAAAGCACAATATTTATCATAATACCTCAATCACATCCATAACCTTCAAATAATTCTCCACCCTATTAATACTATAATTATTATCCTTAATCAAATATATATCAACTAACTTAGTATCCTTAAAAATTAACAAACATGGAGTATTATTCACAAAATTAATGCCATTAACACTATAACTATCTTTAAGATAATCAACTATATTTTCATCATTAACAACATCACTCAAATTAAAATATACTATCTTATCAATCAAATTATAGTTATCAATCAAATTAAGAAACAAAACTTCAAAATCTCTAGTATCTTTATCTCCAACTAAAGAAACATAAATAACCGCCTGACTATTCTCAAGAACATAACTATTTAACTCATTATGCTTTATCTCAAACAAACTCTCATTCAATATAGGCCTATTTAACTTATCATCACTATACTCATGATACCATAAAGTAAAATAATACATAACAAAAAAGCTACATAACAAAATAATCCCTAACAAAACATAATTTCTTCTAGGTATAACCCTATCATTCTTAACCATAATTTCACCTTTCTAACAAAACTTATACATAAAATAATTATACTAAATATCATTAACAATGTCCAGTTAAAATAATAATACATAAAGAAAAAAACACTAATTAAAGTGTTTTAGTCCATAAATTCATCTTCCAATACTTCACTAGCATCATCAGATAAATACTCTTTCTCTAAAGAATATTCAACATCAGTATATTCCTTAGCACCAGTACCTGCAGGAATAAGCTTACCAATAATTACATTTTCCTTAAGACCATGTAATTCATCAACCTTACCCTTAACAGACGCTTCTGTAAGTATTCTAGTAGTTTCTTGGAATGATGCAGCAGATAAGAACGAATCAGTTTCCAAAGAAGCTTTAGTAATACCAAGTAAAATAGGTCTACCTTGAGCAGGCTTTTTACCCGCCATAATAACATCCTTATTACCCCTTGTAAATTCGTTTATAGAAACAGTAATACCAGGAAGTAACTTAGTATCACCAGCATCAATAATCCTTATCTTAGAAATCATTCTTCTAGCAATAAGTTCAACGTGCTTATCATTAATATCAACACCTTGTGAACGATATACCTTTTGTACTTCTTTCAAAATATATTGTTGAACAGTATTAGGGTCAGTAACCGCAAGTAATTCCTTAGGAGCAATACTACCTTCAGTAATCCTTTCTCCAGCTTCTATCTTATCGCCCTTTTCAACTCTAAGCTTAGCACCATACAAAGTCACATGTTCTCTAACTTCATTAGCATTCTTAATAGAAACCTTAAACTTACCATTAACCTCTTCAATCTTACTAACTACACCATCAACCTCAGCAATAGTAGCCTTACCTTTAGGATTACGTGCTTCAAACAATTCTTCAACACGAGGTAACCCTTGAGTAATATCAGCACCAGCTACACCACCAGTATGGAATGTCCTCATAGTAAGCTGAGTACCAGGTTCCCCAATTGCTTGAGCGGCCATTATACCAACAGCTTCTCCTACCTCAACCATATTACCAGTAGCAAGATTAATACCATAACAATGCTTACAAATACCATGCTCTGTCTTACAAGTAAGCACAGTTCTAATTTCAACTTCTGTAATACCTGCTTTAACTATCTTATCAGCAATTTGCTCAGTAATAAGCTCATTCTTATCAATAATAACAGCCTTAGTTTCAGGATGAACAACCTTCTTATTAGTATATCTACCAACAATTCTATCATATAAAGACTCAATAACACCAGCTTTTTCATCAGTAAACGCACGTACAACAACACCATTAATTGTACCACAATCTTCCTCTTTTACAATCAAATCTTGTGCAACATCAACCAAACGTCTAGTCATATAACCAGAGTCAGCAGTCTTTAATGCTGTATCCGCACTACCCTTACGAGCACCATGAGTAGATAAGAAGAATTCAGATACTGAAAGCCCATCTTTAAATGAAGATACAATCGGAATTTCAACTGGTTCCCCATTAGGCTTTTGCATTATACCACGCATACCAGCAAGTTGAGTAAAGTTAGAAATAGATCCACGAGCCTTAGAATTCATCATGATAAATATTGGATTATCCTTATACTCATCAGCATATTGTTGCAATTCTTTTTGAATAGTATCCTTAGCTCTAGTCCATACATCAATAACTAAATCAAATCTTTCTTTCTCAGTAATCAAACCTCTATTATATTGCTTATTAATCTTATTAACTTCAGCTTGAGATTCTTCTATAATCTTATCTTTATTCTTACTAGTAACAACATCATATGCAGATATAGTAATACCCGCTAAAGTAGAATACTTAAATCCTAAATCCTTAAGCTTATCTAGCATAATAGATGTCTCAGTAGTCTTATATCTTTTAAACATTTGAGCAATAATCTTTTCTAATGTACCCTTAGCAAAAGAATTTGCAATAGGCATCTGCTTAATCACTTCAGGAATATTTTCCCCATAAGCAATGAAATACTTATTAGGAGTAATGCCTTCAATATTAGCATCTGTAGGCTCATTCAAATAAGGAAATGAATCAGGAAGAATTTCATTAAATATTATCTTACCTACAGTAGTAACTAAATACTTATCCTTTTGACTTTCAGTAAATACTTTATACTTAAATGAATTAACAGGAACAGCAATCCTTGCATGTAAAGTAATTTCTCTCCTATTATACGCCATTAAAGCTTCATTAGTATTCTTAAATACCCTACCTTCACCTTCAATACCAGGCTTTTCAGTAGTAATATAATAATTACCCAAAATCATATCTTGAGAAGGCGTAACAATAGGCTTACCATCCTTAGGACTCAAAATATTATTAGAACCAAGCATAAGAATACGAGCTTCCGCTTTAGCTTCTTCAGATAAAGGAATATGTACCGCCATTTGGTCACCATCAAAGTCTGCATTAAATGCTGTTGTAACAAGTGGATGCAAGCGAATTGCTCTACCAGAAATAAGCTTAGGTTCAAACGCTTGAATACCAAGCCTATGCAAAGTAGGTGCACGGTTTAACATAACAGGATGTTCTTTAATAACATCTTCTACCACGTCCCACACCTTAGGATCTTGCATATCAATCATCTTTTTAGCGGATTTAATATTATTAGCAAGTTCTCTCTTAACAAGGCCATTAATAACATGAGGCTTAAACAATTCAATAGCCATCTCCTTAGGAATACCACATTGATACATCTTTAAATCTGGACCAACTACGATAACAGAACGACCAGAATAGTCAACTCTCTTACCAAGCAAGTTTTGTCTAAATCTACCTTGCTTACCCTTTAACATACTAGAAAGTGACTTCAAAGGCCTATTACCAGCACCAGTAACATTTCTACCACGTCTACCATTATCAAACAAAGCATCTACTGCTTCTTGAAGCATTCTTTTTTCATTTTGAATAATAATAGAAGGCGCACCAAGCTCAATCAATCTCTTCAAACGATTATTTCTATTTATAACTCTTCTATATAAATCATTTAAATCAGAAGTAGCAAACCTACCACCGTCAAGTTGAATCATAGGTCTAAGTTCAGGAGGAATAACAGGAAGAGCTTCCAATATCATCCATTCAGGTTTATTACCAGATGTATAAAAAGCATTAATAGCATCTAATCTCTTTACTAACCTAACTCTCTTTTGACCTTGTGCAGTTTCTAATTCCTTAGCAAGCTCATCTCTTTCCTTAGCAATATCAACATCCGCAAGTAATTCCTTAATAGCAGCGGCCCCCATACCAACTCTAAATGAGTTACCATACTTTTCATAATAAGCTCTATATTCCTTATCAGAAAGTGTTTGTTTCTTAACAAGAGGCGTATTACCAGCATCTAACACAACATATGAAACAAAGTATATAACTTCTTCCAAATCTCTAGGAGACATATCCAAACAAAGACCAATATAAGATGGAATACCCTTTACATACCAAATATGACTAACTGGAGTAGCTAGCTCAATATGTCCCATTCTTTCTCTTCTTACCTTAGAACTAGTTACTTCTACTCCACATCTATCACATACAATATTCTTATATCTAAGCCTTTTATACTTACCACAAGAACATTCAAAATCCCTAGTAGGACCAAATATCTTTTCACAAAACAATCCATCTCTCTCAGGCTTCAAAGTACGATAATTAATTGTTTCTGGCTTCTTTACTTCGCCATAACTCCAAGAACGAATTTTTTCTGGTGAAGCAATAGCAATCTTTAATGCTTTAAACTTATTAGCTTCTAACATTATTCTTCACCTCCAAAATCATCCATTTCTAAATCATAATCATCATCTATATCTTCTTCATCTTCATCATACAAATCAACATCTTCATCATCCGAAGATAAATCAATAGTCTCACCAAAATCATTAAGCATTTCACTCTTTAAATTAGTATTAACTTCTTCAATAGAAACAAGACCATCATTATTTTCTTCAGATTCTAATTCCTTAAATTCTACTTCCTCATTATCTTCATTAATAACAGATATATCAAGACCCAAAGCTTGGAACTCTTTAATTAAAACTCTAAATGATTCTGGTATACCAGGTTGAGGTAACGGATTACCCTTAACTAAAGCTTCATATACTTTAACCCTACCAAGAACATCATCTGATTTAACAGTAAGTATTTCTTGTAAAACATGCGCAGCACCATAAGCATATAATGCCCAAACTTCCATTTCCCCAAATCTTTGTCCACCAAATTGAGCTTTACCACCAAGAGGTTGTTGAGTTACAACAGAATATGGACCAGTTGCTCTTGCATGTAACTTATCATCAACCATGTGATGCAACTTAATCATATACATAACACCAACACTAATTCTATTATCAAAAGGTTCCCCAGTACGTCCATCATAAAGAACAGTCTTGCCGTCAGGATCCATACCTGCTTCTTTCAACATAGCATCAATATCTTCTCTCTTAGCACCATCAAGCACTGGTGTCGCAACATGCACGCCAAGCTTCTTCGCAGCCATACCTAAATGTAATTCAAGTACTTGACCAATATTCATACGAGAAGGAACACCTTGTGGATTAAGCATAATATCTATTGGTCTACCATCTGGTAAATATGGCATATCTTCTTCTGGCAATATTAATGAAATACAACCCTTATTACCATGACGTCCTGCCATCTTATCCCCAACAGAAATCTTTCTCTTTTGTACAATATATACCCTAACTACCTTACTAACACCACTTTGTAAATCAGCATTATCATCCTTAGTAAATATCTTAACATCATGAACAATACCATCACCACCATGAGGTACAACCAAAGAAGAATTTCTAACTTCCCTAGTCTTTTCCCCAAATATAGCATGTAATAATTTTTCTTCACTAGTTAAATCTGCTACCCCTTTAGGTGTAACCTTACCAACTAAGATATCCCCTTCCTTAACTTCAGTACCAATTCTTATAATACCATTCTCATCAAGATTCTTTCTTGCTTCTTCACTAACATTAGGAATATCTCTAGTAATTTCTTCAGGACCTAACTTAGTATCTCTACATTGTGTCTCATAATCATCAATTCTAATACTAGTATAAGCATCCTCTTTAACAAGCCTTTCATTAAGAATAACAGCATCTTCAAAGTTATAACCATTATAAGTCATAAAAGCAACTACCATATTCTTACCAAGAGCAAGTTCTCCCTTATCAGTACTTGGACCATCCGCGATAACTTGACCTCTCTTAATCTTATCTCCCGCTCTAACTATAGGAACATGATTAAAACATTCACCAGTATTTGTTCTTTCAAAAGATGCAAGTATATATTCATCAACACCCTTAGCATTCTTAACAACTATCTTCTTACTATCGACATAATCAACTATACCATCAGCCTTAGCAACCACAACAGAACCACTGTCTTTAGCGGCAATAGCTTCAACACCAGTACCAATTAAAGGAGCTTCAGTCTTAAGAAGAGGTAATGCTTGACGTTGCATATTCGCACCCATAAGTGCACGAGTAGCATCATCATGTTCCAAGAAAGGTATCAAACTTGTTGTAATAGAAACAACTTGTTGAGGACTAACATCTATATAATCAACCTTATCAGCAGGAATAATTACATTTTCACCACGATACCTACCTGCAACTTCTTTATCCACAATCATCATATCATCATCAACATTAACAGTAGCTTGAGAAATATAATAATCATTTTCTTCATCCGCAGTTAAATAATCAACTTGTGAAGTTAACTTCTTATTCTCTACCTTACGATATGGAGTCATCAAAAAGCCATATTCATTTACCTTAGCATAACTAGCTAAAGATGTAATAAGTCCAATATTTTGACCTTCTGGAGATTCAATAGGACAAATTCTACCATAGTGAGAAGCATTAACGTCACGTACTTCCATACCAGCCCTATCACGAGCAAGACCACCAGGACCTAACGCAGATAACCTTCTTTTATGGGTAAGTTCTGCGATTGGATTAGTTTGATCCATGAATTGAGACAATTGAGAAGAACCAAAAAATTCCTTTATAACTGCAGTAACTGGCCTAATATTAATAAGAGTCTTAGGAGTAACAGTTTCAATATCTTGAGTAGTCATTCTTTCTCTAATAACTCTCTCCATCCTACTAATACCAACCTTAAATTGATTTTGTAGAAGTTCTCCAACTTGCCTAATACGCCTATTACCCAAATGGTCAATTTCATCTAAATTACCAATACCATCCATCAAATTAAAGTAATAAGAAATAGACGCATATATATCAGAAATAGTAAGAGTCTTCAAATCCAACTCATTATCATTACCAATAATTCTAACTACCTTATTTTTATCCACATTAGAATATACATTAATTATTTGAACAACATTATGACTATCTAATTCTTCATTAATCATAACTTCACATTTACCATATCCATTATCCAAATATGGTTTTAATATTTCTAAAACTTCCTTAGTAACCAAAGTATCTTTACTTACCTTAACTTCACTATCAACAATAATATCTTCAGCTAAAACGCAACCTAAAAGTCTATCCTTAACATTTAACTTATGATTAAACTTATACCTACCAACCTTAGCTAAATCATATCTAAAATTATCAAAAAATCTTGTTATCAATTGATTCTTAGCACTATCAAGAGTAATAGGTTCCCCAGGTCTTAATTTTTCGTAAATTTCTATCAAAGCTTCATCAGTATTCTTAGTAGAATCTTTTTCTAAAGTATTATTTAAAATATCACTTTCACCAAACAATGAAATAATATCATCATCACTAGATAAACCAAAAGCTCTAAGAAGTGTAGTTAATACTACCTTTCTAGTTCTATCTATTCTAACATACATTACATCTTTAGCATCAGTTTCATATTCTAACCAAGTACCACGAGTAGGTATTACTTTAGAAGCAAAGTTAAGTCTACCATTCTTATCTACTTCTTTAGAAAAATAAACACTTGGAGATCTAACTAATTGAGAAACAACAACCCTCTCAGCACCATTAATAACAAAAGTACCAGACTCAGTCATTAAAGGAATTTCACCCAAAAATATTTCTTGTTCCTTTACTTCGCCAGTTTCATTATTGAAAAGTCTTGCTTGTACTTTAAGTGGGGCAGCATAAGTAATTTGTCTGTCCTTACATTCTTTAATAGAATATCTAGGAGTATCAAATTCATAATCACCAAACTCCAAAGACAAACTACCAGAAAAACTTTCAATAGGAAATAAGTCTTCAAACACTTCTTTAATTCCTTGTGTCACAAATAATTGATATGAATCCTTTTGAACTTCAAGAAGATTAGAAAGCTCTAAAGAATTTTTAATCATAGAGAAATTACGTCTTTCTCTATAATCACCGCTTTTTTTAACTTTGTAAGCCATTAATATTTCACCCCTATACCAGAATTTTGCACGCCCAAAAAGATGCGTTACCAATATATAATGTTATCAAATAAAAGTAAATAAGTCAACGAATTAGACAAACTTTTTAATATTTTTTACATTTTTTTATCCTTATCTAAAAAATATATGCATCTATCCATAAAATATATTAAAAAAACATTACTTTTTAAAAGCCCTAACTACATAAAAGCCTTTATCTTTTTTTATAACTTCTACATTAAAGCATTCCTCTAATATACCCATCATACTCTTAACACCATGGTCCTTACGCATCACAAACCATAATTCTCCATCATCCTTAAGATAATTATAACTACCAAATAGAAATCTCTTTACTACTTCTTTCCCAGCTCTAATTGGAGGATTAGTAATAATATAATCATATTTAGAAGACAAATTACTATAAACATCACTAACAAACACCCTACTATTATTAACCATATTAAGCTCTATATTTTTTTTAGATAACATCACAGCTCTTTCATTAACATCAACCATATCAATATCAAAATCTTTATAAATACCACCAAGAACAACACCAACTAATCCATAACCACAACCTAAATCAAGTATTTTTCCACACTCCTTGTGGATAACTAACGTATTTAACAAAAATTTAGTCCCATAATCAGCCTTATCTTTAGAAAATACCCCACTATCAGTATAAAAACTATACCTCTTACCTAAAATATCAGCATTAATAATTTTAATATCACTCTTTAAATTACTATCATTCATAAAATAATGACTCAAACAAATCACCTCAATACCAATGCTATTCTACCACAATAAACAAAAAAAAGAAAGAAAAAAACCCACTAATGATATGAACCCCGTTTCTTGGACAAAACAGAAACGAGGTTTTTATATGGCAAAATTAAGTTATGATGATAAAATA
>CAKOLI010000002.1 GCA_934096265.1 uncultured Bacilli bacterium | reverse complement strand
TACATTTTTTAATAATAAGGAATTAGTAGCTTGAAATTACAATTAATTCTATTAGATGATTTATTTTATCGAGGAACGGGTCCAACTGGCCCAACGGGACCAGCAGGACCAGCGGCTCTTAGTACTTTTGGCCGTAAGTATGATACAACAGAAACGCCTATTTCTTTAGAGGCTAATATTTCACAAGATATTCCTTTAGGAAGTACAGGTCCTACTATGAATGTTTCTACTGCAACACAAAATACTTTAACTATTATAGAAGCGGGTACTTATTATGTAAGTTATTATTTTTCTGGAAGTGCTAGTACTAATACTACTTTAACGGTAAATGTAAAACAAAATTCTACTCCAATAGGTAGTACTACTATTTCAAAGGATGTAACTACTAATACAGAAACAGATTTTGTAGGTAGTACAATTAATGCTTTTAATGCAGGGGACGAAATAGGTCTTGCGATAGATTCTACTACCGCTGCGACTGTAACGCCTGCTTCTGGTACGGAAGCTTATTTAAATATTACAAGGTTATCTTAAAAAAAGCGTCTTATGATGCTTTTTTTTGTGTGGAAATATATTATATAATTGTAATGATATAAATATTTTATAAATAATATGAGGTTTTACTTGAAATATTTAGATGTTGTTGTATAATTGTATTTAGGATATTGTTTATCTTTATGTTAAGGAGTTGATGTATAATGGCGATTAATTGGTATCCTGGTCATATGGCGAAGGCGAAGAGAGAGATTAGAGAGAATATGAGTCTTATAGATGTTGTTTATGAGCTTATTGATGCTCGTATTCCTTTTTCATCTAAGAATCCTGATATTGAGGAGCTTACTAAGAATAAGCCTAAGTTACTGATTATGACAAAGTGTGATTTATGTGATATGTCTAAGACTAATAAGTTTAGGTTGTATTACGAGAGGTTAGGCTATAATGTTTTTATGGTTAATTCGGTTACTGGGGAGAATATTGATGCTGTTTTGAAGAAGACTATGGAGATGGCTAAGGTTATTAGTGAGAAAAGAGCTAGTAGGGGGCTTAGGGAAAGAAAGACTAGGATTGCTATTTTGGGTGTTCCTAATGTAGGGAAGTCTACTTTGATTAATAAGTTATCTAAGTCTAAGAAGGTTAGGACGGGTAATATGCCTGGGGTTACTAAGATAATAGATTGGATAAAGGTTAATGATAGCTTGGAGATATTAGATACTCCTGGAGTGTTAGAGCCTAGGCTTAAGAGTGAAGAGGTTGCTTTGAATTTAGCTTCTATGACGGTTATTAAGAGTGAGCTTTTTGATAGTGAGGCTGTTTGTGTATATATAATTAATAAAATGCTTAAGGATTATCCTGATAAGATAATTGAGAGGTATAGGCTTAAGGATACTAGTGATATGGAAGTTATTATTGAGGGTATTGCTAAGAGGATAGGAGCTAGAAAACATGGAGGAGCAGATTTGGATAAGGTGTATTCAACTGTTATTCGTGATTTAAGAGAAGGGCGTTTTGGTAAGGTTACGTTTGATTAAAAAAAGTAATATATGGATAATCTTTCATATATTACTTTTTTATAATGATGCTTCTTTATATATAGATGGATCAAAGATGTGTTCTTTGTTATTTAATTCATATAGTTTTTTAGTAGTTATTAGGTAGTATTCATAGCTTATGCTATCTATGTTGGTATCTTCATATACGGGGTCATCCCATGTTAGGTCTAGGTGTAACCAATTATTATTTATATATACTAGGTTCCAGATATGGGTATCATTGCTTATTTTATAATTAGGTAAGCCTAATCTACTTAGGTATATTGCCATGGCATCGGCATATCCTGAACATATGCCATATCCTTGAAATAATACTCCATAGGCGGTGTTTGATTCATAGGTAGTATCATGTATATCTTGTTTCTTTAGTAGGTCATATTTGGTATTATTTACGATGTAGTCATGGAATGCTTTTATTTTGTCTTCAATAGACATATCTATAGTTATGTTATTAGTTATGAATGTGTCTATTTTATTATTTATTAAGTTGATTTTTTCTTCTGTATATATTTTTTTATATGATATAGTTAATCTTAAGATATCATCATATGAAAAGGTAACGCTAGCAAAGCTATTGTAAGGATGGACGAAGCTATTTATGTAGCTTAGTAATTCTTCATCTTTAGCAATGTTAGTGATATCATTTACACATGAAGTGTATTCTTTATTGCAATATCTTTTAATACTACTATTACCACTGTTAAGTAGGGTATATAGAGAATTAGTTATATCTTTTTTATTATTTAATTCTAGGTTATTATTTATTTTTACGAAGTTATAGTTTTCATCTTTGCTATAGTTATTGTTAGTGTTTTCTTTATAGTTTGTTTTAAAGGTATATATTTGATAGTTGTAATAGATGTTATCTCCATAAAAATTAATAATAGTTACTACTATGATAAGGATTACTGATAGTATTATTTGTTTCATATTATTCACCTATTTTAAGTATATCATAAAAAAAGAAGTAAATAAACTATTTAACTTCCATATTATTAACTTTTTTAGTTAAACGAGATTTTTCTCTATTAACTTTATTTTCATGAATTAATCCTTTTACTTTAGCATTGTCTAAGTATTTGATAGTATTCTTTAAGCTAGTTTCCGCTGCTGTTTTATCATTTTTAGAAATAGCTTTTTCAGTATTTTTAATAGAATTTTTTACTGTAGACATGTAATGACGATTTAACTCAGTTGTTTTCCTTATTTGCTTAACTTTCTTACAAGCATTTTTCATATTAGGCATAGTTTCATCTCCTTCCAAAATATAACTAATATTAATTTTATCAAAAAATATGTAAAAGTGCAAATATTTTTTACATATTTTGTTAAAAATATTTATTAAAGGAGCTAAAAGTATGTTAAATAGGATAGATTTAAGTAAATATAATGTTAGAACAGATTTAGCTATTGAGGTGGTTAATAAGGATAATATAGGTAGTTATGTTACTTCTATGTATGATGATATAGAAGTAACTAGGATTAATTTAAATGAGGATGAGGGTAAAGCTATTGATAAGGAAAGTGGTAGTTATATAACTATTTCTTTTGATGATGTTACTGATTTTGATAATAGGATTAAGCTTAGTAAGGTTGTTACTTCGGAATTGAGTGGGATTATTAGTAGTTTGGGTATATCTTCTTGTGATAGTTGTTTAGTAGTAGGGCTTGGTAATGATAAGTCTACTCCTGATGCGTTGGGGAGTTTAACTATTAAGGATATATTAGTAACTAGGCATTTGTTTGTACTTAATGAGAATGTAAAAGAAGGTATTAGAAATGTATGTGTATTTACTCCTGGGGTTATGGGAGAGAATGGGATAGAGACTTTTGATATAATTAAGAGTATTATTGGTAGTGTTAAGCCTGATTTTGTTATAGCTATAGATTCTTTAAAGGCTTCTTCTATAGATAGAGTTAATAAAACTATACAGATTACTGATACTGGTATTGCTCCTGGAAGTGGAGTTGGGAATAATAGGGTTAATTTGAATAAAAAGAATTTAGGAATACCTATTATTGCAATAGGTATTCCTACTGTAGTAGATACTTCTACGATTATGAGTGATACATTAGATATGTTAATAGAACATTTAGCTTATATTAAGAGTAATATTAATAAGAATAAGTTAGTAGTTAGAGAGTTTGGAGATTATAAGAAGAAGGTAAGAGAGAGTAAGAGTCTTAGTGATAGTGAGAAGAAGGAGATTATGGGTATGTTAGGGGATTTAGATGATGTTAGTAAGCATATGTTATTTGAAGAAGTGTTAAATAGGTTTAATTATAATTTAATAGTTACTCCTAAAGAGATAGATTATTTAGTAGAGAAGTTAAGTAATGTATTATCTAGCTCTATAAATAGAGCTTTACATGAGAGTGTTAATCATTATTAAATATTTCTAAAATACAGAAAATGTATTTACTAATAATTAATTTTATGATATGATTAATACATGTGATAGAGATAATTTGTACCAAAAAATTTACAAATTTTTGATAAAAATTAATAAGATTATAGGAGTTGATAGTAATGAGTAAAGTTAACTATAAGTGCTCTAAAACCCTTATTTTACTAGGGGGGGGGCAATTACAAAGCCTTATAAATAAAGGGCTTAAGCCTCATTTTAACTATCAAAAAAATCATAAAAAAATATATAAATCTATATTAGAGATATAGCAGTTTTGCTATATTCTTTAATGTAGATTTTTTTATATTTAATTAGTAGTATCTTATTAGTTAATTCTACACATTTTGTATTTATAATGTGGTATGATAATTTTAATGATAGAAAGGGAGTAAGAATATATATGGATAATAATAAGAGAGTATACTTAATAATTGGAGTAATAACTATTACAATGTTAGTTATGGGAGTAACTACTGCATGGTTTACTTGGAATAGTACTACTAATACAGATGTTACATTTAATGTTAATGGATTAGATATCATTAATACTAATGTAGATATAGTAGGTAAGGAGTTATATCCTACTATGAATAAAGATAATGGTATAGTAGAAGAGTTTACTGTTAAACAAAACAGTGATATAGGTACACCAGTATGTAGTGATTTTACTCTTACTTTAACTACGTTACCAACTGAGTTACAACATAAAAGTTTTAAGTATAAATTATATAATGGTACTAACTTAGTGGGAAGTGGCAACTTTGGAGATAAGACACAAGGACAAGTAATAACTATTGCAACTAGTCAACCTATTACAAGTAATATATCTACATATAAGTTATATATCTGGATAGATGGTACTATGGATAATCCATTATCTATGGGAGGAAAGAGTTTCTTATTTAAACTAACTATTAAAGCTAGCCAACAAGAAAATGCATGTACACCTAGCATTATAACTTGTGATGCAGATGATGTAACACCAAACACTCCAGTTCTAGCAGAAGGCATGATACCAATAAAGTGGGATGGTTCTAAATGGGTAAAAGCAGATAGTACAAATAATAATAATGATTGGTATAATTATAATGAAAAAAAATGGGCAAATGCTGTGGTGGTTAGAACAGATAAGGATTCTAATGTTAATGGTTCTAGGTCTAGAGAACAATATATGAGTGCTGATGAAGGCACAAAAATATTAGAAGATGATATATTAGCTTATTATGTATGGATACCAAGATATAAGTATCAATTATTTAATGTAAATTCAGAAAAGATGGACCCAATAGAGATATGCACTCAGTTTGAAGGTAAAGACACTACAAAATCTACTGGAAGTACAAATGGAACATGGCTTACACATCCTGCGTTTACTTTTGGTACTGAAGAGTTATCAGGTATCTGGGTAGGCAAGTTTGAAACTAGTGGTACTGCAAGTGCTCCTACTATAAAATCAAATTTAAGTTCTTTAGTTAATCAAAACGTATCTACTCAGTTTGCAACAAGTCAAAAATTTGGTACATCTACTTATCTAACCTCGAATGGAGTAAGTAGGGTAGATGCTCATATGATGAAAAATACTGAATGGGGAGCAGTAGCATATTTAAAACAAAGTAAATATGGATTAGGTACTACTGATATAGCAAATAATGCATATTATGAAAGTGGTAAGTCAATGGCAGGATGCGGTCCATCAAGTGAGACAGATTTAACGAGTAGAACAACAACTTGTACAAGCTATACCAGTACTGCAGGAGTTAAAGCGTCCACCACAGGTAATGTATACGGAGTATACGATATGGCAGGAGGAACTGAAGAATATGTAATGGGAGTATTAAAAACACAAGATGGAACAGGCCTTATATATTCATCTTCTGGCTTTACGGAAAGTACACTTCCTTTAGGAAGTAAATATGTAGATGCATATACATATGGAACATCTGATGCTGATTATACAAGAAGAATATTAGGAGATGCCACAGGAGAAACAAATGAGTGGTATTCAGACTATGCTTACTTTCCTAATTCCTCCTATTCGTACTTCAGACGTGGAGGCAATTCCAACTATGGTTCTTCTCACGCGGGCGTGTTCTACTTCCGCGACCACAATGGGAATCCGAATGCCCTCTTCTCGTTTCGTTCCACCTTGGCAACTCAGTAGGAGTTGCTCCTAGAAAACTAATATACTTTGGCGAAATGGCTGACAAGCCACTTTTGCGGGGGAGAAAGTTAGATATTATGTTTGTATAATATATAGTTTATAGGAAATAATCACCACGGCATAGTGATGCAGGTGGTGTTATATAAATTCATGAGATTTGGTTTAAAAATCTCATGAATTTTTTTGTTGTAGATAAAGATTGGGCTTGAAATTAATTTTATTTGGGTATTTTTTTGATTGAGTTAAGTTAATATGGCAAGAGTAGGTATGCATGTCAATGTTTTTGTTATAGTTGTTTTGTTGGTTGGAATATTATTTGGATGTTTAATTAGGAATAAATTGTTTCATTGACTTTTTTTGCCTAAAATGGCAAAAAAGTTCAATGAGAGGCTTGGGTTGTATGTTTTCTAATAGTTTGATATAATGGGGATGAGGTGTTAATATGGGGAAAAATATAATGTTGCCTCCGTGGGCTAGATAAGACTAAGTATTTTAGTGATGAGGTAACTAGGGAAATAGTTAAGTGTGTTAATAATCCTGTTAATATGGTGGTTATACCAGCGGAGCCTGATAATTATTCTAAGAATGATAAGAGGTTTTATGGAGATTTTGAAGTTGTTGGAGTTTTTAAGATGTTTAGAAAGATTTTTCCTGATTTAAATATATTGATGTTAGATGATAGAGTTAGTGTATGTGATGGAATGAAATGGTTACGTGATGCTGATATTGTTTATTTACTTGGAGGGAATCCTTTTGTTCAGTTAAGGTATTTGAAGGAGAGTGGGTATGATGATGTTATTAGAAATACATCATCTATGCTTATTGGTTGTAGTGCTGGGTCGATGAATTTAGGGGTTAATGCGTATTATTCTAAGGATTTGGAGTATCCTGAGTCAGTTATTTATAAGGGACTTGGGGTAGTTGATATAACGATAGACCCTCATTTCGATATTAATAATGTGGAGCAGGTTAATGAGATAAAGAAATGGTCTAGGAAGGTTCCTATTGTGGGTTTACCTAATAATTCTTTTATAGTAGTTAGTGATGGGAAGGTTAGGTATGTGGGGGATGTGTATTTATATTCTTCTTTAGGGTTGGTTAAAAGGAAGTAAATTTATTGGAAATAATGAAAAAGTACTTGCATAATAGTTAAATATAATATATAATTATATTGTTCCTTTTACTTGGATGTTCGTACCTCTTACGATGTTCTAGGTATTATGGTGAAATTTATGGTTAAGGAGGGAAATTATGGCTTTGAAGAAAGAAGTTAAGAAGGCAATTATTGAAGAATACAGGTTAGATAGTAATGATACTGGTTCTCCTGAAGTGCAAATTGCTTTACTTACTAAGCAAATTGAAGCTCTTACAGAACATTTAAAGAATAATAAGCAAGATAAGCATTCTAAGCGTGGATTACTTATGATGGTTGGTAAGAGAAGAAGTTTGTTAAATTATTTGCTTGAAAATGATGTTAAGAGATATAGAGCAATTATTAAGAAACTTGGAATTAGAAAATAATATAATTGGTAGGCACTCTTTTTTGAGTGTCTTTATTTGTGAGGAGATATTGTATGAAGAAGATATTTGAGATGGATTTTAGAGGTAGGAAGTTAGTAGTAGAGCATGGGGAGGTAGCTAAGCAGGCTCATGGGGCTGTTTTGGTTAGGTATGGGGATACTGTAGTTTTGAGTACGGTAGTTGTTTCTCATACTGCGAATGTTTTGTCTGACTTTTTTCCACTTATGGTGTTGTATCAAGAGAAGTTGTATTCTGTAGGTAAGATACCTGGTGGGTTTATTAAGAGAGAGGGCAGGCCTACTGAGAATGCTACTTTGGCTGCACGTATGATAGATAGGCCTATGAGGCCTTTGTTCCCTCATGATTTTAGGAATGAGGTACAGATAGTTAATACTGTGTTGTCTGTTGATCAAGATAATTCTCCTGAGCTTACTGCTATGTTTGGCTCTTCTTTGGCTACTGCTATATCTATGATACCTTTTAATGGTCCTATTGCGGGTGTTAAGGTAGGTAGGGTAGATGGAGAGTTTGTTATTAATCCTACTGCTAGTGAGTTAGAGAAGTCAGATATTGATTTGACGGTAGCGGGTACTAAGGAAGCTATTAATATGGTTGAAGCAGGGGCTAAGGAAGTATCTGAGGGGGATATGTTAGATGCTTTGATGTTTGGCCATGAAGCTATAAAGGAGCTTATTGCATTTGAGGAGTCTATTATTAATGAGATAGGTACTGAGAAGATGAGTTATGATGTTTTGGTTATAACTGATAGTTTAAGGGAAGAGGTCGCTAAGGAAGTTAGTGATGATTTTGATAAGGCTCTTAGGGTTAAGGATAAGTTAGAGAAGTATGCTTTAATAGATTCTATTAAGGAGAGAGTTATTAGTAAGTATGAGAGTGAGAATAGTAATCTTAGTGATGATGATTTGAAGGAGCTTGTTACTAAGGTAAAGTTAGTTTTGGAAGATATTTTATATGAGATATTTAGAGATATTGTAGTTAAGGAGCATACTAGGGCAGATGGTAGGGCTATGACAGAGATTAGGCCTTTGTCTACTTCGATTGATTTGCTTCCTAGGACGCATGGTTCTGCGTTGTTTACTAGGGGCCAAACGCAAAGTTTAGCGACGGTTACGCTTGGTGCTTTAGGGGAACATCAAATATTAGATGGTCTTGGTATAGAAGATGCTAAGAGGTTTATGCTTCATTATAATTTTCCTGCTTTTTCAGTAGGGGAAACTGGTAGGTATGGAGCTCCTGGTAGAAGAGAGATAGGTCATGGTGCTTTAGGAGAGAGGGCATTATCTTATGTTATTCCTAGTGAAGAGGTGTTTCCATATACTATTAGGGTTGTATCAGAGATATTAGAAAGTAACGGGTCTTCATCACAAGCTTCTATTTGTTCTGGTTGTATGGCTCTTATGGCTGCGGGTGTTCCTATTACAGCACCAGTAGCGGGTATTGCAATGGGGCTTATTACTAAGGATGATGATTATACTATTCTTACGGATATTCAAGGTATGGAAGATCATTTGGGAGATATGGATTTTAAGGTAGCAGGTACTAGGAATGGTATTACTGCTTTACAGATGGATATTAAGATATCTGGTATTAATAAGAAGATATTAGAGGAAGCTTTAGTGCAAGCAAAAGATGCACGTATGGAGATATTAGATGTTATGGAACGTCAAATAGATAAGCCACGTGAAGAGGTTTCTAAGTATGCTCCTAAGACAATGACATTTATGATTAATCCTGATAAGATTAAGGATGTTATTGGTAAGGGGGGAGAGATGATTACTAAGATTATATTAGAGTGTAGTAATGTGAATACGGTTAATGATATTAATGCTGTTAAGGTAGATTTAGAGGATGATGGTAGGGTAATTATATATCATACTGATAAGGAGATTATTGATAAGACAGCAGAACGTATTAAGAATATTGCACGTGAGGTAGAGATTGGTAAGATTTATTCTTGTCGTGTTGTACAAGTAGAAGATTTTGGGGTTTTTGTAGAACTTTGGCCATCTTGTGAAGGTTTGATACATATATCTCAACTTGATAGTAAGCGTGTAGATAAGACTAGTGATGTGGTACATGTTGGAGATGAGATTTTAGCAGTAGCGGTTGGTTATGATAAGAAGGGTAAGTTAAATTTATCTAGGAAGGAATTATTAAAACCTAGTGCTAATAAGGATAAAGATAAGAAGAATGGTAACTAAAAAAGTTACTGTTTTTTTATTCAACAGTAACTGATTTAGCTAAGTTTCTTGGTTTATCAATATCACAGCCTCTTAAGTTAGCAACATGGTATGATAGTGTTTGTAATGGGATTATGGTAACTAGGCTAGATATTAGTTTTATTAGGCTTGGTACAGTGATTAGTTTGTCATAGAAGTTGTTTTCTATGTTTAAGTCTTCACTTGCTACTAAGATAACATATGCTCCACGGGCTTTTACTTCTTTGATGTTGCTTATTGTTTTTTCATAGATTGTTTTATCGGTCATGATTGCTATTACTGGGGTATCTTTTTCTATTAGGGATATTGTTCCGTGTTTTAGTTCTCCTGCTGGGTAGCTTTCTGAATGGATGTATGATATTTCTTTTAGTTTTAAGCTACCTTCTTTGGATAGAGCATAGTCTATTCCTCTTCCTATAAAGAAGATGTCTTCTTTATTACTTATTTTTTTAGCAATACTTAGAGTATCTTTATCTATTTCTTTTCTTATTAGGCTAGGTAGGGTTAAGTATTCTTCTTTTATTTTTTGAAAGTCTTTTTCGTTTATTAATTTTTTATTTATGCCTATTGATAGGGCTATAAATGATAGCATTAGGGTTTGCAGTAGGTAGGCTTTAGTGGTTGCAACAGCGATTTCTGGTCCTGCTTGGATGTATAAGACGTCATCTGATTCCCTAGCAATAGATGAGTCTTTTACGTTTACTATGGCAAGTGTATGGCAAGATTTTTCTTTTGCTATTCTAAGAGATGCTAGTGTATCAGCAGTTTCTCCTGATTGGGATATGGCAATTACTAGGGTGTTAGAGTCTATGAATAGTTTTTTGTATCTGTATTCGCTTGCAATTTCTACATTTACAGGGATATTGCCATATTCTTCTATTAGTATTTTGCCAAGTAGTCCTGTATGATAAGCACTACCACATGCTACTATGTCTATTTGTTTGTATTTACTTAGATTAGGTATTTTTTTAAGTAGTGTGTTTATATCTTTTAGATATGTATCACATTGTTTTTTTACTAAGCTATCTTGTTCGTTTATTTCTTTTAGCATATAATGAGGGTAGCCATCTTTTAGGGATGTATATATATCATCATCATATGTATGTATTTCCTTTTGTATTTGGGTTTTATCTTTATAGAAGGTTATGTTATTTCTATCTAGTACGGCAATATCATAGTTATCAAGTAGGTAATAGGTGTTTGTGTATTTTAATATGGATGGTACATCTGAAGAGATGTAATTTCCATCTGTACTAGAAGAGACTATTAAGGGAACGTCTTTTCTTATAGCGTATATTTTGTCTTCATTATTTACAATAATACCAAAGGCATAGCTGCCTCTTATTATTTCTTTTAGTTTGTTTAATACGTTTATTATGTTGTTATCTTTTTTATATAGGTAATCTATATATGCACAAGCAATTTCAGTATCTGTATCTGATATGAAGTGATAGTTATTTTTAAGTAGTTCTTTTTTTAGGCATTCATAGTTTTCAATAATCCCATTGTGGACTAGAGTTATGTTTCCTACTTGATGAGGATGGGCATTTTCTTTGGTTATTCCTCCGTGAGTGGCCCATCTGGTGTGTCCTATTCCAATGGTGCTTTCTACACTTTTATCTAGTATTTTTTCTAGGTTAGATATTTTACCTATACTTTTATATATTTTTATATTATTATTTTCTTTTAATGCAATACCTGCAGAGTCATATCCACGGTATTCTAAGTTTTTTAGACCATCAATAATAATAGGCAATGCTTTTTTATTACCAATGTATCCTACAATTCCACACATGTGTTTACTCCTTTAATTTATATATTTGTACTAATATATTTTTTGTAAATAATTTTGATTTTATTTTTTGTAATATATTTAAAGAAGGTACATCTTCTATAGTAGACCCGCCGAAGGTATCGATACTACTATTCCTCGTCAGCTTTACGCTCAGGCGCTTATTAAGGTGTTACTCCTTTCTTACTCTTAACTAATAATATTATATTAAATATTTATGGTTATGCCAATAGTATTGTGTTAATTTGACAGATAATATAGAAACTATTTGGTAAGTATACAAAAGTGTGATAAAATATTAAATATTTTCTGCAAAAGTGTGATAAAATATTAAATATTTTCTGCAAAAGTGTGATATAATGTTATTAGAGGAGATGGTAATATGCAAAGGTTTATAACTGAAAAGCTTATTAATTGGAAGAATAGTAAGGATAGGAAGCCTCTTATTTTAAAGGGGGCAAGGCAAGTTGGTAAAACATATATATTAAAAGAGTTTGGTGTAAATAATTATGATAATGTGGCTTATTTTAATTTTGACCATGATGATGGATTAGCAGAATTGTTTTTAAATACTAAGGACCCAAAAAGAATTATTGAACAGTTATCTTTAGCAAATGGTAAAAAGATAAGTCCAAATACAACGTTAATTATATTTGATGAGATACAAGAATGTCCTAATGCATTAAATTCATTAAAGTATTTTTGTGAAGAAGCGAGCGAGTATCATGTTGCTTGTGCGGGTTCACTTCTTGGTATAAGGCTTTCTAAGACGTCTTTTCCTGTTGGTAAGGTAGATTTTTTAAATTTGTATCCAATGACTTTTAGTGAATTTTTAATCGCGGATAATTCGGAGAATTTAGTTGATGTAATGAAGGAGACTAGGAAGATAAAGGCTATTCCAAAGTTGTTTGAAGATAAGTTGATAGAAAAGTTAAAGATTTATTACATTATAGGTGGGATGCCTGAGGCTGTATATAGTTGGGTTAATGATAAGGATATAGAGAAGGTTAATAAGATTCAAAAAAATATATTAGATTCTTATGAGAGTGATTTTTCTAAGCATACAGATGAGAATGTCGCAAATAAGATATCGTTAATATGGAATGGAATACCATCACAGTTAGCTAAGGAGAATAAAAAGTTTGTATATCAAGTAGTTAAAGAAGGGGCTCGTGCTAGAGAGTATGAGGGAGCATTAAACTGGTTAAATGATGCTAATTTAATTTCTAAGTGTTATTTAGTAAGTAAGTGTGCTTTTCCTTTGAAGGCGTATTATGATTTAACTTCATATAAGATTTATATGAATGATGTTGGTTTACTTAGAAGGATGGCTAATTTAGATAGTAGAATTGTTTTAGATGGTAATAGGCTGTTTGAGGGGTTTAAGGGCTCTTTTACAGAGAATTATTGTGCTAATGCACTGAATTATTTATTAGGTGAATTGCCTAATTATTATACTTTTGATAGGAATGAGATTGATTTTGTAATACAAATAAATAATAGGATAATTCCTATAGAAGTAAAATCAGATAAGAGTACTAATCATAATAGTCTAACAAAATATAATGCTAAAAATGATAATAAAGTGTCATTTAGATTTTCGTTAAATAATTTAAGTAAGGATGGTAAGATAGTTAATATTCCACTTTATTTTATAGAGTATATTAATGAACTGGATTTAGAAGTGTAGAAGTTACAAAATAAGACAAAGTTTGTTAGTCTTATTTTTTTTATTTGTCATAATCTTTATTAGAAAGGAATGATTATATATGAAAAAAATAGTTCCATTTAAAAAAGAACTAACGTTAGATAATATTGCATATGAGATAGATAGTATTTCTCTTGAACATGAGATATTAGCTAAGGAAGAAGATGTTATTAGTGGGAAATTTTATATTACTGGGAGTTATAAGGTAACTGAGGCTTCTTTGATTAAGGAGAATTTTGAGTTTACACTGCCTTTTGATATAGCTCTTGATAGTAGGTATGATGTTAGTAATATGGTGGTAGATATAGATGATTTTTATTATGAGTTAATAGATCATAAGATACTTAAGGTTAATATTGATTTGTTTTTAGATGGGGAAGTGCTTAAGGATAGGTGTATTGATTATTTAGAAAAGGAGAATGTTGATATGGATAATAAGGTAGATGTTAGTGTAAATAATGATAATTATAATGTTAATACTAATATAGAGGATTTAACTAAGAAGGAAGTTATTAAGGAAGATTTACCAGTAGATAATGTAGATGCCTCTGTACGTGATAATGAAGGTATTTCAGATATAGGGCTTTTTGATAATATAGATAAGGAAGATAGTTTTTCTACTTATCATGTATATGCTGTTCGTGATGGGGATACTATAGATAGTATTTTAGTTAAGTATGGAATTAGTAAGGAAGAGTTAGAAAGTTATAATAGTACTTTGGATATTCAAGTGGGAGATAAATTAATTATACCTAGTAAGAAAGATGAGTAGTTTTAGGAGTTATTTAGATGATTGTAAGTCTTGTAGTAAGAGGGTAACTCTTATTAGAGGGGCTACTATAGTGGATACGGATACTGGTAGTTATGTGTTTAAGAAGAGTCCTAGGGATTGTTTGGATACTTATAGATATTTAATGGGAAGAGGTTTTGATTATATACCTGAGTTAGTATATAGGAAGGATGGTTATGATGTTTATAGGTATGTATCTTCTATAGATGAGCCTAATGATCAAAAGATGTTTGATTTAATGTATGTAGTTAGTCTTCTTCATTTGAAGACTACTTATTATAGGGAAGTAGATATTGAGGATTATAAGAAGATATATGAGGATGTTAATGATAGTATTGTAGATATATATAATTATTATAATGGTATTATGGATAGTATAGAGACTAAGGTGTATTATAGTCCTTATGAGTATTTGATAGCTAGGAATATTAGTATGGTATATAAGTCTTTGGATTATGCTAGGAAGAATATTTCTTATTGGTATGATTTGATTAAGGATAAGTCTAAGCAGAGGGTGGTTACTATCCATAATAATTTAGATATTAGTCATTATCTTCATAGTGATAAGTCTTATCTTATTAGTTGGGGTAAAAGTAAGATAGACATGCCTATATATGATTTACTTAAGTTATATCATAATCATTATTTAGATTTTTCTTTTAATGAGTTATTTTTAGAGTATGAGAAGAGATATCCTTTATTAGAGGAGGAGAGAGTCCTTCTTCTTACTCTTATGTCTATTCCTTTTAAGATTATTAATAGGGAAGATAATTATTCTTTATGTAAGGAAGTAAGGAAGGTATTTGATTATATTTATATTACTGATAAGTTAAAAGCCGAATACGGCGTAACACCAAGCACACATTAGGCCAATGTATTCCATTAGGAGAATGAAGGCATTTAGTTTGATGGTAAAGAAGCATAGTAGTATGGCTTGATATAGTACTATTATGGTAAGTACTAGAGCAAGTAGGAAGCAGAATAGTCTAAAGCCAACGCACGCTTTTAAGAAGTTAAATATATTAAAGAGCATGATAATCACCTAGTATAGTGTATGTAAGATATGTAAAAAGGTACTTAGTATCTTTTTCTTTACTTTATAGTTATTTAGTAGTATAATAGTCTTTACTTTCTATATGAGGAGGAAATATGATACAGTATATAGGTATGTATGGTAATTTAGATAAGGATATAATGGATTCTTATTATGCTATTTGTGATTGCTCTTTTATGGATGATATAGGTGGTGTATTACTTAATATTAATATTACAGCTGATTCTAAGTTGGTTGTTAGTAGTAAGTCTATGTTAGGTGGTCATTTAGTTCGTGATTTATCTTATGCACGTATTAAGAGTATGCCTTATAGATATAGAGAGTATTTACCTATTTTGTTTAGTTTTTTTAATAAGGATAGGTATTTTTATTATAAGTATAGAGATTTATATGATAGAAGTGGTACTATATCTACTTTATGTAGGGTATTAGATGGTATGTGTGATGATAAGTGTTTGATGTTTAGAATATGTGATGATGAGGGTAATTTGTTTTATGATAAGTTAGTTTCTGTGTTAAATATGTATCATTATCAAGATAGGGATATTGTATTTATGTCTTCTTCTTATGATACTTTGTTTAAGTTAAAGGATAGGCTTCCTTATATAAGGATTGTTCTTGATGTGTGTCGTGGTTATGATTTTAAGAGTTTTAATCATGATATAGATGGAGTTAGTATGCATTATTCTATGTTAGATAATGATGTTATTGATAAGATGATAATGGATAATAAGATGCTTTGTACATGGGATAAGCATATGCCTTTTAAGCATTATAAAGAGGTAGTTAAGTATTTATCTAGTTATGATATAGATGTTATTAATAATGATTTGGATTATAAGTTAATAAGCGATTTTCCTGTTAAGGCAATGGAGTATACTAGGCGGTTAGTGAGGAAGTAGGAGTAATAGATGGATTATTTTAATAATAGGGATAAATATTATATATCAGTGGGTTCTAAGGTTATTAGTAGGGAGATGTTTAAACCTGTATTTAGATCTTTTGATAGGTATTCTTGTAAGCCTATAGGAGGTTTTTGGGCTTGTGAGTATAAGGATTTATTTAATATAAGTGATTGGTTTAATTTACTTCTTAATGAGCCTGATATTCGTAAGAGTAAGAATATTTCTTATGCTACTTTGTTTAGTTTGAAGCATGATAGTAATATTTTATATATAGATGATGTTTATGTATTAGAGAAGTTAATTTCTAAGTATCCATCTATTCATCATATTCTTTTAGGTCATAGTGATATACCTTTGTCTTATGAGGCTCTAGCGGATTGTTATGATGGGATATTTGTAGATATATATAAGTTATCTTCACAGTGTGCTAGTAGGGCTTTTAGTAATTGGGATATTAATAGTTTGCTTTTATTTAATTTAGATTGTATAGATAAGTATCAAAGTATGAAGATTAATGATGAGAATGGGTTTTATTATTTATCTAGGATAGATGGTATTAAAAAGGATGTAAGTGATTTATCTTCTTCTTATTTAGCTTTATATTCTATGATAGGTAGTTATATGGCTAAATATTTAGATAAGATGGATAAGGATAGTTATTTAGAGTATTTATATTTTGTTAGGGATGTTATTAATAGAGTTAGAAAGAGTATTAGTATAAGGTGTAATAGTAATGTTTATAACGTTCTTCAAAATTTAAGAGCTGAGGATATATCTATTATGTATGAGGATGTTATTAATAATATTATATATAGTTATATTGCTAGATATTTTAAAGAGAAGAATATTGATTATAAGTATTATGTACTTAAGAAAAATACGTTATAGGGAATCTATATACGTATTTTTTTCTTCTTCTATGGTTATATCTTTTATATTTTTTATTTTATTTATTAGATTGGTATTTTTGATTATTACGTGATATGTTATTTGGTTGGTGAAGTATTTTTCTTTGATTAGTTCTTCTTGTAGGAGGGAATCTATGTATTTTAGGTACTCATATTTGAATGTGATTATTAGGTATTTAGCTTGTTCTAATTTTACTAGGGGGGTAATGTCTAGGGTGGTGGTAACGCTTTTTACGTATGCTCTAGTTAGGCCTCCTACACCTAGTTTGATACCTCCAAAGTATCTTACGACGATACATAGTATGTTGTTTAATTTATTTTTTAGTAGAACTTCTTTTATGGGTTTACCTGCTGTATTAGTGGGTTCTTTGTCATCACTATATTTAATTATGTTATCTATGATGTAGGCATATGTGTAGTGAGATGCATGGGGATGTAGTTTTTTTATTTCGTTCATATAGTTATTTACTTTTTCTATATTATCTATTTTATACATATAGGTTATAAATTTAGAGTTATTGATGGTATATGTATTGGTAGTGTTATTTTTTATTGTATACATTTAAATCACCTGTAATTATTATATCACTTAAATTATTAATATGTTATAATATTTGTAGGAGGGTGTTTACATGGGATATAAATATAGTGATGATACTTTGTTACATAGTATTTCTTTTAATATGATTAGGTTAGAGAGTATATTAGATAATGGAGTTTTATCTATTCGGAAGATGAAGGAGTTAGGTATTAATTATTGCGCTAATTATACGGGGTATAATTTGGATGATACGATATCTTGTGTTGCATATAAGTATGTTAATCCTTCTGTTTTAGATAGTGCTTATAATAAGTATATTAGTTCTTCTGTTAGCTTGATTATAGAGGGGGTAGATTATATATATGATGTTAGTAGTAGGTATATAAATAGGGTAGATGAGGTTTTGGTATCTGATTATATTCCTACTAGTGCAATACGTGGGGTTATTGTTCCTTCTATGTATAGGAATGTACCAATATATTCTGTTAATTATTTAACGTTAGATAGTAATAGTTATTTGAATGTTAGGGATAGTGTTTTGATGTTGTTTAAGTATTTTGATAGTCATGGTTATAAGGTTAGTGATAATTCTATATATGATTATATGAATGAACTTAAGCTTACTAATAATGCTATTTATAAGTTAAGGGAGAATAATGTTAGTTTAGATGATGAGGATTATAAGGATTTGGTTTCTAATTTTCATGAGTTAGTAGGAGAGTTAGATGAGTGTTTAGGTATAGAGATAGCTAGGTATTATGCTTCTTTGTTTGGTAGGAAGAATGTTAGTGTGTTTGATGTTGTTAAGATGCTATGTGATAGTAAGAATATTCCTATATATGATTTGCCTATATCAAGAAGGAGGAATAGTTATGATAGATGAGAAGTTAAAGTTAGTACCTCATAGTCCTGGATGTTATTTGATGAAGGATAGCAAGGGGCATGTTATATATGTAGGTAAGTCTAAGAATTTAAAGAATAGGCTTACTTCTTATTTTAAGTCATCACATACTGGTAAGACGAAGATGTTAGTTAGTTCTATAGCTGATTTTGAGTATATTCTTACTAATACTGAGGTTGAGAGTCTACTTTTGGAGATTAATCTTATTAAGAAGTATGATCCTAAGTATAATATATTACTTAGGGATGATAAGACTTATCCTTATATAGAGCTTACTAATGATAATATACCAATACTTAGAGTTATTCGGAATAAGGATATTAAGAAAAATAGGAGTAGTCATATATTTGGACCTTATCCTAATGTAAGTGCCGCGAGAGAGGTAGTGTATGTTGTTAATAGGTTGTATCCTCTTAGGAAGTGTAAGAATATGCCTAAGAAGGAGTGTTTATATTATCATATAGGAGAGTGTTTAGGGTATTGTACTAAGAAGGTAGGTAAGGATATTATTTCTTCTATGAAGAGTGAGATTATTTCTTTTTTGAATGGGAAGGATTATATTGTTACGGATAAGTTAAAGGAGAAGATGAATTATTATAGTGATAAGTTAGAGTTTGAGAAGGCTATATATTATAAGAATATGTTAGAACAAATAGGTATTGTTTTAGAGCGTCAGAAAGTAGAACTTAGAGATAATGTTAATAGGGATGTTATAGGGTATTATTATGATAAGGGTTATTTAGCGGTTACTATTCTTTTTATAAGAGGAGGGAAGCTGTTAGATAAGACTACTAATATATTTCCTGTTGCTTGTAGTGTAGAGGAGTCTTTGAATAGTTATATACTTATGTTTTATGATAAGTGTGTGGTTATGCCTAAGGAGGTAATAGTACCTGATATAGTAGATATAGAGTCTTTAAATGGGATATATAATATATCTTTTGTAATTCCTAGTAAGGGTCAGAAGAAGAAGTTGTTATCTTTGGCTATAGATAATGCTAAGAATGGATATAATGAGAAGATAGAGCTTATTTATAAGAATGATAGTGAAAGGGAAAGTGCATTAGCCTTATTAAAAGATAAGTTAGGTATTAGTTCTGTATCTAGGATAGAGTTATTTGATAATTCTAATTTATTTGGGACTTATAATGTGTCTGGGATGGTTGTTTTTAAAGATGGGCTTCCTCTTAAGAGTATGTATCGTAAGTTTAAGATTACTAATTCTTTAAATGATGATTATAATACGATGAGGGAGGTTATTTATAGGAGGTATTTTAGGTTACTTAAAGAGAAGCAAAGTATGCCTGATTTAATTATTGTAGATGGAGGTATTGGTCAGATACATGTTGCTAGGGAAGTTATTTCTTCTTTGAATTTAAATATAGAAGTATGTGGTCTTGCTAAGGATTCTAAGCATAATACTAGTTGTTTGCTTGGAGGAGATGATATAAGAGTGATAGATATAGATAAGCGTAGTCCTTTATTTCATTTACTTACTAGGATGCAGGATGAGGTACATAATTATACTATTAGTTATCATAAGAATATTCGTAGTAAGGGAGCACTTTCTAGTATATTAGATAATATCCCTGGTATTGGGAGTAAGAGAAGGGATATGCTTGTTTCAAAGTATAAGACTATTACTAAGATGAAGGAGGCTTCTTTAGAGGATTTAGAAGAGATTTTACCTAAGCAAGTTGCTAATGATTTTTATAATTTTTTAAGAGAATATAATTAAACTTTTTAATGATATTAGCATATAATTTATTGGGTGAAGTTTATGGATTCAAAAATAGATGATTTTAAGGCGTTTGTAAAGAAAAAGCCCTATTTGATTAAGTATGTTAAGAATAATGAGTCTACTTGGCAAGAGTTTTATGAGATATATTCTTTGTATGGAGAAGATGAGGATGTTTGGAGTAAGTATGTAGATATTAGTGAAAATAAGGATAGTAGTAATAGTTCTTCTAGTAATAGTAGTTCTAAGGGGTTATCTGATTTAGTTAGTTTGGCTAAGAATATTGATGTAGATAAGGTACAGAATGGTATTAGTTCTTTGCAGAAGGCTATTTCTTTGTTTGGAGATTTATTAATTAAGAAGGATACTGGTACTAAGAGTACATATACTCCAAGGCCACTGTATAAGTCTTTTGAGGATTAATGAGTTTAGAGTTACAGTATAGGATAAAGAGTAATCCTAAGTATTTGGAGTATCTTAGAAATAATAGTATTTGGTATAAGTATTTAAATAGAACGCCTTATAGTTTTAAAGATTTTGTTTCATCTGTAAATAGTTACTATGAATTAAGACCTAGTGATAAGATAGTTAAGATGTTAAATAATATTAATATGTTGCAAACCTTCCTAGATGTGTTAAAATAGATTTAGGAAGGTGTAATTTATGCATAAGGTTATAGAGAAGACATATGAGTTAATAGATGTAATGGATAATAGTGATATGGTTAGAAATATTAAGAGTAGTAAAAAGAAGCTTCTTTTGGATAGGAAGTTTATTAGAAAGATTGATAGTGTACAAGAAGATATGAGTATAGATAATAAGAAGAAGCTATATGATAATGTTTATTATAAGATGTATATGGATAATTATTATGAGCTTCAGTTAATTATACTTGATATAAATAAGAGGATAAATAGTATTTTAGGTAATAAGGAGTGTCATAGATGAGGGTTATCAGTGGGTATTTAAGAGGAAGAGTAATAAAAGGATATGATGTTGTAGGGACAAGGCCTACGATGGATAGGGTTAAAGAGAGTGTTTTTAGTACTATATATGATAAGATAAATGATAGTGTGGTACTAGATTTGTTTTGTGGTTCTGGGTCTTTAGGAATTGAAGCTATTTCTAATTATGCTAAGTATGTTTATTTTGTTGATAATAATAAGGTTATTTGTAATATACTCAAGGAGAATATTGATAATTTTAAGATAAATGATAAGGTAATGATTATTAATAGGGATTATAAGAAGGCTCTTTGTTATTTTAGGGATAATGGTATTAAGGCAGATATTATATTCGTTGATCCTCCGTATAAGGATATGTGTATCAAAGATGTTCTTATGTATATTTTAGAGTTTAATTTATTAAATGAAGATGGTCTTGTTGTGTGTGAATATAGTTTTGATAAGTTAGATGATTCTTATTTGGAACTTTCTCTTATTAAGAGTAAGAAATACGGTAGTACTTATGTTAATATATATAAGTATTTGAAGTAGTGTTTTTCTGGTTCGTGGTAAAAATATACGAACTTTTTTTCTTAATTTAGAAGAGATTTTAAAAATTTTACGGTAATTTTACAAAGAAAATTACTTTTTTTATGTTAGTTTTAGTATATAAAAACACTACCAAAGTATAAATTTTAGTATTTTTTTGCAGTTTTGGTATGAAAAACGCATACTAAAATTTAGTTTTAGCATGCTTGCATTAATAGGAAATATTTATTATAGTGTTTTTAGGAAGGAAGGTGAATTTATGAAGGTAGAAGAGGATGTATTTTCTTATAGTGTTAAAGAGATAAAAGGGCATGATGATGTTATTCCATGTATTAGAGAAAGATGTTTTGACTATGTATTTAGTAATAATAATAAATTTATTGCTTTTTTCTTAAATGAAGTGTTATCTTTAGATAGTGTAATTAATGCAAGTGATATAGTTAAGTTATCAAATAATATGGAAGTAAAACATAAGAAGGATAAGTATCATAGATTAGACTTTGTGTATAAGATAGATAAGTTAAAGTTAAATATAGAGCTTAATCTGAAGCCAAAGGCTATAAAGGAGAGAAATATTGGATATTTATGTAGTTTGTTTTTAAGTAACATAAAGTCAGGTAGTAAATATGAAGTTGGATATAAGACAATACAGGTAAATGTTAATATGGAGAATGTAGTAGATAGTGATGAAATAGTAGATACGTATTATTTTACTAGGAAAGATGGTAAGGTGTATTCAAATTGTATAGGGTTTTATACAATTAATCTAGCTAATTATAGAAAAGTATGTTATACTAAAGAAGAAGAAGCAATTAGATTACGTGATAAGTATAGAATACTATTATGTTTTACTGAGGGTAGAGCTTCAAAGATAGAAGAAGTATGTAAGGATAGTGATATTATTATGGAGATACTAAGACGTCAAAAGGAGTTTAGTGATGATAGTACGGAATGGAAGACATATAGGGATGAATTTACTAAGGAAGAAGAGCTACAATTAGATAAGGAATTAGCTTGTAAGGAGAGTTTCCAAGATGGAGCTAAACATGAAGCTAAACAAATAGCAAAGAATTTGCTATCTCAAAATATTGATATAGATATTATCATGAAGTCTACGGGATTATCTTTAGAAGAAATTAACTTACTTAGAAGTTAGTTTCTTTTTTATATCTTGAATTTATTTACTAAGTATGTTAAAATTGGTTAAGAAGGTTAATTAGAAAAAGGTGTAGTATGGATAAGGTTAGTTATTTTAAGAAAGAAATTAGTTATATTAAGAGTGAAGATGTTAGAAGTAGTTTGGTTACAATGATTAATTTGTTGCCTGATTATTTTTTTGAAATACCTGCATCTAGTACGCTTAAGTATCATCCTAATTATGCTCTTACTGAAAGTGGGTTGGTTAAGCATACTAAGGTAGTTGTAAGGATAGGTATAGAGCTTTTGGATAATGCTGTTACAGGAGGTAGTTTTACTGCTCGTGAGAAGGATTTGATTATTATGGCTTTGGTTTTGCATGATGGTCTTAAATGTGGTAATCCTCGTGAGAAGTATACGGCGTTTATGCATCCAATGCTTATGAGTGAATATATTATGAGGAATAAGGATGCACTTTCAATAGGTATAGATGATGTTAGGGTAGTATGTAATATTATTGAGAGCCATATGGGACAATGGAATGTAAATCCTTATAAGGATAATGAAGTGTTACCTATACCTAGAAATAAGTTGGCTAGATTTGTTCATATGTGTGATTATTTAGCTAGTAGGAAGTTTATTGAAGTGGAATTTGATGGGATAGATATTAAGTATTAATATGTATAATATTAGTAAAATTATTATTTTAATCTTTATTTAATTATTAAATTGTGATACCATTAAGATAATGGAGGCGTGTATATGAAGAAGATATTTTCTAATATGAATAAACCATTACTTATTTTGAGTATCATTTTTCTTTGTTTTGGACTTATTATGATACAAAGTGCCTCTTCGATGGAAAGTTATATGCGTTATGCTAAGAGTCCTTATTTTTATTTTATTAAGCAAGCTATTTTTATTGTGATAGGTTTAGTAGGGAGTGCTTTTATACTTATATTTCCTATTAAGAATTATAAGAAGATGAATAGTTTGTTTATTATTGTGTCAATATTGTCTTTGGTATTTGTATATTTATATGGTGATATGGCGAATAATGCTAAGAGTTGGATAGATTTAGGTTTTATTTCTATTCAGCCTTCTGAATTTGTTAAGGTGGCTTTGATTATTTATTTGGCAACATATTATGATAAGCATAGTGGGCAGTTGGATGATTTTTGGGTATTGTTAAAGCCTATATCTTTGATAATTATAGTTTTTGCTTTGACAGCGGTTCAGCCAGATTTAGGGACTGGGATGATAATTCTTATGATGAGTGGGCTTATTTTTTATGCTGTTCCGATTGATGTTAATAAGAGGAGGCTTATTAATAAGATTATTGCTAGTGGGATAGTTTTGGTAGCCCTCTTGGTGCTTGTTATGGGGAAGAATATTTTACAACCATATCAGTTACAGAGGTTTAATTTTTTTGATCCTTGTTCTAGGTATCAAGAGAAGTCTGGATATCAGTTATGTAATAGTTTTATTGCTTTTAATAATGGAGGTATTAAGGGTCAAGGAATTGGTGCTAGTACGCAGAAGTATTTGTATTTACCTGAGTCATATACTGACTTTATATTTCCTATTATTGTAGAGGAGTGGGGGCTTTTAGTAGGTGTAATTGTAATTATTTCTTATGGAGTGTTACTATTTATTATTTATAAGATAGCTAGAAAGGCAAAGAATCTTACTAATTCTTTAATAGCATATGGGGTTATGATTTATTTATTTTTGCATATTGCTGTTAATTTGATTGGTGTTATGGGTATTGGTCCTTTGACGGGTGTACCTCTTCCATTTCTTTCTTATGGGGGGTCTTATACGATGTCTCTTATGATTGCGATTGCGTTAGTACAAAGGGTAGTGATAGAGACTAATTTAGTTAATATGAAGGAACAAAAAAGAGCAATATAAAGGCATTATTTACTTTTATATTGCTCTCATGTTTTCCATATTGTAATATGGATCTTTTTTGTTAATTCTATCTATGAATAGTATTCCATTTAGATGGTCTATTTCGTGTTGAAAGGCAATAGCTAGTTCTTCTCTTGCTCTAGTTTTAATTAGTTTGCCTTCTTCGTTGTAGTATTCTACAGTTATTCTAGCATGTCTTCCTACGATGCCTTCTACTTCTCTGTTTATGCTTAGGCATCCTTCTCCTCCATCAGCGTATATCATTTCTTCTGATGTACTAATTATTTTGGGATTTATGACTATGTAGTTTCTGAATGTGTTTTCGTATTCTTCATGACATATGACAAAGAATTTTTTGTTCACTCCTACTTGAGGACCAGCGAGTCCCATGCCTGGTCTTAGGTCGTATTTTTTAGCATATTTTTCGATTTGGCTTTTGTGTAAGTGTTCTAGCATGTTATTTAGTAATTCTTTGTCTTGTTTGCTTAATGGAAATGTTACATCACTGTTTTTCATTCTTAAGTGTTTATCTTTTTCATCTAATATATTAACTTTTTTAAACATATACTTCACCCCTTGGACAAATGATATTTTAACACAAATATAGAAAAAAGGGAAGATTATTCCCTTAATTTAGTGAATTTTTAGCAATTACCAGTAGAACGACATCCGATTATTATAACTAGTAGAATGAATAATACTAATATGATAGCGGCTCCATAGCCTGTGTTGTTATATCCATATGATGGGTATCCATAAGATGGATATGTATTTGATGAGCATCCACAGGTATTTCCTCCGCTGTAACCACCGTAGTAATACATAATCATTACCTCCTTTGTATCTCTATTATAGTTTATTAATAATTAGTAATTATGACACAGATATTAGCCTATTTACTGTAAAGCTATTTTTAAGTTATGTATTTTTTTTAAAAAGTTTGTTATAATTGTATGTAGTGGTGATTAGATATGAAAATATTATTTATATTATTTAGTATATTTATGTTAGTAGGGTGTGATGTTACTAACGTTAGTGAAGAGGATAAAAATAATTATATAGAATATAAGGAGAGATGTTTTAATAATAAGGAAGCTACTGATATGGATGATATTATGTTTGATATTAAGATATCTTTAGATAGAATTAGTGATGAGGAAGTTAGTTATAGGGTATTAATTGATAATGCTAGAGAGGATATGAATGATGTTACCGCGATTATTACTCATGATTATTTTACTGAGGATATATTTCCTAGTATAGGTATATTGGATGATCCTGTTAGTTTGAAGGTTGGAGATACTTCTTCTTTAGGGATTATGTTGGTTGGATATATTAATGTTCCAAAGGATATAGATGGGGGAGATATTAATTTTAATGTGCTTATTGAGTATGTGAATTCCTCTATGGAAAAGAAGGTTATTTATTATAAATCGACAAATAATTTATAGATGTTTGTGTAAAATATTTATGGTGAATAATATGAAAGTTAAGGTAATAGATGAATCTCATGAAAAGGATTTAGAAGAGGAAGTTAATAATTTTATTAGTAGAGATGGTATTGAAGTTATTGATATTAAGTTTTCTACTTCGATAGGGATATTTTCAGAGGAACAGGTGTATTGTTTTAGTGCACTTATTATGTATAAGGAGTAAGAGTTATGAGGACAAAGAAGATAGCTTTAAATATGATTAGTGATATAGTTCCTTATTTGCTTATAGGGATAGTTGGGCTTGTTAAGGTTAATTATTTGATTAATTATTTAGGGGATGCTAATAATGGGTATTATCAATTTATTAATCAAGTGATATCTTATGTTTTTTTAGCTCAAGTAGGTTTTAGTGAGGCTGTTATTTATTCACTTTATAAGCCTTTTGCGGATAAGAATATGGATGATGTTAATAGGATATATTCTGGGGCTAGGTATATTTTTAGGAAGATTGGGCTAATTATTTTTGGTATTATTGTTTTAGTTAGTATAGGACTTTATATTTATTATAAAGATGTTAGTGATGTATTATCTATAACGTTATGTTTTTTCATTATAGCTTCTTCTTATTTAATAGCTTATTTTGGTAAGACACAGACGTATACTGCTGTTTTGTCTGCGAATCAGGAGAGGTATGTGTATGCAAATGTGTTAAACTCAATGAAGTTATTGTGTGATGTTTTAACTATTTTGGTTATTGTTTGGTTTAGAAGTTTGGTTAGTATTGCTATACTTATTTTGATTATTAAGATAATTGAAGAAGTAGTTATGAGGATAGTGGTAAAGAAAAGGTATAGTTTTTTACATGAGGTTTCTAATAAGGATACTTCTATGATTAAGATGACTAAGGATTTGGCTTGGTTACAGGTAGGTACTGTTGTTTTAAATAATGTAGATGCTGTTTTGGTTATGTATTTTTTAGGACCTGTATGGGTAAGTATTTATACGTCATATAATTTTATACTTAGGTATTTAAATGAGATATCTTCTAGGGTAAGTTATGCTACGGTTAATTCTTTTGGTAATGTGTTTGCTAGTCATGAGGATGATAGGGCATATCCTTTGTTTAAGGAGTTGCAGGCTTTGTTTGTTCTTTTATCTATTACGATGCCTTTAACTTTTATGATAGGGATTAGGACATTTGTTAATTATTGGATAGGAGATAGTAATTATATTCTTTCTTATTTTACGGTAATATTATTTTCTTTAACATCGTTTTTCTATATGCTTTGTTTACCTTTGGTATCTATAATTAATTCAAATGGGATGTATAAGAATACTAAAAATCATATTTTAGTTAGTGCGGGTATAAATATTGTTTTATCTATTATATTATGTATATTTATGAAAATAGATGGATTATTACTTGCAACTTCTATATCATTTGTAGTTAATATTATATTAAAATGTAATTTAATTAGTAAGAAGATATTTAAGAATATATCCTTTTGGAGGTTAATTAGTGATTATGTTTTGGTAACTTTAGTTTTCTTAGGTGTTAGTTATTTATTTAAGTATGTAGAAGTATTTATTTTTAATAGTGTTAGTAGTTTGTTTATGAGTGTAGTTGTATTAGGGATTGTGTTTATAATGCTATTTGTATTATTATTTTTAGTTATGTATTTGTTTAATGATAGTACGAAGGATATATGTAAGAGAATTATTAATTTGTTTAAAAAGGGATAATAAAGTTAGGGCGTAGATTAGTGCTATCTACAAATTACCGAAGAGAAGTCTTACAAATTACCGAATGAAAATGCCACAAATTACCGAATTTATATAAAATATTTGTATTTTTGGATTGATGTAGTTTAATTGTTGTATAAAGAAATGTGATGTGTTATCGTAATAAATTAATAAAAACAGTAAAAAATTACTCTGTAGCGTAATAAATTGACAAAAATTAAATGTAGTATTATAATTGATGTATAAGAAAGGGAGATGGATTATGGTTATTCGTGAAAGATATTTAAAATTAATTAGACCATTTTATGACCAAGAGTTAATTAAAGTGTTAATTGGTATTAGACGTTCTGGAAAGTCAGTTATTTTAAAGCAAATAATAGATGAGTTAAAAGATAGTGGTGTAGATGATAGTCATATTATTTATATTAATTTTGAAGATTATGATTATGAAGAGTATACAGACCCTAAAAAGCTAAATAATTATGTTAAAGAAAAGATAATTGATGATAAGAAATATTATATATTTTTTGATGAGATACAAAATGTTTTAAAGTGGGAACGTGTTGTTAATTCTTTAAGGGCTACCTCAAATACATCTATTTTTATAACTGGTTCTAATAGTGATTTGTTATCTAGTGATTTAGCAACTCATATAGCTGGAAGATATGTAAGTTTTAAAATAACTCCATTTACATTTGATGAAGTATGTAAATTATTAAATATTACTGATAATAGGGATATAGAAGATGCATTTAATGATTATATCAAATGGGGTGGAATGCCACAAAGATTTATGCAAAAAGATGATATTTCAAGAAAAACTTATTTAAGTGATATATATGATTCAATAATAATAAAAGATATCGTAAAAAGATTTAATATTAAAGATATAGATTTATTAAATAGAATAGTTACTTATATTTTAACTACTCCATCTCAAGTGTTTTCACCTGATAGTTTAAAAAAATATATGCAAAGTGACTCTAGGAATGTATCATTAGAAACATTATATAATTATCTTGATTACATAACTCGTGCTAATCTTATTTCTAAGGTAGAAAGATATGATGTTAGAGGTAAAAGAATACTTACTGGCAAATATAAGTATTATTTAACTGATTTAGGTTTTACTAATATTTTAAGTGAGGGCAAAAAAGAACAAATTGGTGCATATTTAGAAAATATTGTATATAATGAGCTTATTGCTAGAGGATATAATGTTACTATTGGTACATTAGAAAATGGGGAAATAGATTTTATAGCAACAAGGTTTAATGAAAAGATATATATTCAAGTGGCTTATATCTTAAGTGATGAGGCAGTTATTGATAGAGAATTTAATGCTTATAAAAGAATAGATGATAATTATCCAAAGTATGTTCTTTCAATGGATAAATTTGATTTATCACAAAATGGGATAATTCATAAAAATATAATTGACTGGTTGTTAGAAAAATAATTAGTTTACTTACTGTATAAGAAAATGAAATAAAAACAGATAATTTTATTGATTTTTCTTTTATTTTTGGATATAATTATTTTTAGATAGAGACACTGTAAGAGGTGATATGTATATGAAGAAAGAAAAAATGGTAATAGGAGTGCAAATAGTATTAATATTACTCGCGGTTATAGGTGGTACTTATGCTGTAAAGACAGCGTATGATAGTATTAACGCTTCTGTTAGTACTGGTAATATAGGTGTTGTTTTTGTAGGAGATAGTAGTGTTACTACTGGAGAGATGGCTCCGATTAGTAGTAGTGAGGTATCTACTAAGGCACTTAAGACTACTTTTACAGTTAAAGGAGCAAGTGCTAATCCTAGTAATGTTTATTATGATGTTACTTTGAAAAATATAGATATTGGTATTGGTCTTTTAGATCAAAATTTTAAGTTTGAGTTAATTAAGAATGGTACAACTATATCTGAAGGTAATTTTAAGGATTTAGAAGTAGAGAAAGTAGATGGAACATTAAAATATTATCAAAGAGCTATACTTACTAGTACACCTCAGAAGTTACCTAGTAATAGTAGTACACCTGATTCTTATGAGCTTAGAATATATATACTTGATAATGGAGAAAATCAAGCTCATATGATGGAACAAGATTTTGAAGCTGATTTAGAGATATCTTTATATACTTCTAAGGGTGGAAGTATGAATAGAGATAAGTATACTAATTTGATAGTGGTAAATCCTCCAGTACCTGTTCTTGCTGATGGTATGATACCGGTAGTATATAGTAATGGTAATTGGTATAAGGCATTTACTAATACAGAAGAAAGTGGTACTTGTAAGTTAGGGGATGTTACGGGGAATGGTAAGATAAATGCAAAAGTTGGGTCACTTCTATTGCAGTATTTAAATAATAAGATAATTTTTAGTTCTAAGCAATTATGTGCTGCGGATGTAGATGGCGATGGAGTTGTAACAGAAGATGACTATCAATATATTATGGATTTATCTGCTGATTTGATTACTACATTTCCAGCGGGTGATGCTTTATCTGAAAAATCGTATGTATCAACAGAAGATGATTGGTGGTATAATTATGATAATAAAAAATGGGCAAATGCCGTGATGGTTAGAACAGATAAGGATTCTAATGTTTCTGGTTCTAGGTCTAGGGAACAATATATGAGTGCTATAGAAGGCACAAAAATATTAGAGAGTGATATATTAGCTTACTATGTATGGATACCAAGATATAGATATAAGTTATTTAATGTAAACTCAGAGGTAATGGATCCAAAAAGAATAGAAATTAGATTTGAAGAAAAAACAGATGCTAAATCTACTGGAAGTGCAAATGGAGAATGGCTTACTCATCCAGCATTTACCTTTGGGACTGATGAATTATCAGGCATCTGGGTAGGTAAGTTTGAGACTAGTGGTACTGCTGATGTACCTACTATAAAATCTGCGCAAGCGTCTTTAGTTAATCAAAATGTATCAACACAATTTAATACGTCTAAGCAATTTGGTACATTTACTTATCTAACCTCGAATGGAGTAAGCCAAGTAGATGCCCATATGATGAAGAATACTGAGTGGGGAGCAGTAGCATATTTAAAACAAAGTAAATATGGATTAGCTCTTACTGATATAGCAAAAAATGCATATTATGCAAGTAGTAGTCCATATTATATGGCTGGATGCGGTCCTAAAAGTGAAACAGATTTAACAAGTACAACAACAACTTGTACAAGTTATACTAGTAATGTAGGAATTAAAGCATCTACTACAGGAAATGTATACGGAGTATATGATATGTCAGGAGGTGTATTGACAGATGTAATGGGAGTAATGGAAACTAGCGATGGTACAGGGCTTATGTATAGTGATTCTGGATTTACTACAAGTACATTACCTTTTGGAAGTAAATATGTAGATCATTATACATATGGAACATCAAGAAATGATTATACAAGAAGAATACTAGGAGATGCTACAGGAGAAACAAATGGATGGTATTCAGACTATGCTGTTTTTGTCGGTTCTGCCTTTTCCTGGTTCGCTCGTGGTGGCGATTGCGACGATGGGTCTAGTGCTGGCGTATTCTACTTCAGCAGAGGCTCTGGGGACGCCTATCTCAACACCGCTTTTCGTTCCACCTTGGCAACTCAGTAGGAGTTGCTCCTAGGAAACTAACGTACTTTGACAAAATGGCTGACAAGCCACTTTTGCTGGGGGAAAAGTTAGAAAAAGCAAATATATTATAATAATTATGTATAAAGAAAATAACATAAAAAAAAAGTAATGGCCATGAATTTTCATGGCTTTAGTCTATATATAAGGAGGTAATATTTATGATTATAGATTTTATTCTTGATAAGAGGTTTTATTTACCTATTAGTTATATTACTGTAGGGATAATTATATATTTGGTTATATGTAGTGTTATTAATAGAACACTTAATCTTAAGAATAAGCATATTAATGTTAAGAAACAGAATACTATAGTTAATTTGATTAAGAGTGTTTTTAAGTATTTGATAGTTATTATAGTTATTATTATGATACTTTCTTTATATGGAGTGGATACTAGTAGTATTATTGCTTCTATAGGTATAGTTGGTGTAGTAATAGGGCTTGCTTTTCAAGATATACTTAAGAATTTACTAGCGGGGATATCTATTATTTTTGATAATCATTATATGGTTGGAGATACTGTTAAGATAAATGATTTTACTGGGGAGGTTATTTCTTTAGGGCTTCAAAGTACTAAGATTAAGTCTTATACTGGGGAAGTATTTATTATAGGGAATAGTCAGATTACTAATGTAGTTAATTATAGTCAGGAAGATAGTAGGGTTGTTATAGGTATTCCTGTTAGTTATGATACTGATATTTCTAAGTTAGAAGATGTTTTAGAGGGGTTAAGGAGTAAGATAGAGGGTATTAGTGATGTTATTAGTTATGAGTTACTTGGTGTTGATAATTTAGCTGATAGTGCTATTATATATAAGGTAGCTATTAGTTGTATTAGTAATAGTCAATATGGTGTTAGAAGGCGTGTTTTAAGGGTTATTTTGGATGGCTTTAAGAAGGAGAAAATAGAGATACCTTATAGTAAGTTGGATGTTTATATGAAGTAAGAATATTTACTTGATATTACGAAATATATTTTAAAAATAAGTATTAATTTGTTTGGTAAAACTAATATTATAAAATTTGGTTATAATGTTAAAATTAATAATAATGGAAATGGTTTTGAAAATTTTGATATAGGAAATGAAGAAATTATTATTAATAATTTATTAAACTCTTTAAGATGACTTACATTAATGTATCAATATGTATAAGATATATAAAAAGTAAGATGTTAACCTAAAATGGTTGACATCTTTGTTTATGTATGTTAATATATTGTAAGTGAAAGGAAGTGTATTTATGATTAAGATTAGGCTTAAGAGAATGGGTGCTAAGAAAGCTCCGTTTTATCGTGTAGTTGTAGCAGATTCACGTTCTCCTAGGGATGGTAAGGTTTTGGAAAATTTAGGAACTTATAATCCAATTACTGGAGAAACTAGTATTGATAATGAAAAATGCTTGAAGTGGTTAGCGAATGGTGCTCAACCAACAGATACTGCTCGTAATATTTTAAGTAAGGTTAAGGTTATGGAAGCTTACCATAATTCTAAGGTGTCTAAATAATGGATTTGCAAGCGTTAACTCTTTATTTAGTTAAGAAGTTAGTTGTTAATAGTGAGGCAGTGTCTGTAGAACTTAGGAAAGAAAATGATAACTCTATTATAGATGTTTTGGTAGATGAAGAAGATTTAGGTAGGGTTGTTGGTAAAGGTGGCAAAATAATTAATGCTATTAGAACTTTGGTTCAAGCAAGTAGTTATGCTAATTCTTTAGGTAATGTTAGGATTAATGTAAGTGCAAGGAACTAAGGTTCTTTTTTCTTTACACTTAAAATAGTAAAATAGCACACAAATTATTTAATTAAATATAATAATAGTGTATAATAGTATTATTAAGGTGAAGAAAATGATATGTGATAAGATAAAGATTAATGATATGAATATTAATTATGTTAAATATGGAAAAGGGAATATTACAATGGTTTTGTTACATGGATGGGGTCAAAATATTAAGATAATGATGCCTGTTGGTAATGCTTTTAAGAGTATGTTTACTATTGTGATTATAGATTTGCCTGGTTTTGGAGATAGTGATGAGCCTACTTCGGTGCTTAGTATTGCTGATTATGCAGATGTAGTGCATGAGGTTCTTAAAAAGTTATCTGTTGATGATGTTATTTTGGTAGGTCATTCTTTTGGTGGTAGGGTTTCTATAGAGTACGCTAGTAGGTATAAGGTTAGGAAGTTAATTCTTTTTGCTAGTCCTTTTGAGAAAAGGATTAAGAAGCCTAATTTTAAGCAAAAGATACTTGGTGTTTTGAAGAGGGTGCCTATATTAAATAGGTTAGAGCCTTGGGCTAAGAATCATTTCGGTTCAATAGATTATAGGAATGCATCTTATATGATGAAGAAGATACTTGTAAATACAGTTAATACTGATTTAACTAATTCAGCTTCTTTGATAGATGTTCCTACTTTGATTATACAAGGGGATAATGATAGTAGTGTTTCACTTGAAGAAGCTAGTAGGTTAAATAAGGTTATTAAAGATAGTGGACTTGTTGTATATAATAATAAGTCTCATTATGCTTATTTAGAGGATATTAATAAGACTATTAGTGTGATGGATAAGTTTTTATATAAAGAAAGTAGGGAAGATAATGAAAATTAAAGTTGGTTTTATATTTGGAGGTAATAGTGTTGAACATGAGATATCTATTATTTCTGCGGTACAGGCGATGGGGTATTTAGATACTTCTAAGTATGAGGCTGTGCCTATTTATATTACTCATGATTATAAGATGTATACTGGTGGTATGCTTACTGATATTGATAGTTATAAGGATTTTAGTTTGATTAAAAAGTATGGTAAGAAGGTTATTTTGTTAAATAAGAATGGTAGGTTTATTTTACAAGGTGGAAGGATATTTAAGAGGGAAGTAGATTATATTGATATAGCTTTTCCTATTGTTCATGGTAGTGGATGCGAAGATGGGAGTATAGCTGGTTATTTGGAAACTTTGGGTATTCCTTATGTTGGTAGTAAGGTGTGTGCTTCTGCGGTTGGGCAAGATAAGGTTTTTCAAAAGCAAATATTTAGTGAAAATGGGATACCTGTTACTAATTATACTTGGTTTTTTGATAATGAGTACGATAATTCTAAAGATGATGTGTTAGATAAAATTAGTAAGCTTTCATATCCTTTGATAGTAAAGCCTGCGACTTTAGGTAGTAGTATTGGTATTAGTTATGTTAAGGATAAGAGTATGTTAGATAGTGCTATAGATTTGGCTATGGAGTATGATAATAAGATTTTAGTTGAGGAAGTTGTTGAGAATCTTTGTGAGGTTAATCAGGCTGTAATGGGTAGTAGTCTTAAGAATGTTACTTCGATGATTGAAGAAGTTATTAAAGAGGATGATATTTTATCTTATAAGGATAAGTATCTTGGTAATTCTAAGATGTCTGGAAGTAAGGGTATGGCTTCTACTAGGAGGATTATTCCTGCTAGGATTAGTGATAAGATGGCTTTAAATATAGATAAGATTTCTCGTGATGTATTTAGGGCTTTAAATAATAGTGGGGTTGTTAGGATAGATTATTTGATAGATAGTAAGAAGAATAAGATGTATGTAAATGAAGTTAATACAATACCTGGCTCTTTGTCATATTATTTATGGGAAGGTAAGAATATAAGTTATGAGGAATTACTAGATATGCTTATTACAGATGCGATAAAGGAATATAAAAGGAAAATGAAGAAGAAGAGTTCTTTTGTTACTAATATTCTTAGTAATTATGGATTATATGGTGTTAAGGGGATTAAGAAGTAATGTATGAATATATACGTGGTGTAGTTAGTTCTGTTAAGAGTAATTATATTGTTTTAGAGAATAATAATATAGGGTATGTTGTATATGTAGGTAATCCTTATTCTTATTGTGTAGGTAATGAATATGTGGTTTATTTGTATACGCATATTAAAGAAGATGAGCATTTGTTATATGGATTTAGTAAGGAAGAAGAGAAAGAGTTATTTTTGAGGTTGATTGGTGTTAAGGGCCTTGGCCCTAAGATGGCGATGGTTATTCTTGCTTCTTCTAATATAGATGGTATAGAAGGCGCTATTGATAGGGAAGATGTTAATTATTTGAAGAAGTTTCCTAAGATTGGAGATAAGGTGGCTAGACAGATTATTCTTGATTTAAGAGGTAAGTTGGCTAAGAATGGTAGTGCTAGTGTGTCAAGAAATCAAGAATTAGTTACGGTTCTTTTGAATTTGGGTTATAAGAATAATGATATTAAGAGGGTTGTCTCTTTGGTAGATAAGAATATGTCTTTAGAGATGCAGATAAAAGAAGCTTTGAAGTTGATGCTTAAATAGTTTCTTTTTTTTTGTATAAATTTATAATGTTTGTTAATAATATAAATGGTGATTGATATTATGAATAAAACTTATGATAAGATTGTTAAGAAATATACTCCTAAGGAGAGTAGGCTTAAGAATGCTATTGTGGTGTTTTTTGCGGGTGGTACGATTGGGGCTCTTAGTGAGGGTCTTTTGAATGTGTATTCTTTTTGGCTTGATTTACCTAGGAAGGAGTCTGGTATTTTGGTTATTTTGACTTTGATAGTTATAGCTTCTGTGCTTACTGCATGTGGTGTATTTGATGTGTGTGTTAATGTGCTTAAGAGTGCTTTGATTATTCCTATTACTGGGTTTGCTCATTCGATGACTAGTGCGGCTTTGGAGTATAAGAATGAGGGGCTTGTGCTTGGGATTGGAGCTAATATTTTTAAGTTAGCAGGTACGGTTATTTTATATGGGGTGGTGTCGGTGTATGTGTTTGGTTTGATTAGGTTACTGGTAATGGGAGGATAGTTATGACTTATAAATATGATAATGTGTATATTCGTGATGTTGCTACGATAGTTGGTAAGTATGAGGGTAATGGGCCTTTGGGTAAGTATTTTGATAAGGTATATGATAAGGATTTGTATTTTGGGAAGAAGAGTTTTGAGAAGGCAGAAGTGAAGTTATCTATTGATGGGGTTAAGTTGCTTCTTAAGAAATGTAATTATAAGGATAGTGATGTTGATCTTCTTATTAGTGGGGATTTGGAGAATCAGTTAGCGGCTTCTGATTATATGGCTAGGAGTTTTAATATTCCGTTTTTAGGGGTATATAGTGCGTGTGCTAGTTCTTCAGCTGGTATTATTATAGGTGCTTCTTTTATAGATTCTGGTAAGATAGATAATTGTATTTGTAATGTTACTTCACATAATACTGCCGCAGAGAAGCAGTTTAGAAATCCTGTTGAGTATGGTACTCCTAAGCCTAAGACAGCGACTTTTACGACTACTGGTAGTGCATGTATTATGCTTAGTAATATTAAGGGTAAGGTTAAGGTGGAGTCTTCTACTATAGGAAGGGTATGTGATGCTGAGGTGAAGGATGCAAATAATATGGGTGCTGTTATGGCAATAGCGGCATGTGATACCATATATAAGCATCTTACTTCTTTGAATAGGGAGTCTTCATATTATGATTTGATTGTTACTGGGGATTTGGGTGTGTATGGAAAGAAGATTTTGTTAGATTATATGAAGGAGTATTATAAGATGGATATTAGTAGTAATTATGACGATTGTGGTAGTATGATATTTGATGTTAATACTCAGCCTGTTTTAGCGGGTGGTAGTGGTCCTAGTTGTAGTGCTTTGGTAATGTATGGGTATATTATGAAGAAGATGTTGGATGGGGTATATAAGAGGGTGCTTTTTGTACCTACTGGGGCTATATTTTCTCCTACGATGGTTTTTCAAAAGGAGAGTATTCCTTCTATTGCACATGCTGTATCATTGGAGGTAATATAATGACTTATGTTTATGCTTTTTTATTTTGTGGTACTGTTTGTTTGATATCTCAGATAATTCTTGATAATACTAAGCTTACTCCTGGGCATATCACTAGTATGTTTGTAGTTATTGGTTCTTTTCTTGATGTTTTTGGTATATATGATAAGATAGTTTTGTATGCTGGAGCAGGTGCGATTGTGCCTATTACATCGTTTGGTCATTTGTTAATTCATGGAGCGATGGAGATGGCTAGTAATATAGGAATACTAGGGCTTATGATGGGAATATTTGACCTTACTGCCGCGGGGATTAGTGTTGCGATAGTGTGTGCGTTTTTCTTGGCGTTGTTGTTTAAACCCCGTCATTAGAAAGATTTACATTTTATTCTTGTAAAATTTATAGAAAGTTATTGCAAGTTTGAAAATATTTTGCTATAATTTATTTATAATAGAGGAGGGAAAATATGGAAAAGAAACTTGTGGGAACAATTTTAGGTGTTGTTGCTTTAATAGTTGTAGTAGCGGGTACTACTGCTGCATGGTTTACATGGTCTAGTGATACTACTACTGATGTATCATTTACAGTAGCAGGTTTATCAGATGATGTTATTACTACTAATGTTTCTGCCGCTGGTACTTTGACTGGTACTTTAACACCAGTAGGTAGTAAGGCTAATGGGGTAATAAAGACTTTTAAGGTTACTAAAGATAATACTAAATATGCTGATCCTATTTATTTATCATTTACTTTAGCACTTACTTCATTTAATTCAGGACTTGCACATGCTAGTTTGAAATGGGAATTTGTATCTGTAAGTGGTTCTAATGAAACAACTTTAGGTAGTGGTAATTTTGCTTCTAATAAGCAAGGGGACACTGTTAAGTTAATTACTTTACCTAATGGAGCACCTGTTAGACATACTTTAACTGGTGAAAATAATTACAAGTTGTATATTTGGATAGATGGTACTATGGATAATCCGTATGCAATGCAAAGTAAGGATTATAAGTTTACTTTAACTATAGATGGTACAAGCGAACCAAATGCAGGAATATAGAAGAAGAATGTTTCTTCTATTTTTTTGTTTCTATTCCAAAAAACTTTACTGTAGAGCTTTTTTGGAGTGAGATGTTGATTTAATTTGTTAGATTAGAATAGTTTGGATTATTGATATAGATAGTTTACTTTTTGATTAAGTAGGTAAATGTATAAATATTTTGAATATTATCTTCTTCTTTTGGTACTTTTTCTTAGTTACTTGCATAAATTAAACTGAAGAGGTGAAACGAATGGCTTATAAAGAAATAGTTACTAAAGCTATCTTAGGTAAAGGTAAGAAATATTATAAAAATAGTTATTCTGTTAATACAATAAATAGTCCTTCTACTGTTTTGGGTTGTTGGGTTATTAATCATCTCTTGGTTGTTGGTGATAACCATTGTAAAATATAATAATTATAAGGATTCTATTAGACTTATTATAATTATGCCGTATTTAATAAAAATTCATTTTATTATAAAAGATACTTTAAATTAACAAAAGTATTTTTTATATGATATAATTGTAACTAAGGTGATGGATAAATGAAAGTTATAAGTATTAAGGAACCATTTGCAACATTAATAGCTAATGGTATGAAAAATATAGAAACAAGGAGTTGGAAAACTAATTACCGAGGAGAACTGTTTATTCATGCAAGTGGAAAAAATCTTGCAAAAGAATTTCTTACAAATGATTATGTAGTAGATTTAATAAAAGATATGGATATGAATTATGGAAATATTATTTGTAGATGTAATTTAGTTAATTGTATTTATATGGATGAATCTTTTTTAGAATATATAAAACAAAATCCTACAGAGTATAATTTGGGAGAATATAAGCAAGGAAGATATGCATGGGTTATGGAAAATATAGAACCTATATATCCAATTTCTGCCAAAGGAAAATTAAATATTTGGAATTTTGATGGAAAGTATGAATTGATAAATAAAGTAAAATGTAAATAGGTGTTTGCTGTTTTGAAAATTGACAATTTTTACCTTATATGCTATCATATATAGCAATTTAAAGGGGTGATATAATGGTTAATTTAAAAAGAGTAACAACTAAAGAAGAATTTGAAAAAAGTATAGAATCCTTAACTTCAATATTTATTGAGGAATATCCATATTATTCAACATGGATATCAAATCATATAGATCAATTTGTAAAAGGAGAAAAACAAATATTAAGTGTTAAGTTAGACAACGAAACAGTTGGGTATTTTATGATTCATTTTTTTACAGACAAAATTGTAAAAATAAATGGAATTTATATTTTTGAAGAGTTTAAAGGGCATGGCATAGCCTCAAAAGCAATTTTAGAGCTCATAAACTTACTAAAGCAAAATTCTATTGATTTAGTATATGTTCAAACAAGATTAGACAATAATGCAGTGGTTCATTTGTTTGACAAAACTAATTTTAAATTAATAGGAACAAACTTCCACGAGGTAGAGAAAAAAAATAATTGGGTTGCCTGTAATAAAATAAACTATTTAATAGCAAGCGAACAAGAAATAGCTTCTACAATTTACGATGGATTTTTGCCTCTTAATGAATCAGGTGTTCATTCATTAAGAGAAGAATATAAAAATGCTAACTTAATTTTAAGAAAAACTAAAAAGAGGAGAGAATAATAAATGAACAGAAAACCTATTGTTGGTATTGTTGGTAAGCCACAATGTGATGATGTTATATGGAATAAAATTTGTGTAAGTAATGAAATAAAAGATGCTGTTAATAAAAATGGTGGCATTGCGATTGGTATTTTACCACAAAGTAAAATAAAAGAGATTAAAGAAGATAAACCATTTTCTTATCAAAATTATTATTTAGATGAAAAATCATTAAATGATTTGTTTCAAACTATTAATATATGTGATGGAATTATTTTAGAAGGTGGTATTGTTATTTGTGATTATGAACAAGAGATTGCAAAATATTGTACTGAAAAAGATATTCCATTATTGGGAATATGTTGTGGTTGTATAAATATGGCTCTATCGACTGGTGGTAGTATATCGTTAGATAATTATGATTATCTAAAGCAGAAACATTTTTCACTCGAAAACATGGATATGCATAAAGTAAAAATAAATAAAAATTCAAAATTATTTAATTTAATTAATGATGATGAATTTATTGTAAATAGTATTCATAAATGCAAGATTAATAATCCTGGAAAATATGAAATAAAAGGTTTCTCTGATGATGGTATTATAGAATTATTAGAAATTGAAGATAAAAAATTTAATATTGGAGTACAATGGCATCCAGAATTAATTACAGAAAAACAAGAACAAAATTTAATTTTTAAAACATTTATAGACACTATTATTAATAAAAAATAATACATTTAGTTTTAAGATGCTTTATTAGTGTCTTTTTTTGTGATAATTTATGATAACAGGCACAACACTCAATTATTTAAAACTTATAAATTCATAAATTGATTTTGTATTCATAAGTTTAAATAAAAAGGGGGAAAATAAACGTGACTAAGAAGTTAAATATTAATTTATATTATAATGATGTTGGAGAAACCATATTAGATGTGTTAATGAAGGATTTTAATGATTTTTTGAATGATTATATAAAAAAAATATTAAAATAACAAATTTTGGATTCATTTTGACTGATTACACGGTATAATATAGTTACACGTTAATTGATTAAAAAAGTCAATGGAATCCTCAAGAAAGGGAGGATTATGAATTACGAATGTTATAATTATGGTGCAACATTAAAAGATTACAAACCTGACGAAATAGCAAAATATATTAGATTATCATTGGCTGATGAAGCAGGAGCAAGTGATGAAAGTGAGAGTGTTACTAATCAGAGAAGGTTAATGAATGAGTTTATTGCTAGAAATGGTAATATAGGTGAAAAGTGTAGAGAATTTGTAGATGATGGCGTTAGTGGTACTAATTTTGATAGACCTGGTTGGAAAGAGTTACAAGAAGCTATGGAAAATGGCACTATCAAAGTTGTTATTACTAAAAGTTTATCAAGACTTGGTAGAAGTAATTTTGAATGCAGTTATTATTTAGATTGTTATTTTCCGGATAATTTTATTAGGTACATAGCAATACAAGAACAAATAGATACAGGAAATTCAGAAAACTCAAATAACGAATATGCTGCATTAAATAATTTTATAAATGAAAAGTATTCTAGAGATTTGTCAAAGAATATTAGAAGAGTTTATAAAATCAAGCAATTTGCTGGAGAATACATGGGTGGTAAACCAGTGCTTGGTTATATTAAGGATCCAAATGATAAACACAAACTAATTATAGATGAAGAAGCGGCTGATATAGTAAGAAAAGTATTTAATTTATATTTGGAATTACAGTCGCAAAGTGCAGTTATGAAAAAATTAAGTGAAGAAAAAATTCCAATTCCAGAAGTTTATAAAAAAACAAGACGTGGATTGAAAGCACAATTTCCTTATGAATGGAATTATCATACAATTAGAAACATGCTAAGAAACAGAATGTATATTGGTGATATGGTGCAAAATGTCCATACAAAGAAAAGTTTCAGAGAAAAGAAAATAGTTAAGACTAATGAAGAAGATTGGATAATTGTTGAGGGAACTCACGAACCAATTATTGATAAAGATACTTTTTTGAGAGTACAAAATTTGTTAGATGCAAATTATAGACAACCTACACCAGAAAACATAAGAATTTTTAAGGGATTAATGTATTGTCATGAATGTGGGCACAAAATAGGCGTTGGTAATCCAAAAAGAGATAATCGTCCTACCCATAAACAGTATGTTTATACTTATTGTAATTTTTATAGAAAAAATAGTGCCTATAACAAGTGTACTCCACATACAATGAACTACAATAATTTAGAAGAACAACTAATGGATATTATTTCTAATGTGTGTAAAAAATATATTGACTTAGTAGGATATGAAGATATAGTTAAAAAAAGGAAGAAAACTCTATTAACATATACAGATACATTAGAAAAGAAAATTGGTAAATTAGAAATTGATATAAAAAGCATTGACCTAAAAATTGAAAAATTATATATGGATAGATTAGATGATATAATTTCACCTAATACTTATAAAAAATTGACAGATAAGTTCGAAGAACAGAAACAAAAGAAACAAAATGAAATAGATGAATTAAAATTAACTGCCACAGAATATAAGGAAAAAAATTCTGTTGAGGAGTTATTAGAAATGGGGAAGATAGTAAAAGAATATCTTAAAACTAGAAAAAATCCACCAAGAGAATTAATTCTTAAAATTGTAGATAGAATAGAAATACATCAGGATAAAACTGTAGATTTATATTTTAAACTAAAGCAACTGAATCAAGTTGTTTAAAAAAGCAAGAAAGTTATCACCAAAAACCATGACACATAAATTTAAGGGTAGTGAGGTAGATAATCATATTGTTATAGAAGGGTCATATGATGTTAATATATGGTATTCTTATGATAATGATACTAAGACTACTGTTGAGATGAATACTATTAATTATAAGGAAAGTGTTATGGTAAATCAGAGGGAGACTACTGATTCTAATACTAAAGATATAATAGTTAGGAGTTTGAAACAACCTAATTGTAGTAATGCTGTTATTGAAGGTAATACTATTAAGTTTGATATTGAGAAAGAACTTGGTGTAGAGATAGTTGGAGATACTAAGGTTAAGGTTCAGATTGAAGAAGAGGAAGAACCTTGGGATGTTATAGAGGATGAGGTTTATACTGATGATGTAGATAAAGAGATTAGTAATAGTGTTAATTCTTCATTTATTAAGAAAGAAGATTAATTACAATTTTGTAAGATTAATCTTCTTTTTTTGTGGTATACTTTTTATGAGGTGGTAGTAGATGCATATACTTTTAGTTGAGGATGAGGTATCTATTGTTAGGAGTTTGAAGATATTTTTAGAGGAAGAGGGGTTTATGGTTACTAGTGTTGGTTCTTTAAGGGAGTTAAATTGTCTGCCTTCTATTAATGTTGATTTGATATTGTTAGATATTGATTTGCCTGATGGTAATGGGATGGATATATTTAAGAGTCTAAAGGATAAATATGGGGCTATTATTATTTATTTGTCCGCGGATGAGAGGGATAAGGATATTGTAACTTGTCTTGATATGGGAGCGGATGATTATATTACTAAGCCTTTTAAGATTAATGTGCTTCTTTCTAGGATAAAGCTTGCTCTTAGGAAGAATAGGCAGAATGTGATTAGGGTTTCTAATGTATGTGTAGATTTACTTAAGAATAGGGTGCTTAAGAATAATAATGTGGTAGAGTTATCTAAGATAGAGTATAAGATACTTGTAATACTTCTTACTAATATGGGTGTTGTGCTTAATAGTAGGGATATATTAAAGGAGGTATGGGATACTACTTATTTAGATGATGTTGATAATACGCTTAGTGTTTATATTAAGAGGCTTAGGAAGAAGATAGAGGATGATTATAATAATCCTAGGATAATTAAGACTGTTAGGACTAAGGGTTATGTTATTTATGGGGGTACTTATGAATAGGAGGTATATAAGAGTTTTATTTATATCTATTAGTTTGCTTATTCTTGGTATTATATCTTTTATTTTGATAGTTAGATATAATAATGATTATGTTAATAAGGTGTTTAAGGATAAGATATATAGTACTATTGATATAGTTAATGATAATAGGGATGATTATTATTATGTGTTAAAGAGTGATGGGGTTATGGATGATGTAGTTTTAGCTAATTATTTATATGTTATACCTGTTATTTTGATATTTAGTAGTTTTATTTTGTTTTATTTATATGTATTTAATTATAATAAAAGGCTTATGTATATAGATAAGTATTTGTTTAATGTTTTACATGGGGATTATAGTTTGGATATTAGGGATTATGATGAGGATTATTTGTCTGTTTTGAAGAGTGATATATATAAGGTTACTGTTTTGCTTAAGGAAAGTAGTGATAAGTTATATAGTGATAAGGTATGTATGGAGGGTTTTCTTAGTGATATATCTCATCAGATTAAGACTCCTCTTACTAGTATGATATTAAATAATGAGTTGTTATTAAAAGATAACATTGATGTATCTATGAAGAAAGATATTATTAATAATAATATTAAGTGTTTGGAGAGGATTAATTTTTTAGTTAGTAGTTTGCTTAAGATGTCTAGGTTAGATAGTGGTATGGATGAGTTGGCTATAGATAAGTGTAATGTTTTGGATTTGATAGATAATGCTATTATGAATATAGAGATGTATTTGACTTCTAAGAATATTTCTCTTAATAAGGATATAGATAGGAATATATATATATATGTAGATTATAATTGGACTATGGAAGCTATAATTAATATACTTAAGAATGCTTCTAATTATACGGAGTGTTATGGGTATATAGATATTTCTTGTAGTGATAATCCTATTTATACAGATATAGTAATTAGTAATAAGGGTAGTATAGATAGTGAGGATATGCCAAATATATTTAAGAGGTTTTATAGGGGGAAGAATGCTAGTAGTGATAGTATTGGTATTGGTCTTAATATGAGTATGAATATTATTAATAAGGAAAATGGAGAGATACTTGTTAGTAGTAAGGATGATGTTGTTAGTTTTACTATTAGGATATATAAACATTAGGAGGAATTATAATGAGTAAGAAATACAAGGTTATAACGTTGTGTGGGTCAACTAAGTTTGAGAAGGAGTTCATGGAGGTACAAAGGGATTTAACATTAAAGGGGAATATTGTATTATCAGTGGGGTTTTTTAGTCATTGTTCTTCAATAGATATTGATACTAAGACTAAAGAGATGTTAGATGATATGCATAAGAGGAAGATAGATATGGCAGATGAGATATTTGTTATTAATGTAGGTGGGTATATTGGTAAGTCTACTAGGTCAGAGATAGAGTATGCAAGGTCTACTTCTAAGAAGGTAAGTTATTTAGAGTAATAAAAAACTTTTTAAAAAAGCTAGACATTTTATCATATTTATGGTATATTATTAGTACATAAGTGATTATGTTATGCATTTTTGCATATAATAATAATGCTACTTAGTAGCAATAAAAAAGCTAGTGATTCCCACTATAAGAGGAACTTAAAAAAGAAGCGATTCCGGCTTTAACAGGAACTTAAAAAAGCGGCGATTCCGGCCATAACAGTGAACTTAAAAAAGAAACTAGAGAGCAAACTCTAGTTTTGTTTTGTTTTTTAGTATATAATATTCTTGGAAGGTGATACTATGGAAAGTTTAATTTTAGTTAGATTGGATACAAAATATTGTGATTACCTAAGACAATTTGATAAAAAGGTTCCATATAATTATGATAAAAAAGAATTAAGACCATTTGTTGGTGTGTTATTCGAAGTTAATGATTGTAAATATTTTGCTCCATTATCAAGTCCTAAAGCAAAACATAAAACTATGAAAACGACATTAGATTTTTTAAAAATAGCAAATGGTAATTTAGAAGCAATTAACTTTAATAATATGTTACCAGTAACGGATAAAAATATTATCAAGTTAGACTTAGATAAAGAGTGTTTAACTAAAACTGAAGAAAAATATGCGAAAATGTTAAAAGAACAAATATTTTGGTTAAATCGTAATGATGATAAGTTATATGGTAGGTCTAAAAAACTATATGATAAATATATTAATGGTACTTTAAATGAAAGTATTGCAAAAAGGTGTTGTAATTTTAAATTGTTAGAAGAAAAATGTGTTGAGTATAGTAAAATAAATTAATAAAAAAATATAATGAATTATGAGATTGTACAATGCTGGTATATAGAGTATATTGACACTATTTTTTTATTTAATATATAATTTCTTTTAGAAAGGATAGATTTATGGAATTAGAAGAATTGAATATAACTATATTGTTTTTAACAGATGTTCAAAAAAACTATGATTTTGGTAATGATATTGCAAAAATACAATATTTATGTACTGAATTAGAAAAAATGCAAAGAATTTTACCTACTATAGATAAATTGAATGAACTTCAAAAAATTGCTATTGATTTAGAAGTAAAATTCGATGTTTTAAATGAGTTATCATACTATTTTGATCCATTATATGCAACGATTGAAAATGAAATTCATAAAGAGTATGTGAAAAAAATTAGAGAAGAAAATAGAAGAAAGAGAGACATAAATTAATATGTCAGATTTTATTATGATAAAATAAAAGGTGATACTGTTTAGAAAAGTAAATGAGGAAATGATTTTGATAAATATATTCTTGAGAAAAAAGATAATTCGATTAATGTGACTTAAATTATTTTTTTTATTATCTATTTAAATAATTTATATTTTATTGTCAAATAAGTAAACGTTTAATTTACATTTTGGTAAAAATACTATATAATTATTTACGAGGTAATGTATTATGAAGAGAAGTGAAGTAGATAGAAGTAAGTTGTCTCCTATGATGGGGCATTATTTAGAATTAAAGGATAAGTATGAGGATACTATTATATTTTATAGATTAGGGGATTTCTATGAGATGTTTTTTGATGATGCGGTGCTTGTTTCTCATGAGTTAGAGCTTACTTTGACTGGTAGGAGTGCAGGTCTTGATGAGAGGGTTCCTATGTGTGGGGTGCCTTATCATGCTAAGGATATGTATATTGATAGGTTGATTAAGAAGGGTTATAAGGTAGCTATATGTGAGCAATTGGAGGATCCTAAAAGTGCTAAAGGGGTTGTTAAGAGGGATGTTGTTGAGATAGTTAGTTCTGGTACTGTTCTTAGTGGAAATATTAATGAGAAGGAGAATAATTATGTTGGTAGTGTGTATGAGTGTGATTATGCATATGTTTTTTCTTATGCAGATATTACTACTGGGGAGATATATACTACTTTGCTTGATATAGATAATAATAAGATACTTAGTGAGATACTTGCTAATGGGCTTAAGGAGGTTATTGTTAATTCCAAGGTGACTTCTTCTTTGGTAGATGTGCTTAGGCATCAATATAAGATTTTTACTAGTGTTAGTGATAGTTATTTTGATGGTAAAGATTATGATTATATTTTAGAAGGTATAAAGGATGTTAGGTGTATTAGTGGTATTAGGCATTTGCTTTATTATTTAGTTAATAATTCTAAGAGGGATTTGTCTCATTTACAGAGAGTTATTTATAAGAAGGGTAATGAGTATTTGAAGATGGATATTCATACTATTAGGAATTTGGAGCTTATAGAGAGTCTTAGGTTAAAGGAGAGGAATTATTCTTTGTTAGGGCTCTTGGATAATACTAAGACGGCGATGGGTAGTAGGAAGTTAAGGCAATTTATAGAGAATCCTTTACTTGATATGGATACTTTGAATAAGAGATATGATACTGTAGAGAAGCTACTTAATGAGTTTATTATGTGTGATGAGTTAAGGGAGTATTTATATGAGGTTTATGATTTAGAGAGACTTGGTGGGCGTATTGCGCTTGGTAATTGTAATGGTAGGGATTTGTTGCAGTTAAAGAATTCGCTTAAGGTTCTTCCTAGTATAGGGAAGATTCTTAAGGATATTGGTTTTTGTAATGATATGGATGTAATTTATGAGTTGTATGATTTGCTTGATAGGTCTATTTATGAAAATCCTCCTGTTACTTTGAGAGAGGGGTCTTTGATTAAGGAAGGTTATAATAGTGAGTTAGATGAGCTTAAGGATTTGCGTAATGGGGGAAAGGATTTTATTAGTAAGTTTGAGGTGTCTGAGAGACAGAGAACTGGTATTAAGAATTTGAAGGTAGGTTTTAATAAGGTATTTGGGTATTATATTGAGGTTAGTAAGAGTAATATTCCCCTTATTAAGGAGGAGTATGGTTATATTAGGAAGCAGACTCTTAGTACTGGGGAGAGGTATATTACTAATTTGCTTAAGGAGAAGGAGGATATTGTTTTAGGGGCTGAAGAGAAGATTATTAATTTAGAGTATTATTTGTTTGATGAGATTAGGAAGTTATGTTTGAATTATGTTGGTAGGTTGCAGAGTGTTTCTAAGATAATTAGTGAGATTGATGTTATGCAGTCTTTTGCTAAGGTTAGTGAGAAGAATGGTTATGTTAGACCTGTTCTTACTTCTTCACATGATGTTTATGTTATTGATGGTAGGCATCCTGTGGTAGAGAAGGTTACTAAGGATGAGTATGTTCCTAATGATATTGTTATGGATGATAAGTGTAATATTTTGCTTATTACTGGGCCTAATATGGCGGGTAAGTCTACTTATATGAGACAGTTTGGTATTATTATTATTATGGCTCAGATAGGTTGTTTCGTTCCCGCTAAGGAGGCAGTTTTGCCTATTTTCGATAAGATATTTACAAGGATAGGGGCTAGTGATGATTTGGTTAGTGGGGAGTCTACTTTTATGGTTGAAATGTTGGAGGCTTCTAATGCTATTGCTAATGCTACTTCTAATAGTTTGATTTTGTTTGATGAACTTGGGAGGGGGACTGCTACTTATGATGGGATGAGTCTTGCTCAGGCGATATTAGAGTATATTCATGATAATATTGGTTGTAAGACGTTGTTTTCTACTCATTATCATGAACTTACGGATTTATCTAATACGCTTAGTAATTTGAAGAATAAGCATGTTAGTGCTAGTGAAGAGAATGGAGATATAGTGTTTTTACATAAGGTTATGGATGGAGCGGTAGATAAGAGTTATGGTATTAATGTTGCTAAGTTAGCTAATTTGCCTAAGAAGGTTATCAATAGGGCTAATGAGATTCTTGCTGTTTATGAGGCTTCTTCTGGTAAGCGTGAGGTTAAGGTACAGACTTCTTTGCCTCTTGATTATATGGAACATGATAGTTTTGTGGAAGAAGAACTTAAGAATGTAGATATTTTGAATACTAGTCCGATGGAGGCTCTTAATATTCTTTATAATTTAAAGAGTAAGGTTAAGTAGAAGTATTTTGTTATTTCTACTTTTTTATTTTAAATACTTATGATATAATGTAGATGGTGAATGTGTTATGAATAAGAAAGGTTTTACTCTTATAGAGTTACTTACGGTAGTTGTGTTACTTGGAGTTGTTCTTGCTATTTCTTCTGGTGTTATTATTAATGTTTATAATGCTTCTTTAGAACGTAATGAGGAAGTGTTTGTAGATAGCCTGAAGAAGAATATTGATACGTATATTTCTTTATATGGTAGTACTGTTTTGTTTGATAAGAGTAATAAGGATATTTTGGTTAAGAAGAGTACTGGGGATGTATATGCTTATAAGAGTGTTAATAGTTATAAGGTATCTGTATTAGTAGATAAAAAGATTGTTGATAAGGTTGTTAATCCTAGGAATGGGTTAAGTTGTTATGAAGATAGTTTTGATTTGTATGTAGATGATGATTATGTATATTGTTTTAAGATGAATTTGTCTTGTTTAGTTAGTAATAAGGATATTAATACTTGTAGTTTTTAGGAGGAATTAGATGATTATATTGATATTATCTTTGGTGTTTGTTTTAATAGATCAGGTAAGTAAGATAGTTGCTTTGAAGTATTTAGGGAAGTATCATTCTGTTAGTGTTATTGATGGTTTTTTTGATTTAACTTTAGCTAAGAATACGGGAGCAGCGTTTTCTTTTTTAGAAGGAGGGCGTGTTATATTTATAGTAGTGGCTTTGGTAGTTATTTGTTTTTTAGTTAGTTATATTATTAAAAATAGGTGTATGTTTAAGATATTTGATAAGGTAGATATATCTTTGATACTTTCGGGTAGTGTTGGTAATTTGATAGATAGGGTTATATATGGATATGTAGTTGATTTTTTATCTTTTAATATATTTGGCTATGATTATCCTATATTTAATTTTGCAGATTGTTTTATTGTTGTTGGTGGATTAATGTTTTTGTTTAAGATGGTTTTTGGAGGTGAAGTGAAATGATATTTAATGTAAGTGAAGGTAATTGTAGGTTAGATAATTATTTATTTTCAAAGATGGATTTGTCTAGGAGTAGGATTCAGAAGATGGTTCGTGATGGGGATGTTTGTGTTAATGGTTGTGTTAGTAAGTGTAGTTATTTGGTTAAGGTAGGTGATGTTATTTCTGTTACTGTTAATGATGTTGTTAGTAATACTTTAGAGAAGGATGATATTAAGCTTGATATTGTGTATGAGGATGATGATTTGCTTATTGTCAATAAGCCTAGTGGGATGGTTGTTCATCCTGGTAATGGGAATTATAGGGGTACTTTAGCGAATGGGCTTGTTAATTATTCAAGTAATTTGAGTGGTGTTAATGGGGAGTTTAGACCTGGTATTGTGCATAGGATAGACGCGGATACTTCTGGGCTTTTGATGGTTGCAAAGAATGATAGGGTGCATCTTATGTTACAGGATGAGATTAAGAAGAATAAGGCTAGTAGGAAGTATTTGGCTTTGGTTAGTGGGGTTATTAAGGAGGATACTGCGACTATAGATGCTCCTATAGGTAGGGATAGTAAGGATAGGAAGAAGATGGCGGTTACTTCTATTAATAGTAAGAATGCTATTACGCATATTAGGGTGTTGGAAAGGTATAGTAATGCTACTTATATTGAGTGTACGCTTGAGACTGGTAGGACGCATCAGATTAGGGTGCATCTTAGTTATATAAATCATCCTATTATTAATGATAGGGTTTATAATCCTAAGAGTGTTGTTGATAGGGAATTTGGGCAAATGTTGCATGCATATTCTTTAGGGTTTGTCCATCCTACTAAGGGGGAATATATGGAATTTAAGGTAGATCCTCCTAAGAGGTTTTATGAGATATTAGATATGTATAAAGACTAGTATTAGGCTTATGAATAATGATATTAAGCTAATTATTATAAATGGTAGTAAATAGGTGGCATAATGTTTATTTATGTTGTATGTTGCTTCATATAAGTATAGGGAAGAGATAAATATACTAGTGGTATTTATGAATGTTAGCATGAAATCTTTTATGTAGAAGATATTTAGTAAGAGGGTTTGGTTTAATATGTAGTTTGCTAGTACTACTAGTTTGTAGTATAAGTTAGATTTAGTTATTGTATTTAAGATAGAATAACTTATTAAGAAATTTAGAATAATATATGTAGATAAGATAATAGAGTTATAGGATGTTAGTTTATTATGAATAAATATTATATATATAAATATGTACCATGGTATTATATATAATATGTGTAAAAATATTTTTTTCATGTTTACTCCTTTATTTATTTTATTAAATATTATATAATATTATGCGAGGTGTTGGTGTATATGAATGGTGAATTTGTAATTAATAAGATGGATGTTATGACTATGAAGTTAATTCATTATTTTGTTACGGAGAGTGATTATAATCCGATTGTTCTTCATGGTATTACAGATGAGATATGGTTAGAGAATTTAGATAATCCTTATAAGGTTGTACGTATTGTTATGCATTATATTCATAATGATGAACAGTTATCTTTTGATAAGTTTAGGGTTAAGCAGGTTATTAAGAAGCTTAAGGCGAAGACTTTATCTAGGAATATGAAGGTGCTTAGTATATATTTAGATATTGGAGATGATGTTAATTTAGCAGATGATGATAAGTATGAGGATGTATCTTTACATAAGATGAGTGATTTAAAGAAATATCATGTTATGGAGGTATTTCCAGATATTATAGATAAGACTAAGCATGAAGAGAAAGGATTAGATTTATTTGCTAGGATTACTAATGAGATAAATGTTACTAATTCTAATAAAGCTAAGAAGTTAGATAAGATATTTTCTATGAAGAAGCCTATATTTACCTATGGTATTATAGGTATATGTATTTTAGTATTTATACTTATGTATGTTTTAGGTAATGGCCCATATGATGTTTATACTTTAATTAGATTTGGGGCTAATGTAGATAGTATTACTATTTCATATCATGAGTATTATAGGTTATTAACTTGTGCTTTTCTACATATTGGGATAATTCATTTACTTGTAAATATGTATACTTTATATATAATAGGTAGTCAAGTAGAGAGTTTCTTTGGTAAGGTAAAGTATATTCCTATATATATAATAAGTGCAATTACTGGTTCTATGTTTTCTTTAGTGTTTTCACATAATACTGTATCTTGTGGCGCTAGTGGGGCTATATTTGGTTTAATGGGGGCTTTATTATATTTTGGATATCATTATCGTATATATTTAGGTAATGTATTAAAAAGTCAGATTATTCCTTTAATAATTACTAATTTAATAGTTGGTTTTTGTTTAAGTGGAGTAGATAATGCTGCACATATAGGTGGTTTAATAGGAGGGGTACTTACTTCTATGATAGTGGGTGTTCCTGATAAGGATAGTAAGAGAGATAGAATTAATGGAATTATTTTACTATTAATATTTATTATATTTACTATGTATATGGTGTTATCTCATTAATTTAGTAAAAATATTTATAAAATATATTTACTAATAATTAATTTTATGTTATGATTAGCTCATAAAATAAGTGAATTTAAAACTTAGAAAAAATTTACAAATTTTATGATAAAAATTCATAAGATTTTAGGAGTTGATAGTGATGAGTAAAGTTAACCAAAAATGTCCTAAAACCCTTATTTTACTAAGAGGACAATTACAAAGCCTTATTAATAAAGGACTTAAACCTCATTTTAACTATCAAAAATATATAAAAAAATATATAAATCTATATTAAAAATATAGCTTTTTGGCTTGTATTTTTGATATAGATTTTTTTATATTTAATTAGTAGTATCTTATTAGTTAATTCTACACATTTTTAAATTATAATATGATATGATAATTTTAATGATAGAAAGGGAGTAAGAAATATATGGATAATAATAAAAGAGTATACTTAATAATAGGGGTAATAACTATTACTATGCTAATAATGGGAGTAACTACTGCGTGGTTTACTTGGAGAAGTAGTATTAATACAGATGTAACATTTAATGTAGAAGGACTAGATATTACTTATACAGGAAATGCTAATGTTCTAAATAAAAAGCTATATCCTACAGCCTCGATGACTAATACTGATAATGTAATACATAAATTTAGCCTAGTAACTACATCTAATATAGATATATATACTAAAATATCACTAGATATAATAAAACTAGATGATAACCTAAAAGATGTATCATTTAGATGGAATTTATATAAAGAAGATACATCTATTGCCAGTGGTAACTTTAGCAATGCTACAGTAGGAAGTGATGTATTGCTTACTCAAACAATGATAACAACTACATCAACTAGCTATACATTATATATTTGGATAGATGGAGAAAACTACAGTAACCCTCTTGCCATGGGAGGTAAAGAATTTAACTTCAAACTTAAACTAGAAGCAGGCCAACAAGCATATGCAACACCTGACTATTGTTTTAACATTACAACAAATGAAAGTAATATGACCGCAACTCTAGCAAAGTATTATTGTTTTAAAGATAATGAAATGGGTTATGAACAAATAACTGATTTAGTTATTCCTTCTGAAATTACAAAAACTACTAGAACATATGCATTGGTTGAAAATCCTTCTGCTAAGGCTATTAATAATTGTAAGTTCTTTCTAACAGCAACCCTTGGTAATGCTACATCCGCGGAAACAGTATGTAATGGGGGTAGTGCTAATGGCATAACTCTACAAACGTTAATAGACCAATATCAAAGTGAGTTAGACAAGCCGAACTATTATAGCTTTACAGCTTCTGGCATGGTAAAGGTAGTTAATAATACTCAGTCTTCTTCAAAATATACCATGACAACAATAGAAAACAATGCCTTTTATGATGGTGATAATCTAGATCGTAACAGTCTAACAAACGTAGTTATTCCAAACAGTGTAACCATAATAGGAGGTTCTGCTTTTTATGATAACAATTTAACAAGTATAACCATTCCTAATAGTGTAACTTCAATAGAAAGTGATGCATTTACTGGCAACAATTTAACAACTGTATATATAGGCAAAAACTCTAAATTAAGTAGCTTAGGTGTTAGTGCATTTTATTCCAATTCATCCTCTAATCCTAACTTAACTACAATATATAATCTAGGTAGTAAGTCATTAGACTGGAACTTAGCAATAACAGGCACTTCAGGTACTGCCTTTGTAAGTGGTACAGTAACAACCTCTGATGGAAGAACAGTAACTATAACTACTAGTGAGTAGGATATGTGATTTAGAATGTAGATATATAATGATATGTCTATGTTCTTTTTGTTTGACTTTTGGGTTTATATTTGTTATTATTTTGATATGTATGGTACTGGAGATGGTGTTATGTATGTTAGTGTATTAGTGGAGATTGGTGTTAAGAATGTAGATAAGTGTTTTACTTATAGGGTACCTTCTAATTTGGTTTCTTTAGTTAAGGTGGGGGTAAGGGTTAGTGTTCCTTTTAATAATAGGTATTTAGAGGGGTTTGTTGTAGATATATTTTCTTCTTATGATGGGGATATGGTTAAGGATATACTTGATGTTAAGGATAAGGATGTTGTTTTGTCTTCTGAGATGCTAGAGCTTGGTAAATATATTGTGTCTAAGACTATGTGTTCGATGATTAGTGCTTATCAGGTTATGTTGCCTAAGGCTTTGAAGGCTTCTTATAAGACTAATATGAGTGTTAAGATGGATAAGTATGCTTATTTGAATGATATAGATGATGTTTATAGGTATTTAGATGTTTGTAAGTACGATAAGCAAAGAGAGGTACTTAGTTATATTATAGATAATGGATGTATTAAGGTAGATGGTGGTAATAGTAGTGTGATTAGGGCTTTGGTTAAGAGAGATTTGGTTAGGGTGGTTGAGAAGGAGGTATATAGGTATAATGATGAGTCTATTGTTAAGAGTGAGAATATTACTCTTAATAAGCAGCAGAGGGAGGCTGTAGATGCTGTAGTTAGTAATATTAATACTAATAATACTTATTTGTTATATGGGGTTACTGGTAGTGGGAAGACTGAGGTTTATATTAATATTATAGATAGTGTTATTAAGATGGGTAAGAATGCTATTATGTTGGTCCCTGAGATTAGTTTGACTCCTCAGATAGTTAGTAGGTTTAGGAATAGGTTTAAGAGTGATGTAGCAGTTATGCATAGTGGAATGAGTGATGCAGAGAGGTATGATGAGTATAGGAAGATTAAGAATGGGGATGTTAAGATAGTTGTAGGGGCTAGGAGTGCGGTATTTTCTCCTTTTGATAATATAGGGGTAATTATTATAGATGAGGAGCAGGTTACTAGTTATAAGCAGGATAATAATCCTAGGTATCATACTAGGGATGTTGCTTTGTTTAGGTGTAAGTATCATAATTGTCCTTTGGTATTAGGTAGTGCTACTCCTAGTTTGGAGTCTTTTGCAAGGGCTAAGAAGGGGGTATATAAGTTACTTACTTTGAAGAATAGGGCTAATAGTAAGAAGATGCCTGTTATAAAGATTGTTGATTTAAAGAAAGAGCATAGTGCTTCTTATATAGGGGATACTTTAAAAAGTGAGATAATAGATAGGTTAAATAAAAAAGAGCAGGTATTACTTCTTTTAAATAGAAGGGGTTATTCTTCGATGGTTACTTGTAAAAATTGTGGGTATACAGTTATGTGTCCTAATTGTGATATTAGTCTTACGTATCATAAGAGTAGTGATATGTTAAGGTGCCATTATTGCTCGTATGCACTTAAGGTATATGATAGTTGTCCTAAGTGTCATTGTAAGGATTTTAGGGATTATGGTATTGGGACAGAGAAGTTAGAGGAAGAGGTTAGAAAGTTATTTGGAGCTAGGGTAGTTAGAATGGATTTGGATACTACTTCTAATAAGAAGTCACATAATAAGATTATTAAGGATTTTATGGATTATAAGTATGATGTTTTAGTAGGTACTCAGATGATTGCTAAGGGACTTGATTTTCCTAATGTTACTTTAGTTGGGGTAATTAACGCGGATAGTTCTTTGAATGTTCCTGATTTTAGGAGTAGTGAGTATACTTTTGAACTTCTTACACAAGTATCTGGTAGAGCAGGTAGGAGTGATAAGGAGGGGAGTGTTGTTATTCAGACTTATAATAAGGATCATTATAGTATTATGTATGCTAAGGAGCATGATTATTATGGATTTTTTAATTATGAGATGAATATTCGTAAGAAGCTTAAGTATCCTCCTTATTATTATTTGTCTTTGATTAGGATACTTAGTAAGGATTATGATATGTGTATGAAGGAAGCTAATAAGGTGGGTAATTATCTTAAGAGTACTTTAGGGGATGATTATATTGTGTTAGGGCCCTCTATTGCAAATACGTTTAAGGTTAATAATATATATCATTTTCAGTGTATAGTTAAGTATAAGAATGAGGATAAGTTATATAGGACTCTTAAGTGTTTAGATGATATTTATAAGTCTAATAATAAGGTTAGGTTAGAGATAGATAATTCTCCTGTTAGGATGTAGTATTTGCAATATATATATATATGTGTTATTATATAGTTTATGTTTTAAGGGGAGTTATTATGGAGTTTAAGAGTAGAAGTGAAGTAGATTTATTTATTAAAAGTAAGAGATTTAAGTACATAGATGGTGGTGCTGAGGGGGAATGCTTTTTAGATACTTATAGTAATACTGTATATAAGATATTTCATAGTTATTTTTATAATGAGAAGTGTTTTATTAATGAGGATAGAATATTAAAGTATAGTAATATTATTAATAATACGTTTATTTGGCCTAATGATGTTATATTATGCGAGGGTAAGGTTATTGGGTATACTTCTATGTATAAGAAGGCATATAATTTACATAAGATTAATCCTCTGATGGTTAATTTAGATAATATAGTTAATGCTATATCTTTAGTATATTCTGATGTATATAAGGTTAGTTCTAATAATATATTGTTAAATGATATTAGATATAATATTCTTTATTATAATAGTAATATTTATATAATAGATACTTTAGATTATATAAATGTATTAGAAGAGTATAGTTTTCCTTTTAAGAATTTATATAAAGAGAATTGTATGATGATAGATAGGTCTTTAGTATTATTCTTAGTAGATGGATTTTTTGATGATTTTGTTAAGCAAGATAGTAATCTTATGTCATTATATAGTGATAGGTATAGTGATGCTATATCATTTATTTCTTTGTTTAGGAAAAGGGTTAGTGAGTATGTAGGTCATGATGTTAAATATTTGAAGGAAGCTTCTTCTTTAGTATGTAGAGATATGGATAGTAAGGAATATGTTAGACTTTTAAGAAAATAATTAATATTAGGTATTTACTATGGGTTAATTTTATGGTATGATTAGTACATAAGATAAGTGAATTGAGAGTACCAAAAAATTCACAAATTTTAGATAAAAATTAATAAGAATTTAGGAGTTGATAGTGATGAGCAAAGTTAATAAAAAGTTTACTAAAACCCTTATTTTACTAGGGGGGGGGGCAATTACAAAGCCTTATAAATAAAGGGTTTAAGCCTTATTTTAACTATCAAAGAAATTATAAAAAATATATAAATCTATGTTAGAGATATAGCTATTTTTAGCTATGTTCTTTGGTGTAGATTTTTTATATTTTATAGTATCTTATTAGTTAATTCTACACATTTTTAAGTTATAATGTGATATGATAATTTTAATGATAGAGAAAGGGAGTAAGAAAATATATGGATAATAATAAGAGAGTATACTTAATAATAGGAGTAATAACTATTACAATGTTAGTTATGGGAGTAACTACTGCATGGTTTACTTGGAATAGTACAGATAATACAGATGTTACATTTAATGTTAATGGAATAGATATCATTAATACTAATGTAGATATAGTAGGTAAAGAATTATATCCTACAAATAATAAAGAGAATGGAGTAGTAGAAGAGTTTACTGTTAAACAAAACAGTGATATAGGTACATCTGTATGTAGTGATTTTACTTTAACATTAACTACATTACCAACTGAGCTACAACATAAGAGTTTTAAATATAAATTATATAATGGTAATAATTTAGTAGGAAGTGGTAACTTTGAAGGCAAAACACAAGGACAAGTAATAACTATCGCAACTAGTCAACCTATTACAAGTAATATATCTACATATAAGTTATATATCTGGATAGATGGTACTATGGATAATCCATTATCTATGGGAGGAAAGAGTTTTTTATTTAAACTAACTATCAAAGCTAGTCAACAGGAAAATGCATGTACTCCTAGTGTATTACTTGATGCTTCTGGAGCAAGTGAACCAGTTCTAGCAGAAGGAATGATACCGATTAAGTGGGATGGTTCTAAATGGGTTAAGGCATCAACAACACAAACAGGAGATTGGTATGACTACGATGTTAAGAAATGGGCCAATGCCGTAATGGTTACAAGTGATACAAGAGATAGTTATATGTCTGATGTAACTAAACCTATAGGTAGTGAAGTATTAGAAGATGATATATTAGCATATTACGTATGGATACCAAGATATAAGTATCAATTATTTAATGTAAATTCTGAAAAAATGGACCCAATAGAGATACAAGTAGAATTTGAAGGTAAAGATACTACTAAGTCAACTGGAAGTACAAACGGGTCATGGCTTACGCATCCAGCGTTTACCTTTGGGGAAGATGAATTATCAGGTATTTGGGTAGGTAAGTTTGAAACTAGTGGTACTGCAGATGCACCTACTATAAAATCTAATTTAATTTCTTTAGTTAATCAAAACGTATCAACTCAATTTAGTACATCACAAAAACTTGGTACAGATACTTATTTAACATCAAATGGAGTAAGTAGGGTAGATGCACATATGATGAAAAATACTGATTGGGGGGCAGTAGCATATTTAAAACAAAGTAAATATGGATTAGGTACTACTGATATAGGTAATAATGCATATCGTGCGAGTAGCAGTCCATATTATAAGGCAGGATGTGGACCAGCAAGTGAAATAGATTTAACAAGTAAAACAACAACTTGTACAAGCTATACAAGTAGTGTAGGAACAAAAGCATCTACAACAGGTAATGTATACGGCGTATATGATATGGCAGGAGGAGCAACTGAACATGTAATGGGAGTAATGGAAACTAGCGATGGTACAGGGCTTATGTATTCATCTTCTGGATTTACTACAAGTACATTACCTTTTGGAAGTAAATATGTAGATACATATACATATAGATTATTAAATGCTTATGCATCTAATGCTCCAGCTGTATACGATAGAAGAATACTAGGAGATGCCACAGGCGAAATGAATGATGGTAGCATTGATAATACAAAAAATTTTGTAGCATATTTCTATTCGACAGACGTTCGCGTATTTGCTTCATTCTTTGCTCGTGGGGGTTTATCTGATAACGATAAGCTAGATATATTTTACTTCGGCAGTTCTACTGGAGTTGCATGGGACCGCATGTCTTTCCGTTCCGTCCTAACAACTAACTAATTTATGTATAAAAAATATAACTATGGGATTTATATCTTGATAGTTATATTTTTATATGATTTAATGTATAGGACTTGATTGACTTAGTTTGTTAAATGTAATATAATTGTTTTGGGTGAATTGATGATGTTAAAGGTAGAACATGTAACTAAATATTATGATAAGTTGAAAGCAGTGGATGATTTGTCTTTTTCTGTTGATGAGGGAGAGATATTTGGTTTGCTTGGTTTGAATGGTGCTGGTAAGACTACTACTTTTAGGATGATTATGGGTCTTATTGATGATTATACTGGTAGTATTACTTTGAATGGTAAGAAGATAGATTATTCTGTTACTGATGAGATAGGTTTTCTTACTGAGGAAAGAAGTTTGCTTACTAAGCTTACAGTGTTAGAACAGGTTAAGTTTTATGGAGTGCTTAAGGGGCTTAGTGAGAGTGAGGCTGAGAGAAGACTTGATGTTTTGTTAGATGAGTTAGGTATTTCTATGTATAAGAATAGGAAGATTAAGGAGTTATCTAAGGGTAATCAGCAAAAGATACAGTTAATTACTGCGATTATTCATAAGCCTAAGTTACTTATATTGGATGAGCCTTTTAGTGGGTTAGATCCTATTAATGTAGAGTTGTTTAAGAAGATTATTCTTGATTTGAAGAAGAATGGTACTATGATAATTTTCTCTTCTCATAGGATGGAGCATGTAGAGATGTTTTGTGAGAAGTTACTTATACTAGTTAAGGGGAAGAGTATTCTTAGTGGGAATTTGAAGGATATTAAGAAGAATTTTAGGAAGAAGATTATTAATGTATGTGGAGATATAGATGTAGATGATTTAAAGAAGCAAGAGGGTGTTCTTGATGTAGAGTTAGTTTCTTCTACTTATAGGGTTAGTATTGCTGATTCTTCATATGTTAAGCCTCTTTTTAAGTATATTAGTAAGTGTGATAATATAGTTAAGTTTAGTGTAGAGGATGCTAGTTTGAATGATATATTTGTTAGTATAGTGGGTGAGAAATATGAAGGCTAAGTTATGGTATTTGACTAAGAATAGTTTACGTAAGAAGATGAAGACTAAGTGGTTTGTTATTGCTAATGTTATACTTTTAGTAGTAATAGCGGGGCTTTTGAATATAGATAGTATTATTAAGTTTTTTGGAGGGGATTTTAATGATACTACTAATATATTGGTTATAGATAATGCTTCTTTGTATGATAAGTTTAATGATATATATATATCTAATAGTAGTATATTAGGTAATGATAATTATAATATTGTTAATTATACTGATGGAGTAGATAAGGCTCTTGATTCTGTCAAAGAAGATAATAAGATATTGCTTGAGATAAATAGGGATGATAGTAAGTTTATTAGTGTTAAGATGACTACTAATAAGAATATAGATACTTCTTTATATCAGTTAATTATTAGTAGTTTGAATGCTTTAAAGAGAGATGTAGCATTAAATTATTATAATATATCACAAGAAGTGCTTAATATAGTAAATGAGCCTGTTATGTTAGAGAGGGTTAAGCTTGATGATAGTAAGAATGTTAATGAGATGATGGAGCTTATTATGGGTACTGTTTTTCCTCTTATTATACTTCCATTTTTTATGTTAGCGATGTTTTTAGTACAAATGATAGGAGCAGAGATTAATGAGGAGAAGACTACTAAGGGTATGGAGATTATTATTTCTAATGTATCTCCTTCTGTTCATTTTGCTTCTAAGGTTTTAGCGGGTAATATATTTGTTATTACACAAGGGATTTTACTTATATTATATATAGGTGTAGGTGCTGTTATTAGAATTACTACTACAGGTAGTTTAATAGGTGGTGGAGTAGGAGGTTATGTTAGTTCTGTTATAGATAGTTTAGATGCTACTGGTCTTCTTGCTTCTTTAAGTAGAGCGATACCTGTTACTTTAATTCTTATGCTTATTACGTTTTTTGCTTATTCATTATTAGCGGGTGTTCTTGCTTCAATGACTACTAATATGGAAGATTACCAACAATTGCAAACACCTATTATGATTGTTTCTATGGCAGCGTATTATTTGTCTTTTATGGCGGCGACTTTTGATGGAAGTATTATTATTAAGATATTAGGATTTGTTCCTTTTATATCTGCACTTCTTGCACCAGCATTGCTTGTGCTTGGTCAGTTTACAATACTTGATATGATTATTGCTATTGTAATAATGTTAGTGTTTATATTCTTATTATATAAATATGGTATGAAGATATATAAAGTAGGTATTTTAAATTATTCTGGTACTGGTCTTTGGAAGAAGATGTTTAAGGCCGTTAAGGATTAAATTAATTGAGAGGAAAATAATGATAAGAGTTATTGCCTTTGATTTAGTTGGTGTTCTTGTTAATGAGAAAGATATTGTGTTAACTTGTGAAGAAGATAAATTAGAAAGAATGTTTGGCCCTAATCTTAATGATTCTGATTATTTGTCTTTGGCAAGTAAAATTGTTTCTAAAGATGTATCTATTAATAATGTTACTGAAGAGTTGATAGATAAATTATATATAGTAAAAGATAGAGATATATTTAAAAAGTTAAAAGAAAAATATAATGATATAAAGATTATTATTGCTACTAATCATTTATCTTATGTAAGGGATTTTATTTATAAGTATTTTAATGTAGATTATTTAGATGATTTAATTATATCCTCTGAAATACATAAAATAAAACCAAACGCGGATTTTTATGAGTATGTATTAAATAAATTTAATATCAGTTCTTCTGAATTATTGTTTTTAGATGATAATATTGATAATGTTAATGGTGCTAAGAAGTTAGGCATAAATACAATAAAGGTAGAAAAAGATACTGATTTAATAATAGAGATAAGTAAATTTATTAATTAATATGTTATGAAATAAATATATATTTACATTATAATTTATGAATTACTTTTAATGAATGAAAATGTATTTACTAATAATTAATTTTATGATATGATTAGTATATGTGATAGAGATAAAAAGTACCAAAAAATTCATAAATTTTTGATAAAAATTAATAAGATTTTAGGAGTTGATAGTGATGAGTAATGTTAACCAAAAATGTCCTAAAACCCTTATTTTACTAGGGGGGGGGGCAATTACAAATCCTTATAAATAAAGGGTTTAAGCCTCATTTTAACTATCAAAAATATATAAATCTATATTAGAGATATAGCTATTTTAGTTATATTTTTTGATATAGTTTTTTTATATTTAATTAGTAGTATCTTATTAGTTAATTCTACACATTTTTAAGTCACAATGTGATATGATAATTTTAATGATAGAGAAGGAGTAAGAATATATATGGATAATAATAAGAGAGTATACTTAATAATTGGAGTAATAACTATTACAATGTTAGTTATGGGAGTAACTACTGCATGGTTTACTTGGAATAGTACTACTAATACAGATGTTACATTTAATGTTAATGGATTAGATATCATTAATACTAATGTAGATATAGTAGGTAAGGAGTTATATCCCACAAATAATAAAGAAAACGGAGTAGTAGAAGAGTTTACTGTTAAACAAAATAGTGATATAGGTACACCTGTATGTAGTGATTTTACATTAACATTAACTACATTACCTACAGAACTCCAACATAAGAGTTTTAAATATAAGTTATATAATGAAACTAATTTAGTAGGAAGTGGTAACTTTGAAGGTAAAACACAAGGACAAGTAATAACTATTGCAACAAGTCAACCTGTTACAGGTAATATTTCTACATATAAATTATACATTTGGATAGATGGTACTATGGATAATCCTTTATCTATGGGAGGTAAAAGCTTCTTATTTAAACTAACTATTAAAGCAAGCCAACAAGAAAATGCATGTACTCCAAGTATAGCAGACGACTCTGGAGCAAATGAGCCAGTACTTGCTGATGGCATGATACCGATTAAATGGGATGGTTCTAAATGGGTAAAAGCAAGTACTGATAATTGGTATAATTATAGTAATAAAGAGTGGGCAAATGCAGTAATGGTTAGAACAGATAAGGATTCTAATGTTAATGGTTCTAAATCTAGGGAACAATATATGAGTGCTAGTGAGGGAGATTTAATATTAGAAAGTGATATCTTAGCTTACTACGTATGGATACCAAGATATAAATATCAACTATTTAATGTAAATTCGGAAAAAATAGACCCAATAGAAATACAAGTAATGTTTGAAGATAAAGATACTACAAAGTCTACTGGAAATACAAATGGCTCATGGCTTACCCATCCTGCGTTTACTTTTGGTACTGATGAATTATCAGGTATATGGGTAGGTAAGTTTGAGACTAGTGTAGATACAAATGATGCATGTTATACAAACATATCAATAGATAATTGTGATAAAGAGCTAGATAGTCCTAGAATAAAGCCCAACAGAGCATCTTTAGTCTGGCAAAAAGTGTCAAATCAATTTTTAACATCACAAAAACTTGGTACAACTACTTATCTGACTTCGAATGGAGTAAATCAAATAGATGCACATATGATGAAAAATACTGAATGGGGAGCAGTAGCATATTTAAAACAAAGTAAATATGGACTAGGTCTTACTGATATAGCAAACAATGCATATAAAGCAAGTAGTGGCTCATATTATATAGCGGGCTGTGGACCAACAAGTGAGACAGATTTAACAAGCACATCTACCACATGTACAAGCTATACCAGTATTGCAGGAGTAATGTCATCTACTACAGGCAATGTATACGGCGTATATGATATGGCAGGAGGGGCCGAAGAACGTGTAATGGGAGTATTAAAAACAGAAGATGGGACAGGCCTTACATATTCAAATTCTGGATTTACTACAAGTACACTACCATTAGGAAGTAAATATGTAGATGCATATACATATGGAACATCATATAATGATTATACAAGAAGAATACTAGGAGATGCAACAGGAGAAACAGCAAGGTGGTATTCAGATGTTGATCGCTTTCCTAATTCCTCCGCTTCGTTCTTCAGACGTGGAGGCGGAGGCGGGTCTCACGCGGGCGTGTTCCACTTCTTCTACTACTCTGGGATTGTGAGCAATGGCATCTCGTTTCGCTCCACCTTGGCAACTCAGTAGGAGTTGCTCCTAGGAAACTAACATACTATGGCAAAATGGCTGACAAGCCACTTTTGCCGGGGGAAAAGTTAGATATTCGTGTTTAAGTAAATATATATGTTTATAGGAAATAATCACCACGGCATAATAATGCAGGTGGTGTTATATAAATTCATGAGATTTGGTTTAAAATCTCATGAATTTTTTTGTTGTAGGTAGAGATTGTTTCTAAATAATAAAGTACTATTTCTATACATATTATGTAGTATGAAAGATAAGTTAGATAGGTTAGAAGATATTAGGATAGAGAATTATATATGGATAGTATACTTAGTTATAATTGGGATTAGTTATTATGCTAATTATAAGGAGAAGAGGTATATATTATATGATGATGATGTGAGTAAGAGGGAGTATCAGAATTTGCTTACATTAATATTTTCTATTTTGGTTGTTGTTTATTTTTATTTTGTGCGGGATAGTTATAAGGCTGTGGTTGATCTTGATTATATGGATAGTTCTAAGAAAGTAGCTCTTACTTATGCTTCTTTTGTTGGGTCTTTGCTTGTTTTTGTTAGTGGGGTTATTTTTCTTGTTATTGCGATACTTGATGAGGAGATAGATATTGAGCTTGCGTTTAATTAGGAGGGTTGTTTATGAATGAGTTTAGTCCTAGGGTGTTTACTTTGTCGGCGTTTATAGTGGGGTATATTTTGATTGATGATTTGGATTCTTCTATGCAGAATGCTTTGGGGAATTGGTTTATGTTACTTGGGCAGACTCTTTGTACTAATGCTTCTGATCATTTTGTTAAAGAGAAAAGGACACAAGCGGGGACTATTCCTTCTCGTGAGAGTGATTATACTAGAAAGATGCTTGATAAGACTAAGAGGGCAATAGAAAAGTATCTAAAAGATTATTAGTTTTTTAGATACTTATGTGTGTAGTATATATGATGGATTGTTACTGTTATTATGTTTATGCTGATGCTTATTACTAGGCTCCATAGGCCTATTTTTAGTAATGATAGGGATGCTAATGTTATTATTTTTAATGTGGTTCCTAGGATTGTTCCATACATGGCACATTTGGCTTTGCCCATTCCTTGTAGGGTGGTTGTTAGGGGGGATTGGATGTAGTGTAAGAGGAATATTGGGGCTAGGAATTTTATATATTCTGTTCCTTTTGATGTTTTGTATAGGATGTTTAGGGGTATTTGTGGTATTGCTATGAATATTAGTGTTACTGGTATTCCTATTATTAGGGAGATTATTATGGCTTCGATGGTTTTCTTTTTGGCTCTTTTTTTGTTATTGTTTGTGTAGCTGTTGCTTATTATTGGTAGGAGGGCATTTGATATTGCATATGAGAAGAATGATGGAAGGAGTAGTATGGGTAGGACATAGCCATTTATGATGCCATATTCTAGTGTTATGTATTCTGGGGTATAGTTTACTTTGTTTAGGATAAACATTAGGATTATTGGTTCTAGGAAGGCAGAGATTGTTCCTATTAATCTTGATGCTGTTGTAGGTATGGCTATGTTTAAGGCTTCTTTGGTTAGATATTTGTTAGGTTTGAAGTCTTCTTTTTTGATTATTATGTCTTTTGGGGCATAGAGCATTAATATTAGTATTGATATTCCTTCACTTATTACATTGAATAGGACTACTCCTACTAAAGCGGTTGTTAGGGAGTATTTTAGTAATTTGGGTAGTAATAGTATTACTAGGAGTAGTCTTACTAGTTGTTCTAGGTTGTTTGATATGGTATATGGCCACATGCGTTCTTTACCAAAGAAGTATCCTCTTAATATATCTGATATGGTAATGAATGGTAGGGTAATACCTATTGCCATGATGGGGTATGTTAGGAGGTTATTTTTTAATAGGTTTGTAGCAAGGTATTTAGATGATATTATTAATATTAGCATTAGGGTTATGTTAAATAGTATTATTAGGGGGATTATGGATAGGACTAGTTTTTTGTTGTTATTTTTCTTTTCACTTACTAGTTTGGATACTGCTAGGGGTAGGCCTAGGTTTGCTATTGTTATAAATAGGCCAAAGGTAGGTAGTACTAGCATGTATAGTCCTAATCCTGTGGGACCAATGTTTCTAGTTAGATATATTCTTATTACCATGGCCATTATTTTACTTATTAGGCCTCCTAGGATTAGGATTAGGGTTGATTTTATAAATTTATTTTTTATCATGTGGCTCACCTAGTTAAGTATATGTATTATTTTATTTAAAATGATATGTACGTATAATTATAAATATGTAACGGTTAGTTAGAAAATTTTTATAAATTTTATGAAAGTAAGTAGAATAGTTGGTATAAATTCCTTATAAAAGCTTTAAAAAGATATTGCTTATTAAGGGGATATATGTTAAAATTTATTTAAGAATATATAAGGGTTAGTTATAGAGTAGGAGATATTGTTATGAAGAGAGAAACTAATTATCCATCTATTGATAAAACGCATTTGAAGGGAACTAAATTTTTAGAGAGGAATCCGATTATTCCTCCACTTACTTTTTCACAAGTTATGGATTTAATGTTTTTAACACAAGGAAATCATTATGTTATTGATTGTTTAGATTTGAGAGTGGATGTTAAGACTTTGCAGAAGGATAGTTTGATGCTTGCTAAGGCACTTCTTCAACTTGGAGTGTCTAAGAAAGATATAGTGTGTGTATCTATGCCTAATTATTATCAAGCAGTTCTTGTGTTTATTGCGACTAATATGATAGGAGCGGTTACTACTTATTTAAATCCTTTAGCTCCTAATACAGAGTTGGTTAATTATTTAAATATGTATAATTCTAAGGTGTTAATTGATTGTAAGTTGGATAAGGAATATCATGATTATATTAAGAAGAATACGCAAGTTAAGCATATTATTTCTATGGATGAGGCTTTGGTTAATAGTATTAATTTTTATCAAAGTACTGGTAGTAGTATAGGGTATAAGGATGATTTATCTTTTCATGAGCTTGGATATGTTAGTGAGTATCAAAAGAAGCTTGGAAAGAGGAATTTTGGTAGTAAGCAAGATGCTTTGATATTATATACTAGTGGTTCTACTGGAGAACCTAAGAGTTTGGTGTTTACTAATGAGAATTTAGTAGCGTCTTGTATTTATCTTAAGAATTCTACGCATGTACCTAAGGTTACTAAGGATGATAGTAGGTGGATGAATGTTGTTCCATTTATGTATCCGTATGGATATGGGGCTTCTGTGTTACAAACGTTTTTAAGTGGTAGAGAGGTAATACTTACTCCTAATTTAACTAAGGATAATATTAGTTATTATTATAGGAAGAATCCTCATTTGGTATTTGGTAGTCCTGCTCATTTAGAGGTTACTAAGAGGTATTTGCCTAAGGATCAAGATTTATCTTCTTTGAAGATATATTTATCTGGTGGAGATTTTCTTTCTGTGCAACAATCACATGATGCAATAGAATATTTTAAGGAACATAATGCTAATGTTTCTATGTGCAATTCTTCTGGTACAGGAGAGACTTTGGGATGTAGTACTAATGCTATGAATGTTCCATATCGTCCTGAGACGGTTGGTCAGTTGGTTGTGGGTCCTTCTTATGTTGTTTTGGATGAAGAGACTTTATCTCATGAGGTTAAGTATGATGAAGAGGGTATTTTATGTACTCGTGGTAAGCATGTATGGAAGGGTTATTATAATAATTTAGAGTTAACTAATATGGCTAAGATTAATTATGATGGTAAAGTTTGGTATAAGACAGGTAATCTTGGGTCTTTGGGTAAGGATAGGTATTTTACTTTAGTAGGTAGAAGTTCTAGGTTTTATATAACTAATACTTTTAATAAGGTATATTGTGAGAGGGTACAAAATGTTTTATCTAATATAGATGTGGTAGATAGTTGTGCTATAGTTCCTAAGCCTAATAAGGATAGGTTATTTGAAAGTAAGGCTTATGTTGTTTTGAAAGATGGATATAAGGAAGATGATGTAATTAGTGAATATATAATTAATGAATGTAAGAAGCCATTTCTTGATTGTAAGACTAATAAGTATGAGAGTCTTATTGATTATGAATTACCTAGTAGTGTGACTTTTTTAGATACGCTTCCTCGTACTAGTGCTGATAAGGTAGATTATGAAGCAATGAAGAAGTGGGCTATGGAAGAGTATAATAATGAGAATAATAATGTAAAGATAAAGAAAAAGAATTAAGGGTGATTATTTATGGGTAGTGGAATTTATTTTCCTCTTAGTGCGATACCTTTTAGTATTGTGTTGATAGTGCTTATATATGCTAAGAAGACAGTTATATCGAGGGAGACTAGGATATATAAGTGTTTAGTTATTATTAATTTTATAGGGTTAGTGTTAGAGTTGTTATGTACTTATGCCTCTTTTATTAGGGGTACTAACCCTATTTTGAGTGATATTATTTTGAAGAGTTATTTGGTGTATAATGTTGTATGGACTTATATTTTGGCTATATATGTTTGTTATATTTCTAAGTTTATTAGCGATGATGTGCTTAATGTAAAGATTAAGAAAGTATCTGGTGTGATACTTGGGGTATGTGCTATTATTATATTTATGCTTGAATGTAATTTAGTGGTTTCTAGTGATTTTACGGTTAGGTATACTAATGGGCCTAGTGTTATATTTACTTATGGTATGTGTGGGTTATTTATTACTTTGATGTTGGTTTCAATTATTTATAATATTCATAACTTGAATAATAAGAAATATATTCCTATATATGTTTTTCTTGTTACTATTATAATAGGAATATTTATTCAGGTTAATAATCCTGGTATTTTGATTATGACTTTTATTGAGACACTTACTTTAAATATTATGTATTTTACGATAGAGAATCCTGATATTAGGGTTATTGAGGAGCTTAGTCGTAATAAGAAGATTTCTCTTGATGCGGTACAAGATAAGTTGAATTTCTTATTTAGGATTAGTAATGAAATTATAGAGCCTATTAAGAGGATAGAGGATATTGCTAATGATATATCTTATAGTGATGATGTTTCTTATATTAAACAGTCAATATCTGTTCTTAATTATGAGACTAAGAATATAGATAGGATTATTAATGATATATATGATATTTCTTCTTCAGATGAAGATAATATTAAGAAGTATAGGGATAAGTATAGTGTTAGAAGGATATATGATGAGATAGTTATTAAGATAAATAGTAAGATTAAGGATATGGGGATTAAGTTTAATAGTAATATTAGTAATAATGTACCTATTTATTTATATGGGGATTTTATTAAGATAAAGCAGATTGTGTTTAATTTGCTTAATAATTCTATTAAGAATAAGACTAGTTATTTAAATATTAATATAGATTGTATTACTAGGAATAGGGTATGTCGTTTGATTATTACGATAGATGATTTGGTAAGTGGGCTTGATATTGTTAGTATTAATAAGATTTTATCTACTAAGACAGTGATTACTAAGGAAGAAGTTAGTTCTTTAGAGCATGAGGATGCTAGTCTTACTACTATTTATAAGACTATTAAGTCTATGGGGGGTAATATGATTATTAAGTCTGATGGTCATAGTAGAGAGTTTATTGTTAGTTTAGATGAATTAATATATGTAGATAAGAAGAAGGAGTCTTTTACTAATTATGATAATTTGATTACTAGTAAGTATAAGATTTTGATTATTGATAATAAGAATTCTTTTGTTAATAAGATAAGGGAAAAGTTAAAGGATTATGATGTAGAAGTATTTGTTAATTTCTCTGGATTAGATGCTATATCTAAAGTAGAAGATGGTAGTGAGTATGATTTGATTATTTTAGATGATGAGATGAGTGAGATTAGTGGTTATGAGGTGTTTAAGAGGCTTAGTAGTATTAAGAAATTTAAGACACCTGTTGTAATTTCTTTAGAGCATGATAAGGAATTTATTAAGAAGCATTATATTAAGGATGGATTTAGTGATTACTTTTTAAAGAGTGATATTGATGGAGAAGTTAAAAGGATTATGAATAAGTTTTATAAGGTTTAGAGGTAATTTATGAAGGTAATAGTATTTATATTATGTTTATTTTTAGTAGGCTGTAAGAATGATAGGGTTAGTTATGTTGATAAGGAATTTAAGAATAATTTACTTGATAAGATAAGTAATTATTCTTTTTCTAATGAGGAAGTTGATTATGGTTTTTTATCTTATATGTATGATACATATCATGATGATGTTATGAAGAGGTTACTTCTTTCTTTAGAGGATGGTACTTATAGTGATTATTTCTTTTATGAGACTACAGGTAAGTCTTTGAATGTGTTAATAGATTATTATCATAATTATTATGATAATAATAAGAATGTTACGATTATAGATAGTGATGTGATATCTTTATCTTTTGTAGGTGATGTTTCTCTTGCGGATAATTGGTATGTTATGCCTGAGTATGATGCTAGGGGTAAGGGAGTTTTAGGGATATTAGATTCTGGTATTGTAGATATTATGAGGAAGGCTTCTGTTAATGTTTTGAATAATGAGTTTGCTTTTACTGATAGGGGAAGTAAGTTAGATAAGGCTTATACTTTTAAGGGAAGTCCTTCTAGGGTTTCTATTTATAAGGAGATGGGAGTAGATTTAGTTTTACTTGCGAATAATCATGTGTATGACTACGGGGAGGTAGGTTTTTTAGATACACTTGATACTTTAAGAAAGGCTAATATTCCTTATATAGGTGCAGGTAGGAATTTAGAGGAAGCTAGTGGGGCTTATTATTTTATTGTTAATGGATATAAAATTGCTTTTATTAATGCTACTAGAGCAGAGAAGTATATTGTTACTCCTGGGGCTACAGATAGTTCTAGTGGGGTATTTAGGTGCTATGATAATAGTGAGTTAATTAGAAGGATAAAAGAGGAAGATAAGAAAAGTGATATTGTGGTGGTTCTTCTTCATTGGGGAAGAGAAGATTATCACTCTTTAGAAAAAGTACAAGTTACTACCAGTAAGGAATATATAGATGCAGGAGCGGATTTAATCGTGGGAGGTCATGCTCATGTGTTACAAGGTATGGAGATATATAAGGATAAGCTTATTGCTTATAATTTGGGAGATTTTATATTTAATGATTGGACTACTGAGACTGGTATGTTGGTAGTTGATATAGATAAGTATAAGAATTTTACTTGGAGGTTTGTGCCTTGTCTTGAGAGTGGTGTTTATACTAAGATGCTTTTTGGTAATGATAAGAAGGATTTGATAAAAAAGATGAATAAGTGGTCTATTAATACGGTTATGGATGATGATGGATATATTAGGATAAAAAATTAGTACTAAAAAAATATTTTCTTCATATAGTTTACTATGAAGAAAGAGAGGAATAATATTTATGGAAACACTTAAAGTTGGGACTAAATCAAATCCATCATCAGTAGCGGGAGCTTTAGCGAATGTTTTGAGGGAAAAGGACTGTGTAGAAATTCAAGCTATAGGAGCGGGAGCTTTAAATCAAGCAATTAAAGGTATTGCAATTGCAAGAGGATTTGTTGCTCCTTCTGGTAAGAATTTAGTATGTATCCCTGCGTTTACTGATATTATTATTGATGGAGAAGAACGTACGGCATTAAAGCTTATTGTAGAAGCTAAATAAATGTTAATTTAAATATTTTTAAATGACCTTTGGGTCATTTTTTATGTTTAGTATATAGGCTACGTACAGGATAACATATGTTATTTTTTTGTATTGACATTTGATAATTTCTATGTTATCTTGTTTGTGGTAGGGGAATGTATGTTATGTATTTTATTAGCATGATATTTGATATTTATACTTTTGAATTGTACAAATTTAGAAAAATATAGATGGCAATATTCCCTTTGATTTTAAAAGGAGGATTTTATGGGAACAGGTGGAAAAACAGGGATTGGGGTTATGCGAGTTACACTCCTGATGGAAGATTAATTTATACTAGTTACGAAAAGGATGGAAGCGTAAACAGATACACCGACAATGGTGATGGTGGCCATAGTCATGAGTATTGGAGTAATAAAGATGACTATAATATGGGAAATGATCCAGATTAAAGTAGATACGAAAGTAATAAAAGTAATAACCCATCTACAGGAGAAATACAAAATAATGGTGGATGCTATCTAACAACAGCTTGTATTAAACATATGAAGAGTGAATTTGATGATAATTGTTATGAATTAACTGTATTAAGATGGTTTAGGGATAATTTTGTTTCTAATGATGATATTAGTCATTATTATATTACCGCGCCAGCAATTGTTTCTGCGATTAATTTATCCAGTGAGTGTGATTTAATCTATTCATATATTTATGAAAATACAGTAAAATATTATGTAAATGCCATAATAAGTAAAAAATATGCTTTGGCATATAAAAGGTATAAAGATACCATGTTGTTTTTAGAAGAAAGATATGGAAAAAAGGATTTAGAGCAAGAACTAACTACGGTATTAATGAAAAAATTAGTAAAAGGAAATTGAAATTATGACTGATAAAGAAATAAAATTTTATGATAAAAGATTGTTTAAAATAAATTTAGCATTAGAGAGTTATGTTGATTTTTATGGTGTAGAGCCGGTTGGACTAGATGAAGTAATAGAGAAACATAATAAATTTAGAGTTGAAAAAGATAAAATGACTGATAAAGATAGGCTTGATAATTGTAAGAATTTGGTCTATGAATATATTAAAATTATTGATGGAATTGGAAGAGATAAATTTGAGTTTTATGATGATGGAAGTGTAACTTGTAAATGGAACCATTAAAACAGGATAACATATAAGATAACGTACAAGATGATTGATAAATGTTTTTTATTTGAAATGTTATTAATAAGTTGGAATTAAAAAAATAGAAACATGTGCTGCAATAGAAAATCCAGCTTCATGGAAGATTATGGAGAAATTTGGTTTTAATAGGTTAAATAAAACAAAACTGATTAAATATACTATTCAAACTAAGAAAACAGAATGCTACTGCTATGAAATAACCAAAGAAGAATATACAAGATTAAAAAGTAAAATAAAACAGATAAAAAATTTAAGTAAAAAATTAAGAAATAGGTGATTTTGATGAATTATACATTAGACAAGGTAACATTGGATAAAAAAGAAATATTATATAGCTTATTACAATTTGCTTTATATGATGGTAGTAGGTACATAGAAAACAATTTAAGTGAAAATGCTAAATTTCAGTATAAATGGTTTAACAATTATTTTACTGATGATGATAGAGATGCTTATTTTATAAAAAGTGGTAAAAAATATTTAGGATTTGTAATGATAAATGAAAATTTGAAATTTAATAGTAATGGAAAATGTATAGCAGAATTCTTGATAATGCCACAATATAGGAGAAATCATATAGGTAAAAAGGTTGCAATGGAAATTTTTGAAAAATATTGAGGATATTGGGAAGTTGAACCAATAAAAAATAGTAAGCAAGCGTATTTATTTTGGAAAAAAACAATAGAAGAAGTTAGTCTTCTAATAATGTAACTTTTTGATTATGTATGTTTTGAATGAAAGGAATGAAAAATTTTATGCAAATAATAGAATATAAAAAAAAATATTTAGAAGATGTTAAAGATTTACTTGTGGAACTTGAAGAATATATATTAACAATTGATAAGGACAATTTAGATCAATTACATCCTGAATATAGAGATAAAATGGCTATTTTGGATTTGGAAGAAGTGAATAATAATGATGGCAAGTGTTATTTAGCAGTAGAAAATAATAAGGTTGTCGGTTTAATAATGGGGTATGTTAGAACCTATGATGAATATGATTATTTAGATTATAAATGTCCTAGAAGTGGTGAAGTTTCAGAATTGATAGTATCTAAAAATGCTAGAAGCAAGGGTATTGGGAAACAACTTATGCAAAAAATTGAAGAGTATTTAATAGAAGTAGGTTGTGAATATATTTTTATTGATGTTTTTGCTTATAATAAAAATGCTATTAAATTTTATGAAAAACTTGGCTTTCATACAAGAGGTTTAATTGATGTAAAAAAATTAAATAATGAAAGTAATTATAAATGTATTATTGCAACAAAAGAATTATTAACTAAGAAATGGGATATAGAAATAAAAAAACATGGCAATTCAGATGTTTGGAAAAAATTCAAAATAGAATCATTACGTAATATTGATAATAGAATTGTTTACATGGGTATTCTTAATAATGAAATAATTACTGAGGCAACAGCAATCGTTTCTGAAAATGATATAGATATGCAAAATAAAGATAGTTTAGTAGGTGAAGGTAAAGCATATTTAACAGCTTTTAGAACAAACAAAAAATTTGAAAATCAAGGATATTTTTCAAAATTATATAAATTTATGGAAAATGATTTAAAAAAGAGAGGCTTTAATTCTTTAACACTAGGTGTTGAACCATGTGAGACAAGAAACATACAGATATATTTAAAATGGGGATTTTCAAAATATATAAAAACAGATTACGAATATTATCCAAATGGGGAAAAGATACTTGTAAATTATTATGAAAAAGAACTAATATAATATTTTATTGAAATTATGTGATTTTTTAGAGTGTGTAAAAAAATCCTAAATATGCCATTTTTTTTTTACAAAACCTATTGACAAAACAAAAAAAATGATAAAATATAACACGATTATTTAATTAGTTTATTGTTGTCCTTTTATTAAAGACTGTTATCTTGGCGATTTAAATAAAGAAAATTTATCTGAGGTATGGGACAATGTTAATAGATTTAAATTCTTAAAAAGATTATCAGAAGAAAATACTGATAGAGTTTGCTTAGCAATAAAACAAGGAAAAAAAGGTGAAAGAGAATGATAAGATTAGAGGAGTTTAAGAATTATAAAAAACTTTTGGAAGCTACTATAACAAACAAAGCATTCAGAAGTCGTATGATGTTCGAAGGAATAGAAGATAGGGATTTTGCAAGAAGAATATTAAAGTATATTAGTGCATTAAATAAAGGAAAAAGCTCTGATGAATTAGATAATATTTTTAATAATATTAGAAAAGATACAGAGGAATATTATGAAAAATCACAAAAAGAAGAAGATTTAAATAAAAAAGTATCTTACGCATTAAGATCTCTTGCATATTTTTACTTTTTGGAGAGTATGGATGAACATTCAATATTAAGTGATAGTATTATTGACGAAATTCAAAAAAAATATCCTGATGATTATTTAAATATAATATCTCAAATTGATAAGGCTTATTTATCTATCGATACAAAGGAAATAACTAAATTATCTGATAATAATTTGGTGGTATCAGATAACTTATTAAAAAAGTATATCATTTTAAAACAATGGCAAGATAAACAACATGACTTTTTTGAAGAAGGTTATGGAAAATATTTAGAAAAGTTACAACAAGTATATTGTAAAGATGATTCTATGGGTTCATTTTCATTAGAACAATTTACACTTAGAAAAAGATTATTTGATTCACTGGCAGAAAAAAAGATATTGGATTTAGATACATGCAGTATTTTAAGTGAATTATATATAAAAAAATTTGTTGTAAAATTTATAGGTGGAAAAATGTATGGCTTGTCTGTTCTAAATAGTAAAGGTATAAAAGTACCATTTAGTATGGTTGTACCAACTGGAGTTAATGTAACTACTGAAGATTTAAAATTTTTGGAAGAAAAGTATGATCATTATTCAGTAAGAAGTTCAGCAGATATAGAAGATGGAGAAAAAAATTCTTTCGCTGGTATGTTTGATTCATATTTAAATGTTTCTCCTAAAGATGTGTTAGAAAATATTGTTAAAGTAAAAGACTCAATAAACAATGAACGTTTAAAAGAGTATATTCAAGTTAATGGTCTTGATCAGCCACATATGGCTGTTGTTATACAATCATTTAAAGAACCAACTCATGCTGGGGTTTGGATAGGTAATTCTGATAATTCTGGTGTTCTTGAATGGGTTTACGGCAATGGTGAAAAATTAGTGTCTGGCTCAAGTACACCTCATTCTGAAATATGGAATGATGGTAGATGTGCTAATTCGTTAGAATTAAATAATCAAGCAATTGGAAGCAAAATGTTGGAGTATCAACAAAAAGTTGGTAGTAATGCAGATTTTGAATGGATGATTTTGGATGGAGAATTAATTATGCTACAATTTAGACCTGTTACAAAAAAGGTAATTGTTAGTAATGAATATGAAACTTCAAAAGAAGAAGGGTTATTTGGAATACCTGCAGCACCTGGCATTGTATCTGGAGAGGGAAGATATTTAGATTCACCAAGTGATGAAATAGTTGCTAACAAAATATTATTAGCAATGATGACTGATCCAGATTGGTTACCACATTTGATGAATTCCAAAGGAGCTGTTACTGCATATGGAGGTTTTCTCTGCCATACTGCTATTGTATGTAGAGAATTAGGAATTCCATGTGTAACCGGAATAGGTGAGGAAGCTCTTGAAGAATTGTGTAATCAACATGATGCAATTGAAGTTAATGGAAATAATGGTAATGTTAAAGTTCTTGAAAAAAAAAGAAGAATGATTTAGCACAAAATCAAGAAGTAAAGAAAACTTTAATTAAAAAATAATCGAAAATAGTGTAAAAAAGATAGTTATATGATATAATATAACTATCTTATATTAAATGAATGTTGATTAATGATAGAGTAGATTGTGTTAGTTATATTTTAGAGAGTTTAAGTTTGGTGAAATTAAACATATAATACAATTGAATTACATATTATGAGTTTATTAGTTAGTTACTTTATAACTTTGAGTGTATGATTATTAATCATAAATTAAGGTGGTACCGCGATAATTCGTCCTTATGGGATAGAAATTATCGCGGTTTTTTTAGAAGGAGGAATGATTATGAATAAAAAAGACCAAATAGATTTAATATTAAGAAGAACTGTAGAAGTTCATAATAAAGATACTTTAATTAAAAAATTAAATAGTGGTAAGAAATTGGTTGTAAAATTCGGTGCTGATCCGTCTAGACCAGATTTACATCTAGGACATACAGTACCACTTAGAGCATTAAAAATATTGCAAGAATTAGGGCATGAGATTGTTTTTGTTATTGGAGATTTTACTGCAATGATTGGAGATCCATCTGGTAAATCAAAAACAAGGCCATCACTAAGCTTTGAAGAAACTAGAAAAAATGGAGAGACATATTTTAAGCAAGTTGCTAAAATACTAGATCCAAAAAAGATAAGAATAGCTTATAATTCTGAATGGTTAGCAAAAATGTCTTTTGAAGATGTGATTAATTTAACTGGAAAATATACTGTTGCAAGAATCTTAGAAAGAGATGATTTTAACAATAGATTTAAAAATAATATTCCAATAGGAATACATGAATTTTTATATCCGTTGATGCAAGGATATGATTCAGTAGCGTTACATGCAGATATTGAAATAGGTGGAACAGACCAAACATTTAATTTATTAGTAGGTAGAGAACTACAGCGTGATTATGGACAAGAACCACAAGATGTTATGTGCTTTCCATTGTTGGTTGGACTAGATGGTAAAGAAAAGATGAGCAAATCACTTGGAAATTATATTGGTGTTGATGAACCTGCAGAAGTAATGTATGAAAAAGCAATGAGAATACCTGATGATGTATTAATGAATTATTTTAAATTGACAACTGATTTAAATCTTGATGATATTGAAAAAATAATGAGGGAAGATGTAGTAGAAGCTCATAAGGTATATGCAAGAGAGATAATTAAAATGTATCATGGTGAAGAATTTATTTCACTTGCAGAAAAAAGGTATTCAACTGTTGCTAATGGTGGCATCCCAGAAAATATTGAAGAAGTAGAAATAGATAAATTTTTAGTTGGAAATGGTATCTTACTAACGGATTTATTAGTTTTAACAAAAATTGTTCCATCTAAATCTGAAGGAAGAAGAATGATAGAACAAAATGGTATAAGTATAAATGGCAATAAATCAAATGACGTAACTAAATATATTACTATTGATGTTTTTGAAAATAATGCATTGGTAATTCAAAAAGGTAAAAAACAATTCAAAAAGATAATTTTAAAATAATAGATATGTTATTTTTAGACTGTTGACAAATAGAAAAAAATTTTTATTTTTTTTGTGCCAATGGTCTTTTATTTTAAAAAAAATATTGTATAATGAATATGTAAGGAGTTTTATTTAAAGATTTATATAAGAAGTGTTAAAATGATAATATTTTTGTGGAAAGAGAGGAAATTATGAAAGAAATAATAGATGAAAGAAATAATAAAATAATAGGTAATATTAATCTGGATAACTCTAAAGTGAAATTTATAGGTAGTAATAATATTTTATATATAAATGATGAAATAACTTTAGTTAATTCAAGTATAGAATTTAGAGGGGATAATTCTCTTGTATATTTATGTAAGACAACAGATAAAATAACTGTTGATATTAAACTATATAACAATTCTACTATCTATTTTGGGAAAAATATTTGGATAAATAAAGGAGTTAAAATAGTTATATCAGAACAAACTAATTTATTCTTTGGTAAGAATTGTATGATAGCTCCTGAATGTTGCATTAGAAGTGCCGATCCACATATAATTTATGATATAAATACTAAAAAGAGGATAAATCAAAGTAGAAGTATTTTTATTGGAGATAATGTATGGATTGCTCAAAGGGTAATGATATTAAAAAATACTAAAATAGGTTCAGGGGCTGTAATTGGAGCAATGTCACTAGTTACTAATAAAGAATATAAATCAAATACTATATATGGTGGAAGTCCTGCAAGAAAGGTAAAAGAAGGTGTATTCTTTATTCGTGATGATTGTCATAGATTTTTAGATGAAGATATTAAGAAATATGAGTATAATGATACTGATAAATATATTTATAATAGAGATAGCACCACTATTGATTTTGAAGATATAGAAAATAATTTAAGAGGTACTTCTATTCTTGATAGAATAAATTATTTAGATAAGATTACTTTAAATAATGATAAGAATAGATTTTATATAGGTAATTAGAGTAGATAATAATTTAATTAGTGAGGTGGGGAATTAATTATAAATGTGTTGTAGCAAATAAAGAGTTAAATATAGGTAAACTAAAGATGTATATGAGGAAGTATATTATTTATATTGATTAAAATAAAAGTTACTAACGGTTATGTGTTAGTAGCTTTTTTCTATTAGTTTATATATTTTTGTATATAGATTTGTTTTGTCTGTGATGTAATATGTGATTATAGCGATGATACAAGCGGATATTACATCTATAAAGATGTGTTGTTTTATAAATAGAGTAGATAGCATTATTAAGATAGATATAATTATGTAAAATATTTTTATTTGCTTGTTTATTTCTTTGGTATCTATTAGGCTTATGATAAATAGGCATGACATAAGGCAGTGAGCACTAGGGAAACAGTTTACCGCGGGGGTATCTAAGTAGTATATTATGTTTAATAGATAGGTAGTTAGGTTAGTATTTAGTACTTCTTCTCTTGGTACGGTAGTTGGGTATATTACAAATATTATGTTTAGAATGATGATGCTTATTAATGCGGAAGTGAAGTATTTGTAATATACTTTTTTGTTTTTAGTATATATATGCATTGGGATTATTCCTAGTAATAGGTACCATGAAGCATATATGTATACAAAGTATGGTACAAGGGGTAAATTTATTATGTTTAATTCTTTTATTATATTGGGAGGTCCTTGTATTAATTTGGTTAGAAAGTATCCTGTTGTTTCAAATAGTATTAGGAAAATGATACCTACGATGGCTAAGGCATATTTAGATATATATTTTTTCATAAGATCACCTACTTGGTATAATATCATATTTTATAAGAAAAATAAAGAGATATCTTGAAAACTTATTAAAGATAAGTTATAATTATCTATAGTAAGTTAGGTGAAGTGTAATGTATTTAAAATATATGGTAATGCAAGGATTTAAATCGTTTTGTGATAAGACGGTGTTTAATTTTGTTGATAATATTAATGGGATAGTTGGGCCTAATGGTAGTGGGAAGAGTAATGTAGTAGATGCTGTTAGGTTTGTATTGGGAGAGCAGTCTTCTAAGAATTTAAGAGGCGAAGGGAATATGACGGATGTTATTTTTTCTGGGTCTAAGAGTAGGAAGGGGGCATCTTTTGCATCTGTTACTTTGATTTTTGATAATACGGATCATCATTTAAATACTTCTTATGATGAAGTTTCTATTAAGAGGGTTATATATAAGAATGGGGAGAGTGAGTATTATCTTAATAAGGAAAGGTGTAGGCTTAAGGATATTACGGATTTGATGATGGATTCTTCTGCTTCTAGGGAGAGTTTTAATATTATTTCACAAGGTAAGATATCTGATATTTTGTCAGGTAGGGCTATAGATCGTAGGTTAATATTAGAAGAGGCCGCTGGAGTACTTAAGTATAAGAGAAGGAAGGAAGAGGCATTACGTAAGTTAGATAGGACTAATGCTAATATTAATAGGGTTAGTGATATTATTAGTGAGTTAGATGCACAGCTTAAGCCTCTTAAGGAGGAGGCTTTAAAGGCTAAGGAGTATATTAGTCTTAAGGAGGAGTTAACTTCTTTAGAAGTAGCTTTGATTGCTTCTGATGTTGTTTCTTTAAATAATGAGTATCAAGCTTTGAACGATAAGAAGGAGTTACTTACGGATAGTATTATTAAGATAGAGAAAGATAGCAATAATTCTTTTATAGAGATAGAGAAGTTAAAGAAGAAGGAAGAGGAGTTATCTAAGGCTATTTTGGTTAGTCAGGATGAGGTTCTTAAGAAGACTTTGGAGCAAGAGAATTTGAATACGGAGCTTAAGTTACTTAAGGAGAGAAATAAGTATCAGTTAAGTAGTGATGATGTTAATATTAGGAAGTTTTCTTTGAAGGAAGATATTTTGGCTTGTGAGAATGATATTAATAATGTTAAGATGGAGATTAGTTCTGGTAAGGAAGAATTAGGTAAGTTAGATGTTATTTATAAGGATTTAACTAGTAAGTATGAGGATTTAAAGAATAAGTTATTTAATACTAATAGGGAAATAGATAAGTGTAATAGGCTTGGTACTGATTATGAGTATCAGATTAATAATTTAGAGAATCTTATTAATAATAATGAGACGCTTCCTTCTTCTGTTAGGAGTGTTTTAAATAATCCTAAGTTTAAGGGCGTACATAATGTTATTGGGGCTTTGGTTAATACGGATAGTAAGTATAGTACTTCTCTTAGTATTGCGCTTTCTTCTTCTAGTAATTATATAGTAGTAGATAATGCTAAGTGTGCTAGTTTGTGTATTAATTATCTTAAGGAGCATAATTTAGGTAGGGCAACATTTTATCCTATTGATACTATAAAGGGAAGGTTTATTCCTAAAGATGTTATAGATATATTAAATGGTTGTGATAATTATCTTGGGATATTACTTGATTTAGTTAGTTATGATAAGAAGTATGAAGGGGTTATTGCTAGGGAGTTAGGTTCTACTATAGTTGCTAGGGATTTGGATAGTGCTAATATAATTAGTAAGAAGATTGATTATAAGTATCGTATTGTTACTTTGGATGGTCAGGTTGTTAATGCAGGTGGTTCTTTGGTAGGTGGTTCTATTAGAGATAAGGGCAGTGTTGTTAAGTTAAAAGCGGATTTGGCTAATTTGAATAATTTGGTTATTAGGAATAATGATAGGCTTAGTTATTTAGAGGAAGAGTTAGGTAAGTTAGAAGAAGTAATGTATGATGTTGATAGTAAGATACATAAGAATAGAGCATCTTATCTTGTTGTTAGTGATAGTATAAGTAGTAAGGAAGAGTTGTTTAATAAGCTTAGTGTTAATCTTAATTCTCTTAATATGGAGTATAATACTATTAATAGGGATAATAAGAGTGAAGAGGATAAGCTTTTTATGAATATATCAGAGTGTGGTAATAAGCTTAGTGAGTTAAAGAATAATTTAAAGAATTTGCTTTTTGATAAGAATATGGTTAGTGATAGTATTAGGGATATGGAGAGTGAATCTAAGAAGAATAATGCTTTGATAGCTAAGAATAATAAGGAATTAAATGATATTAGTATTACTTTGTTAAAGGTAGAAGGTAAGTTAGATAATTATCTTAATTATTTAAATGAGGAGTATAATCTTACTTTTGAGGGGGCAAAGGATAAGTATAGTTTGGATATGGATAGTGAGATTGCTAGAAGTAGGGTTAATGCTATTAAGAGTAGGATTAAGGATATGGGAGAGGTTTATACTTTGTTTATTGATGAGTATGAGAAGGTTAATGAGAGGTATAGTTTCTTATGTTCTCAAAGGGAGGAGCTTCATTCTGCAGAGAATACTTTGTTGGAGATTATTAATGAGATGGACTGTGTAATGAAGGATAAGTTTATTACTACGTTTGATAGTGTTAATGAAGAGTTTGATAAGGTATTTAAGTTGTTATTCGGAGGTGGTAAGGCTAGGCTTAAGCTTACTGATCCTGATAATATTTTGGAAACTGGGGTGGATATTGAAGCTATTCCTGCGGGTAAGAGTTTGAAGTCAATATCTTTGTTATCTGGTGGAGAGAAGACTTTGACTGCGATTGCTTTGCTTTTTGCTATACTTAATGTAAGGCCTGTACCATTTTGTATTTTAGATGAAGTAGAAGCGGCTTTAGATGAAGCTAATGTAGATAGATTTGGTAAGTATTTGGAGCTTTATCGTGATAAGACACAGTTTATATTGATTACGCATAAGAAGAAGACTATGGAGTATGCAGATATTTTATATGGTATTACGATGCAAGAGTCTGGTGTTAGTAAGTTAGTTAGTGTTAAGTTAGATGATATAAAATAAAAAAATATGGATATTAATCCATATTAGGCATATATTATAGTAGCATTATATAATGCTAAGGAAGATTGTAAGTGTTTACATCTTCCTTTTTATATGAAGAAGTCTGGTGTTGATGTTGCTGTTTTTTCTAATGTTTCTTTTTTGTTATTATTAGTATTGGTAGTTTGCGTTTTTTTTGTAGTAGTAGTAGTATTTGTATTAGTTGTTTCGTTTTTGAAGGCATTTGCTACTTTAAACATTGTTTTCATGTTGTTAATCATGGGTCCTGTTTGTTTTATGATTGGGATTGCCTCTTTTACTACTCCTAGGGTTTTTTGGGTATTGGTAAGTATTCCACTTAAGGTTACTCCACTGCTTTTTAGTTTTGCTAAGATACCAGGACTGCTTGCTCTATTAAATAGGCCTATGCCACTTCCACGTCCTAAGATAGATGGTGAAGTTAAGGAATTAGTTAGGTAATTAGGATATGGAGTGTTATATATTGGTGGGATAGGGCCATTACCAAACATATAAATACCCCCCTTCTAAAATAATATATGTTTTTTTTAGGAAAAAGGTACAAAAATACTAAAAAATATGATACAATATTTATAGAATAGTTAGATAAGAAGAATATAAAGTGAGTGATGGTTATGATACTAAATATTATACTGTGGCCTTTTTTGATGATATATAGACTAGAGAAGAAGATATTTGAGTTATTATGTAAGGGTTTTTCTATGCTGAATAAGCCTATTGGGTCTTCTTCTTTAAAGGAAGCTGATGCTAAGGAGTATGTGGTTACTGATGCTAGTTCAGTACGTCATAAGAGTAAGAAGAGATATAATTATGTTGTTAAGAATTTAGAGGGAAAGAGTATGAGTGGGTATTTTGATGCTTATTCTGAGTTAGAGGTGCATTCTTTTTTGCTTAGTCAAGGGTATCAGGTATACAGTATTACTTTGGATAAGTTTTCTAGTAGGTTAGGGCTTGCTCAGCTCGGTAGTACTAGGAAGCTTAGTAATAAGCAGTTGATATTTTTCTTAACGCAGTTATCTACTTATATTAAAGCAGGTATTCCTCTTGTGGACGCTGTTAAGATTCTTAGTAGGCAGACTAAGAATAAGAATGAGAAGAAGTTATATCAGAAGGTTGTTTATGAGTTAAATTCTGGTGAGAATTTTAGTGAGGCTATGATAAAGCAGGGGGGAGCGTTTCCTAAGCTTTTGATTAATATGATTAAATCAGCGGAGATGACAGGGCAACTTGCTTTGACGTTAGATGATATGGCGGGTTATTATAAGACTATGGAAAGTAATCGTAAGCAAATAATATCCGCGATGACATATCCTAGTGTTGTTTTTGTTGTTTCTATCGCGGTAATTACTTTTTTAATTTTATATGTTGTTCCTCAGTTTGTTGCTATTTATTCTGGAGCGGGGGCAACTCTTCCTCCAATTACTAAGTTTGTCCTTAATTTTAGTAGTTTTGTAGATAGAAATATTTTGGTTATTGCTCTACTTTTTGTGTGTATTATATTAGTGTTGGTACTTTTATATAAATATGTTACTTCTGCAAGGTATATTATGCAATATATAGCAATGCATATTCCTATTATTAAGTCAATTATTAAATATAATGAGATAGTTATGTTTACTAAGACTTTTGCTTCTTTGATTAAGCATGATGTGTTTATTACTGATAGTATGGAAATACTTGGGAAAATTACTAATAATGAGATATATAAGATGTTAATAAAGGATGCTGTTAGTAATTTAGCCGCGGGGCGTAGTATGTCAGATGCTTTTAAAAATCAATGGGCATTTCCTGAGGCAGCATATGAGATGCTTGTTACGGGTGAGAGAACTGGTCGTATGGGAGATATGATGGAGAATGTCGCGGAGCATTATGGGGAAGAACAAAAGGTTTTGATTACTCAGCTTAAAAGCTTGATAGAGCCTGCGATGATTATTTTTCTTGCAGTTGTAGTAGGGTTTATTGTGTTATCTATAATTATTCCGATGTTTGATATATATAATCAAGTAGGAGTGTAGGAGGTAAGTATGCATACTTTTTATATTTTTATATTCTTTATCTTTGGTACTATATTTGGCTCTTTCTTTAATGTTGTTGCCTGCAGACTATCTAAGGGAAAGTCAATTATAGCACCTCCTTCTTCTTGTGATAGTTGTGGTAAGAAACTTAAATGGTATGAGTTAATACCAATATTATCATATATATTTTTAGGGGGTAAATGTAAGAGTTGTAAGGCTAAGATTAGCCCTAGTAATCTTATTATTGAGATTGTTACTGGTATATTGTTTGCTACTTGTTATAATAAGTTTTTATTTACTCCTAAGTTAATACTTGCTTTGTTATTTGTATCTACTTTAATTATTATTATAGTAAGTGATATAGAATATATGATTATATTAGATGAGGTATTATTTGTTGGTATAGTTAGTATAATTGTTTATTATCTTAATACTTGTTCACTAGTTGAGACGGGGTTTCATGTGTTAGATGGAGTGTATGCTTTTTTAACTATATATGCTTTAAAATTACTTGGAGATTTTATATTTAATAAAGAGTCTCTTGGTGGAGGGGATATTAAGTTAATGTTTTTATTTGGCTTAGTACTTGGCTTTGATATGTCTATTGTAGCAGTATTTTTAGGGACTTTTTTAGCATTTCCTATTGCTTTATATGTGCTTTTTAGTAGACGGGATAATATGATACCTTTTGGGCCTTTTCTTGCTATAGCTTCTATTGTAATACTTATTACTAATCTTACTTTAGATAAGATTATTAACTATATATTAATATAATCTTATTTACTTTTTAAGAATGTATCTATTATTAAATAGCATTTATCTAAGTGAGTAATAAATGGAAAATGGTTAGAGTTATTTATTATTACTAGTCCACTGTTAGTTATTAAACTATTCATTTTTTTAGCACATTTTATAGGTGTTGCAGTGTCATACTCTCCATATATAAGAAGAGTAGGCACTTTTATTTTAGGTAAGTTAGGTGTATAATCTTCATTTACTACTGTTACTAGTATATCTTTCATTATACCTTTAGAATGATTATAGTCATAAGAACCATATTTTTCTTGTAATTTATTTTTTTTAATATTCTTTTCTTCATTTTTATAAGTTATATTAATATATTTTTTTAATATTTTATATTTATATGTATTTAGTTTTTGTTTAATAGTTTTTTTAGCTTTAATTCCTGGAGTGGATATTAAGACTATTTTATTTACTTTAATATTAGTCTCGGTTACTAGGTCTATTATTACTTTACCTCCATAGGAATGGCCTATTAGAGTAGGATTATCAATGTTTAGTTTAGTTATAAATTCTTTTAATATATTGGCATAGTTATGAGTATTATAGACAATAGGAGGGATATTGCTTTCTCCAAAGCCTGGTAAGTCTATAGCATATACTTTGTATGTTTTGGATAGTTTGTTTATTAATTTATTAAAATATTTATGACTAGCTAGCCATCCATGTACTAGGATAATATTTGGCCCTATACCACATTCTATGTAATTAATATTTATACCATCTATGTTAATCATATTTATCACCTAAAAAAATATATGTCTAATTTGCTTAAATATGTTGACTTTTTAAAATATTTAAGTTAAAATTAATATGTGCTTTGGAGTAGTACTCAAGAGGCTGAAGAGGCGCCCCTGCTAAGGGTGTAGGCTGGGAAACTGGCGCGAAGGTTCAAATCCTTTCTACTCCGCCATAAATATGATTTAAACATTGAAAAAGTGTTTAAATATAGATTTAAATATTTTAAAATTGCTTTCTAGTGCAAAAATATTTAATCGTAAGAAATTAAGAGTTTTAATACTCTTTTTTTCTTGTTCATTTGAAGTATGACAATAAACATTTAATGTAGTGCTTGTCTTAGAATGGCCTAATCTACGTGAAACTTCATTTAACATAACACCGTTTTTAATTAATAGAGTAGCATGGCTATGTCTAAACTGATGAAGCGTTATAGGCCTTAAATTCGCTTTCTGACAAGCTCTTTTTTTATATCTGTTAACAGTTGTAGGAGCTAAAGGCTTTAAACCACCAAATATAAATAACTCATTATCTAGAACTTTATACTTGCAGTAATATAACTTTTTAAGATTTAATATATCTTTTTTTAGTATATTATCAATTTTAATATCACGTAAAGAACTCTGATTTTTAGGAGTATCCAAAAATCTACCACCTTTAGTAGTTAAGTTATGTCTAATATGAATAGTATTGTTTTCTAAATCACAAAAACGCAAACCGAAAGTTTCTCCTGGTCTAGTACCAGTAAAAAACATAAAAGTAAAAAATTGCTTATAAATTGGATTATCAACACACTTAATAAATTTATTAAATTCTTTTAACGTATAAAAATCGCTATCATCCTGTTCACATTTTTTTACAAACGGTTCAAAACATTTAAAAATACTATCAGGTAAGTCAAAATAAGTACTACAAAATTTTAAAAATTTACGAAACTCTATAAAAAGTTTATCATTATAACTATTTTTAAAATTAAAGTCATAAATGTAGTTTTGCCAACCCAAAATGTCAGATTTAGACAAATTATAAATATTTTTATTTTTAAAGTAGGGTAGTATTCTACAATTAAAATTGCTTTCTAGTGCAACTAAACCTTGTTTTTTATGTCGTTTAGAAACATATATTAAAAATTCTTTGTAAGCTTCTTCAAAGCTCATAATATCACCTCAAGGCGAATATTATATACTAATTTCTAATTT
>CAKOLI010000001.1 GCA_934096265.1 uncultured Bacilli bacterium | reverse complement strand
TTATTTTATCATCATAACTTAATTTTGCCATATAAAAACCTCGTTTCTGTTTTGTCCAAGAAACGGGGTTCATATCAAAATGATATTTTTTTTTATGCTAATTACTCTATACATAAGTATTATAATATAAATATTTTATCTAGTGGAATATATATCTATTTATTAACCGCTAAAGCAGAATGGAAAGAATAATAATTAGAAGAATAACCATTATCTCTATAGAAATAGAATATACCTGAATAATAAGCACCAGCCATACCACCACGTCTAAAAACAGTATAAGTATTAAATGGAAAACCGAACCTACCTCCATACCAACCTTTTACTTCTCCAGTAGCGTCCCCTAGTATTCTTCTTGAAAAATCATTCACATCAGTACCATATGTATAAGCATCTACATATTTACTTCCTAGAGGTAATGTACTTGTAGTAAAGCCCGTACTAGCATAACTTAATCCCGTACCATTACTAGTCTTAAGTATACCCATAACATACTCATCAGATCCTCCTGCCATATCATATACTCCCGTAATATTGCCTGTAGTAGATGCCTTAACACCAATATCTGTATTATAAGCATTACATGTTGTAGTAGAATTATTATAATCAGTTAAACTCTTAGGACCACATCCCGCCATATAATTTGGTTCAGCAGAAGTTTTATACGAATTATTAGCAATTGCTTCTACACCAAGACCATATCTACTTTGTTTTAAATAAGCTACTGCTCCCCACTCAGTGTTTTTAATCATGTGGGCATCTGTCTTGCTTACCCCATCTGGTGTCAAATAAGTCACAGTACCAATCTTTTGCGCAGTCAAAAATTGATTTGACACATTTTGATATATCAAAGATGACCTATTAGGTTTAATCCTAGGACTACTTAACGCTTTATTACAATTAGTACTTGATGGGCTAGTATAACACGCATCGTTATCATCTACACTAGTCTCAAACTTACCTACCCAAATACCCGATAATTCATCTTCTCCGTAAGTAAACCCAGGATGAGTTAGCCATGACCCATTTACACTACCTGCTTGCTTAGCAGGAGTACCACTTTCAAACTGAGTACATATCTCTATTGAACTCATTACCTCAGAACTTACATTAAATAACTTATACCTATATCTTGGTATCCATACATAGTAAGCTAATATATCACTTTCTAATATCTTTGTACCTTCTATAGCGCTCATATATTGTTCCCTAGAACTAGAACCATTAACATTAGAATCCTTATCTGTTCTAACCATCACAGCATTTGCCCACTCTTTATTACTATAATTATACCAATTATCAGTACTTGCCTTTACCCATTTAGTTCCATCCCACTTAATAGGTATCATTCCATCAGCAAGAACTGGAGCATTAGGCTCTACATCATCAATAAAGCAACCATCTTTATCTCCTTCTACTGAAATAACCCCACTAAAAGTTTGCCCCATCATACTATTAGGATTTATCATCTTACCATCTATATATATAACCACTTTATAATATGTAACCGCATCAGTAATAGTATCTCCAGAAACTAAGTACTTAGTACCCACATTTTTATTCTTAAAACTAACTTCCTTTACCAAACTATAACTATTACCATCACTACTCTTCATAAGAGCTATCTTAAAACTATCTTCCTTAAGTCCACTTGGAAGAGTACTAGGAGTAATATATACCCCAACATCATATGATGCCTCAATTCTCTTTCTAAAAGTAAACGTTGTATACTCTCCATCATTTATATCAAGAACAGGTCCTATATTTGAAGCACTAATACTATTACCTTTATCATAAACTATCTCTGCGATATCTCCAACAGTAAGTACAAGCTTAGTATCATCTTCACTTCTCCAAGTAAACCAAGCTACTGTACTACCAACTATAACTAACAAAATAGATAAAATAATTATAAATAACTGCTTTTTATTTATTACCTTATTTTCCATAAATATCACCTACGTATCTTATATAAATAATAATACCATAAAATAGACATCATAACAAGTAAAAAATAAAAAATATCTTAATTACTTCTTAAATAGTCAACCGCCTCTTGTAAAGATTTAACCTTAACTATATCCATATCATACTTATATTTATCTCTAATATATATAGCTTCATCATAATTCTCATAAGGAACAAAAACCAACTCTATATTATTCCTATAAGCTCCTATTATCTTATACTTAACTCCACCTATCTCTCCAACATTACCTAAAGAATCAATAGTCCCAGTACCCGCGATAACACGTCCTTTTAAAATATCTTCATCACTAAGAGATAAATATATACTAAGACTCATCATAAATCCTCCAGAACTACCTCCTTCTCTACCACTAAAATTAATATCAACCCCATCTAACTTATAATCAAAATTTCGAATTAACACTACCCCTAACTTCTTAAGTCCATCTACTAAACCTACACTACAACTCCTATTAACTTCCACATCATCACTAATTACCCTAAAATTAATAATATCACCAACATCAAACTTATCTATATATTCATTTAAATTAATACTATTAATATCTATATCATTAACATAAGTAATAATATCCCCCACTACAAAATCACACGTACTATCCTCACTCTTACCAATAACATAATCCTTAACATCAGTAATATTAATATCATAATCTAACAACTTATAAGAAGCATATATAGCATTATCAACTGAATTTTCTAACAACAACTTCTCCCTAATATTAACATCCCTCAAACTCTCATTCCCTATCATCCTCTCTTCATTCTTAAACAAATCCCATTTATCATTAAACAAAGAAAACAAATAAGTAGGTATCGTTGCCTCTACTTCTGAAGCATATAACATATTAACCTTACCATTTAACTTATGCCCATTACTAAGAATAACCTTATCACTAATATCTATCGTCCCTCCAGGTATCATAATATAATAAGGAAGCCTTATATATATTATCCCCATCATAATTATAAAAACAACTATATAACTAATATTCTCCTTAAAAAAATTCTTTATTCTACCCATAATTACCTCCAATCTAATTATTAATTAAATATTTCCATCATATATTTTACAAAGAAGGTATAATATGAAAAAAAATATTCTAAACAAAGCTATCTTTTTCTTTTTTATTTACTTATTAATAAGCGTATTACTAAATAAAAGCCTAGTAACTGCCTCTTTTAGTACTAGTATAAATATATTTCTAAACATCTTAGCGCCCTCTTTATTTCCTATGTTTATAATAAGTGAAATATTAATAAATTATAACATCTGCGAATACATAGGCTACTTATTTAAGAAAACAAAAATAGACAAAAACATCATAATGATTATGATATTAAGCATGCTAAGTGGCTTCCCATCATCATCAAGATATATAAAAGTAATGTATGATAACTCACAAATCGACAAACACAGTGCTAGCTTACTCCTTACATGCACTCATTTCTCTAATCCCCTATTTATCCTAGGAGCTATAACCACCTTCTTTAATGGAAATATAAAAATAAGCATAATCATCCTACTATCTCACTACATCCCAAACATAATCATCTTATACTTTGTCAAAAATAAAATTAATATAACCTCTAACCCTAACACATATAATAACAACTTCCCTAAACTACTAATGACCACGATTAAAAATGCAGTAAGTAGCTTACTAATGATATTAGGAACCATAACATTCTTTCTAATCTTAACTAACATAATTACAAACAACATAAACATAAACGAAAAAGGTACCCTACTCATAAAAGGCATACTAGAAATAACTGGTGCCCTAGAATACCTATCTTACTTAAATATAAGTAATTTAGCTAAAATACTAATAACCACAAGCTTCTTATCCTTTGGAGGCCTATGCATCCATGCACAAGTATTAAGCTCCCTAGAAAACACAGACATTCCCTATAAACCATTTTTTATAGCCAGAATATTCCATATCCTAATGTCTATAATAATAGCTATAATTATCTACTTACTTTATTTTAGCTTGCTTACTTAAAGCTTCCTTAGCCGCTTGTTGCTCTGCACCCTTTTTTGAAGAAGCAACCCCATGACCCATAACAATATCATCTACCTTAACAACACACTCAAACGTCTTATCATGAGCAGGCCCTGACTCCTTAACAATATCATAATAAACACTCTTCTTATAAGTTTGAACCAACTCTTGTAACTTAGACTTATAATCCTGTAAAAAATTAACACCCTTCTTAACATAAGGAACAACCATATCCAAAATAAACTTCCTACTAACAAAAAATCCCTTATCTACATATAATGCCCCTACAAAAGCCTCAAACATATCCGCTAAAATAGTATCATTTAACTTAATACCTTCACCAACTCTTACATACTTAGGAAACTCTAACTTCAAAGCATAATCATATAACGCTGCCTCACACACATAACAAGCCCTCATCTTCGTCATAGAACCCTCTTCTAAATGCTTAGCATTAAACAAATAATCACTAACAACAAGCTCCAAAACAGCATCTCCTAAAAACTCCAACCTCTCATAATTATCACAATTATTATGCTCATTAGAATAAGATGTATGCGTAAGCGCAGTCAAATACATATCTTCCCTATCCGTACTAATATCTAACTTACAAAGTAATTCTCCTATCAATTCCATAATATCACTCATTTCTATAATTATTATACTATATATTTATCTTTTTTCACACTAAATACACCCTATTTACGGATTTTTATACCATAAATAAAATTATATGTAAAAATCCATATCCATTTCCAAATCTAAATAAATAGTTAATTTTTAACTACCTAAAAAAAGAAGATTACTCTTCCTTTCCTAAAAAATTATCTCCATTCAAGAAACTAAGATTATTTTCATCAAACTTAAAAGATTTAAAACCATCATCATCTATATCCTCTAACTCTACACTATCCATAGCTTTAGAAAAATTATTATCCTCTATGCCTTTCCTATCCTCTATAGCTTCCTTATCTTCTATAACTTCCTTATCCAAAGAATTATCCTTATCTACACCATCTTTTAACCCATCATAACTAGACTTACTATCCTTATGAAAACCATTATCATGCTCTATTGGTAAATCATTAGGATACTCTTTTTCTAATGCCTTAATAACCTCGTTCAAATCAGGAATATCATCATTACTATCCTCTTTTACATTAGAATGATTATCACTATCCTTATTAACTTCTACATAAGAAGTATTACCATCACTCTTGGTATTAACCCTATCCAAAGCAGGTATCTTATCTACCTTAATATCCAAATCCTTAAGTATCTTAGCTAAATTCTCTTCTTCCTTCATAATATCTTCTTCTATATTAAGAGAAGGTGAAGAAGACATTTTCTTATCAAGCATCTCATTAACCTTACTAACAGTATTATAATTAGGCTCCTTATCTAACTTAATATCATTATTAATTAAATTATATTCCCTCCTAATATCTAATATCTCCTTAGTATTATTATCCTTCTCTACCTCTTCAATAGAATTAACATTCATCTCTATATCCTTATTAATCAAATCTATCTTATTAATACACTCTATCTGAGGCTTAAGTAACTCTATTTGCTTATTAATCAAATTAACAAGCTCTAAATAATCATCACTATATACCTTAAAATCATACTTCTTAATCAAAGATTCCCTCTTATCAATAAGCTTTAAAATATCCATCCTCTTACTAAGCATATCATCATACTTAAGACACCTATTAGAAAGCAACCTATTAATATCAAAAAGCATCAACTGACACTTGATATTAAAATTCTCAAACCTAATCTTAGTAAGCTCCTCTTCCTTTAAAATATCACTATTACTACCAAGAAATTCCTCTATCTTAGAAGTCCTCTCATCATATATCAAAGATAACTTATTCCTATCCTCATAATCAATATGATTACTAACATTAACAATAAAATTATCATCAAAATAGCCCTTAAGCTCATCCTCATATGAAGCATTCTTACTCTCTAAAGATACTAACTCCTCTTGCAACTCTAACAACTTTTTATTATTAACAAGATTACTATCCCTTAAACTATCTAACTTAGAAATATTATCCAAATAACTAGAAATAACATCATACCTATTCCTAATATTATCAAATTCCCCCTCCAAAGCAACACTAGTATAATTAGGATACTCTCCTCCAGTAACTTCCAAATAATTATTTACCAAATACTCCCTATCCTTAAGACGCTTATCAATAAAACAAGTAAGCTTCCCAAGACGATCATACTCTCTAAATAAATCATCTTTCTTCTCTCTAATACTATTAATATTATTTAAATACTCTTCTTCATATAACCTATCTAACTTATTAAAATTTAGCAAATACTTATCAAGAGCAACTCTCCCCTTACTCTTCTTATAATCATTGCCCCATACCTCTACTAAACCTTCTAATAACTTTCTTTCCTTATCTAGCATACATATCACCTCTATTACCCTAAGAATATTGCTTCTTAAAAAGTGGTATTAAACCTTCCAAAATATCTACTTCCTCTACCAAAGATATAACATCAATACCATCCTTATTATCTATCCTAATAATCTTACAAACATCCTTAAGCACATTCTTAACATTATCCAAAAGAACTATATAATAATAATCAACATCCCTATAATTAACCTTACTAACAATAACATAACTCTCATTATTATTAATCTCAATAACATCATTAACCTTATATATCCTATCGCTCATCTTTCAAATACCTCTTTCTCTTAATCAAAGCATTAAGCTTATCAAACCAATTAATAAACTTATGCTCACTCTCTACAACAGCATAAACAAGCCAATTAGGAGCAGAATATTTCTTAGTAATAATATCATTAGAAGTAAAAGAAGCATTCTTATCACTACCAGCATATGGATTCTTAATAACATCAATAGGACTAACTTCCACTACATGAAAACCATCCTTATCTACATTACAATTAGAACCATCTTCTACCTTCAAAGAAGAAACATCTTCACTCTTAGAACTAACATCACTATCTAAACTAATAACCCTAAGTACACATTCCCTCTTATTTAATTCCTCTAACTCATGTAATCTCTTATTATTATTATCCATCACACTAGTAAGTAACTCTTCCTCTTTAATATCCTTATCTTGTAACTCTAACTTCATACCTTGCTTATCAAGCAACTCTTCCAAAGAAGAAAACACATCACTATCTAAACCCTCATGAATGATATCTCTAATCATCTTTCTCTTAAGAACACACTCTAAATAATTACAAGCAACCTCATTCATAATATCCCTTAACTTAACAAGAGCATTCTCTATACTATACTCTAAATAATTAGACTTAGCCATATCATACAACTCCTGCGTAATAGAATTATCCGAAACTTGCTCACAAGCCTTAGAATATAACTCTTGATATTGCATAAAATACTCCATAACAACATTCTTATCAAGATTAAACCCATCATTATCACTAATAATCTTATTAAGAAGTACATTTAACTCCTCTTCCATCTCCTTATTAATATTATCATTAATTTCTTTCTTAGCATTAAGCTTATCTAACTTAACCTTAGTATCCTCATTATCCAAATTAATCTTCTTAGCCTCTTCTAAATTAGCTAAATAATTATTAATAATAGTAATCTTATTAGACACAATATCCATAGAAGAAGAAAGACTCCCAATATCAAAAATACTAGACAAATCAACCTTAGTAACTTCTTCATGCAAAGAAGCATATTCCTCTAAAACATTAATCCTATCTCTAATCAAATCCTCAAGCTTATGAAGAGTATCAAGCTTATCATCTAAACTACCATTCTTTTTATTAACAAGAGCATTATAACTATCTAAATACTTAACATTAGTTAACCCAACTATCTCCTTAAGTAATTCATTCATTCTCTCTATCTCTTCTTTTTTCTTCTTACTATTCTTACTATTTAAATAAAAAGCATCTATATAATCTTTATATAATCTAGTTATTTGTTCTAAGTATTCACACTTATAATCAATCATCAAGCCTCACCTCTATTATAATTATTACATTTATAACAATATTTGTCAATAAATTCATCTATCTTATCTTTCTTTTTACATAAATTTTATATATTTACTCATAATATAACTAGGAGGAAATATAACATGGATATGCGTAAATATATAATCAATAATTTCAAAGATGACACCATAGAAGATATAAAAAAATCCATAGATGACTCTATCTCATCTAAAGAAGAAGAACCCTTAATAGGACTAGGAGTATTATTCGAACTTAGTTGGAATAATTCTACTGAAGAAGAAAAACAAACAATACTAATAAACATCAAGAAAGGTTTAAAATAAAGAATATAGATATAAGTATTCATACTAAATCTATATTCTTTTATTATTCTAGTAAGTCGTTAAAACAAAACGGAAGGAATTGCGACAGGAACTCTCCTAATATTCTTCTTGTATAAATAAGCATCTACCATACCTGCTCCATTTGTAATTAAATAGTTAGTAGTATTAAACTTTTGCAATTAAATTACATAAATAGAATTAACATCTTGAGCCCTATTTTATATTATATTTTGCTATATTTCTATCTTTCTTTTGAATACATGTTCCATCAGTTTTATATATTGTTACCTCATTTATATCATTATATAGATTTAAACATCTTTCTAAGATGTCATCTATAGAAACAAATGGTGGTATATCATCTTCATCTATAATTGGATTACACTCAGCAAAACCAATCATAAATCCTTCAATTGTTCTGCTGTATGCACCAATTGAATATTTATTACTATTTTCAAAATATACAATTCTATAACCTTTATCATATTTCTTACCATTCCCGGCATCCACTAATTCTAAAGGTAAAATACTCATATACTCTCAGCTCCTGGCTATTAAAGATATTATACCATAATTTATTTTACAACACACAACAAGTTATTATATATCATTTCCCTTAATTCTATATATTATCACTTTTCATTTTAACTACCTTTTTTTATTTTGAAAATAAAATATTAACAAAATAATGTCTAATGAAATATCTGTTAACTAGTAATTAAACTTTATAATTAATTATAGAACAATATATTCTAATTACTATAAGAACTTTTTGTTCTAAGGTAAAATATTCTTTGAGGTGTAGACACATGGGTTACATTTATGATACTAATATTAGCTATATTAGAAGAAGAATAAAAGGCTTAAGAGAAAAACATAAACTCTCTCAAGCAGAAATAGCTAATTATTTAGGTATTTCACAAAGAGCCTATTCTTATTATGAAAATAGTAGAGATATCCCTCTATATTTATTAATAAAGCTCGCTAATTTTTACGAAGTTAGTATAGAATCTATGATACGAAAAAATAATGACAAGATTAAATCATAACAAGTCATTATTTTTTATTATAAATACGTTTTTATTTTTATAAAAAGCATAAAATATTTGATTTAACTCTAAAGACCTATCTTCTAATATTTTATATAACCACTTCTTATCTTTATTAATACCTCTAAGTACTTCTTCTTGTATCTCTCCATCTAATATTAAAGCAAGAGGAAAATAAGATTTCTTATCTTCATAAGGAAATACTGATAAAGTACCATTATTCTCAAGTACAGCATACTCTATTTCTTCAATAGACTTATTTCCCTTCTCTCTAATTTGCACTAATAAATCATCCAAATTATACTTCTGTCTAATCATTTCTTTATAATTAACCTTCCCATTATTAATTATAACAGAAGGCTTACCATCTAAAAAATTTCTAAACTTAGGAGCATTAAGTGTAAGCCTAGCTAAAACAATCTGTAAACAAGTAATAGTAATTATAGGTATTAAACTCATCCATATACTAGCTTCTAAATCCTCAATACTAATAATCGCTAACTCAGCTATTAAGATAGACACAATCAAATCTATAATACCTAATTGCCCAACTTCCCTCTTACCCATAATACGATATATTAAAAAAATAACAAAATAAAAGAATATTGACCTAATTATAATAGTTATATAATCCATATCATCACCATTATCATTATGGTCAAATGTATAATTTTTTATACATCTACATATATATAATTAGGGTGAGCTATATATGATTATAAAATATTTAAAATACTTAGGTATATCCTTAGGAATACTACTAATACTTACATTCATAACAACTACATTAAGCTACTTAAACATAATAAACATAACTACCACTAATATCCTAAACACTATAAACCTAGTAATATCCCTATTTATAGGAGGATACCTAATAGGTAAAACTAAAACTAACAAAGGATACCTAGCAGGCTTAAAATTTGGAGGAATATACACCTTAATAATAATAATCTTTAACATACTAACAAAAACTAAATTCAGTTATAAAATAATCATTCTATGTATAATCCTACTCCTTAGCTCTATGATAGGTAGTATGATTGGAATTAACAAGAAAACTAAGTAATCACACTTTACTTAGTTTTCTTTCTAACCTTACATCTAGTAATATTATCTTCTATAAATTCTTCCCTCAAAATATCTTCCTTAATACTAAATAAATCCTTATACTTATATGTATCTACATTATTAATATTAACACTCTTATCCTTATCCCTATTATACACATCATAATTATCCAAATAATACTCATACATCTTACTCTGATTAACAACATTCTTATTCTTAATATTAAAAATAACATTCCTTATTTCCTTTATAACTTCCCTACCTATTACCTTAAAAGAAACATATCCCAAAGTACCTGCAAGAAAAGTAACAACTGTAGCATAAACAATATTAACACCACCAACTACTGAAGTAGCTAGAGCCTCATACATCGCATAAAAATATACTGAAGATATCACCAATGCCACTAAAGCACCTGAAATCAAAATAGAAGTATTTACTTTCTTTCTAGCAGTAGCTTCACTACCTCTGTGAGCAAAACACTCTCCTTGTTCCATCATCACATTATCAAGATTATTAAGATTATCATCAGTATTCCTAATAACACTCCTCTTCCCATTCATAAAATAAATAATAATATTCTTATTATTCCTAGATATTTCATAATACTTAATCGTCACATTCTTATCTATACCAGGTATCTCATATTTCATATACATACCCTCCTTCCACATATTTAGCTATTATACACAAAATATTTATCACTGTCAACACATAGTAACTAGTTAGTTAATTTATTAAAAAAACTATAGACAAATATATCTATTATGATATAATACACATTACTTTTAAAGGAGGAAACTATTATGCAAGACCTACACCTACATAGTAAAGATCTAAATTCTTATAAAAAAAAAGAAATATATCAAAACATATTCCATATAGAAAGCACCCTATATGCATATAGCGCTATAGGTAATAAAAAAATCATCCTAAAAGTATTTGATGACTACATGTACAAAAAACTAATGCAAGATAAAATTCACAAGACAACATATTTCAAAGCAAAAAATTTTTCCTTCCTAACAAATCCCTTATTTAACGTATATATAAGTGATTTCTTTGCAGGATACGCTATGTATAACTTTAATGGTATAAGTATCAAAGATTATATAAATCCTAAAAACATAGATAGAGGTATTACTCTATTCAAACTAGTAAGTAACTACTTAAAAATATTACACGAAAATAACATCGTATTTGGTGATATTAATAAAGATAATATTCTAACTAATGGAACATATGTTAAATTCTGTGATATTGATAGCTTTGGTACCCCATATTCCTCTCCTACCACCTTACCATATACTATATATCAAAACATAAATATCCCAGACATAAATTTAAGTCCTTACAGTGATCTATTCATAATAAATCTTCTTATACTAGATATATTTATGAATGTAGATATAAATACCATAACTAATATAGATATATACTCGTACAAAGAATTAATCAAATCATTAAAACTATCTGACCATCTCAACAAAGTATATCTAAATATTTATGATAACTTATTAAATCAAAAAGAATTAATATACCCATCTACCTACCTAGATGAACTAAAAGATATTAAAAAGAAAGCTAAAACTAACTAGCTTTCTTATTTTTTATATACCTACTTATAAACTCCTCTTTATAAGATAAAAACCTATCTTCCTTAATACTTTCTCTAATATTCTCACATATTTTTATCAAAAACCTTAAATTATGAATAGATAAAAGTCTTTGTCCAAATGTTTCATCCGCGGTAATTAGATGTCTAATATATGCCTTAGTATAATGCTTACAAGCATAACAATCACATTCATCATCTATCTTACTAAAATCCTCTTTATACTTAGCATTCTTTAAATTAATCTTACCATCAAGTGTAAACGCATGAGCATGCCTAGCTAACCTAGTAGGAAGAACACAATCAAACATATCGACACCTCTTTCTACTCCCTCAAAAATATCAAGAGGGTCTCCTACTCCCATTAAATACCTTGGCTTATCAGTGGGCAAATATCTAATACCATCTTCTATCATCTTATACATAGTAGCTTTATCTTCCCCAACAGATGTTCCTCCTATAGCATAACCATCAAATCCAATCTTTACCGTCTCTTTAGCACTATATTCTCTTAAATCAGTATACTCTCCCCCTTGAACAATACCAAATAAAGATTGCCTTTCATTATCAAAAACATTCTTACCACGAACAGCCCATCTAAGCGTTCTCTCCGTACTTTTCTTAGCATATTCATAATCAGCAGGATATGGAATACACTCATCGAAACTCATTGCAATATCACTATCTAATTTATTTTGTATTGAAATAGATAACTCTGGCGTAAGAAACAACTCTCTACCATCAATATGGCTCTTAAACTTAACTCCTTCTTCACTAATATTTTTAGGATTAGATAAAGAAAATACTTGGAACCCTCCACAGTCAGTAAGAATAGGCCCATCATAATTCATAAATTTATGTAATCCACCTGCTTTAAAAACAACATCTTCTCCAGGTCTTAACCATAAATGATACGTATTTGATAAAATTACTCCCGCATGTATTTCCTTAATTTCCTCTGGAGATAATGTCTTCACAGTAGCTTGTGTTCCAACAGGCATAAACATAGGTGTATCATACACACCATAATTAGTTTCTAAAGTACCAAGTCTAGCATTAGAACATGAATCTTTCTTAATTAAATTATATTTTATCTTCATTTTTATACACCTCAAAATCGTTAAGTATTATAGCATATTTTTTATAATTTGAAAAGATAAAAAAGAAAGAAACTAACTCTTAAATGAGTTAATTTCCTCTTGTGATAACCCTGTAACCTTAGAGATTATCTCTACGTCTAAACCTTCATTTAACATCTTTAAGGCCGTTTCCTTGTTCTTTGAAGCTAATTCTTCTTTCATCGCAGTTATTTCTTCATCCTTCGAAGCCAGTTCCTCATCCTTATTTTCAAGTATCTCATCCATGTTTGCTCTATACTCTTCCTCTTCACTAGGTCTTTGCAAAAAATATGGATCGTTCTTTAATTTTTCTAAGAAATCGTAAAATTCTTCTCTTTCACACTTGCTCATAAACGTATCATCACCCACTATCTCAAGTAGCTCTTTTTCATCCTTAGAAGCTATCAAAGCTCCCCATTTTGTTAAAGCATCTACTTTCTCTTTGCCTAGAGTATACCATAATTCTAAACATTTGACAATATCTATATAGTGTACTTCAAACAAATCCCACTTAAAAGTAAGTGAATTAGGTACATCAAACAAAGTAAATACCTGAGATGCCACATCCATATTAGGATACATTGAAAAAGTATTCACATTTATTTGTATTACCTTATCATACCTCATCTTATATTTATGGTCTGTGTCTATATAAATATTTCTACTTGCAATAGAATGTGCATAATAGAATGACTTATTTGCCATATTACGAGTAATAGAACTCAAATTATTCATCTCAGGTATTTACCAAATACTTACCTACACTAATAAGCACATCAAGCCTTCCATTAATATCACTCTTACTCTTTTTCTTTATTTCAGTATCCAAATAACTTATATTATCATATATCTCCTCCAAAGACATATTTCTTATAAACTGACTAAGAAAATTAGCGAGCATTCTCTTATTTTCCCTTAAACCAAATAAATATTTAAAAATATAATCACTTTTAAACAAAATATTTCTACCCAATATTTTATTCATCATTTAGACCTTTCTTTATATATTTTTAACCACATCTCTTTTACCACCTATTCACCTCCTTTTTCTAAATATAAAAGATATGTACCTACACTATAACAAATATAATAATTCTATGCAAATCCATATAAATCAAGCGTTTTTTACCAAAATTTAATTTTAGTTTCTGTTTTTCATACCAAAATTTTACTTTCTTACCAAAACTTACAAAAATTTAATTTTGGTATCATATTTCTTGTAAAAATTAAGAAAAGCTAAAATATTAATTTTATGCAAAAAAATGTAAAAATACCCACATTATCTCTACATTTTATTCTTAATACTCAGAAAAACATACTCCTTACACCTAATATCAATACTTTCAATATAAAACCCTCCTCTATATAAACTACTAATATCATCTTCTAAATTATTCAAATACAAAATATCTTTATACTTACTTATATACTCATCAAGCACCTCCATATAACTCCCCTTACTAAGCTCTATCTTACTAATACTATCCTTAACATTAAATGAATAATTATTATAAGTCGTAATACCCAAAATATAATAATCATTAGGATTAATATTTACAAATATATCCTTATACTTATCAATAGTAATACCATCCTCATATACCACCTTATACACCTTATATACATCCGTCTCACTAAACGTACTAACTATCACCTGCTCATTATCAAAACTAAGCAAAAACGTATATGAAAATAAAAAAATAATAATTGTATATGTATATTTTTTCATAACATCACCTACAATTACTATTTACAAACTACCATCAATTTATACTCATTTATCAGTCATATTTACCCTTTAATTTTATATTAACCACTTCACCCAAGCCAAGCTCTACACCATGTTCAATACTCTGTTCATATACATAACCATATCCATCTAAAACATAACTAATATCCATTAAATCAAGTAAATTACTAACGTCCTTATAAGAATACCCAATAACATTAGGCATCACTTTAGTATAAACAGAAGTAAGCAAAAACACCTTATCCCCTTTATTTAAACTAGTACCCTCTTTAGGATATTGACCTATTATCTTATCACCAGTACCAATAACAACAACATCCAAATTATCCTTATCTATACTCTTACTAACATAATTAATATCCTTATTAATATAATTATCAATATAATAAGACTTGCCATCATTATTATTCTTAACAGAAATATCTAAATACTTAGAAACATTTACAATAACATTCTTAACCGCATTAGTAAGATAAATACTAGAAGTAGCCTTCTTAGACGCTGCATAGATAATTATCTCAGGATCTTCATAAGGAAACATCCCTGCGAAAGAATAAATCGCATCACTAGTATACTTACCGAGCTTATAATCAAATATTTCAGCAGTACCAGTCTTACCTATAACATCATATCCATCCATATAATAAGAACCACCAGTACACTTAGACTTATCCTCACATACAACACTCTTCATCAAATCCTTAATCTTCTCTATCGTACTCACACTACTAACAGTATTAACAACCTCCCTAGAAGCAGAATATATTGTCTTACCTGTATTCTTATCTACAATCTTAGATACTATATATGGCTTTAACATATCTCCATAATTAGCAATACTAGTAAGAGCTTGAATATGTTGCATAGGAGTAGTCGTAATACCTTGACCATATCCCGCTGTCGCAGCTTCAATATCATATGTAAAATCTATATTACCAGTATACTCATTATCCATAGTAAACATCGTTTTTTTACCAAAACCATACTTACTAAGACAAGCCCTAAGTTCATCCTTAGTAATAAAATTCTCAAGTATATTCGCAATACCGATATTAGAACTCATAGCGTACCCATAATCATAAGTAATAGTTCCCCAACCCTTCTTATTCCAATCACGTATAGTCATCGTCCTCTTTTTATCAGTCTTATCTACATACTCCTTAGAACCAGATACAAAAGTCATATTCCCATTATAAGTACCCTTCTCAATCGCACACATATACGTATAGGTCTTCATCGTAGAACCAGGCTCATAAGCATAACTAACAAAAGGATTTAAATAACTAGTCATATTCCTAATATTGGGGTCAAAAGAAGGAGTAGAAGCACTACCTAAAATAGCCCCAGTCTTCGCATCCGCGACCAACATCAAAAACCATTCATCCTCACCCAAAGAAGAAGCTTCCCTAACAGCATTCTCCACAAAAAGCTGAATATTACTATCTATAGTAAGATATATATCATTACCATTCTTAGCATCTTCCCTATACTGCCTACCATTAGGAATCTTATACCCATTCTTATCCTTCTCATAAGTAACATAACCAACACTACCCTTTAAATAATCATCATAATACCCCTCAATACCCATCTCTCCAACAATCCACTCATTATTAGAACTATCCGTCTTCTTAACCGTATATCCAAGAGTATACGAAGCGAAATCTCCATTAGGATAATACCTCTTAGTACTCCTAATAAAATCAATCCCAGGTAACTCCAACTTCTTAATATTCTCCATCTCTAACTGACTCAAATTCCTACCACCAGGGCCAAGCTCAACTTGATATACCCCCTTTTTATTAAGAAGATTAAACACATCATCATAACTCATATTAATCAAAGGAGCTAACAAAGTAGCAGTCTTTTCCTTATCTACAACATGCTCTAACTTATCACTATTCTCACTCCTACTAGCACTAAGATATGCAATAACCGTATAACTAGCAACATCCTGTGCTAAAATATTCCCCTTACTATCATAAATACTACCTCTATCAGGAAGCAAAACCTCCTCCTTAATATTCCTACTCTTAATAAAATCTCGAATAGTAATATTACCTACCTTATAATTAACAGTACATAAATATACAAGCCTAAGAATAAAAACAACAAACAAAAAAAAGATAAATACAAATAAAACCTTATTACTCCTAATCTTAATCATATCCATCTTCTTATTCATAACATCCCTCTATTCTGTAATCGTCTTAACATTATCATTATTATAAGCCAGTCCTTGCGACTCTGCAATAGCTTGAACATTCTCTAGTGATACCATCTCATTAATAACCATCGTAAGACTCTGATTAACTTCCTTTTGACTTTCCATTTCCTTCTTAAGTTTTTCTACCTCATAATTAACCTTAGACAAAGAAGTTTTACCAAAAATAATTCCCACGATCAACATAACAATAATACATAAACAAGATTTATATAAAAACCTCTCTACCTTTGTAAACTTCCTCTTTTTATTCTTTTTCATATATATCACCTAATTTTTTCTATCACTCTAAGCCTTGCACTATGTGCTCTATTATTTACCTCTAACTCTTCCTTACTAGGACTAAACTTACCTACAACCCTATACTTAGGCAAATACTCCTCTGGTACAAAAGGCAAATCACTAAAAGTATCTTCCACACTACTATACTTCTTAAACATAGTACTAACTACCCTATCCTCTAAAGAATGAAAAGTAATAACACATACTCTTCCTCCTACCTTTAGCATACTAAGAGCATCCTCCAAAGCTACCTTCAAAACATTTAACTCATCATTTACCTCTATCCTAATAGCTTGAAAAGTCCTCTTCGCAGGATGAGTATCCCTCATAGCCTTATAAGGCATACTACTCTTAATAATATCTACTAACTCCAAAGTAGTCTCTATATCCTTATCTTCTCTATACTTAACAATATTTCTAGCAATACTCTTAGCATACTTCTCTTCCCCATAATTAAAAATTATATCACTTAACTCTTTCTCACTATAATTGTTAACTACATAATAAGCACTAAGATTACCACTTTGATTCATCCTCATATCAAGCCTTGCATCCTTCTGATAACTAAAACCCCTACTAGCATCATCAAGCTGTGGACTAGACACACCCAAATCAAACAAAATACCATCAACTAAACTAACACCCTTATCTTCTAAAATCTTCTTCATATTAACAAAATTATCATTAATAATAACAAAGTTATCTCCTATTTCCTTCAAACTAGGATATGCATGAGTTGTAGCATACACATCCTGGTCAAAGGCAAACAACATCCCTTTTTTAATCCTCTTTAGAATTTCCCTAGAATGCCCCCCTAAGCCAAGCGTAGCATCAACATATATACCATCTTCTTTAATATTTAAATTATTAATAGCTTCATCAAGCAAAACACTCTTATGCATCATACTCACTCCGTAAAATCCATATCAAACAAATTCTCTGATATATCAGACAAATTATCCTTATTATCATCCATCAAACTATTAAACGCATCTATTGCCCAAATTTCTAGACGATCATTAACCCCTATAATAGCACATTCTTTTTTAATACTGGCATAATCTACTAACGAAGAAGCTATATTAATTCTACCTTGCTTATCAAACTCACATACATTGGCACCAGATAAGAAAAATCGCATAAAGACACGAGCGTCTTTTTTAGTAAAAGGAAGTGTCTTAAGTTTATTAGTAATCTTTTCCCAATTACTCATAGAATAGATAAATAAACATCCATCCAACCCTCTAGTCAGAATAAATTTATCTCCTATCTCCTCACGAAACTTAGATGGGATAATAAGTCTGTTCTTATCATCTATATTATGATGATATTCTCCAATCAACATATTTATCCCCCACTTTCTCCCACTCATAACCACTGTATACCAATATTCTACTATGATAATATTTATTTGTAAATACTTTTCTTAAAACTTTACAATCTTTTTTATATCTATGTATAAAAAAAGCCATGGACTACTCCATGACCATATGCCATATACCCTATACATAATCATTATACTTACATATCTTCCTCTAGCAGAATATATATACTTATTCTAAGATAGAAATCTTATTAATTACTTCTCTAGAAGCAACTCCTACTGAGTTGCCAAGGTGGAACGGAAGGAATAGGCATTGCTTATACCTCCGGTAGAGCGAGCAAAGGTGAACACGCCCGCAGAAGACCCATTGTAAGAAATAAGTCCACGAGAAAAGAATGAAAAAGTGGAATCATTAAGAAAGGAAGCATAGTCTGAATACCATCCTCTTGTTTCTCCTGTTGCATCTCCTAGTATTCTTCTTGTATAATCAGCATCAGATGTTCCATACGTATATGCGTCTACATATTTACTTCCTAAAGGTAGTGTACTTTCCGCAAATCCAGAAGATGAATAAGTAAGGCCTGTTCCATCAGTATTTTTCATTACTCCCATTACATTTTCAGATGCTCCACCTGCCATATCGTATATACCTGTAATATTACCTGTGGTAGATGCTTTAATCCCTACACTACTTGTATAACTTGTACATGTTGTTGTTTCATTTGTTAAATCAGTTTCACTCGCAGGTCCACATCCTGTCATAAAGAAAACATATGAGTTAACACCTCTATCATACGCATTGATTGCTATATCAGTAGTACCTAATCCATATTTACTTTGTTTTAAGTATGCTACTGCTCCCCATTCTGTATTTTTCATCATATGTGCATCTACCATACTTACTCCATCTGATGTTAAATAGTCAATAGTACCAAACTTCTTAGATGTCAAAAACTGATTTATAACTCGTTGTTCTAATAAAGATGACTTATTCGGTTTTATTCTAGGGTTATTTAATTCCTTATTACAATTAGCAGGCGATACGCTACCATAACATGCATCGTTATCATCCACACTAGTTTCAAACTTGCCTACCCAGATACCTGATAATTCATCAGTACAAAAAGTAAACGCAGGATGGGTAAGCCAAGCACCATTTGTATTTCCAGTAGACTTTGTAGTATCTTTATCTTCAAACTGAGTGCATATTTCTATCGGGTCCATGCTTTCAGAATTTACATTAAATAATTGATACTTATATCTTGGTATCCATACATAATAAGCTAATATATCACTCTCTAATATTTTTGTGCCTTCATCAGCACTCATATATTGTTCTCTAGACCTAGAACCATTAACATTAGAATCCTTATCTGTTCTAACCATCACAGCATTTGCCCACTCTTTATTACTATAATTATACCAATTATCAGTACTTGCTTTTACCCATTTAGAACCATCCCATTTAATCGGTATCATGCCATCAGCAAGAACTGGAGTGTTTGGTGTTACATCATCTGCATCACAAGTTATAATGCTAGGTGTACATGCATTTTCTTGTTGGTTTGCTTTAATAGTTAGTTTAAACAGAAAACTTTTTCCTCCCATAGATAAAGGATTATCCATATTACCATCTATCCAAATGTATAATTTATATGTAGATATCTCACTTGTAACAGGTTGACTTGTTGCAATAGTTATTACTTGTCCTTGTGTTTTACCTTCAAAGTTACCACTTCCTACTAAACTAGTTCCATTATATAGTTTATATTTAAAACTCTTATGTTGTAGTTCTATAGGTAGTGTAGTTAATGTAAGAGTAAAATCACTACATACTGGTGTAGATATCTCACTGTTTTGTTTAACAGTAAACTCTTCTACTACTCCGTTTTCTTTATTATTTGTAGGATATAACTTCTTACCTATTATATCTACATTAGTATTAATAATATCTAACCCATTAACATTAAATGTTACATCTGTATTAGTAGTACTATTCCAAGTAAACCATGCAGTAGTTACTCCCATAACTAACATTGTAATAGTTATTACTCCTATTATTAAGTATACTCTCTTATTATTATCCATGTACAACACTCTCCTTCTTTTATTTAAATATAAAAAAATCTACATTAAAAATACAAGCTAAAAATAGCTATATCTCTAATATAGATTTATATGTGTTTTTTTGATAGTTAAAATGAGGCTTAAGTCCTTTATTTATAAGGCTTTGTAATTGCCCCCCCCCCTAGTGAAATAAGGGTTTTAGAGCACTTATAGTTAACTTTACTCATCACTATCAACTCCTAAAATCTTATTAATTTTTATCAAAACTTGTGAATTTTTGGCATTTTTCAATTCACTTATTTTATGAACTAATCATATCATAAAATTAATTTTTAGTAAATACATTTTTACTAATTCCTTACATTTTTAAACATTACTATTAATTGACCTAGACCATATATAAGTGATAAGAAGCCAAATATACCACCTACTACTGGTATTAATAAAATAATACTTACACATACTATACCTATTATACCAACTAAATAATTAGATATCTCTTTTTTCATTAACTTATTACTAATAATTCTACCTATAGTATAACTAGTAATTAAACCAGATATCATAATTAAAAATATATATATTAATCCTATTACTACTCCTACATATCCTCCTAAAGATGAAAATATTAATATTAAAATACATATAGGTACTAAAACCAATACTCCTAATCCTACTCCCATTCTCTTTAAAACTGTATTTACATCTAATGTATTCTTATTTAACTTATTAAATAACTTAGGATATATAATTAACATAACAGCAAGTATAAAAACATAACTTAAAAAACTACCTATATATCTTTTAACTACATCCCATATATCTTGTTTTTCTACTTCTACCTTATAAGACTCTAATTTTAAATTATTGTTATTATTAGTAAGATTAGTATCTTCATTATATTTAAAATATCCATCTACACTACTTTCTTTATCTAACTTAACATTATTTGCACTAACATATACATTACCCAAAATACTTACACCATCAAGTGATAAAGATGAAGCATACACTCTAACATCTCTATTAAATGTACCAGATAATACCACATTATTACCAAATATCACTATATCTCTATTAACAACTGCATTGCTATCAAATACTATATAATTACCAAATACTGCTCCATCATTAAGTAAATTCCCACTTACTTTAACATTATTACCAAATAAAGCCATATAACTACTAGTACCAGTATAAGTAACATTATTACCAAATAATAAATTTACTCCCTTTATTACTCCACCAAAATTAACCTTATCACCAAATACCACGCTACTAGCGTCCACTTCATCATTAAAGTCTACTGTATCCTTACTTAAATAATTAAAACTATGCTTATCAGTATTATTAACCTCACTAACCTCTTCTGCACTAACTAAGTTAGTAAACATAAACACACTTACTATAAATAAAAATATCTTACTTATCTTTTTCATTACCATTCCCTCTTTCTAATATACTCTTATAATAATTAATCCATATCTTTAATACATTCTCTTTACTATAATATTCACTTATACTAAGAGATAACTTACTTTGTTTATTATATAACTTCTTATCCTTCCTAAGACTATCTATAGAAGATACAAACTCTTCTACATTATTTCCAGATAAATACTTAGAAAATAATATATCCTTATATAAATCTAAATCCCTAAGTAACAAAGGTATCCCTATATTAACCGCTTCTAAAATAGCCATTGGAAAAAGCTCATTATAACTAGGCATAAATAACAAATCTGCCATATTAAACATCAAATTCATCCTATCCCTAGGTACAATACCTAAAAACTTAACATTACTAGGAGGATTTTCATATACCTTCTTTAATTCCTCATATCCATCAGTAATATGGCCAAAACTAAATCCACCACACCAAACAAAAGTAACATCTGGCATCTTCTTTGCAACATCTACAAAATCAAGAACACCCTTCCTAGTTTGTATCTGACCAACACCAAGTACCACAAAACTATCCTTATCTATACCTAACTCATCTCTTACCTCTTCAACCCTCTTCTTATCTAACTTATAAAAATTCTCTTTAGATACATAATTAGGTATATAAGTAATCTTATCCCTTTTAATATTATACTTCTCTAAATCCTTAATAAAAATAGGATTTACTACCACTAAATTATCCGCAGTATTATAAAACTTAATAACATACTTCTTAAATATATTAAATATAGGCTTAGGAAGTTTAATAGACCCATCTAATGTATGAGGTAAAAAATGTACATAACAAACACTTACCCCCTTAGTATGCTTCATCTTAAAATAAAACTCTGGATTAATACTATGTATATGAATAATATCAGCATCATTTTTATCATTTATCTTAATATCAAATATATCACTAGCGCCATCTTTTAATAAATTAACTTGTTCTATATATGCACTACCTACCCCTTGCCCTTCTACTGAATCAGCCTTAGATAGCATATTAATTCTAATCTTACTCATACTTACATTTTCTCCTTAACTTTCTCTATTCTATTATTAATATCACGCTTATAATATCTAAACGTAGTAATAATTATAATCGCAACAGGAAGAGATACTACAATACCCCAAAAACCAAACAACGCACCACCTGCAAAAACTGCAAAAATAGACACTAAAGGATGCAAATTATTAGTCTTACCATATATCCTAGGGCCAATAACATAACTATCTAACTGAGGACAAATAAGACATATAACTAACGTTAAAATAGTCAACTTAGTACTAATAACAGAAGCTATAATAAGAGCAATAACATTAACCACAAAACCTCCAAAATAAGGAATAATATTTGTAATCGCCGCTAAAATACCAAGTATCAAATAATTAGGATGCCCAACTATAAAGAAAGCAAAAGTATACTCCACAAACTGTACTAACATATTCTTACCCATACCAGTAAAATAATTAGTAATCTCATTATCTAAAGCCTTAACATAATTATAGCTCTTCTTCTTCCTCTTACTAAAAAACTCCTTAACACTAGCTCTAATCTTATCCATATCAATAAGCAAATATATAACTACAAAAATAATTATCACACAAGCGGCTACTATCCCAAAAGAAGCATTAATTATCCCTACTAGCCCATTAGATATATAATTACCGAAAGATTTAATAATATCTGTAGAAGCCTCTGTTAAAGTACTCTGCAAAGTACCAAGATTAATCTCATACTTAGAAGATATATCTGATACAAAAGTAGATATATTACTAATAAACAAAAGCACTTGATCATATAACAAAGGTATTACCAAAATAATAGATACTACAAATAACCCAATAGATAACAAAGAAGTAATCAAAATACTAAGCCATTTAGGTAACCCCTTATTTTGAAGCTTAACGACAAAAGGATAAAGAGCATACGCTAAAGAAAAAGCAATAATAAACGGATACACTATTCCAAATATCTTAGATAATACCCCAGTAATCAAACCACTACTCCTATATAACAAAAATATAATTCCACAAAGAATAAGCAAATTAAGCAACCTATAATTAACATATTTCTTACTCATTAACATCACTCTCCTTACTAACCATCATACTAATAGGTCCATCATTTACAAGAAACACTTCCATTTCTGCCCCAAAAACACCCTCTTCTACATTAATATTATGCATCCTTAACTTATTATTAAACTCTTGATACAACACCTTTGCCTCCTTACCGCCTAAAGCCTTAGAATAACTAGGTCTCCTTCCCTTACTACATACTGCATAAAGAGTAAACTGTGATACCGACAAAATACTTCCACCTACATCTAACAAGCTCTTATTCATAACACCATTACAATCATCAAATACCCTCAAATTAATAATCTTATCAACCATATAATCTATCTCTTTAGAACTATCATTATGAGTAAAACCAACAAGCAACATAAGGCCAGAAGCAATACTACCTACAACCTTACCATCCACCTCTACCCTAGAACTCTTACACCTTTGTAAAAACACTCTCATTACTGAATCATCCTCTCTGCCTTAGTAACACTAGGTAAATTCTCCAAATCCCTAATATACTTATTTATAATATCCACACTAGCTACTAACACCGTAAGCGTATATACCCTATTATCATGATTATTAATAGAAGTAATATTCTGAATCTGTATATCATTACTACTAGCCTTAGTAACCAAATCTATCAAATTATCACTAAGATTAGTATAAACAATAATATCAGTAGGATACTTTTTATCACTACTATCATTCCACCTAACATCAATAATCCTCTCATTATCCGTTGCAACATGATTACAATTACTCCTATGAATACTAATCCCATTACCACGAGTAACATATCCTATAATAGCATCCCCATATACAGGCTTACAACAATTAGCAAGATTAACCTTAATAGAAGAAACATTAGATACTAATATATCATCATTATATACATTAACCTTATTACTACCCTTAATCTTATCTAACACACTACTCTTCTTATTGTCATCAATAACCTTCAAAATACCATTAAGATTATACTTAGAACTAGCAACCCCCAAATACAAATCATTAATATCATCTAACTTAAACTCATCCAATATCTTTACTACATTACTATTAGATAACACATAAGAGACTACCAACCCACTTCTTTTAATCTCTTTCTCTAACATATCATGACCCTTATTAATTAAGTCTTCCTTCTCTAACTTACTATAAAAACTCCTTATCCTATTTCTAGCTCCTACAGTAACTACAAAATTAAGCCAATCCTTATTAGGACCCAAAGAAGAATTACTAGTATTTATCTTAACAATATCCCCCGTTTTAAGCTTATAATCAAGTGGTACTATACTATCATTAACAATAGCTCCTACTACCTTATCTCCAACCTCACTATGCACCTTATAAGCAAAATCTATCGGAGTAGACCCACTAGGAAGCTCTAATACATCTCCCTTAGGAGTATATACATATATACTATCATTACCAAGAACATCATTTCTAACATCATGAATAAACTCTTCACTACTACTAGCTTCCTCATTAAGCTCAATAATACTCCTAAATATCTGAAGCTTATGCTCCATAGCATCCTTCTTACCACCATCAACATGCTCCTTATAAGACCAATGAGAAGCAATCCCATACTCTGCTATCTTATCCATCTCATAAGTCCTAATCTGTATCTCAAACAACTCCCCATCAATACCAAACACCGTAGTATGTAAAGATTGATACAAATTAGTCTTAGGCATCGCAATAAAATCCTTAAACCTCTTAGGAACAGGCTTATACTTAGAATGAATTAATCCAAGTACCAAATAACACTCACTCTCTGTCTCTACAAATATCCTAAGAGCAAGCAAATCATATATATCATTAAAACTTCTCCCCTTAGCTAGCTTACTATATATACTATAAATACTCTTACTTCTTCCCTTAATATCATGCTTAATACCATGCTCATCTAACAGCTTAGACACTTCCATCATCATCTTATTAACCGCGTCATCTCTCTCACTCTTCTTAAGATTCAACTTCTCAACAACATCATAATAAGCATCAGGCTTCAAATACCTAAGAGACAAATCCTCCAACTCACTCTTAATCTTATATATACCTAACCTATGAGCAACAGGAGTCAAAATCTCCAAAGTCTCACGAGCCTTCCTCTTCTGCTTCTCATAAGGAAGCACATAAAGCGTCCTCATATTATGTAACCTATCCGCAAGCTTAATAATTATAACCCTAACATCATTAGACAAACCTACCAAAATCTTCCTCTGATTCTCCACCATAGCCTCATTAACAGACGAAAAATTAATCTTATTAATCTTAGTAACCCCATCTACTAAATTAGCAATCTCACTACCAAATAACTCACTAATCTCATCATAAGTAGAATCAGAATCCTCTATCACATCATGCAAAAGCCCTGCACATATTGCCTTAGCATCAGAAGAAGTCTCAGTAAGAATAAGAGCCACATTCAAAGGATGCTGAATATAATCATCCCCAGTAATCCTCTTTTGCCCAAAATGCTTAATACTAGCATAATTATAAGCCTTCCTAATCAAATCAATATCATCCTCATTATGAATATAACTACTTACCTTATCTATTAAATCTTCTATCGTAACCTGCTTATTTTTGCTACTCATAACTATTCACCCCGTATATAGTCTAATTATATCATGTATTTTAAAGAAAATAAATATTTTAAAGAAAATAATACCTCGTATTAACAAAAAAACACATATACTTATTGACAAGAACATATTTTTTATATATAATACTAATTGCATTTGGCAGTTTTTCTTATTAACTATGTAATGTGTTATGATATAAGTAACTTATTAACTGCATAAGCGAAAGTACACCCTAAAACACCCTACAAAGTTAAAAGAATACCTTCCAAAGAAAGAAGGAGGAATAATTTATGGCTAGATATATAGGCCCAAACAACAAACAAGCAAGACGTGTATCTTTCTCTATCTTAGAAAGTGGTAAAGATATCGCTAAAAGACCTTATGGTCCAGGACAACATGGTAATGCTAGAAAAAGAAAACCATCTAACTACTCAGTACAATTAACTGAAAAACAAAAAGTTAGATTTATGTATGGTTTAAGTGAAAAACAATTCAAAAAACTATTCACAGAAGCTGGTAAAATGAAAGGTGTTCACGGTGAAAACTTACTAGTATTACTAGAAAGCAGATTAGATAACCTAGTATACAGATTAGGTTTTGCAAGCACTAGAAGAGCTTCTCGCCAACTAGTTAACCATGGACATATCTTAGTAAATGGTAAAAAAGTAGACATCCCATCTTACAAATGTAAACCTGGTGATGTAATTAGCATCAAAGAAAACTCACAAAACCATAAAGGTATCGAAATAGCACTTGCTACTGCTCCTAAAAGAGTAGACTTCGTAAGCTATGACGAAGCTAAAAAAGAAGGAACTTACCTAAGATTTCCTGAAAGAAGCGAACTTAACGCAGATATAAACGAAGCATTAATTGTTGAATTTTATAGTAGAGTTTAGTAGTACATTTTGTACTACTTTTTTTATTACCTAAATACTATATAACTATAAGGAGGAAAAACATGAATTTAAACGATTACCTAAACAGATATAAATCACTATACTTAATATATATCCATACATATAACCTCTTAAAAGAAGATAGCACATATAATATATATATTGATATAGAAGATATAAACAACGAAGAAAACCAAATATACCTAAAAATATATAGTGATGACTACCACTACAACAAAGACATAAATAACCCTGAAAAAGAGGACATATTTATAAATGCAAATACTATCCTAAACAAACACCTAACATCATGCTTCTGTAGCCTAATAAGAGATAAATTCATAGAAGATAACATCATGCTAATACCATACTTTACCAAACAAAACTACCAAGTACTAAAAAGCAAAAACCATAACCTATACATAAAAATAAATACCAAAGAAGACCTATTTCAAGCAGATAGTATAAATAAATCTATAATGAAAAAGAAAAGAAAAACTACATAACATTTCTTTTCTTTTCATTTACTATCTCCAAGACATAATCTCTAAGTACATAATCAAGTATCTTATAATACTCCATCCTATCTACCCGCTCTTTCTCAAAATCATAAGAAATACCATAATACTTCTTCCTCTTAGAAATATATCCATCTTCCCCATCAAAAACAGTTATATCAAAACACACACCATCCACATTCCTACACCTAAGTATAACCCCATCATCATAATTACAAGAAGCCCTATCCAATAATCTATTCATAGCCATACTCCTAAGGCTATCCCTCTTCTTAGTAAACTTAGCATACATCTTCTTAGGATCCTCTAAAGTACCATCAAAGAAAGAAGAAAACACATAATAATTATCATCATAACTAAAAGTATACTTCTTCCCATCTAACCCATATATATCTATATCTATCCTATCATCCATCTAAATAACCCCTATAAAATACTTCTTCTTACCCCTTCTAATAACCAAATACTTAGAATATAATAAACTATTTTCATCAATAACCATATCCGCATCTACTACCACATGACCATTAACCAAAATACTCTTACTAGCTAAAAACTCTCTAGCTTCCCTCTTAGAACTAGCAATATTATTACCAACAAGCACATCAAGCAAACTAATACCTAACTTTACCTTAAAACTAGGTACCCCCTTAAAAGCATCATTAAGCTCATCTTCTTCTAACTCATCAATCTTATTATTAAACAAGCACTTACTAATCTTATAAGCCTTATCATACTCATCCTTACCATGCAAATCAGTTATAAACTCACGTGCTAATACCTCCTGTGCAATCCTAAGATGAGGCTCCTTATTATGCCTATCCATAGTACTCTCTATCTCCTCACGAGACAAAAAAGTAAACACCTTCAAATACTCCATAACCTTACTATCATCAGAATTAATCAAATATTGAAACAAACTATAACTAGAAGTCTTATTAATATCAAGCCATAAAGCATTACCCTCACTCTTACCAAACTTATTCCCATTAGCATCCAATATCAAAGGCATAGTAAACCCATAAGCTTCCTTACCATCTATTTTCTTAATAAGCTCTATCCCAGTAGTAATATTTCCCCATTGATCAGAACCCGCTGCTTGCAAAACACATCCCTTATCTCTAAACAAATGCAAATAATCATATCCTTGTAACAAAGTATAAGAAAACTCCGCATAAGTAATACCAGTCTCTAACCTCCTACTAATAATATCCTTAGCAAGCATATAATTAACATTAATATACTTCCCAATATCCCTAAGAAACTCCAAATAACTATAATCCTTAAGCCAATCATAATTATTAACAACCTCTGCCTTACCATCAAGTATCTTAGTAACTTGACTCTTTATCCCAATAAAATTCCTATCAATAACTTCCTTAGATATAATCTCCCTCTCAGAAGATGGCCTAGGATCTCCAATCAACCCAGTAGCTCCCCCTACTAACAAAATAGGATGATGCCCTGCCTTAGCAAGCCTCTTAGCAGTTATCAAAGAAGAATAATGACCAATATGCAAACTATCCGCAGTAGGATCAGTACCCCAATAAAAAGTAATAGGTTTACCATTTAACAACTTATCCAAATCCTCCCCAGCTACATCCTTAATCAAACCTCTCCATTTCAAATCCTCATATAAATTCATAATAAATTCCTCCCTATAATAATAAAAAGGTAGCACCTAAGGACGAGATAAACCCGTGGTACCACCTTAATTATTTCTCTTCTTATAACGGATAACATCCGATTAGCTATAAATATGTAATTCATTAAATAACCCTAATTAGTTTCCACCAACCACTAACTCTCTATATATAATAGCTACCCAACTACTTCTTTATTTAAAATACTAATATATCTCTTTCCAATAATATATCACTTTTTAAAATAATTGACAACCTTTTTCCTAAAAATTTTTTTTAAATAGTTCTACTAAACTTACTCACTAGTTGTTATAGTTACTGTTCTTCCATCAGAGGTTGTTACTGTGCCACTTACGAAAGCGGTACCAGATGTACCCGTTATTGCTAAGTTCCAATTTAATGATTTACTACCTAGATTGTATATTTTAGACAAGTTAGTGTTAGATGATGAGGTTGAACCAAAGGTACTACGCCCTAGGCTGCTTAGTTTGGAATTTTTACCTATATACACAGTTGTTAAATTGTTATCAGCAAAGGCTTCATATTTTATTGTTGTAACGTTATCTGGAATTGTTACACTTGTTAAATTATTATTATAAAATGTACGGTACCCTATTGTTGTTACACTATTTGAAATTGTTATACTTGTTAAATTGTTATATTGAAAAGCTTCGTCTCCAATTGATGTGACAGTGTCTGGAATTGTTATACTTGTTAAATTGTTATCTTGAAAGACATTATCACCTATTGTTGTGACACTGTCTGGTATTGTTATACTTGTTAAATTTAAACCACCAAAGGCTAAATATCCTATTGATACAACCGTATTAGGTATAACAGTATTTTTACATCCTTGTATTAATTTATTACTAGATGTTTCTATTATTGCATTTGAATTATTTCTACTATCATATACTTTATTATTGGGCGATACCGTTATACTTGCTAAACTAGGATTAACAGCAAGCACATTACTACCTATTGAAGTTACATTTTCTGGAATGTAAATGTTTGCTATTTCGTTTCCCCCAAAAGCATTACCACCTATTGTTGTTACACTATTTGGAATTGTTATGCTTGTTAGTTTATTTGTGTAAAAAGCAGAACTGCCTATTGTTGTTACACTATTTGGAATTGTTATACTTGCTAAATCATTACCAGAAAAAGAAGAACGTCCTATAGAGGTAACTGTATTAGGTATAATAGTATTTTTACATCCTTGTATTAATGTATTACTAGATGTTTCTATTATTGCATTTGAATTGTCTCTGCTATCGTATACTTTATTATTTGGGGATACCGTTATACTTGCTAAACTAGGATTATAAGTAATTATATTACCATCTATTGAAGTTACACTATCTGGAATATAAATACTTGTTATGTTGTTTCTACCAAAAGCAGAACTGCCTATTGTTGTTACACTATTTGGGATTTTTATACTTGTTAGCTTGTTATTATTAAACGCATACATTCCTATTGTTATTACACTGTCTGGTATTGTTACGCTTGTTAAATTACGATTAACAAATGCCCAAGTTTTTATTGCAGTTACTGTTACTCCATTAATTTCGCTAGGTATTACTACATCCGTTATAGTTGGTAAATTATTGCTATTACCACTAGTGCACAAATAACTAGTTATAGTACCAGTACTTTCATCAAAGTTAAAGCACTCTTCTGGAGTAAGATATACCTGTTGGCCTGCTTCTAGTTTTAATTTAAAATAAAACTCTTTATCTCCCATGGCTATTGGGTTACTGTAGTTTTCTCCATCTATCCAGATAAATAATGTGTAATTAGTTGATGTAGTTGTTATCATTGCTTGAGTAAGTAGTACATCGCTACCTACTGTAGCATTACTAAAGTTACCACTGGCAATAGATGTATCTTCTTTATATAAGTTCCATCTAAATGATACATCTTTTAAGTTATCATCTAGTTTTATTATATCTAATGATATTTTAGTATATATATCTATATTAGATGTAGTTACTAGGCTAAATTTATGTATTACATTATCAGTATTAGTCATCGAGGATGTAGGATATAGCTTTTTATTTAATACATTTTCATCTCCTGTATAAGTAATATCTAAACCTTCTACATTAAACGTTACATCTGTATTATCTGTACTATTCCAAGTAAACCACGCAGTAGTTGCTCCCATTATTAGCATAGTAATAGTTATTACTCCTATTATTAAATATATTCTCTTGTTATTATCCATATATTTTCTTACTCCCTTTCTATCATTAAAATTATCATACCACATTATAATTTAAAAATGTGTAGAATTAACTAATAAGATACTACTAATTAAATATAAAAAAACTATATCAAAAAATATAACTAAAATAGCTATATCTCTAATATAGATTTATATATTTTTGATAGTTAAAATGAGGCTTAAACCCTTTATTTATAAGGATTTGTAATTGCCCCCCCCCCTAGTAAAATAAGGGTTTTAGGACATTTTTGGTTAACATTACTCATCACTATCAACTCCTAAAATCTTATTAATTTTTATCAAAAATTTGCGAATTTTTTCTAACTTTTAAATTCACTTATTTTATGAACTAATCATATCATAAATTTAATTATTAGTAAATATATTTTTATATATTTATCTTATAAATTATAAATAAGGTTTTAATAGTTCTATATTTTCTTCTCCAAACTTCTTTAAATCCTTAGCTAACTTTAATATCTTTTTATCAGCATCACCACTAAAACTATTAATTCTCTTATCAATATCTAAATTTCCCATTGTAAACCCCTTAATTAACATATCCGCGATACGAGTATCACTATTATCCTTCATAAATTCTATGTTCATTCCTATAGAAGAACCTAAATCCGCGAGTATCCCCTTCTCTTTAGGCTCTATCTTATTCTTCTTAAGTAACTTCTTACTCTCCTTAAGAAAATTCTCATATCCCTTTAATTGTCCTTCTACAATACTCTTTATCTTATTATCTTTCTTATTTAATAAATTAATAAGATGAGTAGTAGCCTTAACACCCATATCTACATTTTGATAGATATACATAAGTAATTCATTATTTTCATTCATCTTTCTTCACCAGTAATAATATTTCCTATTACTAGTATTTTATACATAAATTATTTAATATTCCACTTAAAATCTTTTATTTCTTCCATATCAATACCATTAGTACTAATATATTGCTTATGCTCAATAAGCTTATCCTTACACCACTGTATCAACCTAGAACCAGTATTCCCTAAACTAGGTAAATACTTAATCGCATCTATTACTAAACTATATCTATCTATTTTATTTTGTACTCTCATATCAAAAGGAGTAGTAATAGTACCTTCTTCTATATATCCATGTACATGAATATTCTTATTTTCTCTATTATATACAAGTTGATGTATCAAACTAGGATACCCATGGAAATTAAATATAATAGGCTTATCCTTAGTAAATATAGCATTATAATCTAAATCAGTAAGACCATGAGGATGTTTAGAATTAGACTCTAACCTCATAAGATCAATAACATTAACAAATCTAATCTTTAAAGAAGGAAAATTACTTCTTAATATCTTAACTGCTCCAAGAGCCTCTAAAGTAGGTGTATCACCTGCACAAGCCATAACCAAATCAGGTTCAACCCCTTGATCATTACTAGCCCATTCCCATATACCAACACCATTGGTACAATGCTTAACAGCCTCATCCATAGTAAGCCACTGACAAGAAGGATGCTTAGAAGCAACAATTACATTAATATAATTCTTACTCCTTATACAATGATCAAAACAAGATAACAAAGTATTAGTATCAACAGGCAAATACATCCTAACAACATCTGACTTCTTAGTAACAATATGATTTAAAAAGCCAGGATCTTGATGCGTATAACCATTATGATCTTGTTGCCATACATGTGAAGTTAAAACATAATTAAGTGAAGCTATATCCCTTCTCCAAGGAAGTTCCTTAGTAACCTTAAGCCACTTAGCATGTTGACTCGCCATAGAATCAACTATCCTAATAAAAGCTTCATAAGAATTATAAAAACCATGCCTACCTGTCAAAAGATACCCTTCAAGCATCCCCTCACAAACATGCTCAGACAAAATAGAATCAATAACTCTACCATAACTAGCAACATACTCATCATTATCATACAGTATCCCATTAAACTGCCTAGAAGTAACCTCAAATACATGATTAAGCCTATTAGACAAAGCCTCATCAGGGCCAAATATCCTAAAATTCTTATTATCCTCATTCTCTACAATAATATCCCTAATAAACTTTGATAACTCCATCATATCAGAAGCATATATCTCTCCACGACCACGTACATCTATAGCATAATTTCTAAAATCAGGAATACGTAATTCCTTTAACAAAGCTCCTCCATTCGCATGTAAATTAGCCCCCATTCTCCTATTACCCTTTGGAGCAAGCTCTAAAATATCTTCCTTAATACTACCATCATCATTAAACAACTCTTCTATATTATAACTCCTAAGCCAACCTTCTAATAACCTTAAATCCTCTTCACTATCTATCGTAATAGGTATCTGATGAGACCTAAAAGTACCTTCTATTTCTTTACCCTTAAATACCTTAGGACAAGTCCATCCCTTAGGACTTTTAAGTATTATCATAGGCCATAAAGCCCTCTCATTATCCTTTAACTCACTCTTAATCTTATTAATTATACTAACACAACTATCCATAGCCTCCGCCATAGCCTTATGATATTCCCTACTACTAATACCATCCTTAATATCTACTATAATAGGTCTCCATCCACATCCAAAGAAAAAACATTGTAACTCCTTATCAGATATCCTAGAAAACAAAGTAGGATTAGCAATCTTATAACCATTCAAATTCAAAATAGGCAAAACCACTCCATCAGTCTTAGGATTTAAAATCTTATTTAAATGCCAAGAAGTAGCAAGAGGACCCGTCTCTGCTTCCCCATCACCTACAACACATGCCACTACCAAAGAAGGATTATCCAAAACAGCACCAAATGCATGAGAAAGACTATAACCAAGTTCTCCACCCTCATGAATAGACCCAGGCACCGAAGGAGCAACATGACTAGATACCCCCATCGGAAAAGAGAACTGCTTAAACAACTTCTTCAACCCATCAATATCCATAGTAATATTAGGATATATCTCTGAATAAGTACCCTCCATATATGTCTGAGCCACCATAGCATTTCCCCCATGACCAGGACCAGACATATATATCATATCCATTCCATACTTATTAATTATCCTATTCAAATGAGTATAAATAAAATTCTGAGAAGGAACAGTCCCCCAATGCCCAACTAACTTCTTCTTAATATCATCAAAAGAAAGCTCTCTCTTAAGCAAAGGATTATCAAGCAAATATAACTGCCCCAAAGCTAAATAATTAGAAGTCCTAAAATACCTATCTAACTTATCTAACATTTCATTGCTAATATCATCCATATAAACCTCTCCTATTCTAATCTATATCCACTAACTCATACTCCAAAGAACCAATATTAAATTCACTCGTTTACATCAATCCCCATTTCTCTCTATTACCCTATTCATAAAATGATCCTTAGAAGAGAAAGAAGAATCCTTAATTAAAGATAAACATGCCATATCTAAAGCAACAGAATAAACCGCCTATACCATAGACTCTAAAAACCCATGTTCCCTAATAGCTTGCATATGCATATTAGTATCATTTCTTATCCCCTTATATGCTGTATTACACTCTACAATAGTACCATTAAGCTTATTAACTAACCCCTTAATCAAATTAAGATTCAAAAGATTATGCCCTCCAGGCTCACCAGTAGATATCTTAACAGCAACATTACCCATCTAACTTCCTACCTAAAGCCTCACAAATCTTAATTGTCATATTATCACCATAATCATTTTAACACATATATAAATAAATTTAAAGACATATAACTAAATTTTAAAAAAAATATTAAATAACAAATAACAAAAAAAGATATAACTCTTATACCTTCTACTAACTATCAAAAAAACTCTTACAAAGTAAGAGCTAACATTTCTATTTTGGCGTCCCCGATTGGAATCGAACCAACGACCTAGTGCTTAGGAGGCACTCGCTCTATCCTACTGAGCTACGAGGACACTAAGAGGCTACATAAGTAACCTAAATCATTCTTCCTAAAAACAGTACTAACAATACCAAAGCATTCTTTAACTTCAAAGTACACATATTCCCATAATTATTAACAAACTCATATAAAGATACTCCCTTATCTACCAAACTAACTACCCAACTTTCTGCATACTTAGGTACTCTATTTGGTACAACAGGAAACATATGCGTACGAATAATATCTTCTTCCATTTGAGATAATATAAAATTATACCTAGCATTATCACAGGCTTCCTTAGAATGCTTAAACACACTAACTAACCTATCCTTCTTATCCTTACTATTAGTAAGAAAGAAATCATGTAAAAGCCCTGCTCGTGCAACCTTTCTCTTATCTAAAAACAATACCTTAGATATCTTATAGGAAAAATAAGATACCCTAAGTGAATGAATTAACCTATTAGTACGATGATGGACAAGTCCATCTATCTTCTTAAAATTATCATTATCTAAGATATTTCTAACTATATCAACATACTCAGAATCATTTAATATAAAATTCATTATTTATCTACACCTCAATATATCTACTACTGATAATATATAATTTATATATATATCTTAGAATTACAAACAACTACTTTTCTAACATATTAATCAAATTAATTTTAAACATATCCTTATCAGTATGTGTTTTAGATACCATTACTCCCTTATAAGTAGAAAGCTCTGATTGATGTCCTTCATCTAATATCTCGGAAGGAGTAATCGTATTTAACATTACAATCTTTTGATTTTCATAAACAGAATAATGTAAAACTATATCTCCGTGTACCTTAGAAAACATCACATCAGTAGGAAGCTTAAGCTCATACTTAATAATATTATCCTTCTTATTAGTAGAGACGACCACTCCATAGAACTTACCCTCTCTAAAAGATGGATAATAATCAAAAATCATCTTCTTATAAGCAAGCATATTATACTTCTTAACTGACCTTTCTTTCTTCCTAAATTCATTCTCATTAACATATTCAATAATATACGCATCTTTCATAATAGTAACCCCCTTACTATTTAGCACTAATAAATTGTACCACAAATATAAATATATGTCAAATAATAAACCCCTTAACTAAGAAGGGGCATATTTTTACTTACATAATGTTTTATTTTCATAAACAAATGCCAACGTAGCATTAATAGAATTAGCTTCCAAATACCAATTAATATTATTCCTAGCACTATCTTGTTGTACAAATGCATAATCAGCATCATAATGATATGCCTTTTCCTTATGACTACCATTAGTAATCTCACAACCATTAATCGTAGTAATCAAAGTATCATCACGAACATAAGACGTATCAGCATAAGCTATATAACTAACTAAATATTGAGCCCAAGGAGATAACGTACTAACATTAACTTTATCATTACCTACACTCATATCACAATTACATACATACATCTTAACATCTTCTTCAATAAGCTTAACTGCTAAATTATAAGCCTCTTCATACTTACCATCATGTACATAATTATTAACTTCAAGCCTTTTACCAATCATACTCTTAAGTACCATAGCATCCTTAGAATTTAATACATAATCACTAACTAAATCCCCATACTTAGCATAATTTTCATGCTTAACTTCTATATTACTTTGTAAATATTTCTTAGCATCATAATTTAACTTATTCCAATAAGTTTCAAAATCTAATATAAAATCTAAAGTAACATCTTCTGTATTAGCTTCTGTAATATTAGCTTTAATACCATTTAAATAAGTTAGTGACACTAAACCTTCTTCTTCACTCAAACTAAGCCCTTCTACTTGATTCATACCCCTAGCATAATTATCATCTAATACCACTAATACTCTTGCCTTTTCATAATCATCTAAATACTCTTCCAATTCCTTAGCTAAAGCTAACATATCTTTTTCTAAACTAAGTACAGACTCATCTTCCTTACCAAGAGTACCTTCTTTTTCTTCTATCAAAGAAAGCATATTAAATAACTTTTCCTTCTTACTTTCTATACTAGGTGTTTGAGTAGGTGTAGGCGTAGGAGTACTAACAGGTGTATTAACAACATTACTTGAATACCCAACAGTATCAGGAGTAACATCTACCTCATTACTAACATCCTTAGTATCATTCTTACAACCAGTAAAATGAACAATACCAACACCAGTAACAACAAAAGTTAAAGCCCCCATTAAAGTTCTTACAATACCCTTACCTACTTTATTCTTAGAACTATTTCTATCAACTGTATAATTACTATCCATATCAGTAACACTAACATTCCTTAAATTATTATCATTAATCTTCATAATTAATCCCCCTTACAAATATTATTTAACCTCTACCTTTTTAGTTTGAACCTTACCAGTTAAAACCCAACCATCTCCTAAATTAGGATTCTTATCCCATTTATAAATAGTTTTAGTAGTCTTAGTTTTATTACGATAACTATATAAAGTCCTAGTCTCAGTCTTAGTATAACCATCAGGTAACTTATCAAGAAATTCTTCAGTATATACATAATAACCTTTGTCTTCTTTTACACGCTTATTACCAGTACTAACATATCCATCTTCCTTAGCATTAGTAGTCCATACAGTAACTGTATTAGTCTTACCAGGTATAACTGTCGTAGTAGTCTTACCAGTAATAGTCTTCTTAGTAAAGTATCCAGGAGTAGAACAATCATAAAGTACAGTCTCATTCCTATACCTAGTAACCTCTTTCTCACGAACAACTTCTACATCCTTACATACCTTTTCATATAAAGTAACAGTCTTAAGAGCACAAGTACTACAATCCCTAACAGTCTTAGTACCAACTGCTACCTTATCACATTGATTTTCTGTCTCAGTATATTCTACAGTAGTAGTATAAGGAACACGTTCTGTCTTCTCACAAGTCTTAACAACACCATCTACCCACACATCAACTACCTTATCATCTTCCTTAGTAACAACTTTCTTATCATCTTCCTTAGTAGTCTTAGTATGTTCATATTCATATACTAAATTACTAACCCACTTCTTGCCTTTAACTTGCACCTTTGTCCTAGTATCATCAGCCTTTTCTACCTTAGTAGTCCAATCTGACCACTTAGTCCAACCAGAAGTAGTAATATTCTTCTTATATTGATATAACTTATAAGTAGTATAATTCTTACCATCATCATTATCCACTAACTTACAATTATTATCACACGCCAAATTACATTCCAAATCCATATAAGTAATAATATAATCAGATACTTCACCACATCTTAAATATACCTTAACCTCATACTCATCCTTAAGCCTCTTAACTAAAACATAAGAATCACTATTACTACATTCCTTACCATCTTTATCCTTAACACTAAGTAGTAACTTCTTATCTAACATCTCTCCAAGAGTAATCTTAACAGACTCATCGTTCTTCTTAGGTAACTTAGGTATAGTAAAATACTCCCTTGCAGCTTCTTTCATATTAACAAGATTATCATAAAAAATCCTATCAACAATCACATTAACTTGATCTTCTAACCTATCTACCTTTACTTCTACCTTCTTAACACTAGGAAGTGGCACAATCCACATCAATAGAAAAACAAACACCACTACTACAGCCGCCCTAGCAAAAAAGTCAAACCAACTAAATTTTTCTCTAGATTCTACATACATATAAAATCCCCCTTCTCAAAAATAATGTTTTCTATTCTAGCACAAACACTAATTTTTGTCAAGTTTAAGCCATACAATAGTAACTCCATCATTAAAATTATCCAATTTATACTCCCTAACATAATTATTTTTAGATAAAGCACTATGTACACTACCCTTAACCACATAACTCCCCTTACCATGAATAATAGTAACTACAGAATTACCGAGTAAATAATTCTCATAAATAAAATCATTAGTCATAACTCTAGCACTATCCCTATCCACTCCATGTAAATCAATACTAGGATATCCTCCTAAAAAAATATCATCTACTCTTCTCATATATCCTTAGCACCTCTTCCTTTTTAGGAGTAGACGTCCTACCACCTAAAACCTTAGTAGAAAGTGCCCCAGTAATATTACAAAGCCTCATAATATCAGCATACTTATACTTATTTATAAGCCCATACATAAAAGCCCCATGAAAGAAATCCCCCGCACAAGCAGTATCACAAGCAGAAACCTTATAAGATGGCATTAAACTAATCATATCATCATTCTTAAAAACGCAACCATCACTACCCAAAGTAATAACAATATTATTCTTAAAACTATCCTCTAGCAAATTATACACCTTACTAATCGTATTCATATCACTAGAAACAATCTTACAACCAGTAAACTCCTCTGCAAAACTCTGTGACACAATCAAATAGTCTACTACCTTACCAAGCTTTATAGAAGCATACCTTGCCCTTGAAGCATCCATTACAGATACCGCCTTAGGATACTTCTTAATTACCTTCAAAGACAAATCCAACTCCTCAGCATCACACAAAATAAAATCAGGCTTAATACTAATGTTAATATCACTAATCTTCATCCTAGGATTACGATAAGTAAATATCGTCCTAGTACCACTCTTCCTATTAACAACAATAAAATTACTAGTCGTATTATACTTATTAGACAACTCTAAATAATTAGTATTAACATTAACATCACTAAACTCATCCCTAATCTTCTTACCATAAATATCATTACCAACTACTCCTGCCATATAAGTATCAACGCCCCACTTACCTAACAAATAAGCCGCGTTAGACGCAGGACCACCACCACACTCAACCTTAGAACTAACACGATACTTATCCCCCTCACAAGGATACATATCAGTAACCACCGTTATATCATATGCACAATGCCCTATACATAATACCTTCATCAAAACACCTTCCTACTCCTATAACAATTATACAATAATACTTATAAAAAGAAAAGCAAAATATTACCTCTTACATATCTCCAATACCTTCCTAACAGTATTCGCCGTCCTAATAGTAATAAAACCACTAACACTACTACTAGCACTCTTCTTCCACTAAACACTCTTCCTATAATTATTTAAATCAAAAGACCAAAACACCTTATCCTTATAATTAAACACCTTCTCATACCTAGAATCAGGACTACCTAAAGCCAAAGAAACATCATAATAAGTATAAGGCCTAATTATAAAAATAACATTACCACTATTAAGATAAGTAACAACATCATAATAAGAAGAACTAAACAACTCCCTAAGACTTTTCATAGACACACTATTCTTACCACCTACATTAATACCACGAAGAAACGCAACATACCTCTTCATAACTTCACCTTTCTATTTTCTAAGAATAATACTTAGAAGAAGAATCCTTCCTAGATACTGTTCCATCAGAAAAATTCTCATCCCCTAAATAATTAGTATTACTAAAAACTACCTTCCCATCTTTACCTGTATACGTAGTACTTCCAAGACCATTATCAAAAGTACTACCCACATAATTACCTTCACTATCCGTAAATGTCTCCTTACCAAACCCATTATCTAAAGAAGCCCCCATCAAATTACCTTCCTTATCATAATAAGTAGTCTTACCGAAGCCATCATCATATGCCCTAGCGGGCTTCTTATCTTCACTACCCATACTATTATCATTAACATCATAAAAATCAGTTGAATACTTATTACTACTAGAAATATTACTTGAAGTAGACACATAACTATTCTTAAAAGCCCTATAAATAAACAGCACAACCCCACATGTTAACACCGTTGGTATGACAAGCAAAACAGCCGTCAATGTACTTATAGGCTTACATACTGACTTAATTAAACAAAATACTCCTAATGATATCAAAATTATTATAATAATTAGCAAAACATTATCCATATCAATCACTCCTACTATAAACATTATATCAAATAATTAACATTATTTCTACTCCCCTATACAAAAAAAGATTGAAATCCTAATATAAAAATCTCAATCTTTAAAACATTCTTACTCATTACTTTTAATATCTAACTCTAATTTTTCAACGAATTTTACATATTGAACCCTACCGCGTTTAATTACAAAACAGAAATTATTCGGAACATCTTCTTTCATCTCTTCAATCTTTTGACTTATCCTCAAACTAAACTGATCATTTATACCATTACCTATCCAAATACCAAAATTGTTATTAACACAATTTTTATACCAAGATTCCATCTCTACCTTTCTAATCTGATCAATACTATCTACAATTATAAAACTAATTATACCTAAATCCTTACCGTTTATAAATAAATCAGCAAATTTACTCTTGTTATCATCATTAAGACGCATCTTAAAAGAATCAATCCCTATTATAATACAATATACCTTCCTCATATTATTAAAAATATTCTTATTATAATCATTTTTAACATAACCATCATATTGCTCTTTCACAAAATTTAATAAATTAACAAAAACCTCATTAAATTGATGATCAACATACTGATATTGTGATTTATACTTATCATCTATCTCGTCATCAGAAGCATTTATAACAAATAACATTGAATTATTATTAGCAATAATTTGATTTATAAATGGATTTAAAAAATTACTACTTGCAGTTAAATCCAACATTGAAATTATAGTTAAATAATTTTTATTAAAATCAAATTTACATATTTTCAAAGAAGATTTATCAATACCAATAATTAAAGATGATGACTTACCAAAATCTTTATATATTGAAGAATAATCCACAACATTAGGCAAAACAGGAATTCGCTTAGCCATAGTAGAATATTTATTCTTTAACTCATTTTTCTTATCTTTTACATATTTAATAATATTATCCTTATCACTTACCAAAGCAGTTTGAAATTCATATACATCATCCGTCTTAAAAATCCCTCTACCAAAAATCTTTGCAGGATAATTTTTATATACATTACCTAAAATAGTTGTATAATCATCATTACTATTTTGTTGCAATACATATGTTAACGAAAAATTTTGTCTTAACTTAAAACGTAACCCATTCGGAGTATTAACAGTAAGCACAAAGAATATACCATATTTATTACACTCCCTTGATAATACAATAAGCATATCATCAAACTCTGGATATGTTTCTTGATATGACTCATAATTATTTATAACTACTACAATACTTGGAATAGCCTTACCATTATTCTTACAATAAGTATAATAATCTCCATTATATTCAGAAAATAAAATCTTTCTCTCTTCAATCGTCGCGTTTAACATCTTATATAAATTTTTAATTTTCTCTTCATCATCTGAATCTAATATATCACCTACAATTGGATAATCATTAAACATCCTTAAAACTTCAGAACCAAAATCAACTACATAATAATTTACCTCTTCTGGTGAATAATACATACTAGATGAATAAAGCAATGTTGTAATAAAGTTTTCTTTACCACTTCCTGAAGAACCATAAATCAATGCATTACCCTCTTTTGATAATGGCAAAGTTAACAAAGCTTGTTCTTGCCTTGAAGGTATATCATATTCCCCAATAATTGGATTAATTATATATTCTTCTTTCTCATATTTATATTTTAAAGCCAAATTCTCTATTCTAATATCCTCTGGAATCTTCTCCAACCATAATGGCCTACATTTAATATTTTGTTCCTTTGCAATATTATCTAAATATTTTACTATATTACTTAATTCCTCTCCAATATCCACAACTACAGTATCAGTTTTAACCTTAGTATCAACCTTCTTAATCGTATAACCAATATTATCAATAAAATTAATAGTTGTATCTATTGTCTTAGTTACCTTTTCAGATGGAATATATTTCCCACCAGCATAAGCAGCTTGTCCTAGTAAAAACACTTCATTAAACCCTACTTGAAAATAAAACCTTCCTGTTTGCTTTAAATATGCAGCATCAGGACATTTAATAACCTCATTTGAATCAGACTTATCTTGCACCCTCATACATACTCTAAATCTTGTATTACTCCATATTTGGGGATCGACCACACCACTTGGCTTTTGCGTAGCTAAAATCAAATGCACCCCTAAAGAACGACCAATACGTGCTGTTGAAATTAACTGTGCCATAAACTCTGGTTGCTGACTCTTTAATTCTGCAAACTCATCACATATAATAAACAAATGTGAAACAGGTTCCTTAACAATACCATCTCTATACATCTTTTGATACTTATAAATATCAATTGTACCCTCTCCAGAAAATTCCCTTGCAGTATTAAATAATGCTTGCCTTCTTTTTAACTCAAAATCAATAGAAGCAAGACTCCTCTTTATCTCATTAGCATCCAAATTAGTAATAGTTCCAACCAAATGTGGTAACTTTAATCCAGTACTACTATTCTCAAAAGCCCCCGCTAATCCTCCACCTTTATAATCAATCAAAATAAACTGAACTTCATATGGATGATAATTTATAGCCATTGATAAAATATACGTAATAATAAACTCTGACTTCCCACTTCCCGTCATACCAGCAATTAACCCATGTGGACCATGATACTTCTCATGCAAATCAATCGTAATCTTTTCCCCACTTTTACCAATACCAACCGGAACTTGCAAATTTAAAATTGGATTATTTTTAACCCACCTAGTCGGAGAATTCAACTGTTCTATCTTCCCAACATCATACATCTCTAAAAAACCTATCTTAGAGGCAATTTGGTTTTCATCATCTAAAGACAATTCTATTGGAATATTAGCTAATGCCTTAACACAACCATCATAATCAACACTTGATAATAAATCCACCGAAAATTTAATACTTTCAGTTATATTCTTATTATTTCTAAGTTCCCCATTATCCTTACTTAAACTTATAAAATCAGAACATTGATCAGGCAAATTAGTTATCTTATTATCTAAAATCAAAATACTAAAACCATAATATTTCTTACTCTCCAAAATATCTTTAATAATATCAAAATTCCTAATCTTCTTAAAACTATCTGTCACTATTAAAAAAGATTGATTAAAACTATTTATCTTACTATCCGTATTAGACTTTTCTTTTCTATAATCAAAAATCTTATCTAAATAATAACAAACCTCTTTATATTCATCATTATTTGTCGCGAAAAATCTTAAACTCTTATCATCAGAAAAGCAATGAGGAACCTGTTTAAATACCTTCCATTCAGATTCTTTTTCTTCATCAGTCAAAAAAACAATTTTCAAATCATCATAACTATGTAAAGCAAGTATTTGAATTAACAACCTTCTAGTAAACTCATTAATTTCATACCCACCAATTATACCACTTATAAAAGCTTCCCTTAAAGAAAACACAACTGGTACATTTAACAACAACTTAGGCTCTTGCCCTAACTTTAATACCATATCCTTTAGATTATCCTCAACCATTGAAAACCTTTCTTCTGGATACTTAATATCAATTTTCATTGGATAACTTCCATATCCCAAATTTACATCTAAAAAGTCATCATCTTCTATCCTACGTTGCCATAACCCAGTATATTTTCTTAAAATAGTATCTACAGCCTCTTTTATATTTATATAATTATTTGTCAATATTGCCGTCTGTTGGTTTTTAGCTTCTATAATCATCTTCCTCTTAGCTTCTATATACTCACTATATTTTTGCTGCCTAAGCAACTCATTCTTAATTCTATTTTTCTTATCATACCACTTAGTAAATATAGGCCATATAAATACACTAGCAAACATCGCGCCACATATAACTAACGAAGGTGTCGCTTTAGCCCAAGTAGCATCCCCATTTAAAACATTATTTAAAGCCATATAACCAGTAACCAAAGAAGTCATAGACATCGTTATCATTGGACCTATTGTCAATAATAAAGAATTATTCCCTTCATCTACTTTCGCAGGAGGTGGATCAACTTGTAAAACTAAAGCCTCATCTTTTTGAAAAAACCTAGGAACCTTATGGAAATAATCTTTCTCATCATATAATGGATATTCCACTTCCTGCTCTAATTCATAAAAATCATTATTAACTACTTGCATATCCACAGTTTTTGATAATTTCACACCCACTCCATTTAAAGAACCATCATTAACATAAATACAATGAGTCTTTTTAGAATTTATAGAAAATATAATCTTCACACCAGCAATAAAAATAATATCCCCTATTTTTAACTCCCTTTTTCCTATAACTCTAACATCATTTACATACACACCACATCTTGACTTATTATCTACAACAAAAACATTTCCCTTTTCATATTTAATACAAGCACATAAAGAATCTAAAATAGAATACGTAATCAAATTACTAGGTTCACTACCAATAGTTATTCCATCTTTCAAAAATTCTTCTATATCATAACAATTATAACTAGCCAAAACAGAAGAACAATACAACAATAAATTTTCCTTAGCTACACTATTAACCACTAAATAAAATTTACCCTCTTCCAAATTAATATATGGAACCTTCTCCCCAGCTACTACACAATAAACTTCCTTATTACTTATTAATCTCCATTTACCATCATAAGACTCTATAGATATTAAATTCCTTTTTATACCATTATCATCAGTACCATCAATCCAATAATTCCCTTCTATCTTATCTGGTAACAGTATATTATTAATTTTTAATGCCCTTATCGTTGAAACTCGCATTGTATTATACTCCTTCCTAAAATAACATCATAAAAAGGTCTGATATATTCTGATATATATTTATAATCTTTTATCTCTTTCATTCAACATATCTTGATATAAAGATGTATCTACTATTTTTTTATTATTCTCTAATGCCTCTAATAAAATTTTAATCTTTGTATCAACATCAATATCCAAATACCAACCTAAAGGAAAAAGGTCATAACTATCATTCGGATCACAACTAATCTCTCTACCAAACATTTTTAAATATTTAACTTCCAAAATATTCCATAACAATCTATTATCTTTATCATCCATATATAACCATCTCTTTCCTTAATTACCTACTTAAATTGCTTAAAAGTACCATCAAGTACATCATACAATGATGTACCAATTATTTCTTTTGTCATTTGTAAAGTTTTTTTATTTCCCATAATTTTCATTGCAGTAAAGTTTGCAATCATTTCCTTAAACTCTCTATCATCAGGAAGAGAATAATACGCTACACCATGACCCAGTGCACCTGGAACATCAAGTTTTCCTTTTAAAAAAGCATCACAAATATCAGAAAGTGCTTGAATGCCATTATCATACATATATTCTGTATTTACAGCATAAATATCCATTCTAATATCATTTGTAGTCAAATATTCTAAATCACTTACTGAAACCTCAGGATGTTTTTTTGCAAAGTCTTCAGTGTATGCTTTTAGAAATTCATCATATGTCATATTAACATAAGGAGATTTATTCTCTATACTAGAAAATCTAGAAAAATCAGAATCTAATTTAGAAGTGTAATAATCATTTAATGCTAAATCGTTAAACTCTTTTTTAGCTTCATTATAATAACTACTAAATTGATTTGTTACTGAATCTGGTGATAAACTAGCTCGCGCATTATCAAGTAGCATATTGAAATTATCAGGAGTAACCTCATCTAGTAATTCAAAATGGAACAAGTGACCTAATTCATGAGCCATAAATTCTTTTACTTTATTGCCTTTATTAATATTTATAGAATAAGAATAAGGACTATAGCAATTTCGTCCATCAAGTGAAGTTAGATGTATTGAAGGATTTTTCTCTTTAGCTTTATTAAATGCCTGTAATGCATTCAAGGCATCCCAGTTTTCATCTACAATACTAGTATCAAAAAGTTCATACATAAGGTCTATTGCTTCTTTATCACTCTTTTTGCCCTTTTTAATCACTTTTTGAAATTCATTTAAAGCATTATCTTTTTCTATTTTAAATTGTTGTTGTCGTACCATCTTTGCCAAGTCAGATTCTACCGCCTTAAACTCCATTTCTATATTATCAAATTCTGGTCTTGGAGTTTGATTATATCCATTCTTAACATTATCCATATACGAAATATAATCATCACTATTTTTAATTTCTACTAATTGATTATACTTATAACGCGCTAGTTCAAGAGAAATAGATGCAAGTTCATTTTCTACACCATCAAACTCTGGCATAGAACCTTTAAATAACTTATTATTCTTCAAATCCATATATTTCTTATAATCATCACTATTTTTAATTTCCATTAATTCATTATATTTATCAAGCGTTATTTGCAACTCATCAGATGTCATATTAACTTTACTTTCACTCTTCTTATTACCAAAATATTTTCTTAAATCAAACAGTTCCCCTATCAAAGAAGATATTGCACCAACAGAAGCTTGCGTCAAGACATTTACAAAGCCACCATTTTCCTCAAATATTTTACCATAACGTTCGAAAACATCAGAAAGACTCTTAACATCTGAAAACTCAACATACTCTCCATTCTCATCATAATAACCATCTTTATATATAGTCTGAATAAGAGGAGTAACAAAACCTTCTGCGCCACCATCAATACCATCTAAAATTATACGACCAAGACTATTCAATACTTGTGTACCTACACCTGAAAGCTTTACTGATTCTAAAAGGCCTTTTCCCCCAAAAATATTCAAGCCACTAATTTTACCACCTATATAAAATTGAAATCCTTCCCATAGGCCATTAAGTATTCCGGCGATTAATCCTTTAACTAAACTTGCACCATCAGCCCAAGCATTCTGTACGCCCTTTCCTATTCCAGCAGCCGTGGCAGTTATTGCTAATTGAGTAGACATAGTAATACCACCCGCGGCAGTAGCACTCCCAGCGGCGGCAGCAGTAGCACCTCCAGCGGCCGCACTACCTCCCGCAACAGCGACTCCTCCAACTCCAAATGTTGCAATAGTTAAAGCTACTATCCCAGCAACATATCCTATTCCTGACCCAATACCTCTAACAATATCAAAACCTAGGGCATTATCAACTAACCATTGACCATATCCAGTATTTTGATATAATAAATCCATCCAACCTACAACATATTGGGTTGCAACAAACCCCATTGTCCCATTCCACATTTTTTTTGTTAAAGATTCCCAATCTTCACCAGTTATTGCTCCCCAAATAGCTTGGCCACCATCCCATAATCCAGTTACAATAGATGCAGCAGCAGTACCAACAATAGCCACAAGATCAACTATTGCTTCTACAAACTGACCTATTCCTTGAATTAAAGATTGAACAAAAACTGCCAAAGTAGCACCAGTAGATTTAATTATATTCCAATAAAAATTAGCGGCATTCTCTAACCAAGGTATAGACGAAAACCAACCAGCAATACCCGAAAATACACTCTCAACTGTATCAGATATTACTGAGCCTAAAGAAGGAACTTCAGAATCTATCGTATCAAATGTACCAACACTAGATACTACCGTGTTATTAGCAAACGCCATACCATATTCTGCACCAGCTATACCAGCAGGAATAATCCCTGCAAAATCAAGATTATATTTTTTTAATTCAGGTAACTGACTAGCACTATTCCTAATACTTGCTTCAGATATTGATCCAAGACTACCTTTGCCAGACAAATAATTTTCTAACCCAGAAGCATTATCATTATAATCAATCCACCACTTATCAATATTTGTATATCCTTTTTTTATTGTTTCATATATTTTTTCTAGTTGGCTTGCCATCTTACTAACACAACCATCAGCACAACTATTTAAATAACTAGATGAAAAGGTAGCATAAGTTTTATTATTAAAACTATTTAATTCTGTATTAAATTTACTTTCATAAGATTTTAACAATGAAACATTAATCTTGAACATATCATTCATTTTTTTACTCCTTTCCAAATATTTAATTAAATTATTGATTAATTTGTTTTAGCATTTCATTTAATTTAGCTTTAAAGTTTTTTTCTTCATCATCTACAAACCCCAAATAAAATACTTTCTCTATTTGATCATGGTTAAATAACAAAGTTTGATTAGAAGAAATAAACCCTTCTGGATACAAACATCCAGAATAATCAAAAACTTTTGATTTATCTCCATTAGATATTGAACAAAAACCAGTAATCATAACCCTCTTTGTACCATTTTTTAAAATCACAACTGTACCTATAGGTAAATATTTTTCATAATTCATTTTTCTTTCCTCCTTAAATAGAATTATATATTATTTTTTTTAATTCATCCATTTTTTCTTTATTTTTATCTATTTTATTTTTTATATTATTCATTTGATTATTTATATTTTTATCCATAACTTTTCTTGTATTTATCTCATTAATTACAGTTCCATCTGCTAAAGTAACAGGAGTTTCATACTCTTCTTCATAATATAATTTATAAGACAAATCATTATATTGCTTATTTAAAAGAATATTCTCTTTGCTTAAGTTTTGATATTGTGCTATATAAGAAGCTACAGTCAAATAACAATCTATCTTATCTTTAAGTTCTGTATACCTATTCGTGGTAAGTATCGTTAGAGCATTTTTTAAATTTGATTGTGAAGAAGATTGCCATACAGAAACATTTGATATATCATTAATTAACTCTAAAGACGCCTTATAATCTATCGAATCTTTGCATTGTGTAAGTGCATTTACCAAACTAGGTACATCTACATTTTCAAAATCCATACTAATTAACACCAAAAATATTAGACGTACTTAAATTAGGTTCGGTAATATTTAAATTAGAGCAAATCTCTTGCATTACCCGTTGATCTAATGCTTGATATCCAGAAGAACAACTAGCCATATACAAAATACTATTTTCTATCTCTAAAAATGCCTCATCAAAACTTCCAATCAGCAAACTTAATTTCTCTGAATATGCATTAGATGCCTCTCCATTCCAAGAAGCACTATTACAAGCATTCTTTCTTATTTCTGAAACCATATCTAATATATCCTTCATTTTTTTAGCTGTTTCATGTAATTGATTACATTGTGATTCTACTTGACTATATGATATATTCATACCCCACCTCACACATCTATATTTTTTGATGAAAACACTTCATCAAGCGCCGAATAACTCTCAGGCACCTTCTGTAAATAAGTTCCATATTCTAACATATACTCTTTAAGCTCATTTAACCCAACAATATATTTCTCTCTCATAGTATTTACATACTTTAAAGCATCTGCTCCATCCCAAATAGTATTAATAGCATCTATCAAAGCATTAAATTCTTTTACAGAATCATCAAACATACCAGAACACTCAACCATCTGTTTCCCATAACTTGCTACATCTGAAACATTTATCTCTATATTCAATTTATCACTCCCAACTCCTCACAGATAGATAGTAATCAAGAATTATTATCCATCTGTAAGAAGAGCTCACTTGAGCTCATTTTACTTACCACCTGTAACCATAGAATCAACTGATTGATAATTTTCAACCATAGATACTAAGTATGTAGAACATTCACTTATTGATTGAGAAAACTCAGGAAATTTAGCACTCAATTGATCAAATGTTTCTTTAGTAGCAGCCGCAGCTGTTCCACTCCAAACATCATCTGTTCCAATTTTATCAAATAATGTCTTAATTTCACTTAAAAGAGTTTCCATTTTATCTGCAGAAGTCTTTAATTGTTCCGCCATTGATTGGACTTGACCATACGATAATTTAGAAAAATCCATATTTTAACCTCCTAACCTTTAATAGCATTTGCATTATTTTGGCAAGCTTCACGATATGCTTGCCCAACTTTTACTAAAAATCCACCTATTTCATTAATAGTATCAGCAAGTTCTTGCATATATACAGATTGTTGTTCAACAGCAGACGCATATTTAGAAGCATCACTACCTTCCCAATAACTCTTCAATTCAGAATTAATAGACTTAATTTTAGTCAAAAGGTCTTGAAATTCTCCTCCTTTATTTGACACTTGATTTCCCACTGAAATAGTTTCATCATAATTAATCCTTAAACTATCCATAGATATCACCTCCTCCCATTACATAATAATAATCTTGGACCCATTTTTTATTTCTGAATCTTTGACATACATATTATTTTCAAATTCATTACCAGTATCTCTATCTATTATTCTTACCTCATCTATTTTCTTATTAAACGAATTATTAGATAGTTCACTAAGTGATTTCAAAATAAGAGTTTTAATAGTCCCAATCTTCTTATTATTTGGAATATATACATCATACTCTAACTCAATAGTTGGAACAATTATAGTAATAAGATACTTATTCATTCAGTAATCCTCCAGTCCATTATAATTAACGCCATACTATGTATATCATCTTTATTATACCATACTTTTTCAGTATATATCTAAATATTTTCATTTTTAAAAAAAATATGTAAAGCACAAAATAAAACTTTTAAAATCATATCTAAATTTAAACAAAAAAAGATTGAAATCCTAATATAAAAATCTCAATCTTTAAAACATTATTTTTCTAACATTTCTAATACTCTAGCCCTAGCCGCTGCAAGCCTTGCAATAGGCACCCTATAAGGAGAACAAGATACATAATCAAGCCCTAACTTATTAAAGAACTCTACTGATGAAGGATCCCCTCCATGTTCTCCACATACACCAAGCTTAATATTAGGTCTAGTTTCTCTACCTTTAGAAACAGCCATAGCAATAAGTTTACCTACACCATCTTGATCCAACCTAGCAAAAGGATCAGATTCAAGAATTTGCTTGCTATAATAATCTCCTAAGAACTTAGAAGCATCATCCCTAGAAAAACCATAAGTCATTTGAGTTAAATCATTAGTACCAAAACTAAAGAACTCAGCTTCTTCCGCGATAGCATCCGCTGTAAGTGCAGCCCTTGGTATCTCAATCATAGTACCAACCTTATACTTCAAATCTACACCTGCTTCTTTTATTATAGCATCTGCTACATTACAAACAATATTCTTAACATACTTAAGTTCCTTTACCTCTCCTACTAGTGGTATCATTATCTCAGGAACAACTACTAAACCTTCCTTACCAACATTAATCGCAGCTTCAATAACCGCTCTAGTTTGCATCTTAGCTATCTCAGGATAAGTAATTGCAAGCCTACAACCACGATGTCCCATCATCGGATTAAACTCTTTTAACCCTTCAATTCTTGCCTTCAAAGACTCAAAACTAACTCCAAGGCTATCAGCAAGAGGCTTAATTTCTTCATCAGTATGAGGTAGAAATTCATGTAAAGGTGGATCTAAGAACCTAATAGTAACAGGCTTACCTTGCATAGCTCTAAATAATCCCTCAAAATCTTCTCTTTGATAAGGAAGTATCTTAGATAAAGCTTCTTCCCTTTGCTCCTTAGTATCCGCAGCAATCATCCTTCTAAAATTAAATATTCTAGCCTCTTCAAAGAACATATGCTCAGTACGACATAACCCAATACCTTCAGCACCAAACTTAACTGCTTGCATAGCATCCTTTGGAGTATCCGCATTAGTTCTAACACCAAGTGTTCTAACTTCATCTGCCCAAGACATAAACGTTTCAAAATTACCACTAATAGAAGGTTCTACCGTAGCTACTAAACCATCATATACATATCCAGTAGACCCATCTATTGATAAACAGTCCCCTTCATGATATATATATCCAGAAGCAGTAGTTAAAGTCTTATCCTCTTCATTAATAACTAACTCTCCACATCCACATACACAGCATCTACCCATACCACGAGCAACAACCGCAGCATGTGAAGTCATACCTCCACGGACAGTCAAAATACCTTCAGCATCACTCATACCTTGAATATCTTCAGGTGAAGTTTCAAGTCTAACTAACAACACTTTTTCTCCTCTAGCCTTAGCACTAGATACATCCTCAGCATTAAAATATATCTTACCAGCACCTGCTCCAGGAGAAGCCGCAAGACCCTTAGCAATAACCTTAGACTTAGCTAAAGCATCAGTATCAAAATTAGGATGAAGCAAACTATCAAGTTGCTTAGGCTCTACCTTAAGCAAAGCTTCTTCCTTACTAATCATACCCTCATTATATAAATCAACCGCTATCTTTAATGCTGCCATCGCAGTCCTCTTACCATTTCTTGTTTGAAGCATAAACAACTTACCATTTTCAATAGTAAATTCCATATCTTGCATATCACGATAATGACGTTCCAATATCTTAGTAGTCTCAACAAACTCAGCATACACACTAGGCATAATATCCTTAAGAGTGGATATATCTTGTGGAGTACGTACACCCGCAACTACATCCTCTCCTTGAGCATTAATCAAATATTCACCATATAATTTATTTTCCCCAGTAGATGGATTCCTAGTAAATGCAACACCAGTACCACAATCATCACCCTTATTACCATAAACCATCTCTTGAACATTAACCGCAGTACCCCAAGAACTTGGAATATCATTCATTCTCCTATAAATAATAGCTCTTTCATTATTCCAACTTCTAAATACAGCAGTAACAGCTTCAATCAATTGCTCCTTAGGATCTTGAGGAAAATCATTACCAGATAATTCTTTATATATATCCTTAAACTTCATCGTTATAGTATACATATCATCTTCATCTAAATCAGTATCATACTTATAATTATGTTCCTCTTTATAACTATCAAGAACCCTCTCAAAAGAACTCTTAGAATATCCCTTAACAACATCCGCAAACATCATAATAAATCTTCTATATGAATCATATGCGAAACGCTTATTATCAGTCTCTTCAGCCAAATTCTCTGCCACAACATCATTTAACCCTAAATTAAGAACAGTATCCATCATCCCAGGCATAGATGCCCTAGCACCACTTCTAACTGACACTAACAATGGGTTATCCAAATCCCCCATCTTCTTACCAGTAACCTTTTCTAACTCTTTTAACTTATCAAATATTTGCGATTTAACTTCCTCACTAAGCACCTCATTATCATCATAATACTTAGTACAAGCCAAAGTAGTAACAGTAAACCCTCTAGGTACAGGTAACCCGATAGAAGTCATCTCAGCTAAATTAGCACCCTTACCACCAAGCAAATCACGCATATCCTTATTGCCTTCATTAAAAGCATAAACATACTTAGTCTTCATCAACATATTCCTCTCTTTCTAATACTTTTTTATTTTATCAAAATATCTAACTATAAACAACAAAAATACACTAAATTGACAAAAATTTACATAAAAAAATAATACACATAACATGCATTATTTAATCAAATTCCTACCACTCATCTCACTAGGTACATTTAACCCCATAAGATATAACAAAGAAGGAGCTATATCCGACAACTTACCATCATCTACTAAAACACCATCACAACATACAATAAAAGGCACCTTACTAAGAGAATGCGTGGTAACCTTATTGCCATCACTATCTATCATATAATCACAATTACCATGATCCGCAGTAACTACAAGCAAAGTATCTAACTCCAAAGCCCTATTATAAATCTTACCCAAACAACTATCCATAGCTTCTACAGAAGCCAAAGTAGCCTCATAATTACCAGTATGACCTACCATATCCCCATTAGCAAAATTAAGCACAATAAAATCATACTTATCCATCCTATCTAGCAAAGAAAAAGTAATCTCATAAGCACTCATAGAAGGATCCAAATCATAAGTAGCTACCTTCTTAGAAGGAACTAGCACCTTATCACACCTAGGCAAATCTAACTCCTTACCCCCATCAAAAAAATAAGTAACATGAGCATACTTCTCAGTCTCTGCAATCCTAAGCTGTGATAACCCAAGACCCGCTATATACTCTCCTAAAGTATTTGAAACACTTACCTTATCTAATATATAAGGACTACTAATCTCATCACTAATCTTCATAATAGATAACACCCTAATACCACTATCTTCTAACTTACCTACTATTTGCTTAGCCCTATCAGGTCTAAAATTAACCCAAATCACAGCATCATCCTTATCTATATAACCATCCCTATCAAGTAAACAAGGCTTAATAAACTCATCATATATACCATCCTTATAAGAACTATCTATATACTCATATACATCCACATCACTATCACTACTACCATTAGTAATAACATCATAATACATATTAGTCCTCTCATATCTCTTATCCCTATCCATAGCATAATACCTACCAGATATACTAGCTAACTTACCTACACCATTAGCATAAAACCTATCTATATAAGAAGAAGCTATATCATCCTTAGTATCCCTACCATCAGTAATAACATGAGCATATATCCTACTAACACCAAATTCATGAGCAATATTCAACATACTAAGAAAATGCTCAATATGAGAATGCACTCCTCCATCACTAAAAAGCCCCATAACATGTAACTTACTACCATTCTTCTTAACATAATCAAATACTTCATTCAAAGAAGAATTATTCTTAATAACACCATCCCTAAAAGACTTATTAATAAGCTCCAAAGACTGATAAACAATTCTTCCTGCTCCTATATTAGTATGCCCAACCTCAGAGTTCCCCATCTGACCATCAGAAAGACCTACATCCTTCCCACTAGCACTAAGCAAACTATGGCCATACCTATTCCATAAATAATCAAAATTAGGCTTAGAAGCATGATAAAAAGCATTCCCATACTCCTCATCCCTAATACCTACTCCATCTAATATACATAACAATACCCTCTTCATCTTAACACCATCTTTCTAGTAAAAGTATAACAAAAATACAACTACAAGTCAATTAAAAAAATCCATGAGACACTTATCAAATCCCATGGATTAATTATATTCTTAAGTTAAATATATATTATTTTAAACAAATCCTTATTGAGGTGTTAAAACAGAACGGAAAGAATGGGCAACGTTGGCAAGACCAGGGTATAGGACAAAGTAGAATACACCTGCGCCAACACCACCTTTAGTATTGCCTCCACGTTCGAACCATGAGGTACTATTAGAAACAAAATTACAATTATCCTTATACCAATATCTAACTTCTCCTGTTGCATCTCCTAATATTCTTCTTGTATAATCACTCTGTGATATTCCATATGTATATGCATCTATATATTTACTTCCTAAAGGGAGTGTACTTGCAGTAAATCCAGAAGATGAATATATAAAACCCGTTCCATTACTATTTTTCATTGCTCCCATTACATCTTCATATGCTCCTCCTGCCATATCATATACTCCGTATACATTGCCAGTTGTGGATGACATTACTCCTGCTGTACTCATATAGCTTGTACATGTAGCACCATATCCAGTTAAATCTGTTTCACTTAAAGGACCACATCCTGCCATATAATATGGCTCGGCATCTGCTAAATATGCATTATTACCTATATCAGTAAGACCTAATCCATATTTACTTTGCTTTAAGTATGCTACTGCTCCCCATTCTGTATTCTTCATCATATGAGCATCAATTTCTGCAGTACCATTTAAATAAGTTGATGTCCCAAATTTTCGACTTGTTACAAACTGAGTTGATATTTTTTGCTTTGTCAATGAACTTAGATTAGGTTTTACGGTAGGCGTATCTGCAGTCCCACTAGTTTCAAACTTGCCTACCCATATACCTGATAACTCTTCAGTACCAAAAGTAAACGCAGGATGTGTAAGCCAAGAACCATTTGTACTTCCAGTAGATTTAGTATCTGTCTTGTTTTCAAACCCTACTTGTATTTCTATTGGGTCCATTATTTCCGAATTTACATTAAATAACTGATAACTATATCTTGGTATCCATACATAATAAGCTAATATATCACTCTCTAATATTTTTGTGCCTTCTATAGCACTCATATATTGTTCCCTAGACTTAGAATCAGAAACATTAGAATCCTTATCTGTTCTAACCATCACGGCATTTGCCCATTTCTTAGTATCATAATCATACCAATCATTATTACTATTTGTACTACTTGCTTTAACCCACTTAGAACCATCCCATTTAATTGGTATCATGCCTTCTGCTAGGACTGGAGCATTAGGTTTTATTTTCTCTTGTCCAATCATAACATTACAATACTTATTTAAATTACCATTTTCTAACTTAACAGTACAAGTACTCTCATCAAATTGATAATTATTAACACAACTTTCATTATATACATCTTCATTATTTACCGTACTAGTAATTAACTTTTGGTTACTACTATAAGTAATATCATTATTGATATATCCATATATAACACCAAAACTAACACTAATTTCACTAGAAGTCTTATTTATAACCGCGATAGGAATAGTCATAGTCTTATTAGCATCTATACTTCCAGAAGTAGATGGAGCTACAGTAACACTACTCTTATCACTAACTACTTCTCCTATAATAACATTACTATTTGAAGAAGTATATGTATGATATATACCATATTTTAAAGAAGCATCATAAGGATTTTTAATAATAGCATTAAAATGTAATACCTTATTCGCAGGAATTTTGAAAGTAGATTGATTATCTATATTAAATTCATAACTAAGTGAAGTAGACATATTAATATCATTACTTACAGATACATACATAGCATAAGTAGAATATAAAGATAATGCAATTAATCCACTTACAATAACACCTATTAAAACAAAAGCCTTTTTCATAAATCCACCTCACTAGTTATTTTTTATAAGTACAGAACGAAAAGTATAGTTGCGACCGCCTTCCCCATCACTCATATTGAAGTGGAACACACCCGCACGAGACCCATTAGAACCGTAGCCACCACGAACGAACCATGATTCGACAGAGTCGACGAAATGCGCATTATCATCATACAAACCTCTAACCTCTCCTGTAGCATCTCCTAGTATTCTTCTTGCATAATCACTCATTGATGTTCCGTATGTATATGCATCTACATATTTACTTCCTAAAGGTAATGTGCTTGTAGTAAAACCAGATTCAGAATATACAAAAGAAGTTCCATTTTCTGTTTTTGCTACTCCCATTACATTTTCAGATGCTCCACCTGCCATATCGTATATACCTGTAATATTACCTGTGGTAGATGCTTTAATTCCTGCAGTACTTGTATAACTTGTACATGTTGTTGTTTCACTTGTTAAATCTGTTTCACTCGCAGGTCCACATCCTGCCATATAATTACTTTCATAATATGCATTATTTGCTATGTCGGTAGTACCTAATCCATATTTACTTTGTTTTAAGTATGCTACCGCTCCCCACTCTGTATTCTTCATCATATGGGCATCTGCTTCACTTACCCCATCATTTGTTAAATAAGCACTTGTACCAAATACCTTTGATGTATTAAACTGAGTTAGTGCAGTTTGCTTAGTCAATGAACTTAAATTAGGTTTTATAGTAGGAGCATATGCAGTACCACTAGTTTCAAACTTACCTACCCATATACCTGATAATTCATCAGTACCAAAAGTAAACGCAGGATGTGTAAGCCAAGTATCATTAGTACTACCAGTAGACTTAACATAATCACTTGCATATTTATTTTCAAATTCTACTTGTATTTCTATTGGAATCATTGCGTTTGAATCTACATTAAACAACTTATACTTATACCTTGGTATCCATACATAATAAGCATTAATTGAATTTCCAGGAATAACCGTACCCGCATTACTTTTCATAAATTGTTCCCTAGTAGAAGATGTAAAATCATAATTTAATTTTAAATTATCACTAGGTACTTCTAACTTAGCCAAACTAGCTATTTCACTTGAAGATACTGCCTTATTATGTACTACAAAATTACTTATTGTACCAGAAAAATATGTTCCTGCTGCTCTCTTACCAATATATGAATTTGTATCACTCCATGACCAATTATTTGAAGAAGACGATTTAGTAAGTGCTGTTCCATTTAAATACACAGTAATATCAGTTAAACTATTATATACTACAGTAACTGTATAAAAAGTATTTAAAGTTAAACCACCAGTATCAAACATATTAGTAGCACTACTTCCTAATATTACAATCAATTGATTATTACTATTATATAATCCAAGTGCCGCTTTAGTAGTATAATCACCGTATAATATTTGATTACTAGTAGATGCTGTCTTAAATCTAACCGTGTATGTAGCGGGCAAAGTTACTCCTAAATCAGTAGGAATTTGTATATAATTACTACTTCCATTAAAACTAGCCCCATCGCCACTTCTTGTTACATTACTAACTAAAGCATTATTATTATTTAAAGACTTATCATATACATAATTATTATCTATAGTTACCGCGTTAGCCCACTTCTTAGCATCATAATCATACCACTGATTAACAGTAGTATCATTAAGATAATTAGCCTTAATCCAACTAGTACCATCATGATATACAGGTATCATCCCATCTATAAGCTCAGGCATACTCGCAGAAGACTTATCTAAATTATTAACCTTAGTAGTCCCCGCTAAAACCTTACAATAAGTATTAACATACCCATTCTCCCTAACACTATAACAATCATCTTCCTTATAATTAATCTTACTAGTACAAGCATCACTACCAAGAACATCATCATCAATAGTCTTATTAACCACATAAGAATTATCTGGATATACCAAGCTTCCACTAGAAGTAACAAGCCCAATATCAATAACTAAAGTACTAGAAGTATTATTATATATAGCTATTGGCACACTCTTACTAGAAGAAGTATTTATAACTCCACTAGCATTACTACTAGTAGTAACAGCACTTGCATCACTAACAACCTCTCCCACTATACCATCACTACCACTAACATAACTATAATAAATACCATAATTCAAATTACTACTAGTATTATTCTTAATAATCATATTAAAACTAATAACCGTCTGTGCATCTAAAGTAAACCTCTTAACTCCACTAACTCCAAAATCATAATTTAAAGACGTATCCAAGTTCAACGCTGTATTACTAGAAACAGAAGTTGTAAATATAGCATATGTTGAATATAAAGTTAAAAATAATAAACTCAAAACAAGAACACCTACAATATATATAATCTTCTTCATAAATACCATAATCCTCTCTAAATACGTACACAAAAACTACTCTTGCTACTCTATATATAAATAATATCATAATTAAACAAATTTAGCAATATTTTAAATAAAAAAATAAATAAAAGCCCCAAAAAGGACTCTTATTTATTACATCATATTTTCTAGTTCACTTACTACTTTTAACTCTGTATTCTTACACTTCTCAATTAACTTCTTCATATTACCATTCTTAATCTGCGTATAAAGAAGTATCCCCATACCTGTAGTAAGCACAAGACACATACCCTTTTTCATAAAATCACTCCTACCTAAAAAATAAGATGGGTACTTTAGTACCATTAAATATTCTAACCACTTTTCTTATTACTATACATATTAACTAACAAATCCACTAAAGAAGTCCTCCTACTAGAAAAAATATTATTATTAACACCATACAAAAAACTACTCTTATCTCCTACCAATATCAAAGACTTCTTAGCTCTAGTAATACCAGTATATATAAGCTTATTATATAACATCCTCTTAAAAGATTTAACAATGGGCATAATAACCATGTCAAACTCACTACCCTGTGACTTATGAATACTAATCGCATACCCATGCGTAATATTAACAAACTTAGAAGGCGTATACACTACCGTATTACCATAAAAATCAACATGTATCTCATTTTTCTTAGAAGAAGAATGCTTAGAAGAAACAATATCAACAACATAACCAATATCTCCATTATAAACATTATCCTCAGTATCATTAACAAGCTGTAACACCTTATCACCAACACGATAAGTAATATCTCCTATCCTTATCTCCTTCTTACTATAACTAGGAGGATTAAACAACTCCATAAGTGAAGCATTCAAAACATCTATCCCACATTCTCCCTTATACATAGGAGCTAGTATCTGTATCCTACTATCATCATAACCCTTTTCTATTGCTAAAGAAGCTAACTTAACAATAACATCATTAACATCCTTACTACTTACCTCTATAAAATTATAATCATCCTTCTTTAAAGCAAAATCATCACTAATATCCCTATTCTTAACAGAATAAGCAAGTTCTACAATATAAGAATTCTCATTCTGCCTATATAAAGAATTTAAAGTAATAACATTAACAACACCACTATCAATAATATCTTTCAAAACCTGACCTTCCCTAACACTAGGAAGCTGATTATAATCTCCTACTAATATTATCTTAACATCCCTTTTTAAACCCTTTAACAAACTCTCCATAAGAAGAGTATCTACCATACTAACCTCATCTACAATAATATAACTCTCTCTACTAGGATTATACTCATTAACACTAAAAGAGTTACTATCCATATCCCACTTCAAATACCTATGAATAGTACAACAAGGCATCAAAACAGATTCACTCATCCTCTTAGAAGCTCTCCCAGTAGGAGAAAGCAGTGCAATGTCTTCCTCTCTTACCTTTAAAACATCCTTCAAAATACTAACAATACACTTAATAATAGTAGTCTTCCCAGTACCAGGCCCACCAGTAATAACCGTAAAATTATTCATAATAGAAGTAAGTATTGCATCCTTTTGCTTATCATCATACTTAATACCAATATCACTCTCTAACTTCTTAATATAGCCCTCTATCTTCTTAACATCATAAGCCTTATCTTCATTATTAATCTCATATATTCTCTTAGCAATATAATGCTCAGCATTATAAAAAGAAGCAAGATAATACCTTCCATTTTCTATCTTAAGTTTCCCTAACCTAGTTAACTTAATAAACAAATACTCTACCTCATCATCACTAATATTATCTACATATTTATTTAATTCATGCATAACCTCATCATACATAACATAAGTACTCCCTATACTAAAACAAATATTAGAAATAATATATATAATTAAAGCAAGCAACCTTCTCTCATCATCACTACCAATCCCCATATTTAAAGCAATATCATCTATAGTAATAAAAGGTATATCAAAACTATCAAGTAACAAATATATATTATCATTAATAATATCTAACGTACTATTTTTATATTTAGCATATATAGAAAGTGCCTGCCTCAAAGTAAAGCCAAGCTCAGTCATCTTTATAATTATAGTATTACTATCTTGATACTCCTTAAGTATCTCATAAATTTTATTTATCTTACCCTCCTTTAATCTAGGTATTGAAACAAGCACATTCTTATCATCAAGTATCTTAGAAATAGCATTATCACCAAGCTTTTTATATATTGCCTCTGCAGTTTTCTCTCCTATAGGAAAAAGTTCACTAGATAAAAAAGAAATAATCTCTTCTTTCTCCGAAGGCTTTACCACCTCATATTCATTTACTTCAAATTGAAACCCATACTTAGGATGAACCTTAGTATTTCCATAAAATATATAATTAGTCTTCTCTCTTAACTCATGAAATATCCCAACAAAACTAATACTCCCCTTTACGGAAGGATCATCACTATTAGTCTCTTTAATTCTAAATATCCCAACAGTATAACCATTTGACTCATTATTATATATAATAGTACTAATAGTTCCCTTAATGTATATCTTCATACCATACACCTTCTTACAACATACCTTATAATACCAAAAGGAAAACCCTATGTCAACTCATCTACCCTCTTCTAAATTAAGATTCAATTTTATCTAGAAACTCTTCTTCACTCCAAATCGTTATACCCAAACTAATAGCTTTATCATACTTACTACCAGCATCTGCTCCCGCAATAACAACATCCGTCTTCTTACTAACAGAAGTAGATGTTTTTCCACCTCTTGACTCAATAATATTAGTAGCCTCATCTCTAGTAATATTAGAAAGGCTTCCAGTAAGAACAAAAGTCTTATTAGCAAAATTATCATCCACTACCTCACTACCAAGATATTCCATATTAACACCAAATTCCTTTAATTTAGAAATCAAAGCCTTATTATCTTCATTCTTAAAATACTCATAAACACTCTTGCCAATAACATCCCCTACATCATATATATTAAGTAGTTCTAAATAACTAGCATTCATCAAATTATCTATATTTCTATAATTCTTAGCAAGTATCTTAGCCGTCTTACTACCAACATACCTAATACCAAGACCAAACAACAACCTCTCTAAAGAATTACTCTTACTATTTTCTACCTCTAAAAGCAAATTATTAATACTCTTCTCTCCAAACCCCTCAAGTAACTTCAATTCTTCTTTCTTATTTTTCAAAGTATAATAATCACATACACTTCTTAAATAACCCATATTATAAAAATCTTCAACAATTCTATCACCAAAACCCGTTAAATTCATTGCATTTCTTGATGCATAATGTATTAACCCTTCTATATTCTTAGCATCACACAAAGGATTAACACAATAATAGGCAGACTCCGTACTCTTTTTAACTAGCTTACTACCACATATAGGACATACATCAGTCATCACAAACTTCTTACAAGTACCATCTCTTCTTTCCTTAAGTACTCCAACTACCTCTGGAATAACATCTCCTGCCTTCTTAATATATACCGTATCTCCTATCATAATATCTTTATCAATTACAAAATCTTCATTATGCAAAGTAGTCTTAGATATCATTGATCCCATAACAATAACAGGCTCTAAAATAGCATTTGGAGTTACCTGACCAGTTCTACCTACTGTAAAAATTATATCCTTAAGCTTAGTAATAACTTCTTGTTCTTTAAACTTATATGCACATGCCCACTTAGGATACCTAGCAGTAAATCCTAACTTTAACTGAGAAGCAATATCATTAAGCTTAATTACCACACCATCTATATCATAAGGTATCTTACTCCTATTTTTCTCTTTCTCATTTATATATTCAATAACCGCAGAAACATCTTCTACATACCTATTATTAGGATTAGTCTTAAAACCAAGTTCCTTAAGAAATTGCAAAGCTTCATAATGCGTCTTAATATCAAAATCCTCTGGATTAGGCAAATGATAAATAAAAGCATCTAAATTCCTTTCCCTAGCTATATTACTATCTAACTGCCTAATACTCCCCGCCGCGGCATTCCTAGCATTCTTAAAAGGCTCCTCTTTCTTTAAAACTCTACTTTCATTTAACTTACTTAAAACACTCTTACTCATAAATATCTCACCACGTACTTCAATATCTATATCACGATTAAGCCTAAGAGGTATCGACTTAATCGTCTTAACATTATGAGTAATATCTTCTCCAACAAAACCATCCCCTCTAGTAGCTCCACTAAAAAGCTTACCATTTTTATACTTAAGACTAACACTAAGACCATCTATCTTTAGTTCACAAACATAAGAAACATTACTAACTTCCTTCCTTATCCTAGCATCCATTGCCCTAACTTCATCCTCATTAAACACATTAGACAAACTCATCATAGGCTTATCATGCTTAATCTTCTTAAATGAACTAATTACCTCCCCACCAATCTTCTTAGTAGGAGAATCATCCTTAGCATAATTAGGATACTTCTCTTCCAAATCATAAAGCTCCCTCAAATAATTATCATACTCATAATCAGGTATCGTAGGATTATCCAAAACATGATACTCATAATTAGCCTTATTCAAAATATTTGTAAGATATAAAATCCTACTTTCTATCTTATCCATTAACATCATCCTTCCTATATAATATCTTTACATATACCTTCTCTATCAAATAAATAAATACTACATCTAAAATAATTAATAAAAATAAAATCACCCACATAGAAAAACTAAAACCACCTACAAAAAACAAATCCTTAAAACATATAAGCAACATAACAAACAAAAACAAAGAACTACCAAATATAACACCTTTAACAACATTAAGTGGCTTACTCCTACGATATAAAAGAAATAAATTAATAAACCCAGTAAGACATACTATTAACATTTGATAATCACTAAAAGATCTATTCATATACTTACTTAATAAAACTATCAAAAGAACATTAATAACTACAGATATTCCACCTGAAGTTGCTAACTTAAACGAATTCCTAATAAAATCTCTACTTACCTTACGATAATCTTTAATTAATGTAAGAAACAAACTAGGTAACCCTACACATACACTGCTAATTAATGTAAGATGCACAGGATAAAAAGGATAATCCATTCTAAGTATTATACATAAAATAGAAAGCAAACAAGAATATATAGTTTTAACTAAATACAAACTAGATACCCTCTCTATATTATTAATAACCCTCCTACCTTCATTAACAATACTAGGCAAACTATCAAAATCATTATCACAAAGAACCATCTGAGAAACACTCTTTGAAGCATTACTATTACTAGTAAGAGAAATAGAACAATCTGCTTCCTTCAAAGCTAATATATCATTAACCCCATCTCCAATCATTCCTACAGTATTATTATCCTTTAACCTATTTATAATCAACCTCTTTTGATAAGGATTACATCTAGCAAATATAAAATAATCATCATCTACATAAGAAAGCAAAGAAGAAGAAGACATATTACTACAATCAACACACTTCTTATAATCCAAACTACCAACCTGCTTCATAATATTAGAAACAGTCAAAGAAGAATCCCCAGAAATAATCTTTATCCTAACACCTTGCTCTTTAAAGAACCCTAAAGTATCCTTAACATTAGGCCTAATACAATCCTTTAAAATAATATAACAAATTATAGAAGAAGAAGAAGGTATCTTCTGACTATCAGTATAAGAAGAAGAATGCACAAGAGTAAGCACCCTATAACCATCATTAATATACCCAACTACCTCTTCATCATAACAAGCTCCACTAATCATATACTCCAAAGCGCCAAGCCCATAAGTACCCTTATTTAAAATACTAACCATACTATACTTCCTATAAGAAGAAAATGGCACATACTTAACAATGTCTAACTTACTACTTAACTTAAAATACCTATCAAGAGCCATATCAGTCTGATTATAAATATTATTACTAATCATATTCTTAATAATATTAGAAACATCCTCATCACTCTTATTAATAACCCGAAAAACCTCCATCTGTCCTGAAGTAATCGTCCCCGTCTTATCAAGACAAAGAACATCAACAGATGCAAGAGCCTCTATACCATTTAACTTCTGTACTACAACATTCTTCTTTGCAAGATTAATTACCCCATTAGATAAAGCAATACTAGATAAAAGAACAAGTCCAGAAGGTATCATACCAATAATTCCCGCGGTAGTATACAAAATAGCTTCATTATAAGAAGATTTATTAATAACAAAAGAAGTTATAAAAAGCATAAGCATAACAGGAACTATAAGTATCGTAATAATCTTAAGAATCCTATTCAAAGACCTTTGTAAATAAGTCTCACCACTATCTAAACTCTTAGCATTTTTTATAAGTAAAGAAGCATAATTACTCTTCCCAACACTAACTACCTTAGCATAAACACTACCACTCACAATAATACTACCAGACATAATCTTATCATTCTTCTTCTTAATAACATTAACATCTTCCCCAGTAATAATACTCTCATCTACCTCACACATATTACTATTTAAAACAACACAGTCAACCGGAGCAGTATCCCCACTTTTAAGAACAATAACATCATCAATAACAATATCATAACAAGAAATACTTATACTTTTCCTATCTCTAATAACCGTAACATCATTATTAAAATTTAAATCTAACCTATCAATAATTAACTTAGCCCTAACTTCCCCAACAATCGCAATAACCGTATTAATAACAATAACTAAAGCAAACAAACAATTATAATAACTCCCAGTAGTAAGAACCAAAACAAACAAAATTAAATTAATAAGATTAAACAAAGTACAAATATTTTTAACTAAAATATCAAAAATACTCCTAGAATAATTAACCTTATAGTTAACCTTATTACTAAGAACTCTCTTCCTTACTTCCTCTTTAGTTAAACCATTCATCTTAAACACCAGCTTCCTTACAAAACAAGATAGGCATATCCTACCTATCTTGCACTAAATGAACTGCCACGTCCTGTTAACTTTGGAAAAATATTCATAGGATTAAACGCATAGGCATCAAACCCAGAACTACGATGACCATCTGCAATACCAAAATGAAGATGCGTACCCGTAGTACACCTATCATATCCCCCATGCCTTATAGAAGTTGAATAACCTCCCACCTTACCAATAACCGTAGTGTCACTAACAACCTGTCCATAAGAAACATCTATAGATAACAAATGAACATACTTAGAAGTATAATTCTTACCATTAACATTATGTGCAATAGACACCTGATTACCACCACACTTACTTGCATACGTAATAGCAATAACCTTACCAGGTGCCACCGCATAAACAAAAGTCCCTTCATTAACACCCGCAAAATCATAACCATAATGATAATCCGTTACACTTCTACCATTCAAAATATACGTTCTCCATCCCCAGCCACTAGAAATACGACCTGACTTAAGAGGATACTTAAACCCATCTGCATAAGGTAGAGCACTACACTTAGAAACATCTTGATTCCTCTTACAGCCTAATTTCTCATAATAACTAATACTCTTATTTAACGCAGCTATCTCCTCATTAATATCTACATACCCTTCTCTAATCTCTGATAAAGAAACATTTAAAGAACTCTTCTTCTTAGCAAGCTCACTCCTCTTAACTTGTAACTCCTTTTCCTTCTTAGCAAGTTCCAACTTCTTACTTTCCAAATCACTAATCAACTTCTCTAACTCAGAGACCATAGAATCATTATAACTAGTAAGCTGCATAACTACAGAATATCTATATACAAAATCAGTATAATCCTCTGAAGCAAGCACATAATCCAAATAAACATTCTCTCCCGTAGATAATTGCAAAAACTTAAGAAGCTCCTTAGATTCCTCCTTCTTGCTTTCTATCTTTGCTTCACTATTCTTAATCTCTAAACTAGCTTTTTCCACCTCACTTCTTGTCCTATCTATCTCATTACTAGCCGCAATCATAGAATTATTTAAAGAATTTATCTCACCTTCCGTAAGCTGTTTCTTAGAAGATATAGAAGCCTGCTCCCTCTTAAGCTCACTAAGCTCATTATACATATCATTAAGAGTTTGAGCATCTACCAAAGAAACAAACATAAACATACACAAAAATACACAAACAAAATGAGAAAACACTCTTATAACTTCTCTAAACATCCTATCACCTTCTATATAAATTATAACATACTTTATCTACATTTCATCACTTTTTTAACAAAATTATACAAAAAAGTTATAAGAAACCCTATAACTTTTAAACACTATCTATAACTAAAACTAAGACCATAATTTATCTTAGGAAATATACTCCGTGGAGAAAAAGAATTAGCACTAAATGACGTACTACGATGACCATCCGCAATACCAAAATGAAGATGTGCTCCAGTAGTACAATAATCATATCCACCATGCTGATAAGACGTAGAATAACCTCCTACCTTACCAATAACCGTCTCCGCCGTTACCACCTGATTTTTCTCCACACTAATAGACAACATATGAGCATACGTAGTAGTATAATTCTTACCATTAACCCTATGAGCTATAAACACCTGATTACCACCGCAAGTACTCTTATACTTAACATCAATAACCTTACCAGGTGCAGCAGCATAAACATAAGTCCCCTCAGCATTACCCGCCATATCAAAACCATAATGATAATCGCTAACTAACCTACCCCTAAGCCAATAAGTCCTCTTCCCATAACCACTAGAAATATATCCAGACTTAAGAGGATACTTAAACCCATCCGCATAAGGTAAAGATGTACAAGTAGAAACATCTTGATAACCCTTACAACCTAACTTCTCATAATAACTAATACTCTTTTGCAAAGAAGCAATTTCCTCATTAATATCTACATAACCCTCTCTTATCTCCTTAAACTGCGAATTTAAAATAGCCTGCTTACTAGCTAACTCATCCTTCTTACTATTAAGCTCCATTTCCTTACTATTCAAAGTAATCTTCTTATTCTCTAAATCCTTAACCAAACTCTCCAACTCACTTATCAAAGCATTATTATAATTAGCAAGCTGAGAAACTACCGAATACCTATATACAAAGTCAGTATAATCAGTAGAAGATAAAACATAATCTAAATAAACATTCTCTCCACTAGATAACTGCAAAAACTTAAGAAGCTCCATAGACTCTTCCTTCTTACTCTCTATCTTAGATAAAGACTCATCTATATCACTAGAAGCCTTCTTAATCTCCTCCCTAGTACGCTCTATCAAAGTACCAGTATTAACTATCTCATCACTAAGCTTATTAATATCATTCTCAGTCATCTTCTTCTGATTATTAATCTCATTTCTCTCCTTCTTAAGCCTCTTAAGCTCACTATACATACTATTAAGAGTCTGTGCCTCTACAGAATATCTAGGCAAAAACAAACTAACAACCAATACAACTATAAAGAAATATACTATATACCTACGTCTCATATATCCTCACCATCCTATATAACAATTATACACCATAATTACAAAAAAGTTAATTATTTTAACCCTATATCAAAAATTACCTCATAAGTCTTCTTCTCATATATCTTACTACCTAACTTACTAACTGATAAAGTATCTATACTCCTATTAAGAGTAATAAGCAAAATATTCCTCCTAATCAAATCCCTATTATCATCAAGCATCTTACTCAACCTAAAACAAGCCCCACTATTAATATACAAATCTATATCATTAAACCTAGCTATCCTACTTGCATACACCTTCCCTATACCCCTAATACCATCTATATTATCACTCTTATCCCCCACTAAAGCCTTATATAAAACAAAACAGCTAGGCATAACCCCATACCTATCAAACACACACATCTCATCATATAAAACACTCCTTTTCCCATTCATAACATAAACAGAAACATCCCTATCTACAAGCTGAAAAAAATCAGTATCCGTAGAAACTATCGTATATAAATAACCCTTATTATTCATTATAAAAGAAGCTATATAATCATCTGCCTCATTATCACATACCTCTACATAAGGAATACCAAGATAATCAAGTGCCTTATATATATAAGAAAGCTGAGTAAAAGGATTATCCTCATCACGTCCATAATCTATCCTATTAGCCTTATACATATAATCAACATCTAAATTACTATTCCTACTACTCTCACTATCAAAAACAACAACCATACAGTAAGGCCTAAACATATCCACAAGCTTTTTCAAGCTACCAATAAAACCTACCAATCCCTTAATCTCATCCCCCTTACTATTCAAAATAGAATTAGGTATCCCATAATACATCTTAAAAAGCAAATTATGCCCATCTACAAGAACTACCCTCTCCATATATACCTCCTAACTCATCCTATAATGACCAACAATGTCATCTTTCCTATACTCTAAAATATCTTCCTCATAATATTTCTGATAAGGATTAGCATGATGAATTACAAAAGATATTCCCTTATAATTCCTCTTATCAGAAACAATCCCTATATGTTTACTAAAAATAACAATATCTCCACCTTGCCACTTACTAATATCATTAATATCCGTAGAAAGAGAAATAGCATTACGTGCAAAATATACCTTCAAATTCCTAACCCTTCTAAAATCTATATTCTTATCTATAACATCTACATCATATAACGACTTATTCTTCTTAATATCTATATTAACCAAATCCATCAAATCATATCCTGCGTCCAAAAGCCCAAATAAAACAACATCAGTACATACACCATATCCATCATCAGGATACCCAGTACCATAATACTTACTCTTATATTTAGGCAAAGTAGCAATATACTTCCTTACCCCAAGAAGAATATCCGTCTGATCATCTATCCCATCCCCATCAAAATCCTTATCACTAACATAAGTCTCTATATTAAAATAATCATTAGAATACATCTTATGTTGTATAAAATTAACCCTATATAAAAAATAAATACCAATCACAACAATTATTACCAAAATAATTATAAGTATCATTACCCTCTTCTTCATTACCATTAATCCCTTCAATACATACATTATATCTTATTAAAAGTTATTACCTTCTCTTTCATTGATATTTTACTCACATAATATCCATATTTCTCTAAATCTTTTTTATAAATCAAAAAAGAATGATCTATACTAAACCCTAAAATACCCTTAAGCATATCATAAGACATCTTATAACTATCCCTATCATTATCCTTTAAATATTTCCGTAACACATCATACTTGCTCATATAACACTCCTACATATCAATATATATACATATATATTCTAACATAAACCAAACCATTTATCACTTAATTTACCTTACTTTACAAAAACTTAATAAAAGTAACCATAACTTGTAAATATTAATCAAAACATAAATAAACATGATATAATAAAAACAAATAATGAAAGGATGAAACAAATGAGTAATAAATTTAAAGATAAAGAATATTTAGAAAGAAAAAGTCTTATAATAAATAACTTCATTAATTCTACCGCGTATGACTTTGCAAACAAAATCTGCAGTACCTATCCATATTCTCTTGAATATTCAAATGTCAATTCATATAAAGAACATTTTAAACAAATTTTTCAAATACCCACTTACCCAATCTCTGAAGAAGAATGGAATATGATAATAGAAAAAATAAACGATATATTAAAAACCTTTGTTACCCAAATAACTACTGACGATGAAATAAAACGTGCCAATTTAAAAGAATATTACCAATCATCTGAAGAAGAAAAAAAGATAGTACATAAATAAAAAGTTATTATTTACTAGCCAAAGATTGTCTGAAATATTTTTCTATATTAAATGAAATTATTTTAGTAGGAACATAACAACTATAGTATATATTAATAATTAAAAATGATGGGTACCCTAGGTAAGATGAATGCTCACATACAAAGTATGCTTACTGGCATTGCCAACACATCGTTATTCCCTCACATGTATCCCATCTACATATATATTATATCGCAACATATTTAAATTAGAATTACTAAATGTAATTCCATACACTAATTAATATGTCAATTTAATCTTATAAAAAAACAGAAAATCAAGTATTTTAAAACTCGAACCTTTATAGTTCGAGTTTATTATCAATCTGGTGCCAAATGTAGGAATCGGACCTACGTCTAATCATTACGAGTGACTTGTTCTACCACTATACTAATTTGGCAGATAAAGTATTTTTTAATACTTATCTTCCTTTACCGTGAGATTCGGTATAGGTATCTTGATAACTTATGTCTTTTAACATAAATAATTTGTATCTAAGTTGATTTATAATTATACTTATCTTTTTTAGAGTTAGACTTCCGTAAGTATGGCCTAAATATTTTATATATTTATTTATAAGCATTAGTTTAAATCTTTCTGCTTCGACTAGGGTTTGTCTAATGCCCTCTCCAGTTGGATCTTGGTCTTCGTCTATTTCATTTAATTTTGCTAATAAGTAAGATATTTTCTTTTCTATTTTCTTCCTAATTAGTTTTTCACTTAATGTAGGTGAGATAAATACTATTTTGTTTACTGCGATGGCATCTTGTTTTTTAGCTTTGGGGGCAACATGGTAGCCATCCATTTTTTCATATTCGACGTATAGCATTTCTCCTTTTTTATTATCTTTATGTAAGAAATAATTTTTTTCGTTTTTCATTTTGTTCACCTACTTGTTTATATTATTTAATTCGTTTGTTTTTTTTATTTGTTCTTCTTTGCGGTATTTAGCAATATTTTCATGATGGCCACTTAAGAGAACATCTGGTACTTTCATTCCTCTAAATTCTACTGGTTTAGTGTAATTTGGATAATCTAAAAGGTCATTATTGAATGACTCTGAGTTTAGGCTGTCTGTATTTATTACTCCTTTTACTAATCTAGTGATGCTGTCTGTTATAACCATCGCGGGTAATTCTCCACCAGTTAAGACGTAGTTACCAATGCTAAGTTCTAAGTCACATATAGACCTAATTCTTTCATCAAAGCCTTCATAATGGCCACATAAGATGATTAGGTGTTCTTCATGTGATAGGTTTTGTGCTATACTTTGTTTATATGTAATGCCACTTGGGGTCATCATTATTACTTTGGTATTTTCTTTCTTTAAGTTATCGATGGCATTAAAGATTGGTTCACACATTAATACCATACCAGAGCCTCCTCCATAAGGATATTCATCTACTTGGTTGTTTTTATAATTAGAGTAATCTCTTAGATTATGAATATTTATATTTACTAGGTTTTTATCTATTGCTCTTTTGATAATTGAGGTGTTTAAAAAACCTGTAAACATGGAAGGAAAAAGTGTAATTATATCTATTGTCATAATATACCTTCTTTCGTATATTTATTCTATTAAGCCTTTTATATTTTTTATTATTATCTTTTTTTCTTGTAAACTTATACTTTCTATTATATCAGAAATATATGGAATTAGGTATTCTTTTTGCATGCATTTGACAACAATTAAGTCTTGATGAGGATATTTTTCTATTTTTTTTATGTAACCTACTTCTTTGTTGTTATATATTACTGTTAGACCTATTATGTCTTCATCTAGGTACTCATTTTCTTCTAGTTTGATATCTGTATCTTTTATATATACTTTTTGTCCTTTGTATTTTAATACTTCGTTTATATTATTATAGCCTACTAGAGTTATCATATCAAATTGTTTATGAGGTCTATATGTATTTATTGTTTCTTCTGTTTTTTCGTTTGATATATATATTTTTGTATCATGTTTAAATATCTTTTTTTTATATTTGAAATCACTTAGGATACGTAGTTCTCCTTTGATACCATGAGTATTTACTATTTTGCCTATATAGATGTATCTCATTTATTGTTTAGCTCGTATAGGAGGATGCTAGCGGCCACTCCTACGTTTAGACTTTCGCATAATTCATTCATTTTAATATATAAATACTCATCACATAAAGATAATATTTCTTCTTTAATTCCTTTGCCTTCATTTCCCATTACTAGAGCAAAGTGGCTATATGTTTTAGATGATCTTACATCAGTACCGTGAGTTACTTTTGTACCTAGGATTTTGTATCCTTCTTCTTTTAGGGAAATGATGGTGCTAGGTAGATCTTTGACTAGGATGTTTAAGTGAAATAGCATACCTTGAGTGGCACGTAATACTTTGGGATTATACATATCTACTGTATCTTTGCTTAAAATTAATGTGTCTACATTGAATGCAACACAGCTTCTTATGATAGTACCTAGGTTACCAGGGTCTTGAATATTATCTAGTATCAGTATGCGCTCTCCAATTTCTTTTTCTTCTTTCTTTTTAGCAAGGGCAATGACATTAGGTACAGATATGTTATCAGATAGCTTTTTTAGTATTTCTTTGGTTACATAGGTTGGTTTTATTGCTACTGGGAATAATGTATCTTGTTCTAATAATAGTTCTATTATTTGGTTTTCTTTATATGCTTCTAAGACTAAGTGTTCTCCTTCTACTAAGAAGGTATTAGTACTATCTCTATACTTTTTTTCTTTTAATTTGTATAGTTCTTTGATATGGTCGTTATTTACTGATGTTATTAGCATTATAGCACCTCTTCTTTCATAATCTTAGTATATCATTTATGATAAAAAAAAGAAAGATGTATCAATTTCTTTCTTTAAGTTTTTTTTATTTTTTATTATTCAAGTCTGCTCAAAACCATAGATTCTATTTCGTGATAATTTATTGTTTTGAGTTCACTCTCAAAATCACTAATACATCTATTTCTATAGCAACCGACTATTGAAGCACTTTGTATGTTTTTCAAAAATTTACTATGTTCCTTATCTAATAAGAAACCTTCTGAATGCCTTGTTAATAAAACATGCTTTATTCTTCCGTATTTCAAAAATGTATAAGTGTAATTCATAAAGGAGTCAGGAGATTCCACAAGAACTAACTCCCTTTTTGAGAACTTTAACAACTTTATTATTTTTTTTTCATATTCTATATATTTGTTTAAATATTCCGTGTTTTCAATAAGAAAATTGCAATGTCTTAACAGCGGATAAAATGGATGTATTATAAATATAACATTTTTATCAGTTTTTTGTTTGTTTATTTTTTCAATATCATATAATACTTTCTCATAAATAGGCAAGTATTTTTCATGGTTAAACACGTTAATTTTATCATAATCTTTGTTACTGAAGCATTTTGGAATACATGACTTATAATTATAGTATTTCGGTATAAATAAATCATTTAATATATCATCATAATCTTTATATTTACTTTTTTTAAATATTTTTTTTCTTAAATTAAAAACTTTTTTTCCATTATTCATACTTTTGGCACTCTTCCTCTTGCTTTAATATTTTCTGCTACCATATTTATCTTTTATAAACTGATTATATATCTACAGGTTAATTTATTATTATTTTCTATTTTGTTAATTAGTTTGCCATGGTTATTTTCAATTACTTTTTTTGAGCCTATGTTTGTATCTGAGCAAGTTATTAATACTTTATCTATTTTTTTTGATTTAGCTTCTTTTAATAGAAGGTTTAATAATTTTGTGCCATAACCTTTTAATCTAGCTGATGGTACTATGCTATAACCTATGTGTCCTCCGAAGTTTTCGAGATATTCATTTAAATAATGTCTAATTGACCCTACTCCTATTATTTTATTGTCATTAATTAATACATAACATGTGTATGGTACATAGTTTGGATTATTTATTATTCCATTTGAATAATTATCTAAATCATTAATTAGTTTGTTATAATCGGTGTATTCTTTTATGAAAAAGGCTCCATTATAGTCTTCATTTAACGTATCATACTCTTTCTTTATATCTTCAATCATTTCTTTGTGTTTTAAACTTATTTTTTCTAATTTCATATATTATTTCTCCTTTATATTAAAAAAATTAATTGCGTTTTTTGCTAATATTTTTTTCTTTTCTTTTGGTGTAAATATTTTTTTTATTCTACATATTTGATTTGTTTCTAATTTTTTTGAACTATCAATATTCCAGCTGTAATCAATGTCAAACAATATCTTATTTGTATCAACGCTGTCTCTGATTATATTTAGATAATCATCGTCACTTGCCTCTACCCATCTTGTTCTCTCTAAGTTTATTTTGAAATCTGGCCCTATTCCAATAACTAAATTGTCATGAGAATTTACTAAATCAAACACTTTTTTATCCATTCTTGCACCGTGTGTTAGATATCCTTTTATCTCATTATTAATGAAGAACATAGCCCAATCATACGGATTATTTTTTTTTCTCAAAAATTCAATTGCATTTGTTGGCTTTTTACAATAATCTGTGTGAACTATAAGTGGAATGTCTTTTTTATGTAATAATTTTATTAATTCCTCACTTATATCATATGGACCAGTTGCTGTTGATATTCCATGTATTTTTATTGCAAGTGGATTATATTTTTCTATTATTTCATTTATATATTCAATGGAATCTAAAATAGGATGAACCATTGGCACGAATCCAAATTTTTCTTTTATTGATGATTTTTTAAGTAAGTCATATGTGTAATCATTTATTAATTTATATGGATTGTCAAATACATCTATGTCGCTTTTATAAATGTATCTATTGTTATTATACTCCCAATATATACATTTTAGGCCTATGTCTTGGGTTACTGGGTTTGGTACAGGCATCAAAATAGAATATTCGATATTCAACTTTTGGCATAACGAAATGTAATTATCTAGCGATGATTCTTGCCAATAACAATCTTTCCCAATGTGGCTATGTGAATCAATTATCATTGTATTATGGATTTACATCCTCTCCGTTAAATCTTAAGCATATTTGCATGTTCCTAATATCATCACATTTAAGCACCCACATTAAGAATCTTTCTGTACCCATACCAAACCCTGATGTGTTTAGTGGCTTGCATTTTTTCATATTTATATACCATTTGTACTCTTTAATATCTACTTCGTGAAATTCTAGCGAATCTAACAAACCTTTATAATCGTTATGCCTTTCTCCACATCCTACTGTTTCCCCAATTCCCATTAATAAATCAGCATTTTTTGCTGTACCTTTAATAACATCATCGTATTTTTGGTAGAATGGAACGGTTAAAATATCATAATTAGTGACCCAGACTATACCATTATACATGCTCATTATCTTTTTTTCTCCTTCGTGTGTCATGTTTCTCCATCCGTCATTATACTCAATATATTTTTCAATTTCGTTTGGATATTTATCTTTGAGTTTTTTTTCCATTTCGTCAAATGTTATCTTTGGAAAGTGCCCTTTATATGTAGCTATTTTTTCTATATGTGATATATCTCCAATCATATCTTTAATTTCTGAACCTAATTGTTTAATTATTTGTTTAGACAAATATTTTATATATTTTTCAATCAAGTTCATGACATCGTTTAAACTTCCAATAATTTCTGCTTCACTATGATAAAATTGACACAAGTGCCTCTTGTCTGCTTTTTCTCCTCTAAAAGATGGCATAATATAGTAAACACCTTTATTAGTTAAACGGCAACCATATTCAAGGAAAAATTGCATCGAGTCAGCTAAATATGTTTCTACCCCATTTAAATTCACTTTTACAGGAAGTGAATCACTCCCCCTGCCCATGGGGCTCGAAATTGATTCTGTCGTTACAGGCAAATGCATTGTACTTATTCCGATTTTTTCATAAAACTTTACAGTCTCCACTGTTAACAAATTTTCTAGTTTTACTAATAGTTTATACCAAGGTTCATCAATAACTTTCATATAATGCGTTTTTTTATTTTTCCATGTATTGGGTATATAGTTTTTCATGTTTTCTCTCCTTTAAATTTATTTATCTTCTATTAAATTCTCTAATTTTTCTTTTTGCTAAACTTGTTTGTGCTTTATCTATCCAATCTTCCCTAGGGCCATAAGATAAGTCATTTGTTACTATTCTTACTCTATCTTTGTTTTTTAAAACGTAATCTACTGGTACAAACCTATCATTTACAAATACTCCCACCATTGTATTTCCAATGTCTGTGTGTATTTTATACGCAAAATCTATTGCAGTTGCCCCTTTAGGAAGTTCTACAACATTACCTTTTGTTGTATACACGTATACTTTGTCTGCAAATAGCTCTGTTTTTATTTGATTTACAAATTGTTGATTATCTCCAAACATGGAATTTATTTCTACTAATGATTTGAAAAACTGAAATTTCTGTTTTAAATCATTTTGCATTATATCTCTTGCATTACCTGTTTGTGATTCCCAATAAGCTGTAAGTCCAAATGACGCAACCTTGTCCATATCAAATGTCCTTATTTGTGTTTGCACTAATCTGTCATCTGGTCCATACACTGTTGTATGTAAACTCTGATACATATTTGTCTTGGGATTGCAAATATAATCCTTAAACCTTTCATTTATTGGATGATACTCTTTGCGAATTAATCCTAGTGTAATATAACAATTTTCTACTTTTTCTACCATTATCTTTAATGATAACAAATCATGTATATCAGATAGTTTGTGTCCTTCGTTTAATCTTTTATATATGCCATATATATTTTTAGTTCTAATCTTTATTTCATTTGAAATCTTTTTGTGTTCTAATAGTTCTTCTATTCTTTGTAGCATTTCTTCTAAACAAGATTTACTTGATTCTTCTAGTTTTATTTTTCTTTCTTCTATTTTTTTATATACTTCACGTTTTAAATATTGCAGTGACAAATCTTCTAGTTCACTCTTTATTCTGTATGCTCCAATATAATAAGCAAGAGGGACAAATATTTCCATAGTTTCAAGTGCATTCTCTTTTTGTTTGAATTCCGACTTAAATCCTAGTGTTCTCATATTGTGAAGTCTATCTGCAAGTTTAATTACAATAATCCGAACATCTTCTGCTATTCCTGTTATTATCTTTCTTGTATTCGCATAATTTTGGTCTTGTTTAGAAGAAAAATTCATTTTACTTATTTTTGTTACTCCATCTACTAAAGTAGCAATATTTTGATTAAATTCATGAGCAATATCTTCTTTAGTTATACTTGTGTCTTCTAAGGTATCATGAAGCAGTCCAGCACATATTGTATCTTTATCCGCATGCATTTCAGCAAGTATATAAGCTACATTTAACGGATGACTAATATAAGGTTCCCCACTCTGCCTAGTTTGACCATTATGTAAATAATCGGCGTAAGTGTATGCTTTTTTTACAGTTTCTTTGTCCTCATTACTATATTATTTTAATTTGAATAATAAGTTCTGTAATGTAATGTCGTTCACTAATAGCACCTCCTAAATAACAGAAAAACGGTGCCAAAAGAAACACTACAATGTTTCTCTAAGCACCGTCAATACTGCATTATTATTCTTTATGTTGAAATATGGGTGTAAGCAAACAGCGTTAATATGATATTTGGTTTTAACGCTTAATACTTCTAAATAACAATTTCTTGTTTTATTAGTCAGTCTGCTCATAATAGCCCTCCTAAATTAATTTAATCAATATTTTATCACTTTTTTTTATATAAATCAATACTATTTTGTTAATTTGTTGTTATCAATTTCTTTCTTTAGGTTTTTTTCAAAATGTTACGTATTTCTTTGTAGTTAGGGCAGTATTTGTTTACAATGGCCCAAAAATGTTTAGAGTGATCTTGGTAGATGAAATGAGATAATTCATGGATAATAACGTAGTTTAAGCAACTAATATCATAATTTATTAATTCTAAATTAAGAGTTACGATATTCTTTTTGTAGTTACATACCCCCCATCTTGTTTTCATTTTGCGGATTTTTAAGGTTGGATAAGGTATGTTTTCTTCAAAGGTATTATAACAACAGTTTAGGTTGGCAAGGTATGTTTTTGTTATTATGTTATTTAGATATTTATTTAGTTTTTTTATATCAGTGGTATAAATTGTGTCGTTAATCATTTCTGTATCTTTAAAAGAATCACTATAGACTACGTATATTCTTTTGCCAAAGAGTAAGATGTTGTTTTCGTTAATACTATTTATTTTTTCTAGTTTGGTTATTTTATTATCTATCATTTTGTTAATTGATTTAGTGTTTTTTGTTAGTATGTCTTTTATGATTGTTTTACTTACTAAGTAGGAAGTTGTTATATTTATATTTAGGTTATCATCTACTCTTATATATGTGTTTTTGTTGTTTTTGCGGATTATGTTTACGGGAAATGTTTGGCCTTTGTAGGTATATTCTATATTACCCACGGCCTCCTCCTCCTCCGAAGCCTCCTCCTCCACCTCCGAATGATGCTCCTCCTCCGAAGCCACCTGAGGATGATGATGATGAGTGGGCTTTGTTATATTCTGCTTGAGCTTTGTTAATACCTGTAGTGATGCTATTTTTGATAGTATCCCCTATTACGACATTGTTGGTATAGAATACTGGTATATATGTATTTGAGGTATCTAGGTTATATTCTTTTATTTTCATTTCCATAGATTTTCTTACTTTGTCTGCGATGCCAAAGGCGGTAGCGTATACTAGGAAGTGTTCCCATAAGTATATTTCTGGTAGTTCTTTTTCTTGGAATCTTCCAAAGTCAAGTAAGAATTTTTTAAAGGCCATCCATTTGTTATAGTCATCATTTCCTTCTTTAGTTTTTTTGGCAGAAAATACTATGTATATGAAGCTTATGATACTTATAGGTAGGCATAAGGCGTATATTAATGTGTAATTAGAGGTATTATCTATTTTAATTACTAATAAGTAGATTAGTATTCCTAGTAAGCAGTACAAGCTATATTTTGTTTTGTTCCAAGTGTTGTTTTCATAGAAGTTCATAGCTTTTCCTCTTGCGATTACGTCATTTTTCCAAGTACTATAGTTACTAAGGAAGTCTTCATAATCATTTTTACTTGCTTTTTTAATATCGTCATTAGTGACGTATTCTCCATTACCAACATCATTTATAAACCATTTTTTTAGTAGTATTTCAGAGGATGTTAAATCTTTATCTACTTCTTCATTTTTTAAATCTATTATTTTGAATTTCTTTTTATCACTATAGTCATTATCGATTTTTAAGCTTTTCTTTCTTATTAATTCCATGATTGAGGCAGATAGATAGTCACTTTTGATATTGCTTCTAGTTAGTAAGTATCCTAGTATTTCAGGACCATAGGTATTAGGTAGGTCTCTATAGTATTCACTAGGTAGATTGTTAGCATATTCTTTATCATGATATTTATAGAATTTATATAGTAAATATATTAGTCCTAGAAACCAAATACTTATAATAGTTAAGTTTATTGTTCTTACTATTTTTTCTTGTCTTGAAACTTTATCTAATACTTTTTCTAATCTTTCTAGTAGTTCTTGTTTTAAGGTAGTCTCTTCTAATAGTTCTACATAATTATAGGCATTATTATACGAAGATCTAGTAGGATGTTGTTCGGCGTATTCTGTGTAGTATACGGCATTTCTTATTAGGTCTTGTTTTAGGTTTTCTCTTAATTCGTTTTGGGTGTTGGCTAAATCTGTTTCATAGCTAACTATTTTATCTAGGGCGTCTACGTTACTTTTTTTATTTCCGTTTGGTACTAGGGATTTATCAAAGATAATTCTAATATCCGTCTTGGCATTGGCTTCTAAATCTTTCCAGTAGGCATAAGCGGTTTTTTTATCTATTAGGCTGTTTTCCCCTTGCATGGGACCGTGAGAATATATTCTAAATGTTGTACTGTCGTTTGGAAGGTGTAAATATACTTGGTAATCTAAGATATCTTCTGACCATTCAAAGTTATAGAGTAATTCCGCAACGTCATTATGTATTACTACAGCATCTTTTATAGTATATTCTAGGTAAAAGTTTTCATTTTGACTACTAGGATTATATATTCTAATTATTTTATTGCTTGTAGTATCGTCATAGGTATATTTGTTTTTTTGGCCTTTGTAGCCATTTGTGGTTAAATCAAAACAATAGTTATGGTTATCTATATAGCCAAAGTCTGTTATTTCTTTTGGTACTGATGAAGCACAGATGTTAGTTATTTCACTTGCATTATATATGTCTGTACCATAGAAGTCAGATGGACTATTACCGGTAAATTGTTTATAATTTCCTTTTAAGTATAATCTTCTTTCAAAGTAGTTATAGCTTCCATCAAAAGAAATCATTTCTTTAAATGTTAAAGAGCCATCTTCGTTTACTGTTACATCTACATAATATTTAGATGTGTAACTGGCGTATACTTTAAAAGGGATTATTAAAAGTAGAAAAAATAATATATATTTCTTCATTTTTTCCTCCTTATTTCTTAAAAAAAGCTTACAATGTAAGCCTTAAAATTTAACTTTTGGTGCTTCTTTTGAAGCTTCATCCACTTTGAAAAACTCAAATGCTTCAAATTTGAATATACTTGCTATAATGTTTGATGGAAACATTTCTCTTAAGTTGTTATAAGTAAGTACAGTATCATTGTAGAATTGTCTTGCATAAGAAATTTTGTCTTCAGTATCTTTTAAATCTTTTTGAAGTGATAAAAAGTTTTCGTTTGCTTTTAATTCTGGATAGCTTTCAGATAGTGCAAATAATTTGTTTAGAGCACCAGTTAGCATGTTATTCGCGTCAAGCTCTTCATTAATTGAGTTTGCAGTAGTAAATTTATTTCTTGCTTCTATTACTTTAGTTAAAGTTTCTTCTTCATGATGTGCATATCCTTTTACTGTTTCTACTATGTTAGGTATTAAGTCAAATCTTCTTTTTAATTGTACGTCTACTTGTGCAAATTGATCTTTTACTTTGTTTCTTCTATTTACTAGTTTGTTATATACACCAACTCCCCAGAAAAGTATTAAAGCAATAATAGCAAAAATAATAATTAATGTAATTGTACCTGCATTCATGTTTTATCCTCCTTTACTTATATAAATATTATACTACATTTTTTGTTTTAATACTAGTATTTAGATGTTTTTTTATGAATTTCTTTTATAGGTATCAATAAGATAGGCACTGCTTGGTTCTATGTAGGATCTATTATGTTCTATATCAGTATTAATAGATGTTTTGGTAGTGTTATATTTCTTGGTATTTATAATTACTAGGGGGATATTATTAAAATATTTACTAGTTATAATATCTCCTTCTTTAATACTGTCGTAGCAAACTATATAGCTTGGTTTTAGTTCATTACTACCTTTAATTAATATTTCGTTATATGCTTTAGTTCTACTTAGGAGATTATCTGGTGTATCTATAGTAGGTATTTTAGCACTTCCATATTCTTTGCTACTATATGAGTCTGATTCATACATGTGCATAATATTTTCAATATTAAAATCAGTAAAGCCTAAGATAACATTATCTTGTGGATTTCTGAATGTTCCTAGGTAAGTATCTCCGATTAAGCTGGTGGAGATATATTTTTTGTTATTAGACCAATATGGATGACAATCATCATACCTTGATATTGTTGTATGATTTATTAGCATTTTAAATTTTTCTCCATCTAGTTTATAGATAGGTAGATTATCTACATTGAAAGTTTTATTTTTATCTATCTTAAAGCAAGTATCTTTTATACTTTGATATGAATCATTTAGGCAAGATTTAAAATCATCGTAGAAGGTAGATATATTGTCAGTAGTTATAAGGGTGTTAAATAGATTTATTTTATCTTCTATACTTAGAGTATAATAATTATGTAATTTATTATATATATCTAATCTTTCTTTAGGAATAAGATGATTTTTATTATTATTTATATAGTTAATAATTATGTTTATGTTTTTTAAAAAGTTATAGGCTAAATCATTATAGGAAGATAGAATAGTCATTTCTAGCATAGTCTTAGTAGTATAATCTTGTAAGATTTTTAATCTTCCTTCTTGGTTATTTACTTCTTGTAACTTTAGATACAAGCTAATATTACAGTTATTATGATTTAAAGAGGTTATTAGGTCTTTATATTCTTTAAATATACCTAGATTTCTATCTATGTTGTTAATTTGTTCTTTAAATTTATCTTTTATTTTATTAGTTAGATACTCAAGTAGATGAGAATTATTTAATTCTAAGGAAGATAATACATCATATAGGATATTTATATCATTAATTTGAAGATATTTATTTATTAATCTTTTTTCTATTAGATTATTAGGGATAATTAGACCTTTTTTAACCATTTTATCTATTTCAAATATATCTAGGTTAAGGAAGATATTTTCAAAGTAGTTGTCTTTTAATAAGTACTGTATGCATTCTACGTTTATATCAGTTAAGAATGTTGATGGTAAATCTATAGATTTTAGAGTATCTAGGTTCTTTTTATCTTTAAGTATTTCTAGCTGGACATGTGGATTTAGATTAGAAAAACAGTCTATGCAGTTATTTTTTATAATGTAGTTAAAGTAGTTTATTCCAAATTCTATATTTAAGGATGTAAGATATATATCTAGACTATGGAATTGATTTATTAATGTTATTAGTTTTTCTTCTTTTAAATATTTATTTACAAGAGGGTTACCACTTGTGATGATGGCATTTAATTTATCTTCTAAGCGTGGGTCATTTTTTAGCATATTTGTAGTATCATCATCTAAAAATAAGAGAATATCATCTTGTAATTCTTGGACTAGCCAGATGAATTCATAATGATTTTCTTTTTTGAAGTACTCTCTTTTGATATTTATATCTTTTAAGTATTTAATTTTTTCTTCTTTAGGCATTTTATTGATTGATTGTATGTCTTTCATAATTAGATACTCCTTTTGAATAGTTTTTCTAGTTCATATATGCTATAGAATATGATGGTTGGTCTTCCATGAGGACAATGATATGGATTGTCACATTTTCTTAAGTCTTTTATTAAGCGTTCCATTTCTTCTATACTAGAATAAGTATTAGCTTTTTTACTCATTTTACAGCTTACTGTCATCGCGACGCGGTCATTAAAAACAGATGGGCTAAAGTTTTTTTCTTTGGTGATGATTAAATCTAGTATTTTTCTTAGTGCTTCTTCTTCACTACCAGTAGGTAACCATGTAGGATGTTCTGTTATTCTTATGCTGTTACTACCAAATTCTTCTATGTTTATTCCAAAGCTTTTTATAAAGTCTAAGTTTTCTTTTATGATGATAAATTCGTTGTAAGGATATTCTATAACGATCGGAAAAAGCATAGAGATGGTATCTTTTTTAGGATTTAGAATAGCATCTTTATATTTTTCATAGTTTATTCTTTCTTTAGCGGCATGTTGGTCTATTAAGTAGATACCTTGGTTGTTTTGGCAGATGATGTATGTTCCTAGAGCTAGAGCTATTGGGTATAGTTCTGGTAATTTATCACTAGGAGAAGTTATTTCTTTTATAGTTTCTTCTTCGTTATTTTCTTCATTGTGGATGATACCTTCATCTATTTGGTCATTTTTAAAGTAGTCATCTAATAATTTGTTATATGCGGGGTCACTTTCTCCTACTGTAAAGTCAATGTTATTTTGAATGGGTTTTATAGTAGGTGGTGTTTTGGCTTCTACATTAGGGATTAATAATTTAGTTTTAATAGCTGCGATGATAGTAGTTCTAATTAGTTCGTTTAGTTCGGTAAAGTTAGAGAATTTGATATCTAATTTAGATGGATGGATGTTTACATCTATTAGGGATGGGTCTGTTTTAATATCTATTACTACGATTGGATATCTGCTATCTTCTTTATAAGTATGATAAGATTCGTTAATAGTTTTATTTAATTCATAGTTTTTAACTACTCTTCCATTAACTAGAGTTATTATACTATTTTTAGTAGTTCTAGTTACTTCTGGCAATGATATATAGCCCTTTATGGTATAATCGTCATTTTCATTATTTATAGGTATCATTTTTTTAGCTACGTTTAATCCATATATTTCTTTTATTACTTTAAGTAGGTTATTGCTTCCATCTGTGTTTAATATTTCTTTATCATCTGAGGTTAATTTGAATTTAATATTAGGATAGCTTAGAGCTATTTTGTTTACGTAGTCAACGATAGAAGCTAGTTCGCTGTAGGGGCTTTTTAGATGTTTTAGTCTGGCGGGAGTATTATAGAACATGTTACTTATACTAATGCTAGTTCCATTTCTAAGTTCACATGCGGTGTGTTCTAATAGGTGGCCACCTTTGATGTGTACTAGGGTACCTTCTTCTTTGGTCGCGGTTTTTAATATTACTTCAGAGATAGCCGCGATGGAAGGAAGGGCTTCTCCTCTAAAGCCTAGAGTGTGGATGTTGAATAAATCATCATCAGTTATAATTTTAGAAGTAGCATGTCTTTGAAAGCATAATAAGGCATCATTTTTATCCATACCAGAACCGTTATCTATTACTTTTATTTCTCTTAAGCCTGATTCTTGTAAGTATATTTTGATATCGGTACTACCTGCATCTATACTGTTTTCCACTAGTTCTTTTACTATTGATACACATTTTTCTACTACTTCTCCAGCATTTATTTTATTAGCTAGATTTTCGTCCATTACTTTTATATGGCTCATAATTATTCCTTCTTTGTTATATTAGCTTTTATATATTTTTTCAAATATTCTAAGTAATCTGTTATATTTGGCTGTTCTTTCACTTCTGCATAGTGAGCCTGTTTTAATTTGGCCTAGGTTTAGGCCTACGGCAAGGTCTGCGATAAAGGTGTCTTCTGTTTCCCCACTTCTATGGGAAATGATAGTATTATATCTTTCTTTTTTAGCAAGCATTATAGTTTCTATTGTTTCTGTTACGGTACCTATTTGGTTAGGTTTGATTAGTATAGCGTTAGCGAGATGGTTTTCTATTCCTTTTTGGAATAGAGCTTTGTTAGTTACAAATAAATCGTCTCCGACTAGTTGGATTTTTTTTCCTAGGCTTTTTGTTATTAGAGCCCATCCTTCGTAGTCATCTTCCGCCATAGGGTCTTCTATAGAGATGATTGGATATTTTTCACATAGATACTCATAGTAGTCAGTTAGTTCTTTACTAGTTTTGGTTTTGCCTTCAAAAGAGTATTTAGAGTCGTTATAAAATTCTGAAGCAGCAACATCTAGGGCAAGGTAGACGTCTTTGCCTGGAATATATCCTGATGCTTTGATGGCGTCTAGTATTAGATTTAAGGCTTCTTCGGTACTATTTATAGATGGAGCAAAGCCTCCTTCGTCCCCTACTCCTGTGTTATATAAAGAGTTTTTTAATATTGTTTTTAGGTTATGAAATATTTCTGAACCCATTCTTAGGTTAGTTCTAAAGTCTCTTGTCATGGGCATAATCATAAATTCTTGGAAGTCTAGACCATTGTCAGCATGAGCACCTCCGTTTAGTATATTCATCATCGGTCTTGGGATGATTGTACCTTTACCAATATATTCATATAGTTCCATATGTTTGTATAATGCAGCTGCTTTTAAACATGCTATGGATACTCCTAAGATAGCGTTAGCTCCAAGTCTGCTTTTGTTTTTGGTGCCATCTAATTTGATTAGAGTCTCATCTATTAAGCGTTGATTTAAGACATCCATGCCTAGTAATTTAGGTTTAATTATTTCATTTACGTTAGATACCGCTTTTAAGACACCTTTACCTAAGTATCTATCTTTATTGTTATCTCTTAGTTCTAGGGCTTCGTTAATTCCTGTTGAAGCTCCACTTGGCACAGATGCGGTTGCAGTATAGCCACTTTCTATGGTTACATCTACTTCTACAGTAGGATTACCTCTTGAATCTAATATTTCTCTTGCTCTAATATTTTTTATTTTACTCATTTCTATCACCTAGTTTTATTTTATCATATATTTTAGATTTTTGTATAGATTTAGTTGTTATTTTACATCAAGTAGGTATTAAAAAAACTATGAAATATTTTTTATAATTCATAGTTATTTTCTTGATACATATTTACCATCACTAGTAGATACTATTATTGTTTCTCCTTCATTTATAAATAAAGGTACTTTAACTAATAGACCTGTTTCTACAATAGCATCTTTTAGAGCGTTAGTAGTAGTATTTCCTTTTACTGCTGGTTCTGTATGAGTAATTACCATATCTACTTTATCAGGTAATTCTATACCTAACATTTCTCCATTATAGAATGTGATATATACTTCTAAGTTTTCTTTTAGAAATTTTGATTCATATTCGATAAGAGATTTGTTGATAGTAATTTGTTCGTATGTTTCCATATCCATGAAGTTGTAGTTATCAGCATCACTATATAGAAATTGCATTTTTTGTTTGTCGATGTGAGCAGTTTCTACTTTAACACCTGCGTTAAATGTGTTTTCTACTATTGATCCAGTACGCATATTTTTAAGTTTTGCTTTTACTATAGCGGCTCCTTTACCAGGTTTTACGTGTTGAAATTCTAATACTTGGTATAGAGCACCGTCTAAGGTAATGGTTACACCTGTTTTAAAATCATTTACATTTATCATATGTATTTACCTCCTATTTAGATTCTTTATGTAATGTTGTTTTGCCACATCTAGAGCAATATTTATTTAATTCTAAACGTTCTGTAGTATTTTTTTTATTTTTACTAGTAGTATAGTTAGCTTCTTTACATTCAGTACATTTTAAGGAAACTAAGTTTCTATTTTCATTCTTTTTAGCCATGGTACTTCCTCCTTTCGCATAAAACACTTCTCTATTATATCAGACTTTTAGTAAATTTCAAAGAATTTATTAACAATTTTTGCAGATATTCTTTTATTAACACTACTATTATATGTAATATTACTGTTATAACTTATATCTGGGCTGACTACTACGATGCTCATTTTAGGGTCTTTATAGGGAGCGTAGCCTCCAAAGGTATTAGTAATTGTTTCAGTATCTACGATGCCATCTCCATCAGTATCAATAAAGCTTTGGCTAGTTCCTGTTTTGCCCGCGGAGGTGGTATAGTTACCCATGTAACCACTGCATAGAGCACTCATACAAGCATTAAAGCCTTCTTGGATTCTACTTATATATTTAGTATCTAAGTCTGCATGGCCTAGTACTTTAGTAGTGGACTTATACATGTTTTCTCCAAATTTACTATCATCTTCCATATTAGGAGCATATACTTCTTTTAGAAGATATGGTTGTACTCTAGTTCCATTGTTAGCGATGGTGCTAATGTATGTAGATAGTTGAATTGGAGTATAGGTATCATACTGGCCTATGGAATAATCTAGTAAGTGACCACTTAGTTTAGAGGTACCTACATAGCCTAAGCTTTCTACTGGTAAATCAATTCCTGTTTTAACTCCTAGACCGTAGGAAGCATACATACTTCTATATTTATTAAAGGCATCATCATCTATTTTTAGGGCTTCATTATATTTGTATGTTCCTCCACCTACTTTTATAGCTATCATGAACTGATATATATTAGATGAGTATGCTAGAGCTTTGATATCATTTATAGTACCTAGATTTTTCCAAGAACATTTTATGGGAGTTGATTTAATTTTAATACAAGTATCGTTAATGGTGCTATTTATATCGATGGCACCATATTTATAGCCTACAGAGATGCTTGCTCCTTTGACAATAGAGCCTGGAGTTACGGGAAGGGTCATAATACCTGGGGTGTAATCTACAATATAGAGAGATTTATTTTCATCTTCTAGTACTTGTTTGCCTGACATTGCTAGTATTTGACCAGTTTTAGGATCTTGAATGATAGCAAAAGATCTATTATAATACTTGGTATTTTTTTCGTATTTAGCATTTAGTACTTCATAAGATAATATTTCTTCTACTTTACTTTGTAAATCTATATCTATAGTTAGGACTATATCATTACCGCGTTTACCATCACTAATTAAAGTATATGAGTTATCACTATTTAGTTTATATTTAGCTTTTTCTCCTTTTAGGTAGTCCTCGTATTGATATTCTAGGTAACTGATACCTACTCTATCGTTTAGAGAGTATCCTTTTTCTAGGTAATCTTCTACTAATTCTTTAGGTATTCCTTGAGTAGTTGAGGATATTTTACCTAGGATACTTCTAAATACTTCTTTATAGGGGTATACTCTTTCCCAATCTAGTTTGGTATTAAAGCCATTTAGGTTACTTATATTTTCTGATATGTAGGCATATTCTTCTTCAGTAACATTATTATTTTTAATTATTTTTTCCGCATATGAATATCCTTTATTCATAAGATAATAGATATATATATATTTTAAGTCTTCATCTTTATATATACTTAAATCTTCATCGGTAATTCTCTCTATTTTTAGTTTTAATATATCATCAGATGTTAGTTTTCTTTTATTATATTTATCTAGTTCTTCTTCAGTAATTTTTGTACTTGCTTCTTTACTGTGTTCGTATATCCAGAATTTTTTTAAATCTTCTTTGTTTAGTTTACTATAATCTATATCTATAATATTACTTATTTTTTTAGCTAAAGATATTTCTTCTTCTTTAGTTATGCCTGAAGGCTTTTTATAGTATATAGTTTTTATAGCTACGTTATCTACGATTAATTTATAGTTTCTATCATATATTCTTCCTCTTGGAGCACTTGTTGAGGTAATTGTTACCATGGTAGATTCTTTTAGGGATGTCATATAGGTATTATTTTTTAATACTTGTAAGTAGAATAATCTAGCTATAATGATACTAAATAAGAAGATGATTACTCCAATTAGATAGATAGATCTTTTTTCGATTATTTCTTTTAAGTATCTATGAGATGGTGTTTTATTTAGTTTGCGTTTCATTATTCTACTCCTTTCTTTCATATTATTAGTACTTATACATAATATTAATTGGGTGAAATAAAATGAATTTATTTTTAATAAGTGAATATGTTAAGAGACTTAAAACTAGTGATATTAAGAATTTTGCTTTAAAAGAGGGAATTGTTTTAACTGAGTATGAAGTAAATATTATATATGAGTATATTAAAAATTATTATAAGACTTTTATATTTGGTAATCCTAAGGGATATTTAGATGAAATTAAAGAAAAGGTAGAACCACTTACTTATAATAAGATAGAAGCTTTATATAAAGAATATAGGAGTAAATTAAATAATTATGATTTATAGGATAATCTTATATCCTCTAGTAAGTTATTATTAAATTTCTTTTTCTTAATCATATCTATTTCATATTTGTATGGAGGGTATGCTTTTTCTTTTGTATTTTCATCTTTTGTTACATATGGGGTTTCTAATATTTTGGGAATGTTTTTTAGTTTTTCATGATATATAAATTTTAGTAGGTTATCAAAGCCTATGGTCCCAAGGCCTATGTTTTCGTGTCTATCTTTATGGCTTCCTTTTATGTTTTTGCTATCATTTATATGAATACACTTTAGTTTATCTAGGCCTATTATGTCATTAAATTTATCAAGTATTTCATCAGGATTATTTAAATCGTAGCCATAGTCATTTATGTGACAAGTATCTAGGCATACACAAACTCTAGTACTATCTTTTACATGATTAATTATGCAGCTTAATTCTTCAAATGAGCAGCCTAATTCTGTTCCTTTTCCTGACATAGTTTCTAATAGTATCATTACTTCTTTGGTGTTGTTTAAAGCCATATCAAGAGAAAATACAATGTTATCTAAGGCTTCTTTTTTACTTAGTTTTAGATAATTACCTGGATGAAGGACTAGTTTGTTTATTCCTAGTTGGTTACATCTTTCTATTTCTTGATGTAAAAAGGAAATGGCAAAATCACTTCCACTAGCGGGATTAATGATATATGGGGCATGTACTATTACATTATTTATATCAATATTATTTTCTTTCATTAGGCATTTGGCAATAGATACATTGTTATTATCTATTTTACTTCTTATAGTGTTTTGGGGTGCTCCTGTATAAAACATATATGTATTAGCACCATAAGATAGAGCTTCTTTAACGCTTCCTACTAAGCCTTGTTCTTTATTATAAGTAACATGACTACCTATTATTAAATCCATTTAATACCACTTTCTTTCTTAGTTTTATTATATCATGTATTTTTGTGGTTGTAAATTTAATTATAGTCTAATTTAGGAAATGATGAAAGGAATATACCTAAAATCATTATATACATAATTATTTTTATATCTTGTATGAAAATACAGCTTATACAGATTAAGCCTCTTACTAAGCAAAATATTATTTCACATATGCTTAGGTAATTAATTATGTCTGATTTATCTTTGTTATATATATTAGTTAGACTTAGGGTTTCATATATTTTTAAGAATAGGCCTTCAAAGAAGGCTAATACTAGGAGGATAGTGTTGTTATAGATATTTAATTTTAGAAGTAGAATTATAGTAAATATAGTGTTTATGATTAAGAAGTGTTTATTTATTTTTATACTTTTTACAAATATGTATATGCATATTAATGATGCTATACCTAGTATTATGTTAAAGATACCTACGTATTTTAAATCTTTATTTATATATAAGTATAGATATAGAGGTTGAAGGGTGATAAATATTACTTTAAATTGTTCTAGGATGAAGAAGGTCATTTTACTACGTGGGATTTGTTTTAGTACTTTGGTTATTTTGTTTTCTTTGAATAGGTTTTTATATATATTTATTTTAAGGATAGGGATTATGCCTATTAAAGATAGTATTCCACTTATTATCATGGTTATATATAGTCCATATTTATCAGTTATAAATCCTCCTATATATGGAGATATTATTAATGGTATGTAGCTAATTATTAGTATTAAGAATGTTTTACTAGATTTATTTTCTTTAGGAAGTATTTCCATAGCGTAGTAGTGTCTCATGGAGTGATACATGTATGATGATGTTGATAGTAATAAGCTAAATATTATTAAATTAGTTATATTGTTAGAGATAGTGTTAAAGTAATAGAAAGAATAGACAAATAATAGTGATGATAGTATTAATATATATTTACCATTTATATATTTAACTATTCTTAGAGAGATAATGTTTACTATTATACCAAATAAGTATAAGATAGCATAGAAGAGCATTATGTTTTTGATACTGTAGCCTTTTTGGTATAGGAATACTGATGAAAATATATCTAGTATGCTTCTTGATAAGGAAGATATTCCAAGAAAGATATTGTATTTTTTGTAATTATCCATAGTATCACCTATTAGTAGTATGGATTATTTAGATAAAAATATATTTATTATGTGTAAAGAAATTAATTTGATGTTATAATACTTATGGATGTGATTTTATGTTTAAATATAGTTTAGATAATAAGAGGTATCATACATTAAATTATTTTTATAAGAATAAGTTTAATTCTAAGGTATGTAAAGTTAGTTTAAATGCTGGGTTTAGTTGTCCTAATATTGATGGTAAGGTAGGTATAGGAGGATGTATATATTGTTCTTCTAGTGGGTCCGCTGAATTCGGGGGAGATGTTCATGATGATTTAGTTACACAGTTTAATAAGATTAAAGAGGTACTTAAAGGTAAGTGGAAGGATGCTAAATATATACCGTATTTTCAAGCTCATAGTAATACTTATGCTCCTGTATGTGTTTTAAGAAAAAAGTATGAGTCTGTACTTAATCTTCCTGATGTGGTTGGTATATCTATTGCAACTAGGTGTGATTGTATAGATGATGATGTGTTAGATTATTTAGATGAAGTTAATAAGAGGACTTTTTTGACGGTAGAGTTAGGGCTTCAAACTATTCATGAGGAAACTAGTAAGCTTATTAATAGGTGTCATAGTTTAGAGTGCTTTAGGGATATGGTGGATAAGCTTAAAAAGAGGAATATTAATGTTGTTGTTCATATTATAAATGGTCTTCCATATGAGAGTAAGGAAATGATGTTAGATACTGTTAGGTATTTAGATAAGTTAAAGATAGATGGAATAAAGATACATATGTTAAATATTATTAAGGGTACTAAGCTTCATAAGATGTATGAAGAAGAACATTTTCATATGTTATCTAAAGAAGAATATATTAATATTGTATGTGACCAGTTAGAGCTTTTAAGTCCCAAGGTGGTTATTCATAGGATAACCGCTGATCCTAAGATTGATGATTTGATAGAACCTTCTTGGTTAGTTAAGAAGTTTGGAGTTTTAAATGATATAGATAAAGAGTTAGAAAGAAGAGGAACATATCAAGGATTTAAAAAGTGTGTGTTAAATGAATTTAGAAGGATATTAGATAAGAATATATGTGTATCAGATATTGTCGTAGATGCTACTGTAGGAAATGGGAATGATACGTTGTATTTAGCTAATATTGTAAGAAAAGGATATGTATATGGTTTTGATATTCAGAGCAAGGCTATTTATAATACAAAGAAGTTATTAGATGATAATAATATTACTAACTATACTCTATTTAATAAGAGTCATGAGTATATATATGATGAGTTAAGGGATATGGAAGGTAAAGTTAGTGCAATTGTATATAATTTGGGATATTTACCTAATGGGGATAAGAGTATTGTTACTAAGAAAGATAGTACTATAGCTAGTATTATGAGTGGTATTAAGTTATTAAATAATAAGGGATTTATATTAGTGGTAGTGTATCCTCATGAAGAGGGTGTTAAGGAAGCTAGAGCTATTTTAAAATTAAAGATAGATGGATTTTGTATAGAAGAATATCATAATACTCCTAATCCTAGGGCTCCATATCTTATATATATAAAAAGAAATAAGTAGTAAGGGTGACTACTTATTTTCTTATGTTATTCTTTGGTAGTGATGGTTACTGTTCTTCCATCAGTAGTAGTTATTGTACCACTTACGAAAGCGGTGCCTGATGAACCATTTATAGCATAATTCCAATCTAATGACTTACTACCTAGATTATATATTGTAGTTAAGCTAGCAGAGTATAATGATTGCTTACCTATTATGCTTAATTTGGAATTTTGGTTTATATATACAGTTGTTAGGCTATTGTTGTTAGCGAAGGCATAGTCTCCTATTGAAGTTACATTTTCTGAAATACTTATATTTGTTAAATTGTTATTTTGAAAAGCATTATCTCCTATTATGGTCACACTGTTTGGAATAATTACGTTTGTTAATTTATTGTTATAAAAAGCGTAGTTGCCTATTGAATTTACATTATTTGAAATAGTTGCATCAACAAGGTTATTTTTCCAAAAAGCAGTTGTTTCTATTGCGATAACAGAGTCAGGTATTAGCACAGAGTTTATTAATGTCCCCGTCTTGGCATTTCCCTCTAAGTCATAACCTGCGAAAGACATTGCACCTATTCTAGTAACAGATTTACTATCTATAGTTTCTGGTACTACTACATCCATGTATTCTCCTTTTGAAGTAGAGTCTGCAGTTCCACCACAAGTATAATTCACTATACTTATAGTACCATTGCCATTTTTGTTTCCATCACTTATTGTTATTACTCCTTGACTAATTAACTGGTCTTTGCTAACACCGTAGGCATTTGTTAAGGTTATAAGGTCTCCATATTTTTCTTTGTTTCCTTTGCATATCATTTCTCCAGCATCGCTTCCTAAATATGTATTGAATAAATTGCCATAAATACTTAAACATGTAGTTTCATTAATTGTATATTCATAATTATCCAAGTACGTAAAACATGTACTAGGTGTTACGTATGCTTGTTGCCCTGCTTCTAGTTTTAGTTTAAAGTTAAATTCTTTGCCTCCCATGGCTATTGGGTTACTGTAGTTTTCTCCATCTATCCAGATATATAATGTGTAGTTAGTTGGTGTTGTTGTTATCATTTCATATGGTGTTAGTAGCATATTACTTCCTACTGTAGCAGTGGTAAAGTTACCACTAGCAATAGATGTATCTTCTTTATATAAATCCCATCTAAATGATACATCTTTTAAGTTATCATCTAGTTTTATTATATCTAGTGATATTTTAGTATATATATCTATATTAGATGTTGTTACTAGACTAAATTTATGTATTACATTATCTGTATTAGTCATCGAGGCTGTAGGATATAGCTTTTTATTTAGAATATTAGCATCTCCTGTATAGGTAATATCTAAGCCTTCTACATTAAATGTTACATCTGTATTAATACTACTTCTCCAAGTAAACCACGCAGTGGTTACTCCCATTATTAGCATAGTAATAGTTATTACCCCTATTATTAAATATACTCTCTTGTTATTATTCATAATAATTCCTCCTATTTAAATATTAAAAAAAAATCTACATTAAAGAATATAGCAAAACTGCTATATCTCTAATATAGATTTATATATTTTTTTATGATTTTTTTGATAGTTAAAATGAGGCTTAAGCCCTTTATTTATAAGGCTTTGTAATTGCCCCCCTAGTAAAATATGGGTTTTAGGGCACTTTTGGTTAACTTTGCTCATCACTATCAACTCCTAAAATCTTATTAATTTTTATCTAAAATTTGTGAATTTTTTGGTATTTTTTAACTCACTTATCTTATGTACTAATAATAACACAAGTAGTTATAAGTTGCAAGTATTTTTATTAAAATGTTTGTAAATTAGTTTTGTTTTATGTTAGTAGCTATATCTTTTATTTTTCTAAAGCGGTGGTTAAGTCCTGATTTGGTTATTTTATTACCTGTTTCTATTGTAATTATTTCGCTTAGTTCTTGTAGGGAGGTTTCTGGATATTTTAATCTGTAGTTTATAGCTTCTAGTAATTTATCATCTAGTAAATCTAACATATCATTTTCTTTTATGATGTTTATATCTTTTATTTGTTTGTTTGATGTTATAAAGATTTTGTCTATGTTAGCTTGTTCACAGTTATTTAATCTATTTGTCATGTTTTTATGGTCTCTATAAATTCTTATATCTTCATAGTACATCACAGCATTATATGCTTTAATTATTCTTAGAAAGTCACTTATTTTTTCTGCTTCTTTTATATATACCATGTAACATTTTTCTCTTTTTAATATTTTGCTATTTAGGTAATGTTTATTTAGTAAGTTATTTATAAATTTAGCATATTCTAAGTTATCTAGGCTTAGTTCTAAGTGGTATCTGGATGTTTTAGGGTCGTTTACACTTCCTACTGATATAAAGACTCCTCTTAGGTAGGCACGAATTTCTTCTTCGTCTGATATTATATAGTTTTTAGGTATATTCATATATTTAGAGTGATCATCTAATATAGATAGGTCTTTTAATATTTTATCTACTTTGTGTTTTATTTCTAGTATGTAGTTTAGATTTTTATTAAAGTTATATCTTTTTCTTACTGTGATTATGGGTGTTACTCCATATACGTTTTTAAATAGTTTATATATTCTTCTTGCTACAGAGTTGTTTTCTAGGTTGATTACGAGGCTAGATGAGGTAATTATAGATGTATTTCTTACTATTGCAGAAAGTTCACTTATATATTCAGTTTTGGTGCTATCTAGTTTGGTTACTTCTTGTTTTATATCCATTGAAAAACTCATAATTATTCTCCATTCATTAGGTATGAAAATATTAGGAAGGCTGTTTTTAGACTGTTATGTCTTACTTGGTTATTTTTAATTACTATTAATTCATCACTAATAAGTTCTACGTTTAGTTTTTTTATGTTTTCACTATCTATTTCTATTGGGGTACTGTATTCTTTTTCTTTGTATATTTTTTTTATTTTGCTATCTATTTTTTTAGAGTTAGCGATGACTACTTCTATGAAGTTATCTTTTATGTAGTTATTTATTGTTTTGATACAGTCAGATACTTTGAAGTTGTCTGTTTCTCCGTGTTCAGTCATTGCGTTACATATATACATTTTTTTGCCTTTTGAGTTTATTAGGCACTGTCTTATTTCACTATTTATGATATTAGGAAGAATGCTTGTATATAGACTACCTATACCAAAAATGATTAAGTCTGCTTCTTTAATTGCTTTTTTTACTTCTTTGGTTACTTTTATTTCTTTTTGGTATTCTAGTTTGGTTATTACTTTTCCCGCTTTGGTGATGTTAGATTCACCTATTATGGTTTCATTATCTTTGGTGTGTGCGATTAAGGTAGCTTTGTCTTCGGTAAGAGGTAATATTCTACCTTTTATATTTAATATTCTGCCTAGGGATTCCATTGATTTGGTTAGGTTGCCTGTTATATTGTAGAGAGCTGTTAAAAGAAGGTTTCCTAGGGCATGGTTGTTTAGGTCACTGCTTGTTTGAAAGCGGTATTGAAGTAGTTCTTCTACTAGAGGTTCTTCTTTGGATAGGGATGCTAAGACATTTCTTAAGTCCCCTACTGCTGGGATATTGAATTCACTTCTTAGTCTGCCTGTTGATCTGCCATCATCTGATACAGTAACAATCGCGGTGATATCTACGGGAAACTCTTTTAGTCCTTTTAGGAGTACTGATAGGCCAGTTCCTCCTCCTAATACAACAACTTTCTTCATGATATCGCCTCTTTCTATTACAATTATATAATATTTATAAGAAAAAAGAAAGGATATGTGTAAAATAGATAAATTTATATTTTTTAGTTTTTGTTGATATTTATAAAAAATGATATATAATTTTTTTAGTTGATTTTAATTAATTGTTAGTATAATACATTTTTTAAAATTAGCTAGATTAATTGTATAATGAAGGAATTAACTTGAGTTGATTTCTTCTTTTTTTGTAGGTTAAGAAGATATAAAAAAGAAACTAACTCATAACTTCTAGTTAGCTTCTTCTAAAAATAATCTTGTAGATTTTATGATGATATCTATATCAATATGTTGTATAATATACTTTTAGAATTTAGATAATGTTAGCTTTAGATAGGTTATTTAAAAAGCTTTTACTTTTTAAGTATAATCCTGCATATCTGTCATAGTATTCATCTATAAAAGTATTGATTTCTTTTTTTACATTAGCACTTATATCTGTTTTGGTAATTTTAGATATGTCTATGTAATAAAACATCTTAATTAGCTTTAGAGCTTTTAGGCTTATAATTTTTTCGTTGGTATGGCATGATTTACATATGTATCCACCTTTATAACTGGATATTGTTATTATGTTTTTATCTTTGCCACATATGACACATTTAGAAATAATGGGTCTTATTCCTAAATAGTCTAAGTATTTTAATTCTAGGATGTTTGTTATGACAAGGGGGTCGTAGCCTTCATTAATTTTAATGATGCTGCTTTTATATAGTTCGTATAGAGAGTTGTTGTTTTCGTGTTTATATACTTGATAAGTAAGGTCAGTTATAAAGGAAGCATAACTAATTTTGGTTATATCTTTTTTTAAATTTTTTAATGTATCTATGATATCTACTTCTATTAAAGTAGACATGCTATTTTCTTTATAGTTTATATGAAAATAGGCGTATGTTAGTTTGCTAGTAGCTCCTACGAAGGGGCTTTTTAATCTTTTTGCCCCTTTTGCTAATATGCCAATGATACCTTCTTTAGTAAAGATATTTATTATTTTACTTGTTTCTTTATAGTCTGTTTCTTTTATAACTATGCCTTCTACTTTTCTAATCATGTTTTCTCTACTTTCTTTTATTTTTATAATCAAGATAGTATTCGATTTTGCCTGTTTGTTTAAATAAATTCCATAAATCTTTCTTATTCATATTATCACCTATTATCATTATGGTCATTTTATTTAAAGTTATTCAAAATCGCTCTTTCTAAATCCTAATTCTTTTAAATATCTTTCTTTATCTCTCCATTTAGGTATTACTTTTACGAATAGTTCTAAGTATACTTTTTTTCCTAGTAATGATTCTATATCTTTTCTTGCTTGTGTGCCTATTTCTTTAATCATGGAGCCTTGTTTGCCTATGATTATTTTTTTTATGTTTTCTCTATCTGTTACTATTACACCGTTTATGGTGACGGCATTGTTTTTGTCTTCTATATTTTCTATGTATGTCGCTATGGTGTGAGGTATTTCTTCTTCTGTTAAGTTAAATACTTTCTCTCTTATTAATTCACTTATAATGAAGTTTATAGGACTAGATGTATATGTATTTTTATCAAAGTACCTAATGTTATCTTTTAAATATTTTTTTAGTACTTCGATTAATCTATCGATGTTATCTTTTTTTATAGAAGATATTGGTACTATTTCTGTGAAGTTATATAAATCTTTGTATTCATCTATTTTTAGTAATATTTCTTCTTTAGGTAGTTTATCTATTTTATTTAGAACTAAGATTACAGGAGTGGTTATTTCTTTAAATAGATTAATTATATATTGATCTCCTTTACCTAGAGGAACTGATACATCTGTTACAAATAGTATTACATCTACATCATTTATAGAGAAGAATGCTTCTTCATTTAGAAATTTACCTAGTTTAGACTGTGGTTTATGAATACCTGGAGTGTCTACAAAGATTATTTGGGTATCTTCTTCATTATATATTCCTTGAATAATATTTCTAGTAGTTTGAGGTTTGCTTGAGGTAATAGCTACCTTTTTACCAAGGATGCTATTCATTAGTGTAGATTTGCCTACGTTAGGACGACCTATTAAGCCAACAAAGCCACTTTTCATTATATCACTTCCTTTTTATTAGAGTTAAGTTTTGTTTTAACTTATCTCTTTCTTTTAAGTTTGTATTTAACATATATAGTACGTACTCAACAATTTTATGTTTTGTTTTAGTTATATATCTTGGTTTTAGTTTACCTTTTTTATCTTCTATTTTATAGATTAGAGCTTCGTAGTCGTTATCTATTTGTTTTAGTCTAAAACTATAGTTTGCTTCTATGTAATTTAATATATATTTGTATTCGCTTAGAAATATATATGCAAATGTATCTTCTAATACTAGGATATCATTAATACTATTTATAATTACTCTTATAATGCCATCTTCATCTTTTAGTATATTTAAGGTATAACCTTCTTTGACTTGCATTGTTTATCCTTCTAGACTTGATGAGTTAAATGGTAGTGGGCAGACATCTTTTACTTTGTAGGTTGCTGTTTTTCCTGTAGGTGTTATAAATATTATTTCACTTTCACTATCAAAGAACTCTGTAATTACTTGTCTACATATAAAGCAACTAGGAGTTATGTTGTTTGATGATGACATTACATATAGTTTATGGAAATCTTTTTTAGTATAACCTTCTGATATTGCTTTAAATATGGCTACTCTTTCTGCACATATAGTCGCGGAGTATGAAGCGTTTTCTATATTAACTCCTGTGAATTCTTTACCATCTTTCATAATGGCTATGCTACTTACTTTAAAGTTTGAGTATGGACTGTAAGATAAGTCTAATAATTTAATTAATTTTTCTTTCATAATTACCTCTTTAATCCAAAAAGATTTAAGTAATCTTCTTGCTTTTTAAACATTATTTCTTCTTCTGTTTTTACCATATGGTCATATCCTAATAGATGTAATAGTCCATGTATGGCTAAGAAAGATATTTCTCTTTCTAGGCTGTGGTTATATAGATTAGCTTGTTCTATAGCTTTATCTATAGATATATATATATCTCCTAGTACTCTATATGCACATTCATAATTATCTTCGTTATCTTCTAGGGCAAAGCTAATTACATCTGTGTATGCATCTATGTTTCTATATTCTTTGTTAATTTTCTTTATTTCTTCATTATCTACAAAGATAATATTAAATATTGCTTCTTCTAAGTTTTCTTTAGTTACAACAAAGTTTATAAATTCTTTTAATTTAGTAGTATCTATTTCTTTACTACTTATATTGTCTATTTCAAACATGATATACCTCCTATGATAGACTAGTTTTATATATGTAATATTATATATAGGGTTAATATAATAAGAAGACTTAATATAATATTTATTAACCATTCTTTTTTTAGGTATTTAGGAATTATTTTTTTAATATAGCTAAAAAGTATGAATAGTATAAATCCAAAGATGCCCCCTAGAACATTTAAAATGATATCATCTATATCAAATACTCTACCGATTTTTAGTTGAACTGTTTCTATGGTTATTGAAGTAATTATTGTTAGTATTATTGGGGGAAATATTTTTTTGGTATTTAAAAAGTATGCGGTAAAGAAGCCAAAGGGGATAAATAGTAAGACGTTACCCATTACATTTTTGATAAATAGATTAGATAAGAATGTGTATCTATTTATTTCTTTAAATGGAACAAAGTTAGAACTACCATAGTTAACATCTTGGAATGTTACTATATAGAATAGAGATATTATATATATTATAAATAGTACTGTCATTAAGTCTTTATATAATATAAAATTCTTTTTATTAATTAATATGTCCATTATTCTAAAGGATGTAAGTACTACGATTACAATAATTATAAGTGGCCATATAGCATCTATTATGTTATGCATGGTATGTTGTAACATAGTATCACTTCCTTGTATAATTATTTTACACCAAATTAATATTTTTTTAAATAGTTAGATGATAAAATTAACAAGAATTTCATTTGATAGATAGAGATAATCTTTATTTATTTTTAAATATCCTTTTTCTTTAATTAATAATCTATCTTGAAGGAGTTTATTTATATCAAATACATCTTCAATTTTTAGATTATATTTTTTATAAAATTCATCTTCATTTACTCCTTGTATTTTTCTTAGTCCTAGAATCATTTCGTTACTCATAGTAGTATTTTTATCTTCATATATATTAGTATATATATATTTATTTTTTAAATATGTAGTTAAGTTTCTAGTATTAGTTATTCTTCTTTTATTTAAATATGATACTGCTCCTAGGCCAAAGCCATAGTATTCTAGGTTATTCCAATATACTAGGTTATGTTTAGAATAAGTATTATCTTTAGCATAGTTAGCAAATTCATAGTTAGTATAGTTATTTTTAGTAAGGGTTTTATTTATATATTTATACATTTTATATTCTGTATCTTCATTTATATTTTTATAGTTATTATTACTTAGTATGGTGTTTGGTTCTATTATTAGAGCATAGGTAGATATATGATTTATATTTAAAGATAAGAAGTTATCTAGTTCTTCTTTTACATCATTTATTGTTTCTTTGTTAATACCATAAATTAAATCTACATTGATATTTTTAAATCCTATTTCTTTTGCCATGTTAATTACTCTATATATATCTTCTTTAGTGTGAGTTCTATTTAGTATTTTTAGTAATTTAGGATTAAAAGATTGTATTCCAAAGCTTAATCTATTTACATTATTATTATATAAGAATAGTAATTTATCATAGGTAGTATCATCTATGTTACATTCAAATGTTATTTCACAGTCTTTGGTTAGGTTTAGTTTGTTTATTATTTTAAATAAAACAGATAAGTTTTCTATACTAAGACTACTGGGTGTTCCTCCTCCTATATAGAGAGTGTTTATTAGATTATTTTTATATCTTTTAGATACTTCGTTTGATAATGATTTTAAGTATTTTTCTACTATATTGTTATTATAATATACTTTAGCAAAATCACAGTAGCTACATATGTTGCTGCAAAAGGGAATATGAATATATACACTTCTCATAGTTGGTCACCTCTTATGTATTAGTATATATTATTTTTATAAATATTGCTAGTATAAAAAAGAGCTTTTTTAGCTCTCTTTACTCACTGGTAGTTATAGTTATTGTTCTTCCATCAGAGGTTGTTACTGTGCCACTTACGAAAGCGGTGCCATATGTACCAGTTATAGCTAAGTTCCAATCTAGGGATAAGTTAGCAAGGTTATATATTACTTGTAGATTTGGATTATTAGTGGCATTTACAATGAATGATTTTGTGTTTATTCTTAGGTCTTTGCTTATATCTTTGGATAAATATATTGATGTTAAAATGTTTCCTTCAAAAGCAAGTGTTCCTATTGCTTTTACATTTTTAGGAATAGTTACGGTAGTTAATTTGTTGTTGGCAAGAGCTAAGGTATCTATGTTGGTTATGCTTTCTGGTAAAGTTATACTTGTCAGGTTATTATTTGCAAGGGAAGCATATCCTAAGTTAGTAACACCTTCTGGTATGGTTATGGTATTTATGTTAGTGCTATAGAAAGCTTGTGTGCCAATAGTTTTTACAGTATTTGGTATTACTATATTTGTGTTTGTTCCCCCATAACTTACTATTTGGGTATAATCTATCTCAGCAATACCATCTTTGTTTTCATCTTTTCTAGCATATATATAAGCATATTCTTCTGGTAGGTTATTCTTATTAAAGGCTTGTCCTCCGATTGATAGGACGGTTGATGGAATACTTACTTTTTCTAAGGAGTTTCCCCAGAAACTGGTACCTCCTATTTTGGTAACACCATCTGGTATTATTATTTCTTTTAGATTATTTATGGCAAAGCATCCATCTTCAATTGTTTTTAAGGTAGTTGGTAAGACTACTTTTGTAAGACCTTTATTACGAAAGATTGATGATTTTAGTATTGTTACTTCCTTGTTATTTATGGTTCTTGGTATTACTATTTCTGTTAGTTCAGGTAGGTTATTGCTATTTCCTTTTGTGCATAAGTAACCTGTTATAGTACCTGTAGTTTCATCAAATGTAAAACAATCACTTTGTGTTGTATAGTCTTGTTGGCCTGCGTCTAGTTTTAATTTGAAGTAAAACTCTTTACCTCCCATGGCAAGGGGGTTATTGTAGTGTTCTCCATCTATCCAGATATATAATGTGTAATTAGTTGGAGTTGTAGTTATTTTTTCATATGGAGTAAGTAGTAAGTCACTACCTACTGTAGCACTGCTGATATCTCCACTTGCAATAGATGTGTTTTCTTTATATAAATCCCATCTAAATGATACATCTTTTAAATTATCATCTAACTTAATTATATCTAGTGATATTTTAGTATATATATCTATATTTGATGTTGTTACTAGACTAAAATTATGTATTATATTATCAGTATTAGTCATTGAGGCTGTAGGATATAGCTTTTTATTTAGAATATTAGCATCTCCTGTATAGGTAATATCTAAGCCTTCTACATTAAATGTTACATCTGTATTAATACTACTTCTCCAAGTAAACCACGCAGTAGTTACTCCCATTGCTAACATTATTATGGATATTATGGCTATTACTAGATATACTTTTTTGTTGTTATCCATGTATAACACACTCCCTTTTTATGATGAAGATAAAGACGTAAATAAAAAATCTATTACTAAAAGTATAGTTTTAATAACTATTATTTAAAGTAATAGATTTATATACACCACTATCACTTTTAGATATCTTATGTATAAAATTATATCATAAGTTCTAGTTATTGACAATGATTTTAAAATAATTTAAGTATATCATTAAATGTTACATATATCATTAGTAATATTAGTAGGAAGAAGCCTACTGTGTGTATTATTCCTTCTACTTTAGGATTTAATGGTTTTCCTATTATTTTTTCAATTATTAAGAATAGTATTCTTCCTCCGTCAAAAGCGGGTAATGGTATTAGGTTTATAAAGCCTACGTTTATGGATAGGAATGCAATTAGATATATTATGCTTTCTAAACCCGCTTGGGCTTGGGTACCTACTATGTTATATATACCAACTGGGCCTGATAAATCTTTTACACCTACTTTTCCTGTGAATAGACTTTTTACGGTGTTAGACATCATTCTAAATAATGATTTTGTTTTAACGGTAGCATAATTTATGGCATTTAGAAAGCCTTTTTCTCTTTTTACATTTCTTGATATACCATATACATAGCTTTCTGTATCATCTTGGATTACTTTTTTGGGTGTTACTTCTATTTCTTTTATTTCACTATTTCTTTCTATTTTGAATGTTATAGTTTTTTCTTTGTTTGTATCTAATTCCCATAGTACGTCATCCCAAGTAGATACTTTTTTGTTATTTAAAGAGATTATTATATCATCTTTTTGTAGTCCTGCTTGATATGCTGGGTAATCTTCCATGATTGCACCAATTATTGGTTTTTCATTTATGCTTCCATAACATAAGCCTATTGTAAATAGTAAGATGTATGCAAAGATAAAGTTAAAACCTGCTCCAAAGAATAATATTGCAAATCTTTGGATGAATGATTTGTTGCACATTTTTCTGTCTTTTGGTATTTTGTCTTCTTCAATATCACCATTTTCTCCTGCAATTTGGCAAAATCCTCCTAGTGGAACTAGTCTTAGGCAATATTCTGTTTCACCATCTTTTTTCTTGTATGATAGAATTTTTTTACCCATGCCTATTGAAAATTCGTATACGTATACTCCTGATAATCTAGCAAAGATAAAATGTCCTAGTTCATGGACAAATACTATAGCTCCTAGTATTAAAATAAAATATATTAATGTCATAATTACCTCCTATAATAATTCTAATATTAATGTTAATCCTAAGGATACAAAAATAATACTATCAAATCTGTCTAATATTCCTCCGTGTCCTGGTATTATATTAGAATAGTCTTTTATGTTAAAATATCTTTTTATATCACTGAATACTAAGTCCCCTATTTGGGATAAGATAGTTAGTAAGATGCTCATTATAATTACTGGGATTAATGGTAAGTTATTTACTACAGTTATGTAATACATTATACTAAAGATGCTTCCCATAACGGTTCCCACTATGCTGCCTTCCCATGTTTTTTTAGGAGAGATTTCTGTTAGTTTGTGTTTCCCTATTAATGAGCCTCCGATATAAGCAAATGTATCAGTGATTGATGATAGTAAGAATATATATATGCATAAGCTTACTGATGTTATTCTAAAATTGATTATGTTATTAAAGCTAAGTCCTAATAGAATTATGCAGCCCATTACATATAAGGCATTATTTATATTATATTTTTTGTTATCATTATAAAATACTAATAGCATAAGAGATATTAAAATAGTTAAGATAATAGGATATGTTGTATTTATTTTTATTATGTTATTACTTAGAATTATAACAATTAAATTTAAGTATGATAAGAGATTTAATAGGGATAATGATTCTATGTTATGTACTTTTAATAATTCTTTTAAGGCTAATATTCCACATAGGGTCATTAATAAGGTAAAGAATATTTTGTTTACGCATAAAGATATTATAAATATTAGTATGATTATGATAGCACTAATGATTCGTTTTTTCATTGTTTATTCCTCCGTATCTTCTATTTCTTTTGTTATATTCTGTTATGGCAGTATCAAAGTCTTTTTCACTAAAAGATGGGAAGTATACTTTAGTGAAATATAATTCTGCATATGAAGATTGATATAGCATAAAATTGCTTAGTCTTAATTCTCCACTAGTTCTAATTAATAAGTCAATATCAGGTAAATCATAATATAGATTTTTTCTTATACATTCTTCGTCTATATCGTTTATGTTTAGTTCATTATTTAAAACTTTGTTAATTAGTTTTTTAGTGGTATTAACTATTTCTCTTCTTCCTCCATAGTTAATGCATACATTTAAAATTCCACTTTGATTGTTTTTAGTCTTTTCTTCCATGGTTTCCATGGTGTTTATAACTTCTTTAGGTAATCCTTCTTTTTCACCTGAAAAGATTACTTTTACGTCTTTTTCATGAAATATTTTAAAGTCAGTTTTAAAGGCTTTTATGAATAAATTCATTAGGTAGTCTACTTCTTCTTTACTTCTTTTGAAGTTTTCTGTTGAAAAGACAAAGACGCTTAGGACTTTTATGCCTCTTTTAAAGGCATATAGAGCTATTTTTTTTAGATTTTTGCTACCTGCTAAGTGACCTTTACTTCTACTTAGTCCTTTTTCTTTTGCCCATCTTCCATTGCCATCTACTATGATACCTACATGCATAGGTATGTTTTCTTCTTTCATATTAAGCCTCCTTTATTTCAAAAGAATTACCAGAATCTAAATTTAAAATTCCTTTTTTACCTTCTAATTCTTTGTATATTTCATCATATTTATTTAATTTTGTTATTTTATCTAATGTGATATATACATAGTTACCATCATTCATGTATAATAAAAATCTTTCTTTATCTACTTGAGTAGTTGCATATTCTATTTGAGATATTTTATTTAGAATATTATCATCTACTTTGTCAAAGTTTTTATAAAATTTTTCAAAGATATCACTTGGTATTTCGTTTATTAATGTAGGTAAGTCTTTTATAGTATATATATTATCTAAGTATACTCCATCGTTAGTGATTATTTTATTATTTGTAGTTAGGCACAGTAATCTTCTTTCTTCTATTTCTATTATTAATTTACTTTTGAATTTCTTTTTAATAGATACGTTTTTTATGTAGTTGTTAGTAAGCAATTTTTTTTCTACTTTTTTAGTACTTGTTTTAATTAGTGATGGATAAGAAGATAGGCCTGATGATGTGATTATTTCATAGTCACTTATAGTGTTGTTACCTATTATATAGATGTTTTTTATAGGATAGTCTATTATTTCTATAACTATATAGAAGATAATATAGATAATTAGTAAGAATAATAGTACTTTTTTAGTGTTTATTTTTCTTTTTTTTACGGTTACTTTTATTTTTTTTGGCATAATGTCCTCTTTATTCGATTATTTCTTGTTCTAGTACTAAGTTTATTTTATATTCTTCATATACTTTATCTTTAATTAGGTTTATTAAGCTAACAATATCTTTACCACTACATTTATTTTTGTTAATAATGAAGTTTGCATGTTTGGTAGATATTTCTGCTCCATTAATATTATAACCTTTTAGGTTTAAATCTTCAATAAGTTTACCTGCATAATTATTTTCTGGGTTACGAAATACACTTCCTGCGGAAGGATATTCTAGTGGTTGTGATTCTAGTCTTTTGGCTCTTCTTGTTTTTATTAAATTTAATATTTCTTCTTTATCTTGTCTTGCTAATTTTAGTGTTGCTTCTAGGCATATGTAATCTTTATGTTCTTTTAAGAAGGATGTGCGATAATGGAAGTTTAAATCTTTGTTATACATGGTTTTTACTTTTAAATCTGGTGTTAAAACTTTAATTTTAGTAACGATATAGCCCATATCTTTTTTATAGGCACCTGCGTTCATATAGATGGAACCTCCTACTGTTCCTGGGATACCTTGAGCAAATTCTAAGCCAGATAATCCAAGTTTAGCAGTATGCATTGCTAGTTTAGGAAGAGAATAGCCACTTCCTACGGTAACTGTTGTTCCATTAATTTCTAAACTGTTTAAATAGTCTAGTTTGATAATCATTCCATCATAATAGTCAAAATTAAATATTACATTGCTTCCTTTTCCTAGTATTATGTATTTTAAGTTATGTTCTTTTAAATAAGTTAAAACATAAATTAGTGAAGGGATATCTTTAGTATAATAAATAACTCTTGCTTGGGGAGAAAGTTTGTATGTATTAAATATTTTTAGTGAGACACTTTCTAATAATTTACCTAGTTTATTTTTTCTTATTATTTTAATTAACTCTTCCATTGTTATCAACCATTTCCTTTATGATATTATATATTCTAAGTGCACTATCTGTTACTTTTAGTTTACTTAGATTATTTTTAATTTTGTTGTATTTTTCTTTATCATTTAATAGATTATCAATCATTTCTATTAAGTTATTTTCGTTTAAATCTTTTTCTTCTAGTAACATAGCACTTTCTTTTGTTACCCAGTCATAGGCATTTTTGTACTGATGATTATTTGGAACGTATGGGCTTGGTATAAAGATTGTTGGTATTTCTAAGGCACTTATTTCACTCATTGTAGATGCTCCTGCTCGTGAGACCATTAGGTCTGTTATTTTCATTAATCTAGGCATATCAGATACATATGGGAGGATATGAATGTTTTTAGGTACTTTTATATCTTTTATTTTTTCATAGTAATTATTTCCAGTTACAAAGATGATTTCATATTTTTTGTCTTTAAATTTGGGAATAATTTTTACTATTTTGTCATTTACGGATGTTGAACCTAGGCTTCCCATTACTATTAATACTAGTTTAGAGGTTATATTTACTCCAAATTCTTTTTTGGTCGCGGGTTTGATGTTGAAGGCATTTTCACTACATGGATTTCCTGTATAGATGGCTTTGCCTTTTGGAAATGATGAAATGGTGCTTTCAAAGGATACACCTATTTTAGTAGCATATCTACTTAAGAACTTATTACTAAGACCTACTACACTATTTTGTTCATGTATAAAGGTAGGAATACCTAAGGCACTAGCTTCACTTATTAAGGGAGCTGTTACGTATCCACCACAACCGATTACAACATCTGGTTTAAATTCTTTTATAATTTGTTTTGACTTTTTTCTTGCTTTTAAGAAAAGTTTAATTGTTTTGAAATTGCTTAATAGTTTTTTCCTATTAAAGCCAATTATTTCTAGTGGGATATATTTTATGTTTAGTTTTGGTATTAAATCTTTTTCCATTCTATTATGGGTTCCTACATATAAAAATTCACTATCTTTTTCTTTTTCTTTAATTTTATTTATAATAGCTAAGGCAGGATATATATGTCCTCCTGTACCTCCTGCACTAATTATTACTTTCATATGACACCTCTTTATTTAATTATACACTATTTTTTAAAATATTTGCAATGAAGTGGAAGAAATTAGACAATTTATGTAGATTTATGTAGTAAAAATTTTAAAAAAAATATAGTAAAGAATGAATTTACTATATTTTGATATTTTATTTTTTAATAGCTTCTAATCTGTTGATTTTGATATTGTTACTAACAAACTTGTCTTCGTATTCAGTATTTATATTAGGAATGTTTGTACTGTGTAAGTCATTAGTTATAGATAGTATTTCATAGCCATTATCTTTTAAGGTATCTAGTGAATAGTTAAATAGGTCTATGTTGTCTGTTTTTTGAATAATATGTGGTTTATTTTTAGATATTTTATCATAGATAGATAAGAATGTCGGGCTAGTTAATCGTCTTTTGGTATGTCTATCTTTAGGCCATGGATCAGAGAAATTTAGGTAAATTAGGTCTACTTCTTTATTAAATATTTGGTCTAGTTCTAATGCATCTATTTTTATTAGTTTTAAGTTTGGAAGTTCTAGTTGGTTAGATTTTTGAATTGCTCTTACGATGACGCTGTCATATTTTTCTATGCCTATATAGTTTATGTCTTTGTGGGCTATAGCATTATCTATAATAAACTTACCTTTACCCATGCCTATTTCTATATGAATTTCATTGTTGTTGTTAAATAGTTCTTTATACCTTCCAATATAATCTTTGGGGTTAGGTAAATAATATGTTCCTTTTTCTATGATTTCTTTAGCATTTTTTACGTTTTTTAGTCTCATGGGTCCTCCTTATATCTATTTATATAGTATACACTAATGAATATAATTTGTAAATATATAGTATCTTTATTTTCTTTATGACATATAATAGTTATGAATAAGAGGTGATATGCGTATGAATGATAATAAGGATAGAGATATGTTTTATTCTAACTATGGGTATGCTGGAATGATGCCTAATCAAGGGATGATGATGCCTAGCCAGGGAATGTTACCTAATCAGGGAATGATGATGCCTAGTCAAGGGATGATGCCTAATCAGATGAATAATAACATGGGTAATTATGAGAATAGAATTAGTAATTTGGAAAAGCAAGTAAGTAGGCTTAATGCTAGAGTTAGTAGATTAGAAGGTCAGTATGGAGGAAATACCACTAATATATATAATAATGAACCAGATAGTAATATGTATATGATATAAAAAAGCAATAGGACTTTTAGCTATTGCTTTTTATTGTATGGTCTATCTTTTAATTTAAATTCTTTATTTTCTTCTTTTTTGTTGTCTTTAAATATTAGGTATATTAATGCCGCTAAAGTGGCAACAATAAGAATTATTAGAACTAATTTTGAATTTTTATTATTTACTTCTTCTACTACTTTTTCTTTATCTTTTCTAGTAACATTGATTTTGTATACTCTAGTACTGCCATTTTCGGCTTGTACTTTTACTTCAATAGTATTATCTCCTACTTTTAGGCCTTTGTTACCAGTAATTGTTACTTCTGATTTAGCATCTTCAGCAGTTGCTAATATTGATAATTCTGTTATATGGTTTTCTACAATAATGCTATATTCAGTATTTTTCTTATCAAATTCAATGTTAGCACCATCTATTTTTAAATCTTTTAGATAATTATTACTGCTTCTGTTATCTACTTTAATTACATCTATTACATAAGTTTTTACTGTGCCATCTTCGGCAGTAACAGGGATAGTTATAGTAGTTCTATAACCTGTTAGGTCGTATTCTTTAAAAGCGGTAGTAGTGGCAAATTCATTTTCAAGTAGTCCACTTATATTAATACTTGTTGTACGATAATCAACATATAGTGTATATTTTAATACTTCTTTATCAAATGGATGGTTTAATTTACCAGTACTGAATTTAATGCTACTGATATTGTTGTTTGAATATAATGCTCTATTAATTTTTACTGATACGGTGTTTGTTTTAGTATCTTTTAGAGTTACTTCTATGCCATTTAATGCAGATTTTAGATTATCTATATATACTTTAGCATCGCCTTCTTTTAAGGCTTTGAATGTATATGTTAGTACTGTAGTATCTTTATCTAAGGTAGTATAACCTGATGTTAAGAATTTACCATATGAGTCATTATTAATTACATTTATATTTCCATACCAGTCATTTATGTTTAATATACTTGTACATTCTATTAATGTTTTATCATAATTAATAATACCTTCTAGGCCAGATATTTTGTTATTTTTGAAGTTTTTAACAATAAGGCTAAGTTCGAAAGTATCTCCTACTCTAACTTCTGTTTTATCTGGATTTAAAATTGCTTTTATATTACTTACAATTGGATTTTCTGTGCTAGTAAATGGAATGCCTCCATTTTTAAGTAAATTCATAAGATTAGTAGTATCTAAGATGTTAGTATTACCATCATGATTAATATCACTTACTAGTTTATAAATATCACCAAGCTTACTACTATTAATAGCAATATCAATTATATTAATTATATCATCATGATTAACATAACCATCTTTACTAGATAAATTACCTAGTAGGGCTACTTTGTAAGTATTCTTTAGGCCATTTACATAAAACTCTAATGTCATATTGGTTTTAAGATATGTATCATTATCTAATTTGTCACCATTTTCATCATATGCTAATACTATTACATTGTTATTTGAAGATGTAAATAGATTGTTTAAGATATTTAGATTGATACGATTGTCATTAGCGCCTATGTGGTTTAATGTTCCATTTACAATAAATACTTTAGTAGTATTTTCTTTTATTTTATAGAAACTATCTATATAATAGTTAGCACTAGATAGTGTACTACTAATATTTTCATCTATATAATAATCTGTACTATAATAATTAGTTAGATTATCTATATTTTCTAAGTCTTTATCATCAAGTGATAAAGATTCTTTGTCACTATCTGATAGGTTATTATAGCTTAGTAATGTTGATAGGTTAATATTTTCTTCTTTAAAGTCTTCTTTGGTTAGGACTTTATTACTATTTGCTAAGCTAAAGTCAAGTGATGTAGATGTAATTTCATTGTTTAGTTTATCTACTATGTTAATATCTAATTTGTATTCTCCATTTATAAGATTTGATAGGTCTGATAGGACTTTTTGGTTACCATTATAATTAACTGTATCTAATCCTATAAATAAGCCATTAATGGTGTAATATACATAGTATGGTTCTTCTAAATCAGCATTTTGTAGTAGAGGCATAAAGTTAAGTTCTATATCATTGGTAGCTAATTTAGTAGCATCTATAGTGTATATGTTTTCGTTTTGATCTACTAAGATATTATCTGTTTGATATTTTACTGAATTTATATTAATTTTATTAGTATAACCTGTGCTTATGATACTAATTTCTTTAGTTAATATAGCTTCTTTATTAGTTAAGTCAACGTCATATATGTCTGTTATTCCATTGTTAATATCATCATATATGTCATCTATTTCATATAATTTTAATTTTAAAGTCATTTTGCCATTAAATTTAAGAGCAGTTAGACTTATGTTATCCATAACATAGTCGTTTGATGCTTTAGAAAGTACATATCTTTCGTTGTTACTTAATATTTTTTTATTATAGTTGATAGTATAAATATCATTTTCTAAAGCTAGTAAATAATTATTACCATCTAGTGTATAATTATTAGTTTTAACCATAATATCGTATTTGTATATATCAGTTCCAGTGTAATTAACAGTATAATTATCATATATACTTACATAAGTATCTTCTTCATTTTTAATACTTACTGTTAGTCCTACTTCTTCAGTAAGAGCGTCCGCGAAAACTTGTATGCTAGGTACAAATTGTGCTACTGTTACTGCTAAGACTAAAAGGATATTGGCTAAAGTATTCTTTTTCTTTTTCATAATTACCTCCTTATATTACTAATATTTGTTTTTATTTTTAGTATTCAAATCCCCCTATACACCCCATCTCATACTACTATAATAGTGGCTGTGCACTATCATTAAGTTAAGTATAGCATAAAAAAAGAAAGAATTACTTTATTTGACATATATTTTACATTATTTGTCGGTTATTTCTTTCTTTGTTTTGCATGATAATATTGTGTTGCTATATCTTCATTAATTTTGCTACGTTCATTTAGATGTCTAGCAATTTGTTCTAGTCTATTATGCCATAAGTTTAGAGAGTATAGATTAGTATTTTTATTAAACATAATATCATAAATTAGTTTTTGGTTAATAATATCAGCATATCTTCTAGCGGGGCAAGTTACATGTGCGTAATAGTCACATTTAACACCTATATGACCTTTATTTTCAGGAGAATATTTAGCTTCTGCTAGAAAGTCACTAAAGTATGACATGATTGTGTTATATTTGATTTTTTTATGTGCTATGTTTCTTGTGGTTATAAAGTTGTCTAATAGATTTTTTAAGTTGTCTTTATTAGATGCTACTTCATTTTCACATATTCTGTATAAGAAGGGATAATCTAATTTATTAAAGTATTCTGGGCATAGTCTGTTAATTAGTACCATTAATTCTTCTACTATTCTAGCTCCAGTGTATATATTTGTATAGTTACTTTCTACTGGAGTAGATAGTCCTATTTCTTTATTTTTAATATTTTGTGCTTGATAATATATATCTTTATTAGGATTATCATTATGTAGTTTAGAGGCTATTTGAGATAGATTAATTAGCATTTGTTGGAGTTTTGGATTAGTACACCCTCTTTTTAGAATGTCATCTACTGGTTGATAAGCTAGACTAGCTTTGTTTATGATAGTTCCTTTTACGATGCTAAAATAGTCAGTAATATTACTACCTATAAAGTCATAATTATTATCTAGTTTAACTACAAAAGTAATAGAATTTCTCATTTGGTTATGGAGTAATGAACCAATGTCGTATGATATTTCAAAAGGAAGCATGGGATAAGCTTGATCATATAAATAGAGAGTTTCTCCTAATTCATATGCATATTTATCTACTTCTGTATTATTTTTTAAGATGTCATAGATATCTGTTATATGAATATATAGGGTATTGGTACCATCTTCATTACTAACTAAGCTAATAGCGTCATCTAAACAGATACTTTCTTCTCCATCTATACTAATTACATATTGGTCTGTAAAGTCATATCTTCCTTCTTTAGTAAACTTATAATCTATAGATAGGTTATTTCTGTTTTTAATACCTAATTTATTTAGTTTTAATTCGTTTTCATCTAAGATGCATTCTATTTCTTTTGATTTTTTATTCTTTTTATTAGTCTTTAATAAATCATATATTTTACTTTTATTATCTTTATTTATAAATACTTCTTTTCTATATAGCATAGAATTTATTATTTGTTTATAATAAAACTCATCTTTGTTAGTTGATAAGTATGTTTTAATAATATCATATAAGATATTATTACATGCTTTATCATAGATAATGCTTTTGTAATCATTTAGAAGTTTTTTTATTATGTTTATATCTTTTAATTCAAAGATTATGTATTTTAATGTTTCATATGCTACTAGATTATTTACTTCTTGTTTTTTATTTTTACATTTATTAATAGTACTGTTTATAAAGTTATAATATTTAGAATCTTTGGGGAAACATTGTAATAGTTTTTCATATTTAGATATTATTATTGATAGTTTATGGCTATCTAAATTAGATTTTAAAATATAGTTTAGATTTTTAAGACAGTTAAATACTTCGTGTTCTTCTATTTCATAGCTTGTGATTGTAGTACTTATATATATAAATATTTCTTCTATAGATGTATCAAAATTTTCTTCTAACATAGTACATATTGTTTTTAATTTTTCTTTATTTCCATTTACTAAAGCATCAATTACATTTAATTTTTTCATAATGGCCTTCTAACTATTTTCTTTTATTTCTTTTTCTTCTGTTGCTAGAATAGATAAGAATGCTTCTTGTGGAATTTCTACTCTACCAATTTGTTTCATCCTCTTTTTTCCTTCTTTTTGGCGTTCTAGTAGTTTTCTTTTTCTAGTTACGTCTCCTCCGTAGCATTTTGCTAAGACATTTTTTCTCATTGCTTTGATATCACTTCTTGCGATTACTTTGCTACCTATAACTGCTTGAATAGGGACTTCAAACATTTGTCTTGGGATAATTTTCTTTAGGTTTTCTACTATTACTTTGCCACGTTTATAAGTAAAGTCTTTATGAACAATTATGCTTAGAGCATCTACTATTTCTCCGTTTATTAATATATCTAGTTTTACTAAATCTGATGTTTTGTAGCCTATTAGTTCATAGTCAAATGAGGCATATCCTTTGGTATAGCTTTTTAATTTGTTGAAGAAATCATATACTATTTCTGATAGGGGGAGTTCATAATGGATATTTACTCTTGTGTTATCTACGTATTCCATATTTAAGTAGTTGCCTCTTTTTTCTTGGCATAATTCCATAACACTACCAATATAGTTTGAAGGAACGAAGATGTTTGTTTTAATATATGGTTCTTTTACTTCTTTTATTCTTACTTTGTCTGGAAATTTTGTTGGATTATCTACTCTTATTACTTCTCCATCTGTTAGTTTTATTTCATAGATTACAGATGGTGAGGTTGCGATTAGGTCAATACCAAACTCTCTTTCTATTCTTTCTTCTATTATTTCCATATGTAATAGTCCTAGGAAGCCAGTTCGATAACCAAAGCCTAGACTAACTGAGGTTTCTGGTTCAAAGGTTAAGGATGCGTCATTTAGTTTTAGTTTTTCTAAAGCCTCACGTAAGTTGGGGTATTTTTTAGAATCGATTGGATATAATCCACAGAAGACCATTGGTTTTATTTCTTTGTATCCTGGTAATGGGGTTGTAGATGGGTTTTTATTTAGGGTAATGGTATCTCCTACTTTTACATCTTCTATGCTTTTAATACCCGCGGTGATAAAGCCGACGTCTCCAGGCATTAGAATGTCTTTATGTTCTTCTTTAGGAGTATTTATACCTAGTTCTACTACTTCGTATGTGGCGTTAGTACTCATCATTTTAATAGTGTTTCCTACTTCAATGCTTCCATCTACTACTCTTACCATGCAGACTACACCACGGTATGCATCAAAGTAGCTATCAAAGATTAGTGCTCTTAATGGGCTTGTAATATTGCCTTTAGGGCTTGGTACTTTAGATATTATGGCATCTAGTAGTTGGTCTACACCCTTGCCTGTTTTGCCTGAAGTGAATATTATATCTTCCATGTTAAAGCCAAATGTATCGCATAGTTCTTTAGCTCTTACCATAGGTTCAGCATTAGGTAGGTCTATTTTATTTATAACAGGAATTATTTCTAGGTTATTATCTAGGGCTAGGTATATATTAGCGAGTGTTTGGGCTTCGATACCTTGAGTAGCATCTACAACTAAAACAGCTCCTTCACAGGCTGCTAAGCTTCTACTTACTTCATAAGTAAAATCTACATGACCTGGTGTATCTATTAGGTTTAAGGTGTAATCTTTATATTTTAAGGATACTGCGTTTAATTTTATGGTTATGCCTCTTTCTCTTTCTATATCCATATTATCTAGTAGTTGGTCTTTCATTTGTCTTTTATCAACGGCATTAGTTAGTTCTAGTATACGGTCTGCTAGAGTACTTTTACCATGATCAATATGAGCTATAATGCTAAAATTTCTTATTTTATCTTGGTTCATTTATATCAAATCCTCATCTACTTTATTCTTCTTTTAACTTTGTAATCAGATATTTTTTCTACTGTTATGCCTGCATTTTCTAATATTTCAAATGATAGTTCATCAGGATAGCTATCTTTAAAGAATACTTCTTTAATGCCAAATTCACATATTAATCTTGCACATATTACACAAGGAGAATCAGTTATATATATAGAACTTCCTTCTAGGTTATAGCCATTTTTATATGCATCTATTATTGCAGCTTGTTCAGCATGCGTTGCTACGCAATATTCTTGTCTTGTACCACTTTTAATGTTATTTTTTAAACGGATACACGTATCGATAGTACATGGCTTGCTTCCTACTACGGTATGATTAAATCCACGTCCTATAATGTGATTATCTTTTACAATTATTGCCCCTACTCCTCTTCTTACACAAGTAGATTTTTCTTTTTCAAGATAAGCTAAACTCATATAATAATTATTTATATTTTGTATCATGTTACATCTCCTAACTATACCTCTTATTATAGCATATGATTTGATATTTTTAGACATTTTTTTATGTATGTGTAAAGAAAAAAGAGCTTATTATGCCCTTTCTTCATAAACACTAACTTGTTTTCTATCTTTACCTAAACGTTCATATTTTACATATCCTGAAATAGTTGTATATAAAGTGTCATCTTTACCTCTTCTTACATTATTTCCAGGATGAATTTTTGTTCCTCTTTGACGATATATAATACTTCCTCCAGTAATATATTCACCATCACTAGCTTTAGCACCTAATCTTTTAGATTCAGAATCTCTACCATTGCTAGTAGAACTTTGTCCTTTTTTATGAGCGAATAGTTGTATATTTAACTTTAAAAACTTTGGCATTCTTTACCCTCCTTACATAGTTACTTTTATGTTTTTAGGATAGTTACTTTCTAATTCAATTAAAGAATTAATCATATTATTAAGAATACTTATAGCAATATTACTATTACTAAGTAACTCAATATACGTACTATCATTTTTAATATCATATTTTACTGATTTGTTATCAAGAGATATAATATTATTTATTGAAGTAATTACTAATGTACTAACACTTGCACATACAATATCTTTACCATAGGGAGCATAATTAGCATGACCTTTTATGGTGATATTTTTAATTACTTCATTATCTTTTGATACTGTTACTTTAATCATTATATACCTTACTTAGAAATTGATTTAATTTCAACTTTAGTGTATGGTTGTCTATGACCTACTTTTCTTCTTGTTGATTTTTTCTTTGGTTTGTACTTGAAGATAGTAATTTTCTTGTTCTTACCTTGTTTTAGTACAACACCTGATACTTTAGCATTATCAACATAAGGATTTCCTGCTTGGCCATCTACTAATAGTACTTTGTCAAAAATAACTTCTCCATCTTTAGGAGTATCTAGCTTTTCAACATAGATAACACTGCCTTCTGATACGTAGTATTGTTTACCACCAGTTTCAATTATTGCTTTCATATTTTACCTCCTTAAATTTTAAATAAGACTCGCCTTAGAGGTGGATTTAATCACTTATAACCTTTTTAGTGCGGTTGAATTAACAACAGAGGTCTTACAAACATATAAGATTTTATCATAAATACTTATGAATGTCAAACATTTTTGTTAAAAAGTCAGCTTCTTTTTGGTATTTAGTTTTATCTTTTATTATATGGTTATAATCTTTATACATATTATGATAGTCTTTGATTACTTTTATATGTTTAAAGTTAAATTGATATAGATATCTTTCTAGGATAAATTTGTTAAATAGATAGGTGCATTCTTTATAGAAATTATAGATATTTTTAAGACATATACATAGGGTCATTATATATGTATAGTTTATATTATCTCTTATTATATAGATAGATATTATTAGAGTAATAAAAGATATGTATATACTTAGATAGTTACTTAAATTATATGGAAATATACGATTAAGTATACATAAGAGTATTTTAGAGCCATCTAAGGGAATTACTGGTAGTAAGTTAAATATAAACATACTTTTATGATACATTGTAAGGATATTTATGGTGTAGTCGTTAAAAAAATGATATTTATTATTAATAAAAATCATTAGGTAATAAAATAGAGTTTGGGATAGTAGGCCTGATATTGAAATAATTAGTTCTTTGTTTATTTTAATATTTAGATAATTATCTAGTTTAGTTAGTCCTCCGTAGGGATAGATAATTATTTTGTTTATTTTTACTTTAAAGAAAGATGCTGAGATGGCATGGCCTAGTTCATGAATTATAATAAGTGTTGTGAAGATTAATAGGTTTTTGTAGTAGCCTATTAAGATAAAGCTTAAGGCCATGAGTAAGTAATAATTAGAAAATTCTATTTTATTTAAGAAATTCTTCATAGTTTAAATACTTTCCATTTTGACTATATACTAAGTAGAGATTATTATCTTTTACTTCTCCTAGAAGGGTTCCTATGGTTACATAGTCATATAGTGAGACGTTTATATTTGAAATATTAGCGTACCATATTTCTATTTCATCAGTTCCTTGGATTATTACGGTAGAACCATAGTTAGGTTTTTCTCCAATATATATTACTATACCAGATTTTAATACTGGTACTAAATAGTTAGTATCTACAGTTAATTTTACTCCATCTAGGTATTTATTTTGGGCAGTATAATGTAGGGTTTCATTAAATACTAGGTTGGTATCTTCTTTAAATATTTTAGAGAAAGGATATACTCCTTTTAAGTATTTATCATAATATTTTTTAGCTTTGGTATATAGAAAGTTATTGTTATATATATTTTGGTATACTATTTCTTTATTTTTATTAGATGCTTTTATATATATGGCAAGAGATAGGAATATAAGGACGCTAATTAATATGCGGTATGATAGGCCTACTAGATATTTTTTATATGTTTTTTTGTTTTCTTTTTTGTTTTTTAGATACTTACTATTTAGATTTATTTCCATATTATTCACCAGTAAATAATATGAGTGATTATGTTTATTTATAACTTTTTGTGGTAATGTTTAAAGTTGTTTTGTTTAAATAGGCTATTTGATATATATAGTATGATAGTATATATAATACTCATAATTATGCTACTATAAATTATTTTTAGTAATAAATAACTATTAAAAGTGGTATAGTTTGAGATTACTAATATTAGTTGGGTAGTTATGTAGTATACTACTATATTTATATATGAGATTAGGATGTTATTTATAAGGTTATCTGTTAGGATATATAGTAGGTGTTTTGTTATTAATCCTAAGAGGAAGAATATTGTCATGTTAAGTATAAATGTGTTTGTATAAGCCATATCGAATAGTAGGCCTGTTAATAGGTATACTAGATAATATTTTTTTTCATCTTTAATATATTTTGTTACCATGCTTAGTGCTAGGACTGTATAGATTGTTGAGAATATAGATATATTAGATGAGAATATGTTTATGTATGAGGATATTAGGCCATCTAGGAGGAAGGATATTGTTATAATAATTAAAGGATAAATCATTTTAATTCATCCTTTCTTTTTAATATGGTTACATAACTAAGTGATGAAAAGTCTACTGATGGTGATACTCTAATTATTTTAGATAAGCCATATGAGTCTGTTTTAATAGATGATACTTTTCCTATTAAGATACCACTTGGAAATATACCTCCCATGCCACTTGTATAGACTAAGTCATTTATACTTACTTTGTCAGTGTTACTTATTCCTTCTACTAGTAAGACGTTTTCTTTTTCATCATATTTATAAAGAAGACCATAAAGATTGTATTCTTGATTAGTAACTAGAACTGATAGTTTGTTAGATGTATCTGTTGTAGTTATTAGTTTTACTGTAGATGTAAAGTTAGTAGTGCTTACTACTCTTCCTATTAAGCCTTTTTTGTTTACAACGGGCATATCTTTTTTTACTCCGTTGTAGCTTCCTTTATCGATTGTAATTGTGTTATACCAATATCCTATATTACGATTTGTTATAGTACTATTTAAGTATTCATATTCTGTTAGGTTATATTCTATGCCTAGTTCTTCTTGTTGTTTTTTTATTTGACGCATAAGTTCTGTATTTTTGGTATTTATAAAATCTATTTCTTCTAATTTATCTTTTAATATTTGGTTTTCTTTTTGGACATTTTTTAATTCTTTAAAGTCTTTTATTAGTGAGCCTACATAGTCTATTGGGGCACGTATTACTTTGGTTACACATGTTATTGTATCTTTTACTAGGGCTTCAATGGGATTTAGTTTTCTATCTTTTTTTAGGGTGTAGTTAAATATTAGAAGTAAACCTAGGAGGATAACTATAATTATTAGTATTATATGTTTTATAGATAGTTTTTTAAATTTATTCATATTTTATCCTCCTTGTATATTTTTATTATATAACATAAATATCTTTTTTAAAAGTATAATTTAGTTTTTTAAATATTTATTCTCATAAAAGCTAAAATATTTGTCTAGGCCTATTATTAAGTGGTCTACTAGTTTTATATCATGTATTCTGCCTATTTCATCTAGGCTTTTAGTAATCATTATATCTTCTTTGCTGGGAGTGACACTTCCTGATGGATGATTATGGATGCAGACTATTTTACAAGCAGAGTTTAGATAGGCTTCTTTGAATATTTCTCTTGGATGAACGATGGAACGGTTGATGGTTCCTATAAAGAGTCTTTTGGATGAGATGATGGTGTTATTGCTATCTAGGTATAGGACATGAAATTCTTCTTGTAATTTATCTTTTAGTATGTCGTTGTAATAGTTAATTATGTCTATTGGGTTACTTATGTTATATTTTTTAGTAAGTGGTTTTGACTGAAAAATTCTTCTTCCTAGTTCGATTGAAGCATATAGAGATAAGGCTTTTACTTCCCCTATTCCTTTTATGCTTGTTAATTTAGATAAGGTTATATCTTTTAAATTAGTAATGCTTTTTAATTCTACTAGGAGGTTTTTGGATAGTTCATCTACAGGTACGTTATGGGTTCCTGTTTTTAGTATGATAGATAGTAATTCTTCATTAGATAGATTTGCTCTTCCATATTTTTTTAGTCTTTCACGGGGTTTTTCTTCGTTGGGTAAGTTTTTAAAATTATTATTCATAAGTTCCTTTCTAAAACATATGAAAAAAATAGTAATCCATTAGGAGTTACTATTCTATATTTTCATAGATATCAAGTATTAATGTTACTTTAGAACCTTTTGTATTTACAAATTCTAAGTAATATTTACCATATCCAGCATATTCAAAGATAAGGTGTCCACTGGTGGTACCATCACTTCTTATGTTGCCTACGTTATTTAGAGAAGTAGTATATTTTGAATTTGATATAATATCTAGTTCTGTGTTGTCTGGTCCAAATACTTTATAGCTACTGTTTGTGAACCTTTGCTCTTTTTTACTAGTATTTTTTAAATTTACTTCTAAGAATACTAAGTCTTGATGTTTTTCGTTAGAACCGATAGCTTTTCTAATAGAGTAATTTAAAAATGTTATGTCAAAGTTTTTTATAGATATTGTGTCACCCATATAAAATTCTTTTTGCTCTTCTTGATTTGTTTTTTTATTACATCCAGTAAATATGAATAGGCATATGATAATAATTCCTAATTTAAATATTTTTTTCATATTTCCTCCTTAAACCTATTTATATAATAATATTTTTAATTTGCTTTGTCAATGTTTTTAATCAAAATAAATATTTTGAATGTTACTTTCTTCTTTAATATCACAGCTTAAATTTATAGTTGTATTTGCTACTTTTCCTTCTTCATCAAAGGTAATTTTTATGGTTGTATTATTTTTGTTACAAGTACCTTTATAGATGTAGTTGTAGTTATTTATTAGGTCGTTTAATGTTAGAGTTAATTCATTGTTGATAGCGGATTTATTAGTTATACTACCTGTATTTATTAGTCTATAGATAAATGTATTTATACTTTCTTCTTTATATTCTGTATTTTTCTTACAACCAGTAGATGTAAGGATGATTAAGATAAGGAGTATTATTTTATTTTTCATAACAGTTTTGACTTACTAAGATGTCTTTAACGTTGTCGTTTTCAGAATAGAATGTGTATGTTACGTAGGTGTCTTCTTCGATACATTCGTAGTTTGTTTTTAATCCGTATTTAGTAATCATTTCGTTATAAGTGAGTGTTAATTTGTTATCAGTGGAATCTTTTTTTGATAGTTTGTTATCATTAATTAGTTTTCTGGCAAAGTCATTTAGAAGTTTGGTCATGGTTGGTTTATCTTGAGTGTTGGTATTTTCTTTTTTTATAGTATCTATATTAGCATTTAGTTCTTTATAATTGTTTGTTACTACGTAGTATAAGAATACTGTTGATATTAGAGAAAGTACTGAGAATGATAGAGCTAGTATAGCTAGGTAATTATTTTTTTCTTTCATATTATTATTCCTTTCTTTATTTTGGGATATATTTTATTGTTGCTGTATATTTATATGTATAACAAGTATTACAAGAAGTTGTTTCTTTAGTATCACAGTCATTAAATGGACACATTCCTGCGACACAGCTTATGTCAGTACAGTTTAAGCAACCTCCTGGAGGACCCATTACACATCTAGATGTTCCAGAGGCTCCTCCTCCTGGAGGGGTACAGCATTCCTCACCACATGCACATTGTATTGTTGATGTGGTAGTGCAGTTACATGATGTGGCTGTGCCTGCTTGGTAGGTACCACCTGTAAAGTTTAGGGTTAGTGAAGTACCATTTTGGGTATAATTTACACTACCAGTATCGCTAGTTATGCTAACTATTTTGTTAAGGTCACTGATGGTGTCTGTTTTTGTACAGCTACTGCTTGTACTTGAGACGGTACAGGTTATTTGTGCTGTTTTTTCTAGGATGATAGTTACTTGGCCTTTACCAATGTGACCCGCTTTATCTTTTACATAAATGTTATATGTGCCACTTGCATCTGCTTCTTTAGTAAATGTATTTACTGCTATTTTTGTCCATGTGCAATTAGTGGAACTATTTTCTTGTGTTACACAATAGGAGTCAATATTTTTTTCTATTACAGAGATATTTATATTTAAAGAACCTACTGTGGAAGTAGCGGTTACTATGGGGCTTGTGTTATCTATCATGAATGGGTTACTGCATATTTCTCCACTTGGTATGTTAATACCATTTGTTATATTTGCACATACATATATATCAGAGCCTTCTATATCTACTAAGAGTGTTTTTGCATCTTTTGTATTTGAAGTATTTTCTTTATATTTAGTATTATTTATTTTGATGTAGTAATTCATACTTTTTACTGATGATATTCCTACTTCGGGGGTAATTGTTACTTCTTTACTATTTGTGTAATTGGTATTACCATTAGGATTAAAACTAACAGATGGTGTGATAGAGTCAATATTTACTGTTACTACATTACTAGTAGTGTTATCGTTTATTAAATCTACTTTATCTTTTACGTATACGTAGTATGTGGCACTTTCTGATACTGTTATATCAAAGTCATTTACATTTATATTATGCCATGTACAAGAGGTGGAATTATTTTCTTTGGTTATGCAGTATGAGTCTATGTTTTTTTCGATAATGTGGGCTTTAATTGTGTTAGAACCTAGGGTATAATCTAGCTTTTCAACTACTGGGCTAGTATTATCTATAATAAACGAGTTACTGCATATTTCTCCACTGGTTTTGTCAATACCATTTATTACATTTGCACATACATGTATATCGGTACCTTCAATGTTTAGTTCTATATTTTCTTCACTAGTAGAGGTGTACTCTGTAGTTTTTATTTTTCCTTCTTGTTTTAGGTAGTATGTCATTTTATTTATACCTGATGGGCCTACTTTAGGGGTTATTGTTACTGTAAGTGGCCTTTGTGGAATATCTAGGCCATTTGGAGTAAAGGTAACACTAGGGAGTTCGTCATCAAGGCTAGAACAGTCTTCACTATCTAGTATTACTTGTTTTTGGATTACTTTAGTTTGAGAATCTCTTACTACTTTTATAAATATATCATGATTTATATCTTCTTTAGTAGAAGGATTTTTTAAGTTATTTTTTAGAAAGCCTTTATCTATTAACATTTGAATAGTAGTACAAGCATATTCATTACCTGTTTCTTGATAGTTCCCTACGCTTCCTGTATATTCTTTATACCAAGAGTTAGAATTATTTTTAAATTCCGTTACATATCCATTAGCCGCTTGAAAAAGAGCATCATTAGTAAGTATTTGAGCTGTATCTTTAGAGGTATTTATTTTGTCTTGGACAGTTATTATGGTAATGGTAGATATAAGTGCAATTAGTAAAATTATTACTATTATTTCTATTAAGGTAAAACCGTTTTTCTTTCTCATATTACACTCTCCTATAGTTATAATTTTATCATATTAAGAAAAAAAAGCAAAGTGTTATTTGCTATTTTTAATAATTATATCAATGATTGTATTTCTTAATTTTTGGTTTGCTTCTTCTAGGGATAGATTTCCTACTTTGAATGGTTTTCCTATTATTATGCGTAGATCTTTACTATGATGAAGATATCTGCCACATGTGGCGTATGGTAAGATATAAGCATCTGTTTTGCTAGCAAAAGAAACTGCTCCATATTTAAAATCTAAAAGTAATGAGTTGCGATATTCTTCTTCAGTTATGACGTTATTTTTTAGTAAGTGTTTTAGTTTGTTTGGTAAATCTAAGAGATATGAGTTATATTCTTCTTGTTTAATACGAGAGGTTTCTTTTAATTTATCTAATAGATGTAGTTGAGATAATTTAGTTTGGTTATCTTTTAGTATTTTGATAAATTGTTCTTTAGTTACTGTATGTTCTACAAGGGGGTATAAATTATTTACAATGTCATTTTTATATACTAAGACGTTTCTTGTTCCTTCTGGGAATATACCTAGAGCATGATTATGTTTTAGGACTTCTATTGCTTCTTCTTTAGCATTTGTATCTTTATTTTCTCTATCTACTGGTATTTGTCCTACAAAACGGAAGAAGAAACCCATTTTGGAGTCAAAGTATTCTTTTTTGGCGATGTAGTGTATTACTCTTTTGGTATTCATCATAATAGGAAATTGGTCATGGACGTTGGTATGGTTACCACATAGAATGAATGGACCTTCTTTAGGAATGTTTTCTTTACCTATTACTTTAGGTCTAAAGTAGAGATTAAAAAATACTTTAAATATAGGTCTTATTAGTTTATAACCAAAGCTATTTATGTGTATATCTTCTTCTTGTTCTTTTTTTATAGTTCTTGTAAGATATGTAATAATTGTTGATACTTGGAGTATTATTGTTAGGATGTATAGGATTATATATATATTATTATTAGTATTTATAAATAGATTTAAGTATGTGTAACTAATTAATGTGTATATAAAAGCCGTTTTGAATTTGCCAAAGCCATTTACCTTAGTGTTATAACCTTTAATTTTATTAATTATACAGATAATGCTAATTATAAGTTCTAGGAGGATGTTTACAAGTAGTGATTGTTTTTTGATGATTAAAGGAATAAGTAAGCTTCCTAGAAAAATTTTATCACATACAGGGTCTATTTCTCTACCTAATTTACTAACGTAGTTGTATTTTCTTGCAATATAGCCATCTAGGAGATCTGTTAATGCAAATATTAGGATAAATATTAATGCTAGATTATATTTATTTTTTAATACTAGGGGGATGATTATTATAGGAGAAAGTAGTCTTGATAATGTTAAAATATTAGGTATTTCTTGTTTTCTTGTTTTCTTGTTTTTGAATAGTTTATAGTTTTTTATAAATTCTTGTTTGTATTTTTCTAATAATGTCATTTTACACCTCATTTATATAATTACTCTTTTTTTAAGGCATCTTGTTCTAGTTTTTTATATGCTATTTTGCCTATTTTAGTTTTGGGTAATTCATCAATAAAAACATATTCGTATGGTAAGGAATATTTAGCTAAGTTTTTGATGCAATGTTCTTTGATGCTTTTTTTGGTTGTATAGTTTGGTTTTACGTTTTCTTTTAATACAATATATGCTTTAGCTACTTGGACTTTGTATGGATGGTCAATACCAATTACGGTTGATGTTAGGACTAGTGGATGGGAGTTGATAATATTTTCTACATGGCTAGGATAGATGTTATATCCTGATGATACTATTATTCTTTTTAGTCTTTGTTTGAAGTAGACAAATCCTTCGCTATCCATGCATCCTAAGTCTCCTGTATGTAGCCAAAGTTTGCCATCGTCATGTATTCTTAGTACGTTAGAAGTTTCTTTAGGGTCATCTAAATATCCCATCATTACGGTTGGACCATTTATACAGATTTCTCCATCAATACCACGTTCTACTTCATCATGAGTAGTTGGTTTTACTATTTTGTAGGTTATATCTGGTAAAGGAAGTCCAATACTTTTTTCTTTGTATTTATTATATGGAGTTAGACAGCTAGCTCCAACGCATTCAGTTAATCCATAACCTTCTCGTACTTGAGCTTTAGAACCATGAGTTTTTAAAAATTCGTCTACTTTTTCTTTTAGAGAAGAAGATAGGTTATCACCGCCTGAGATAACACATGTTACACAAGATAAGTCATTTTTCTTTAGATTATTATTTTTAAGTAGAGCTTCAAATAAGGTAGGTACTCCAATTATAAAGTTAGGATGATACTTTTTAATTAGTGAGCCAAATTTTTTGGCGTTAAATGTTGGGATTAATATTGCTTTCATGCCAATATAGAATATAGTATGAATACATATACCTAGTCCAAAAGCATGGAAGATTGGCATTATAGATAAGATTGAGTCTCCTTCTTTAGCAGTTTTACACATTACTTCGCATTCGATTGCTTCTGCGTTAAAGTTTCTATTTGATAAGACTATGCCTTTAGGTTCTCCGGTGGTTCCTCCACTGTATAGGATGACCGCTTCTTCATCCGCGGAAGCAGGAGTTAGTAAATTATCTTCGTTAGGGTTCCCTAAATGATAAAATTCTTTAAATAGCATGGTGTTGGGGTTGCGTTTTATTTTGTTTTTTCTTCCTGTAAAGAACCAGTAAAGGGCTTTTTTAGTGTTTGTCATTTCTTCGTTGGGTATGCTTACTATGATGCGTTCTAGTTCTGTTTTATCCATTATATTACAGATTTTTTCATAATCCATATCTATTACTAGTAAGTATTTGCTTTTTGCCATTTGTAAGTACATTAGGATTTCATTTTCTGATGATAATGGGTGTATCATATTTGCAGTTGCTCCTACCATGTTTATGGCATAAAAAGTGATAACCGCACTCGGGGTATTAGGCATGCATATAGTTACTCTATCTTTTTTTTTAACTCCTATTTTCTTTAAGGCAGAGGCAGTGGTTTTGATTTTCTTAATAAAATCTTTATAAGTTACAACATGGCCATAGTATTCATAGGCAATGTTATTTGGATATTTATTCGCGGTATTTTCTATTAATTCATATAAGCTAATATCTGGATATTCTAGGTGCATATTAATAGGTTCTTCATCATCATGTTTCCTTTTATTAAATTTTCTTTTAAGATAATAATATAGTTTATTTAAATAATTTTTCATAGATTTTCTTCTTTCTAATTAGACTCTTTTAGTTTAATGACTTTATTTCTTAGTTCATCGTTGGCTAAGCTGATATCGTTTTTAGGAGTATATGGAGAGGCAAAAGTTATTTTAATGTTTTTTCTAAATAGTTTGTATTCACCTGTAATTGCGAATGGAACTATTTTTGAGTTTGTTCTATTTGCCATGACTACTGCGCCTACTTTGAAGGGAAGAAGGCTTCCATCTTTGGTAGTTGTACCTTCTGGGAATATTCCAATTACTTCATTATTATTTAATACTTCTATGGCAGTTGATAATGCATTTGTATCTTTATTATTTCTATCTACTGGGATAGTTCCCATTGAAGTGAAGAACCATCCTAGTTTACCTTTGTGTAATTCATTTTTAGCTAGGAAATGAATTGTTCTTTTGGTTGATGATATTAAGAGGGCACAATCAAAATTATTAGTGTGATTTCCCGCTAGAACGATTCTACCTGAGGTAGGAATGTTACTAATACCAATAATTGTTGGTCTATATAGGAGTTTAAAAAGTGGTACTCCTAGTGCTCTTACAAATCTATATAGTTTGTTTTTCATTTTATCACCCTACTTACTAAAACATTATAATTATATAATAAATATAATTATTTTTCAAGATGTATTAATTAATATGTCCGTAATATTTGCCGTAGGTAGGAATTATGTTTTTATAGTAAAATAGTTCACTTACGCTTACTATTTCATAACCTTGTTCTATTAGTTTAGGGATTACTATATTTACAGCATTTACGGTCGCGGAATATGTATCATGCATAAGAATAATATCGCCATCTTTTACTTTATTTAATATTTTATTTGCTATTTTATTAGAATTATGATATTTCCAATCTAAGGTATCTAGGTTCCATATAATAAGGGGCATTGGGGATAGTCTTCTTAATTTATTAGATACAGTTCCATAACTCGGTCTAAATAATGTTGGATATGTATTAGTAACTCTATATATTTCTTCTTGAGTATTATTTATTTCTAGCATAATATCTTCTTCTTTTAATTTAGATAAGAATTTATGGGTGTATGTATGATTACCTATTTCCATGTTATTATCTTTTAAATATTTAAGTGTTTTTTCGTATTTTTCTACTTTATTACCTAATACAAAGAATGTTGCAGTAGCATTATATTTCTTTAGAATGTTTGCTATTTTTATGGTGTTATAACTAGGGCCATCATCAAAGGTGAAGGATATTATTTTTTTATTTTTATCAATTACTTTGTTATTTACTATATTATAGTTGTTACTAGTGGTTATTATTTTTATATCTTTAGTTATATTTTTAGTTTTTATATTATAATCAATTTCAGTAATATTATTTTTTATTAATCCTTTTTGATCTATATATGTATATATTATTGTTTTAATATTATCTTTATTATTTATAGTATCATAATCTATATATAGGTTATTATTACTTGAGGTATTATTTATGATATTATTTATATGATTTTTTATATAAGTATCTAGTTTATTTATGTTATATGTAGGATAATGGGCTTCGATGTTGTCTTTTTTAGTGTTTTGACATGTTATTTTAGTATTTTTTAGGGATGATAAGGGTATTGTTAATGTTATTATAAAAAGGAAAAATATTATAAATGTTATTTTTTTCATATAATCACCTATAATATTATATTTATTTTATTTTATTTTTATTTATTAGTTTCTTTAACTGCAAGAGATACTTGTTGTAAGTAATATCCATTTGTATTTTTCTTAAAGTTATATACATAACTAGTAGCACTATTCATAATACGTTCTTCATTTTCTTTTGTATATGTATCTATTAGTTTTCCATCTAAGTCATATGCTTTATTATTTTTTATTTCTATATAGTTTATATAGATACTTAGATCATATAAGTTATATGAATAACTATAAAGAGCGCTTTTATATTCTTCTTTGGTATTGCAGGTACTGGTATTTTTAATAATTTTATTTTTTTCTATATTGTAAGTATTACCATCATAGTTAAAGTCTTTAAATGTAGAAGGTATTTTAGTGCTATTACCGAGGATATTTTTAGCATAGGTATTATACTCTTCTATACTTATTTTATCTTTTATAATGTTGTTATATTTTAAGTTATTGAAGATAATAGTTAATTTATCAGTTTCGCTCATATCTTCTGTTTTGATGGTTTTATTATTACTAAAATCAAATGTATATTTGATATTGCAAGTGTTACTAGTTAATATGTTGTATAGTTTTTTTACATCATCTGGCGTTACGTTTGCAATTTCTTTGTTATCATTTTTGTTATTATCAAAAGGATCTTTTTGTTTTTTGTCTGTATTTATTAGGACGATTAGTAAAATCGCCCCAATAACTAATACTAGAAGTATTAAAAGTAATTTATTATTATTTTTATTTAATATATTTTTCATTTTATGCCTCCTAACAACTTCCAGCAGTGCCACATGTAGTGACTACACCTTCAGGGTTTAGATTACATGTTCTCTTTTGACAATTTGAGTATCCAGACAAAGTGCTCGTTGACCAATTTGTCCAAGCAGTATAGCCTCCCACACATTCTAGATTTGCACAGGAGTCATAACATGTTGCGTATCCACATGAACTATCTTGACATGAATTATATGTGTTACAACTTGTTTTCTTTTTGGTACATGTTCTAGTGTAATCGCAACAATAATATCCGCTACCAGCTTGACCACCAGCAGAACACGATGTATATGCGGTGCAACTTGTGCCTTGCCTATTACATTCCGCAGTAGTATCAAAATTATATCCAGATTTTTCACAGGTACCTTCTACCCATGATCCACATGTTGTAGTGTAATTCCATTTAGCACAAGAACAATTACTATTAACACAACTTGCGTATCCACATGAAGAATTAGTTACATTTCCTCCTACACATTCTTTTTTTATACAAGAGTCATAATTCCTGTATTGATATTGGATTTGTGTTGTTCCACTTATTAGGTAAGATTTTTTATTGCTTACACCAGATACTGATTCAGTTGATGTTGTAACATGGTAACCACTTCTTGCTGTTAGGGTTGAAGTTCCTTTATAGTAAGCTGTTCCAACGCTTGTATTTGCAGTGTAGATAGCTCCATTATTAATATTTAGGGTTCCTCCGTTATTCATATATACTCCATATGAAGATGTTGTTGTGTTATATATTGCAGGAGATGTTGTACTTAAAGTATCACTTGATAAGCCTATATTTATTGTTCCTGTCGATACATTGTATATACCACTTTGGGTACCTTTTACTGTACCAGATGCTATAGTTATAATACCTGTTGTCGCGTTATTTATACCTATATTACTAGTTGAGATTACCTCTGCTCCATTTACGTATAATGATGCACCTTTTGCATTTGTAGCGGTAGAGTTATTATTTACAGCGATGCTGTTAGTTGATTTGATTGTACCACTTGTAAGTGTTAGGCTACCTTTATTTTCTATAGCATAGTAAGTACTATTTAATGTTCCCCCTGTTGTTCCAGATTTTATAGTTAATGTTCCATTGTTAGTTATTAGAGGAGTGTTAGATGTTGTACATGTTACTGTTTTGCCTGATAAATCAAGAGTTATATTATTACTACTTGGTATTGTTACACATTCGGTTGTATCATTTACCATTGTTATAGTTTTTGTAGTACTTGATGTATTTATTGCAGAAGCTAGGGTTGTATAATAAGTTGTATCTATTTTTGCTTTAGTAGATGCCTGAATCGCATTTCCTCCTAGGCTTACGTTTGATAATGTTAGGCTGTTATTTGCAGCATCATATACTGTTCCTTGATATGAAGATAAGCTTAATGATCCTAGGTCAGTAGTATTTATTACTATTTGATAATTTATTTTGTTTGAGCTAGCACTTTTAAATGTTGCTTCTCTTGCGGTTTGTGAACCAAATTTTAGAGATAGTTTTGGAGCAGTAGTTGATGTTATGGTAGCACCTGTACTACTTACTATATCTTCACTGTAAGTTGCAGTTATATCTATAGCTTTGCCATTTGCATACGTACCAGATGTGGTAGTTACTAATAGAGATGTTAATGTAGGTGGGATGTTATCAAATAATACTGTTTTTTCATATGTATTTGATTTATTGCCCGCTTTATCTTTGACGTATACATAGGCTGTATAGTTACCAGATGATACGTTTGTAAATGTATAATTTGAATTATTAGAACTATAGTAGTTTACTCCATCTATGCTATACCAATATGTATCTATTGTTCCATAGCTATCAGTAGCGTTAGCACTAATTGTAATAGTGCTTGTATATTGTTCTGCTGTTATGCTATTTACTACTGGAGCTGTATTATCTATATCAATATTTGGAATTAAATCTTTATTATTATTGGTGTTACCAACGACATCGCTTATCGCGGAAGCAGGTATGTTTAAAGATATATTGCCATTACCAGTAACGTTAGTTAGAGTAAGTATGTATGAGTATATACCACTTTCTACTTTTTGATAAGTAATGGTCTTGGTTGGATTAACAGTAGTTGTTCCTACTTTAACAGTTAAGCTATTAGAGGTAAATGTGCTTGTATTAATACCACTTTGGGTATCGGTTATTTTTAATGGAATGCTTATAGTTGCACTAGATGATGCAATACTAGGTGAAGAAGTGCCATTTAAATCTATTTCTGGTTTAGTATTATCTATTTTATTTACGTCTACTGTAGCATAAGCTACTTTGTTGTTTTGATTTCTAAACCAAACGAAGTATTTATCATTAGTATCTACTGTATAGTTTAAGTTATATGTTAGTCCTGGAGTGCTTACTGAAGTGTATGATGATGGTTTTTCCGGAGATGTCGTTACAGCATATCCTGTTATGTTATATTCTGTAGATGTTGCTTTTAGGGATAATGTGTAATCTTTAACCCAAGTAGTTTGAGCTGGTGAATTATCTACTACAGTAATAGTGCTTTCACTAGTAGGTACTTGGACTGCAGAAGCTCCAACGTCTACTTCCATAGTAGAACCACTTATGTCAGTTGAAGTGATACGGCTATCGTCTAACCATACGTATAGTGTATATATTGTTTTTGAGTTAGATAGTTCTGTATCTTTTAATAACTCTACAATATCTCCATTTGCAAAGCCATTAAAATCTCCTTCATTTAATTTATTTCCATTATTCCAAAGTTCCCATTTTAGCATGCTATTTTGGTTTAATGGGGAATCTATGCTTTTTACTGTAAAAAATAAGGTTCCATATACTTTAGTTCTGGTAGTTGTGGTCCATAATTCTATGTTGGTAGATAATCCTTCATCTTTAGAATTAGCGGGATTTAATGTTCCTGTTAGGGTATCGTGTTCTTTTTTATAAATGATGCCTAGATGGGCATCTAGGGTAATATCTGTGTTATCAGAGTTCCATTTAAATAGAGCATAAGTACCAGATAAAGCTAGAATGATTATTGTAATTATACTTATTATTAAAGTCAACTTTTTCTTTCTTACATCTTTCATTAGTTTACCTCCTATACTTGATAAATTAATTATACTTAGAATTTTATGATATGTCAATTAATTATAGGAGGAAGTTTAACATTTTTTTACACTTTTTTTAAATTAATAGGCTTGCAAATATTTTTAATAGTGTTAAAATAATTAGTATGAAAGGAAGGAAAGAAATGAAAGTATTTAAAAGAGCAGATATTTTAATACCAAAGAATGTTGATATGGAGAAATGGTGTGTTGTTGCTTGTGATCAATATACATCAGAGCCTAAGTATTGGAGTGATGTGGCAGAATTTGTTTCAGATAATAAATCTACTTTGAAGTTAATATTACCTGAAGTATATTTAGAAGATGATGATGTTAGTGATAGGATTAATAATATTAATTCTACTATGAAGAAATACCTTGATGATGATACTTTTTCTGTGTTGGATAATAGTCTTATATATGTAGAAAGATATACATTAGATGGTAAGTGTAGAAAAGGAATTGTTGGAATGATAGACTTAGAAGAATATGACTATAATGTTGGTTCTAATTCTATGATTAGGGCTACTGAAAAGACAGTTACTTCTAGGATACCACCTAGAATGAAAGTAAGAAATAATGCCCTTATAGAACTACCTCATGTTATGTTACTAATTGATGATGATAGTAAGAGTATTATTGATAATTTAGATAAGATTGTTAGTGATAAGGATTTAGTATATGATACTCCTCTTATGCAAAATGGTGGACATATTAAGGGATATAGGCTAAGTGAAGAAGTTATTAATGATATTATGGATAAACTTGATGGTTTAGCTAATGTAGATAACTTTAATAAGAAGTATAATGTTAATGATAAGGGTGTGTTGTTATTCGCAGTTGGAGATGGAAATCATTCTTTAGCTACTGCGAAGGCTTGCTATGAAGCTTTAAAAGAAAGTGGTGCAGATAGTAAAGTATTAGAAAAAGCTAGATATGCACTTGTAGAAGTTGTTAATCTCCATAGTGAGGCATTAGAATTTGAACCTATTCATAGAGTGTTATTTGATATAGATGTTAATGATTTTATAGATAGTTTATATAAGTATTATAATATTAATGAAGATGGTAATGGTCAAAAGTTAGAGTTAGTTTCTAAGGATATGGATAAGATTATTTATATAGAAAATCCTAAATCTAATTTGGCAGTTGGTTCTATACAAATATTTATTGATGAGTATTTGAGTAATCATGATGGTAAGATTGATTATATTCATGGAGATGATGTTGTTAGAAGTTTGGCAAATAAAGATAATAATTTAGGTATTTTGCTTCCTCCTATGAAGAAGGAAGAGTTATTCTCTAGTGTTATTTTAGATGGTGCTTTACCTAGAAAGACTTTCTCTATGGGTCATAGTTATGATAAGAGATATTATTTAGAAGCAAGGAAAATTAAGTAAGTACTTGCTTTTTTGTATTTAAAAAAAATACTATTTCTAGTAATCGTTATGATTATAGATAGTATTTTTTCTTACGTTTTTTGTTATTTATTTTTATATATCTTTTTTCTTTGTATTTTAGAATTTATATACATTACTAAGTTTAAAGGTAAGAATTTTGAAGCTATTCTACCTAGTTTTATGAATTTAGATGGGATAATTATTAAGCGTCCTTCAAACATTTCTTCTATAGCTATTTTGGCACATTTTTTACTACTTATTGATGATATGTTGAATTTGACATTAGCGGTTTTATTAAAGTTAGTTTTAACGGGTCCTGGGCATAGTATAGATATTTTTACTTTTGATTTAGATTGTTTTAGTTCTTCACTAATAGCAAGGGATAGATTTAGTACATATGATTTAGTGGCATAATAGGTCGCCATGAAGGGACCTGGCATAAAGCCTGCTATTGAGGCAACATTTAGAATGTGGCCATAGTCTCTTTCTGTAAAGAGTTTTAAAAATAATTTAGTTAGGATATGGTATGCTTTTATGTTTAAGTCAATCATATTTAATTCTTTAGATATATCAGTGGAAGTAAAGTATCCTGCATCTCCAAAGCCAGCATTATTAATTAATATATCTATATCTTTATCTTTTAACATATCATATAATTTATAACAGTTTATCTCTTTAGATAAATCTAGGGCTATTTTAGTTATATGTTTATCATCTTTAAATGAAGAATCTAATTTATCTTTATCTTTAGATACTAAATATAAATCATATCCTAGATTTCTCATGTAATTAGCCATATCTTTCCCTATGCCAGAAGATGCTCCTGTTATTAAACATTTCATATAATCACCTTTTATAATATTTTCTTAAACTACTATAAGTATACCATATAATTTTATTTTTGTAATACTAAATTATATTCGTGTTCTTTTTCTTTGTATTTGTCTGTATTACTACATAGAAAGAATGTTGATAGTAATAGTATTAAATAGAAGAATATTACTCCTTTGCTTTTTTTAATTTTATTCATATTTATTACCTCCTTTAATGTATTTCAATGATAACACGAACAAATGTTCTTTGTCAATACTTTCTCGAACAAAAGTTTGACATTTTACATCTATTATGTTATACTGCTTGTAGAGGTGAAAAGGATGGTTAATAAGAAAGAAAGACTTACTAGTAAACAAGAGGAAGTTTTAAAGTATATTAAAGAGTTTATTGCAGAACATAAGTATCCTCCTTCAATTAGAGAGATAGGTGCTAGTATTGGTCTTAAGTCTCCTGCGACGGTGTATGTACATTTGAATAATCTTGAGGATAAAGGATATATAAAGAAAGAAAGTACTAAGAATAGAGCTATTGAGTTACTTGTTGATAATGAGTATTTAGATAAGGGAGAAGATGTTGTTTCGGTTCCTCTTCTTGGTAAGGTTACTGCTGGGTCCCCTATCGAGGCTATTGAGATGCCTAATGAATATTTTCAACTGCCTTCTTATTTGGTGCCTACTAAAAGTGAGGTATTTACTTTAAGGGTTAGTGGTGAGAGTATGATTAATGCTGGGATATATGATGGAGATATTGTTATAGTAGAAAGATGTAATACTGCTAGAAATGGAGAGAAAGTAGTCGCGATGACTGAAGATAATGAGGTTACTTTAAAGACTTTTTATAAAGAAGATGGATATTTTAGATTGCAACCTGAGAATGATTTTATGCTTCCTATTATTTTGAATAATGTTACTATATTAGGAAAAGCTATTGGTTTATACCGCAAGTTATAGGAATATAACTTGTTTTTTTGTTAAGTTTATGTAAAATGTATGAAAAATATTTAATTAGTCATGTATAATTTATTTAAGGTGATATATGTGAAAGATGTTGTTATTATTTTTAAGAGAAAGAAATTTAAGGATGAATATAAGTTAGAACCTTGTACTTTTTTACTTGGGGATGTTAGTAATGATATGAAGATTTTTGTACCTAAGAAGGAGTTTGTTGAGAATATTTCTTATATGAAGGAGATACAGTATAAGTATTCTTTTGCCAATGATATTGATTCATTAAATGATAGGTATGTATTTGGTTTTCCTTTATCTATTAATACATTTAATGATGTACTTAAGAATTGTATTGAGGCTGATGATGAGCTTGATCTTGGGCTTGGGATTGGTTTTTATGCAGGTAATAAGCAAGCGATAATTAGTTTGTCTAATAATTATTTTGAGAGTATTGATAAGTATTTATATTATCAAAAAATAATAAATAATAATATTCGTACTTATACTGTGAATAAACAGGTTAAGGAGATGGAGGCAGTAGATCTTGGAGTATCTTCTTATAGGGCTGTTGGGGAAGCTATATGTGGAGAAGCTAGAGAAGTTGGTGAATATATTATTCAAATGTTATGTGAGAATGATATTTATAGCGATAATGATAATTTATTATATCAAGAAGTTGTTTCTTTAGATTCTAAGAAGGATGTTAGTAAGAAGGTTAGTACAAATATTAATTCAAGTGTAGATATTGATGTTAGTAGTTTATATAGTCGTGTTACTAATTCTTTAAGAGGGCAAAATGATCAGGTTAAGGATGTTATATCTGCGATTGATATTAATCAGAGGATTAATAATCCTAGGCTTAAGCAAAATATTTTGATATGTGGAGATACTGGTGTTGGAAAGACAGAGTTGTTTAGGCTTTTATCTAAGGATTTAAATATTCCTATGGTAGTAGAAGATGCTACTCAGTATACGATGGCGGGTTATGTTGGTAAGTCTGTTGATGAGATGCTTGCTCATTTGTTAGCTAGTGCTTCTGATGATATTGGGCTTGCAGAAAGAGGAATACTGGTTGTGGATGAGATTGATAAGAAAGCTAGTATGGGGGCTAATGAGAAGGTTGCTACTGCTGGAGTGTTAGAGTCTTTGCTTAAGCTTATGGAGGGTGGTAGTTATTGTTTTGAATATAAGAAGAGGGATATTTCTCTTAATACTACTAATATGACTTTTGTGGCAATGGGGGCTTTTTCTGGGCTTAGAGAACAAGTTATATCTAAGGAACCTGTTGGTTTTAATAAAGATTATGTAAGTAAGAGGACTAATCCCTACTCTACTGATAATTTTAATAAGTATGGGTTACTTCCTGAGTTTATTGGGAGGTGTAATAATAAGATTATTATGAATCCTATGACTATAGATATTTTAACTGATATACTTAATAATTCTTCTAATAGCCCAATGTTGCTTACTAAGGAGTTATTTAGTTTGTATGGGGTTGATTTGGTTTATGATGATGAGGTAATTCTTGCGATTGCAAAGCAAGCACAACTTCTTAAAACAGGAGCTAGAAGTTTGTTTGAGATTATGTTTAATTTAACTAAAGAAGCTAGGTTTGAGGTACAAAGTAATAGGGGTAAATATAAGAAGTTAGTTTTATCTAAAGATATGGTACATGATAATAGGAATTATGTACTAAAATAATTAGTATGTTAAATGTTAAATTAGTATAAACAATTTTGTTTTTATAGACAAAGATTGTTTTTTTTGATAAAATGGATATGTGATTAGTATGAAGCGTATACTTTTAGGTTTGATTAATTTATATCAAAGGATACCAGGAAGGTTCCATTTATATTGTAAGTATTACCCTACTTGTTCTGATTATTCTAAAGAAGCTATTAGTACTTATGGAATATTTAAAGGAGGATGTTTAAGTATTTTTAGGATACTTAGATGTAATCCTTTTAGTAAAGGTGGATATGATCCTGTGCCTAGGTTAGAAAGGGGTAAATTAAGTATGAAAAAGAAATTTATTTTGTTAATAGTGGTATGTTTATCTTTATGTGGATGTTTTAAGAGGGATAATATGGAGGATATAGTTATTTATACTACTATATATCCTATTAATTATATTACTACTTATTTATATGGTAATAATGCTAAGATTAATAGTATATATCCTAATGGGGTTGATGTTACTACTTATGAGCTTACTAGTAAGCAGATAGCTGATTATAGTAGTAATGATTTGTTTGTTTTTAATAGTCTTGATAGGGATAGGGATTATGCTGTTAAGATGATTAATCAAAATAGTAATTTGAAGATTATAGATGTTGCTTTAGGGATGGAGATAAATAATTCTATTGAGGAGTTGTGGTTAAATCCTTATAATTATTTAATGATGGCACAGAATCTTAAGAATGGTCTTAATGAATATATAAGTAATCCTTATTTGATAAAAGAGGTTGATGATAATTATGAGAGTTTGAAGTTGAAGTTATCTTCTCTTGATGCTAAGATTAAGACTGCGGTTAAGAGTTCTTCTTATGATACTATTGTAGTTGATAATCATGTGTTTAAGTTTTTAGAGAAGTATGATTTGAAGGTTATTTCTTTAGAAGAAGATGAGAATTTGACACAAAAGACGATAGAAGATGTTAGAAGACTTATTAATAATGGTAGTATTAAGTATATATATACTAAGGATAATGATACTAATGATACTGTTAAGAAGTTACTTGATAGTAAGAAAGCCACTTTGGTTAAGGTAAATGATATGTTTTCTGTCGATGGAGGGGTTACTAATTCTAATGAGAATTATTTAACCATTATGAATGATAATATTGATCTTTTAAAAAGAGAGTTATATAAATAAGGAAATATAGCCTACTCTCGATTATATAGGCTATATCAGATTGTTGATGAATAGGTAAAATTTTTACTTATTTATCTTTTTTTGATACAAAATTATCTCTAAACCATCTTAATACAGTTAATTCATAACAATTATCATCAAAATTTTCTTGGAAATACTTCATGCAAGCCGAATTAAAATAACATTTAATATCTGTATGTTCTGTGCTACCATTTGTTGTATCTATAATATGTGTGGATTTTGAATCACTATCAATTACAATATGAATTGATTCATGAGGACCCTTAGGATCCTTAGTATACACATCTATTTTAGTATCATATTTATTACTGTTTGGAGTAGTTGCTTTTATTATTGGTTTATCATCCGCCATTTTTATCGCTTTCTTTCATAATTCTCCTTTTTTACTTTTCATTGTACATCAAGAATTAAAAAAATACAAATTATTTAACTTGTATTTTTATTCGTAGATATCTATGATATCATCTATATTTATATATTCATTATCTAATGTAATTAGATTGTTACCACTTCTTGCTATTATTCTTTTTTTGTAAGTATTATTTTTAGTTACGATGGTAACATCCGCTTTATAGATGTAGTTTTTGCTATGAAAGATATTGTATATTTTTTGATTGAGAGTAAATTTATCTAGTATTTTATCTTCTTTGCTTTTAGGGTTAATATTTATATTATTACTATTGTTATTTAAAGTAGAATATACTAACTGGCTATTATTTAGTTTTTTATCTATTTTATTTTTATACATTTTAGGTATATTTTTATTCATAACTCACCTTCCAATATAAATTATGTTTGTTTTTTTAAAATATGTTATTTAATATTGATTTTTTTTGGTATAATATTTAAAGAGAGTTGGTGATTTGTATCAAAAATATTTCTAAATATAAGGTTGAGATGAGTATTATTATTCCTATAATTTTATTTGCTTTAATTAGTGTTAGTACTATATATAGTGCTAGCAGCCTACTTCCTAGTTATATGCATAATTTGTATTTGAAGCAGTTTGTTTGGTATGTACTTGGTTTTGGGGTTGCTTATGCTATTATGAGTATTGGGAATAAAATTTTGCATAATAGTGCTTATGTTTTATATGTTATTAATGTTATTTTATTAGTATTGGTGCTTTTTTTTGGTAAGAGTGTTAATAATTCTAGGTGTTGGTTTGATTTTGGATTTTTTTTGTTACAGCCTTCTGAGTTTATGAAGGTAATTCTTATTTTGACGCTTTCTAGAATGATTAATGATTATAATAATACTTATACTAATCCTAGTGTGGATGTTGAGCTTAAGTTTATTTTAAAGGTTATGTTAGTAGTTTTAATTCCTTCTGCTCTTACGTTTGTAGAACCTGATACTGGAGCGGTGCTTATTTATCTATTTACAACGGTTGTGATGATGTTTGTAGGTGGATTTAGGAGGAGATGGTTTATATCTTTAGGAGGAATACTTCTTTTATTCTTAGGGGTATTATTTGGTATTTATTTTATTAATGATGATTTGTTTATTAAAATATTTGGTACTAGTTTTTTCTATAGGATTGATAGAATTATTAATTGGTCTACTGGTAGTGGGAGTCAGCTTACTAATTCTCTTATTGCAATAGGTAGTGCGGGTGCTACTGGTCATGGATTTAATAATACTCCTATATATTTTCCTGAGTTACAGACTGATTTTATATATGGGGTATTTGCTTCTAATTATGGCTTTATAGGTTCTATTAGTTTGATTATTTTGTTTGCATATTTTGATATTAGTTTGATTAATTGTTCTTCTAAGGTATATGATAGTACAGATAAGTATACTGTTATTGGGATTACTGCGATGCTTTTGTTTCAACAGATATGGAGTTTATCTATGACAGTTGGTCTTTTGCCTATTATGGGTATTACGCTTCCTTTTATTAGTTATGGTGGTTCTAGTTTGCTTTCTTATATGTTTTTAGTAGGAATAGTGTTTAATATATCAAATCAAAGTTTAAGGTATACAAATTAAAAAGTAACTACTTTTATTTAGGTAGTTACTTTATTTTGCTTTATTTAGGGCTATTTCTAATGCTTTATACATAGCGTCTATTTTCATTGTGCATCCTGATACTGCATCTGTTTTACCATCAGAATCTAATTTGATGAAGTCAATGCCTTGATTTTTTACTACTTCTTTTTCTAATGCTTCTACTTGTTCGTACCATTCTTTTCCGCCTTCTATTTTACCTATGTTTTTAGAAGCTGTTTTCATACCATAATCTTCTTTTAGGGTTTTCTTAGTTGTTTGTACTCCATCTTTAGTATATGTAGTATCTAGGTATACTGATTTAATTTTACCTTTAGAATCTACTTCTACTTTAGCGCTTGCAGTGTTATTTTCTCCACCGTAGGTATCTATTACACTTCCTTCGTATGTTCCTTCTTTGTATTTGCCTGTACCACATCCTACTAGGGCAAAAGATAGCATTATTACACTAAGTATACTAAATATTTTCTTCATATTAATCCTCCTTATGATATAGTAATTATATTATATTTTTATTTTTTATGCAACATTATTTAGTAAAGTAGACATGTTTTGTAGTATTTTTTTACTTATTATTCCTGTTATTATGCCTGTAATTATAGAGAATATTAATAGGTATGGTAAGTAGTATACTATAGATTTATTTATTATAAGTATTCCTACTAGAATTTGGCCTATGCTATGGGCAATAGAGCCTATTACGCTTACTGATATTTGGGAGAATATTTTTAGTTTTTTGAATAGGGCCATGGAGATAATACTTAGGATGGCTCCTGATAAGCTAAAATAAAAAGGAACTGTAAATAAGCCATTTATAAGTAGGGATACTAGTATTACTCTTAGGATGGATACGCATAGGGCATCTTTAAAGCCATATATATATAATACTAGGATGATTACTGTATTAGCAAGACCTAGTTTTAGTCCTGGAATAATGTTATTTAGTACTATTATATAGTTTTCTATTATACCTATTACTACAGATAAGGCTGTTAGCATAGATAGTCTGCTTATTTTTTTTATATTCATTTAACTCACCACGGTATCTATTTTAGATTCATTAGTTTTAATTTTTATTACTATTTTGTTAGGTAGGCATATAATTGGGGTATATTCGTTGCTTATCCAGCCCCATTTTTGGCATAAGTGTCTAGGGCTAGTTTCTTGTTTTACTCTTATTTTACCTATATCAGTTTCGATAACTACGTCATCTAAATATCCTTTTACGGTGTATGTTTTTTTAGTATTTAGATGTATTTTTAGGATTTCTTTGTTGTCATAATAGACGTATGCAGTTTTGGAATCTTTGGAAGAGGTATTTATAAATATAATTCCAATTAGGCTTATTATTAAGAGGGAGATTATTAGTATGATATCACTTTTCTTCATAGTTAGTAAAACCTTTTGATTTTGTTATATTGCCTTTATTATCTACAATTATAGCTTCTATATCAGGAGTATTATCCACAATGTTTAGGATAGTATCTTTATCTTGCATAAAGAGATATGTAGACATGATATCTCCATAACTAGATGATGGGGTTATTATAGTTACACTTGTGTTTTGATTAGAAGGTGTATTAGTTTTAGGGTTTATAATATGATTATATTTAATTCCTTCTACTTCATAATATCTTTGATAGTCTCCACTGGTAACTACAGAGATGTTTTCTCCATATACTTTGGTTAGAATGTCATTTGTACTTGGGTCTTGTATACCTATTGTGTATTTATCATTATTGTAGTGAGATCCCACTTTGACGTTACCACCTGCGTTAATTAGATATGATTTTATACCAAGTAATTCTAGGTAATCTCCAGCAACTTGGGTAGTATAGCCTTTGCATATCCCTCCTAGGTCTAATTTTACGTTGTTTTTCTTTTTGTAGGTTGTATCTGTTAGGATTATGTCTTCTATATTAGTGCTGCCTGAGTTAGATAATTCTTCTTCTTTTGGTACTTTAGAATTTTGTAAGTAATTATGCCACATAAGGGTAATGTTTCCTATTGCAGGGTTAAAGTAGCCATCTGTCTTGTTATAAGATTCTAAGCTGTATTTAATTAATTCACTTAGTTTTTTATCAATAGTTATTTCTTTATCATTTTCTAATATTTCATTTAAGTAATATACATTTACTACATTATCATACTGATTATACATATCACATAGTTTGTCATATTCTAAATACATATTATTTATATTTTCTAGTATATCTTTATTGGTATTGGTATTTTTATATAGTTTTACTTGTATATATGTATCCATTGCAAATATATTTTTAGTTATTTCTTCTTCTTTATTAGTACACCCTATTAATAGAATAGATATTGTTAATAAAGTAATTATCTTTTTCATTGTATCACCTGATAGTATTTTATCATATATCTTTAAATAAATAAATTGTTTTGTTAAGGATGTTTAAAAAAATGTAGATTTTGGTCTACATTTTTATTTAGCTACTATGTTAACTATTTTGTTTTTTATGTATATTATTTTTATTACTTGTAAGTTTTCAAGATGGCGAATGGTATTAGGAGAGTTTAAGGCTAGGTCTTTTACTATGTTTTCTTCTTCATCTATTTTTATTTTGATGGTATCTCTTAGTTTGCCATTTACTTGTACCGCGATAGTGGTTGTATCTTCTTGTAGTTTAGTCTCATCATAAGTAGGCCATGGTTCGTATGTGATGGTGTTATTATTTCCTAGCGTTTGCCATAGTTCTTCTCCTAAGAAAGGACATACTGGGCTTAGTAATTTGACAAAGCCTTCGGCATATTCTTTAGGTAGATTATCTTCTTTATATACTGCGTTTACGAAGATCATTAGTTTAGATATAGCGGTGTTAAAGTTTAGACTTTCGTAGTCTTCTGTTACTCCTTTAACTGTTTGGTTATATATTTTTTCTAATTTTTTGTTGTTATCTTCTGTTACTTTGTTTGCTTCAAAGATACGATATATTCTATCTATAAATTTTTTAGCTCCATCGATGCCTTGGTTACTCCATGGTTTGTCCGCTTGAATAGGGCCCATAAACATTTCGTATAGTCTTAGGGCGTCTGCTCCATGGGAATTAACTATATCTGTTGGATTTATAACATATTCTGGGAAGCGTTTACCCATTTTTAGACCATTTTCTCCTAGTATCATGCCTTGATGGACTAGTTTTTTGAATGGTTCTTTTACAGGAGAGATACCTTTTTGATATAAGTAGTTACACCACATTCTGGAGTATAATAAGTGTCCTACTGCATGTTCTGGGCCACCTACGTATAGGTCTACTGGCATCCAATGTTTAAGTAATTCTTGGTTGGCAAGGCATGTATCATTATTTGGGTCAATATATCTTAAATAGTACCATGATGAACCTGCCGCTCCTGGCATAGTAGCGGTTTCTCTTTCTCCTTTTATGCCATTTACTACTACATTTTTAAACTTATCATCATTATCTAGTGGAGATTTACCATTTTTGCTTTTATAATCTTTTAGTACTGGTAAGATAAGTGGTAGTTCTTCATCTTTTAGGGCTATTGTTTGTCCGTTTTCTAGGTGGATTATTGGCACTGGTTCTCCCCAATATCTTTGTCTTGCAAATATCCACTGTCTTATACGATAGTTTACTTTTAATTTGCCTATTCCTTCTTTTTCTAGATATTCTATCATTTTATTTATTGCTTCTTGTTTATCTAGGCCATTTAAAAATCCTGAGTTAATATGAATACCATCTTGAGTATAGGCATTTTTGGTGATGTCTCCCCCTTCTATTACTGGAATTATTTCTAGGTTGAATTTTTTGGCAAATTCATAGTCTCTTTCATCATGTGCCGGCACCGCCATGATGGAACCTGTTCCATAGCTTAATAGGACGTAGTCGCTTATCCAGATAGGTATTTTTTTGTTGTTTATAGGATTTATTGCATAGGCACCAGTAAATACGCCTGTTTTGTCTTTGTTTAGATCTGTTCTTTCTAGTTCTGATTTACTAGAGCATTTTTCGATATAGGCAGATACTTCTTCTTTTTTATCTTCAGTAGTTATTTTTGCTACAAGAGGATGTTCTGGTGCTAGTACACAGTAGGTTGCTCCATATAGGGTATCACATCTTGTAGTAAATACTGTGAATTCGTAGTCTGTATTTTCTACTTTAAAGTTAATTTGTGCTCCTATACTTTTGCCAATCCAATTTCGTTGTATTTCTTTGGTTGAAAGTGGCCAGTCAATATCATTTAGGCCATCTAGTAATATTTCAGCATATTTAGGGATATCTATTACCCATTGTTTCATGTTTTTTCTTACAACGGGGTATCCTCCTCTTTCACTTTTACCATCTATTATTTCATCGTTAGATAATACTGTACCTAGTTCTTCACACCAATTAACAGGCATATCTTTGTAGATGGCTAGTTTATCTTCGTATAAGCGTTTAAATATCCATTGGGTCCATTTGTAATATTTAGGGTCGGCAGTAGATATTTCTTTAGTCCAATCGTATGAAAGGCCTAGTGAAATTAATTGGTTTTTAAATGTTTCTATGTTTTTTTGGGTAAAGGTACTAGGATGGTTACCTGTAGTTATAGCATATTGTTCTGCAGGTAGGCCAAAGGCATCCCAACCCATTGGGTGAAGGACGTTATATCCTTGCATTCTTTTTAATCTTGCGATTATATCAGTAGCGGTATATCCTTCTGGATGTCCTGCGTGTAATCCTACTCCTGATGGGTATGGAAACATATCTAGTACATAGTATTTAGGTTTGCTAAAGTCCCATATATCTGTTTTAAATGTTTCGTTTTCTTTCCAGTACTTAATCCATTTCTTCTCTACTTTTTTATAATTATACATTTTTATCTCCTCTTTTCTTGTGGTATCTTCCTAATAGGCCATATCCTATGATGATTAATAGTATTAATAAGACAAAGCCTATTAGTATTTGAAAGACAAAGCCTTTTACTAAGTAGCATACAATTATATAGATACTACTCATTATTAATGCATTCATAAAAATACATTGTTTCTTTAAGTTATTATACCCTATTTTTTTAATGTCTAATTGATATAGATTTATTAAATATTCTATTTCTGGTCTTATGTTTTTTTTCTTCTTTTTAGTTTTTGGTTCTTTAAAGAATAGATAATTTAATATATAGAGTATTATAAAGACTATAATAAATTCTAATAATATATTCATATTTCCTCCTATTTTAAAAAAATACGCTTCCTTAAATAAGGAGCGTATATACGCGGTACCATCCTACCTTGTTTCTTAATTTTGATAACGGATTATTCCCATTAGCCGATTATAATCATTAGACAAGTTCATAATAATTATTAATTAGTTTCCATCTACCACTAACTTTCTATATAATAAGTTATTATTACTACTTCTAATAATCGTGCTTTTTTATATATGTGTTAATTATATTATATTTCATTAATATATTCAAGTAGTTTTATAAACATTTTGATAAATTTTTCTTCTAGGTGATATTTCTTTAGTTTTCTTATTTCTATTCTTTTCTTTTTAATAGGTAAATTGCTAAATAATATGCTATCTATTTTTTCTTTTAGTTTAGTTTCTATTTCAAGGTCCATTAGGATACTTTCTATTTCTTCATTGATTAATCTTGATGCATCTATTTCAATATCTTTACCCATACAGTTTATTGTTAGTTGGCTAGTTGTTTTAATATGATTTATAGTTACTATAAAGTCATTATCTTCTTTATATGAGGTTATGTTATCTAATAATTTATCATTTTCATAGACTATTACTTGGTTAGATTCTTTAATATTTCTAAATCTAATTTTATAATTTCGATATTCACTTATTATATTAGTTTTTCCTTCGATAGGTCTTATTATTAATGTGTAGTTGTTTGCTAGATAGTTATATTCTATACTAGTATTTATAAAGTATCCTTCTTTAAATAAGTTGGTTTTTCCATCATCTTCGTATAGATTATAGCTGGTAGTTGCCCCTGGAAAGATATGTAGTTCTAGGTCTGTTGGAGTGGATGTTCCTTCATTTAGGGACATCGGGATAATGCTTCCTGCTTGGCAGAATACTGGATAGTCTTCATCTTTATAAAAGCTTACGTAGTATTTATTGCCAGGGAATTTTTTGCCTGTTTTGAAGTCATACCAAATACCTTCTGGGATAAATAGTCTTTGTACTACTCTATTCATAATTATATCTTTTTTCTTGGTAATAGGTACTACTAGCATGTTTCTACCAAAGTAGTATTCATTTTTATACATGGGTTCATCTAATATATTAGGATATCTATAGTATAATGGTAAAATTAGAGGTATACCATTTTTATAATAGTTATAACTTTCACTATAGATATATGGAATTAGTCTGTTTCTTAAGTTTAGATATTCACTGATGATTTTTAGTGTTCCCATATCATAATTCCATGGTTCTCTTTTGTAGTATTTACCATTATCACTTGATATCATTAGGATAGGGCTAAATGTTCCTAGTTCTATATATCTTAAGTATAGTTCATTATCTTCTATACCATCATAGTATCCTCCTATGGCATGTGATATAAATGAAACACCTATATTCGCGGACTGTGAAGTATAAGATGGTAGATAATTTAATGTATCCCAGCTGACTTTAGTTTTACCTGTGAAGATAATTGGGTATCTATGAGGGGCTATTTTGGCATTACGGCTTAATATCATACCTCTTTTAGCTTCAGTATTAGATATGGCATAGTGATAATGGTTAAGTAAGAATAAGTCATTTAAATCATTATTATTTAGATAATCTATATTAAATATATCTATACCCATATTAATTAAATTATTTATATATAGTTTAAAGTACATACCTAGAGTTTTAGGATTAAAGGGAATTAGGTTTATATCTTTATCTTTCTTTAATTCTAGGGCTTGTTTTATAGTTTGATATTGATAGTTACTAGGAGTTATAGGCATATTAGGATTTATAGTTAGACCTAGTTTTATATTATTGCTAAGAAGAGTATTACTTAAGTTAGTTAGATTAGGTATTAGTGTTTCATTCTTAGTATATATTTGTTCTTGATAAGCGTCTCCTAGTAGGAAGACTGATAAAGGTAGATGGTTTTCTTTAAATTTGTTAACTACTGATAATATTTCTTCCTCGTTATATGGTTTATTTTTATACCACCAGTTACCTAGAGCATATCTAGGTGGTATAGATGGTTTTCCTGTTAAGATAAAATAATCTTTTAAACAAGCTCCAAAGTCTTTGCCATATATAAATACATAGATATCAATATTATTATTATCTCTTTTTATAAAGGTATCGTTTTCAATAACAAGAGAGTTACTATCGTCTATAGAGGCAAAGCCATCTAGGGAAAATAGGCCTTTGTCTTCCTTAAAATTATTATTATCTAGGCTAGTACTTATAGTTTCTAATCTTCTTACTTCTTTATTTTTATAATACCAGAAGCGCTCTGTATTATTTAGTTTAATATTTAGGGTGTTACCTGGAGTTAGTTTACTACCTATAAATGATTTATTTTCTAGGTAATTTAGAGTAAAATATTTAGTTTTAATTTGGACTACTCCTTTAATTTTAGTTGCACTAAATTCTGGTTTGGGGAATTTTCTTGATACTACTAAGGTAGTTGGTCTATCTTCAAAAGTACCAGTTTTACTATATTCTAGTCGAACTAATCTTTCTGTAAGAACTGTTATACGATAATTACTGCCAAAGATTATGCAATCGTTTCTAGCCTGTAAATCTTCTTTATTATTAACAAAATATGTAGATAAACTAGCCATACTTTTCACCCTCTACTCTCTATAGTAAAATTATATCATGGATTATATTTGTATGCAACTAAAATATTTTTATATAGCTTTAAAAAAACACCTCATACAAGTATGAAGTGACTTTTTAATTATTTAGTTTCTTTTTTTACTGTTTCTTTTTTGGCAGGGGCTTTTTTTGTAGTAGTAGAAGTTTTTTTAGAAGTTGTTTTTGTTTCTTTCTTAACTTCTTTTTTTACTTCCTTTACTTCTTTTTTAGTTTCTTTTTTCTTAGGAACGTAACTTTTTCCAGCTAGGGCATCTTTTGCAATTATAACTAAATCACTAAATGCATTTTTGTTATCAATAGCAAGTTCTGATAACATCTTTCTATTTATAGTAATACCCGCTTGGGTAAGACCATTAATAAACTTAGAATAACTGATTTCGTTTTCACGACATGCAGCATTAATTCTTGTTATCCATAATTTTCTAAAGTTTCTTTTATTTTGTCTTCTATCGCGAAAAGCATATGCTCCTGAATGCATTACTTGTTCGTGAGCTGTTTTGTATAATCTATGTTTACTTCCAAAGTAACCCTTAGCTTCTTTTAATACTGCTTTTCTTCTTTGACGGGCTACTGTTCCACCTTTAACTCTTGGCATATTTTCACTCTCCTTACTGACTATATAATACTCTTAATTCTCTTTAAATCAGAATTACTTAGAGTATTACCTGTTCTTTTCTTTCTATTTCTACTTGTTGGATGCTTACCTGTATTATGGTTAGATCCTGGATGGCCAGTTGTAATTGAACCACTTTGTCTAATATTTAAAACTTTCTTTGTTCCCTTATGTGTTTTTAATTTGTTTTTTGCCATGTTTGTTTCCTCCTTCTACTTCTTCGGTATTAATCCGATTATCATGTTTTTGCCTTCTAACTTAGGACTATATTCAACATCTGATACATCACTAAGAGCATTAGCAAAACGTTCTAATACTTCTTTACCTAACTCTGGATGTGCCATTTGACGTCCTTTAAAACGAATACTACCTTTTATCTTAGCTCCTTTTTCTAAATACTTATGAGCATTTCTTACTCTTGTATCAAAGTCATGTGTATCAATAGATACAGATAATTGGTATTCTTTTGTCTTAACATTAGCTTCTCTTTGTTTCTTTTGTTGTTCTTTAACTTTCTTCTTCTTTTCATACTTAAACTTGTTGTAATCCATAATTTTACATACTGGTGGATTAGCACTATCACTCATAAGTACTAAGTCAAAGCCAGCATAACCCGCTAGTGTAAGAGCATCTTGTTTACTCTTTAGTCCTAGTTGTTCTCCGTTTGGACCAATTACTAACATCTCTTTGTAACGTATTTGGTCATTAATAATGTTTTCGTTAGATTTTGCGATAATTAACACCTCCAAAAAAAATGAATACTTAAAACGAAGTACCCATTTATCCCTAAAACCTAAAATAATCTTTTGTTGGCATTTTACCTAAAGCTCTAGCAATCAGGTGAGATAAATATCTACTTTCCGTTTCACAGTTACGATTATATAATAAATATATGTACTTGTCAATAAAAAATGATTAAATTTATCTTAAAAATGTGTTGTGTTACAATTGATGTGAAACATTTCTATAGAAAAAAAGTGATTCAAGTCGTATAATATTGAGTTGAACAAACGATTTATACGAAAGGACTTGAATCACAATGAATATTATAAATGAAAATAACGAAAAAAGCAAAAGATATTTGCCTCATGAATTGCATATTAGAGAAAATGCAGTTAAAACTTATAGAAACGGAAATTCAACTAGTTATGTATGTAGAAAATACCATATATCTAGGACTTCCCTTTATCATTGGAATAAACAATATGATGGAACCAAAGATTCTTTAAAAGATAAGTCACATGGACCATTATCAAAACATCCTAACGCTCATACTGATGAAGAAATAACTTGGATTAAAAATCTAATAAGAAGAAATCCTGATATTACATTATGTGAATTATGGTATAAATTAAGAATTAACCGAGGATATTCAAGGCATATTGGAAGCTTATATAGAGTATTAAAAAGATTAGATTTTTATAAAGAAATAAATATTAAAAATACATCTAAATATGTGCCTAAAAATATGATACACCAAAGCAATTAGGAATTAAATGGCAAATTGATGTAAAATTTGTTCCAACTTGTTGCCATAGCAACAAAATACCTGAAGATAAAAAGTTTTACCAATATACATGCATTGATGAAGCTTCTAGAGAAAGATTTCTTTTTTGGTATGATGAACACACGCCAGTTAATACCGTAGATTTTGTAAAAAGTTGTATTTCCTATTACGGATATAAAACAATAGAAATTCAAACAGATAATGGAACAGAATTCACTTGGAATCAAAGTAAAATGAAGAAGTTGCATCCACTTGGTGAATTGTGTTTAAAATTAGATATTGACCATCACAAAATTAAACCAAGAACACCAAGACATAATGGAAAAGTTGAAAGAAGTTATAGAAATGATAACGAAAGATTTTATAATAATTTAAAATTTGATTCGCTTGAAGATTTAAGAATAAAAGGCAAAAAATATTTAGAAAGAACAAATAAAATACCAATGGCAGTTCTAGGATATAAAACACCATTAGAAAAAAGACAAGAATTAATTATTTCTTTGCTTAACAATTATAATACATTCATTTCTTTAGTCAATGCAAAATAAATTTAACTAAAGTTAATCATTGACTAAATTCATTTCTGTATTATTTATGTGATAGCAAAGAAAAAACAACCCAATATTAATTGGATCATTTTTATCAAAATTATTGTTTCACATCATTTACAAATATACAATATCTAAGTGTATATTTAAAAATTTCCCTTCTCTTCCACTTTCTTCTTTCATCTATAATTATATAAATTGTATATATAATTGATAGCATTATTTGTATCACTAACAATACTAGATAAAACTTTACATCATCATTTTTTCTCACATTAACCACCACACTTTAATATTTACAAATTAATTTTATGAATGGAATTCTTTTTAATATTTTTCCTAAATAATATACACCAATACTTTCAAAAAAAAGCAAAATAAAAGTCATTCCAAATATAAAAGGAACCCCACTAACTGGTAATACAAAGTTCGATGGAATATCATTTTTATTACAATAACTTATTCCTAAATTGTAATTGAATTGCAAAATCATAAAAATTATTAATGATAGTGAAAATATAAGTAAACTAATTACTATAGTTTTAATATAATCACCCAAACTATATCTCACTTTTCACCTCCTAAACTTTTAAAAATTTGTACTGCTAATACTATTACATCACACTTTAAGCGAGCGTCCCGTACTTTTGTTAATAATTTTGAATTAAATGGGAAAATTAGAATGGTGGTTATATGTATAACAACAATATAAAATTTTGTAGAGAAGAATTAGAAATGACTCAAACAGAATTAGGATACATCTTTGGAGTAACAAAACAAACAATTTCAGGATGGGAGACTGCTGGTGATACCATACCTTTTAATAAACTTATTAGATTTTCTAATTTATATGGTTATTCATTAGATTATATTTCCGGTCTTACAAGAAAAAATAAAAAATATCCTAAAATTGAGTGTGATAAAAATAAAATCGGTAAAAACTTAAAAAATTTAAGAAAAGAATTAAATATTTCACAACAAAAATTAGCAGATGATTGTAACATATCTCAAACAACTTATAGTGGTTACGAAACTGGTAATTACTTAGTCAACACAATAACTATCTACACTATATGCAAAAAATATAAAATTTCAATGGATTGGATAGTTGGTAGAACTAAAGACAAAGATTTAAACTAATGGAGAAAATATGAAGTTCAAAAATATCAAAAAATTGAGATTAGAAAACAGCCTAACTCAAGAAGAAATAGCAAAAATATTGGGAGTTAGTAGAACTACATATACAGGATGGGAATTAGGAACTAATATAATTCCACTAAGAAAATTATTTTTATTAAGTAATTATTATAAATGTAGCATTGATTACATAACTGGACTGTCAAAAATCAATAATTTTGAATATCCAGTTAAAAATATAACTATCAAAGTGATTGGAAATAATTTGCGTTTATTAAGAAAAAAAGTAAATCTAACTCAAAAAGAGATTGCGAAAATTTTAAAAATTTCAGTATCAGCTTATACTCAATATGAATTAGGAATAATATTAATACCAACAGTTTATATTTATAAATTAGCAAAAAACTTTAATTGTTCTGTTGATGAAATAATAAAAAATCATTAGATCTTAAACATCTAAAGATTTTTTATTATTATATATTAATCTTTTTATTTTTTTAGTAGAATCAATAATATTTCCCTGTGCTAATATTGGTCTAATCATAGCATAACCATCTATTTTAATACCCTCTAACATAGGAATCGTATTTTTGTTAATACCACTTTTTCACCGTCTTTCTTACCTTTTAATGTAGCTAGCATCTTAACAACAGGAGATAAATAATCTTTTTGGTGAACTTATCACAACTTTTTTGACATCATTTTCATCTATTATTGGCTCTATTAATGGAAGCATATCTTCAAACACTATTATTGTTTTACAATTACTACTATTAATGTATCTTACTACATCTTTCGGTTTAGATCTCAGGTCTATCCAAGACATAGTAGCCCCAATTTTGGAAAGAGATAACAATGACTGTTAAACTATTGGCATACTTATAGTCAATATTGCCACATTATCTCCATTTTTTATTCCAATATTATAGAAGACTTGGGCTAATTTGTCTGCTGATATTATTAAATCATTATAACTCATATTGTTTCCCATAAAGCCTGTTGCTTTTAAATCTAAATCATCTTTACTTTCACCTGTTACCAAAGAATACATAGTTTGATTTAAATTAAATTCTTTAATTGTTTTTTTCTGTGATACTTATCATATCCAAAATTAGAATTGTTGCTTATCATAAACATCCCCTAACTTATTACAATTATTTAATTTTATAGGTATTATGAATTTTCAGTATCTAAAACAACTTTATTAATTTTATAGTCTTTTTCTATGTCATTTAAAATTAATTTTTCTATAAATAATGTTGCTTTAAAATCTTTCTCAGATTGCTTAATTGCATCTTTTATGCCAGCTGAACAATCTATATCTAATTTCTTAACAGTTGTTTTTAATGATAAATTGTTACTAGACTTTTCACCTCTTACTGCACTTATTATTTCACACATTAAATCACCATTCAACATTTCATCATCAAATGAGTAATTTAAAGGTTTAATTTCAGTAATATGTATTGATTTCATATCATGATATATGTCTTGATATATTTCTTCAGTAATGAATGGGAAGAAAACGCTAAAATCTTGTAATAATTTATAAAGTAACATATAGACAGTTTTTTGTCCAGAGTATCTTGCCTTTTCACCGAATTCTTCTGGTCTATACAATCTATGTTTAACAATTTCTATATAGTTATCACAGAAATTCCAGAAAAACTTTTCTAAAATATTTAAAGCTAATCCTATTTCATAATTATCTAAATATTTTATATATTCTTTTTCCATCTTAATAAAGTTACCTAAGATCCATTTATCAACATATTCAAAATCATCAAAGTCTTTATCTTGATAATCTTGAAGGTGCATTTGAATTAATTTAGAAACATTCCATATTTTATTAACTAATTTTTTACCACGAAGTAATGTTTCTTCACTATATGTAATGTCTGTTCCTAACCTTCCAGATGCAGCCCAATATCTTACAACATCTGCAGAATATCGTTTTATTAAATCTAAAGGCTCAACTTTTGAATTTCCCTTACTTTTACTTATTTTTTCACCTTTGTTTGCCATTACGAATCCTGAAATCATAACATTATCCCAAGGTCTAATACCAAAATGATAATAACTTTTTACAATAGTATAAAAATCCCAAGTTCTTATTATTTCAGACGCATTACTACGCAAACTCATAGGTTTTAAAATAGATTCGTAATTATCTTTTTCGCCATATTTCATATTAATAAGTGGTGTAACTGATGAAGTTGCCCACGTATCCATAACATCGGATTCAGGTATAAACTCTTTACAGCCACACTTAGAACATTTTTCAACTGGTGGAGTATCAGTTAACGGATTAACAGGTAATTGTTCTTTTGATACAAATATAGGTTCACCACATTCTTTACAGTACCATACTGGAAATGGTACACCAAAATATCTTTGTCTTGATATGCACCAATCCCATGCAACATTATTAACCCATTCTTCATATCTGTTGTGCATGTGTGACGGATACCAATTAATTTCATTTCCAATTCTCAAGAAATCTTCTTTATGGCTCATTATATCAATAAACCATTGTTTCATTAACGTATATTCTACTTCTCTGCCACATCTTTCATGTGTTTGTACTTCATGTTCTAACTCTTCAATTTTAACAATGTATCCACCTGCTTGTAAATCATTTACGATTTGCTTTCTTGCTTCTTTTATTTTTAAGCCACCATAATTTGGCACAGAATCAATTATTTTTCCATCATTTGTAAATATATATTTAAGTGGTAAATTATATTTTTTCCACCATTCTATATCTGTTTGATCTCCAAATGTACAGCACATAACAATACCTGTACCCTTATCAATTGCAACTTTTTCATCACCCATAATTGGAACATCAACATTAATTACTGGAATATGTGCAGTTTTTCCTATTAAATGTTTATTCTTCTCATCATTAGGATTTACAAATACACAAACAATGGCAGGCATCAATTCAGGTCTTGTTGTAGCAATAGTAAACTTTTCACCGTCTTCGACAGTTTCAAAATTTACATAATTAAATGTTGTTTTAATGGTCTTTGTTTCTAATTCAGCCTGAGCAATGGATGTTAAGCATTCATTACACCATAATGCAGGGCTTTCTTTATGATAACAATGTCCTTTCTCTATTAAATCCAAAAATGAATTTTGACTTATCTTTATTGTTGATGGGCTTACTGTTTTATAGTGCATACTCCAATCTGTACTTACACCAAGTTTAGAGAATAAATCTTGAAATTCAGCTTCATATTTGTCTGTTGTTTCATAGCATAATTTAGAGAAGTTTTCTCTACCAATTTCATGTGCTTTTTTACCTTGTTCCTTTTCTACTAATCTTTCACTAGGAAGGCCATTATCATCAAAGCCAAATGGATAAAACACATTATATCCGCTTATTCTTTTATATCTTGCAATCATTTCTGCTTGTGAATAAGAAAATATATGCCCAATATGTATTTTACCATTAACTGTTGGAGGAGGTGTATCTATTGAATATACCTTTCTTTGATCTGGTTTAAATTCATATATTTTATTTTCTTTCCAATAATTTAACCATTTTTCTTCTTTTTCAAGTGAATTGTACTTCTTATCTAACATTTTAATTCCTTCCTTTCATATAAAAAAGCCCATCCTAATCAAAGGATGAACTTGAAGTCCACGGTACCACCTTAATTCATATTATTTTATTAATATGCAGCTTAATGCTTTAACGCAGCGATACGTAATTTCTTACTAATAGTTCAGAAAATATGCTCCCAAGCTACCTTCAATTACCTATTATGCAAATTTACACCAAACATTTGCTCTCTATAATAAATTGGTAATCTACTCCTCTTGTTCTCAGCAGTTGCAAATATTATACCAGATTTTCCTTATATATTCAATAAAATTAGATAAATTGCAGAAAAAAAGATAAGTTTTATTGATTTTTCTTATCTTTTCTAACAAGTTTCATAACTTTTGCTTCTTCTTGAACTGGTGCATCTATTGCATCTTCTACGTAACTATCTTCAATATTTCTTCCAGTAATTGTTACTTCTGTTTCATCACTTTCCTCAACGTCAATATGTTCAGCACGAGTACAACTTTGAATATCTAAAATTGAATCTCTTAAACATCTAATATTATCCAATGTCGTTGATATTTTCAATTCTTCAATTGGTTTTTTCATTGATAAATTACGTTCAGTTTTATATTTACGAACATCTCCTACTACTTTTTTCATTGCATCACCAAATTCTATATATTTTTTATCATAAGGTAACTCTGTGAATTTACTTGTAGAAAGAAGTTCATCTTTAAGTTTAGATTTATAGAATTCTTGATAAATATATTCTGTAATATGTGGAACAAAAGGTGAATACATTTTTAATACTTCAAGGAATACAGTTGCTAAAGTTTGTTGAGCAGCTTTTTGGGAATCTCCATATTTATTATCAGGATTATATAATCTTTCTTTTGCCATTTCTAAATAATTATCACATAAATCGTTCCAGAAAAATTTATCAATTTCTTGTCTTGCTAAGCCCATTTCATAATTTTCCATTTGTTGTTGATATTTTTCAAATGTTTCGTGACATCTAGAGATTAACCATTTATCAATAGATTGCAATTCTGCTTCTTCACTTAAATCAGCATCCTTGATGTGTATATCTACAAATTTAGCAGAATTCCATAATTTGTTCATAAATCTCTTTGAACTTTCTATATCTTTTGTATCAAACCATGTATCTGTTCCTAATTTATTTGATGCAGTCCAATATCTTATCATATCAGCACCATAAGTATCTAATAAGTCATTAGGAGACATCTTAGCATTATTTTTAGATTTGCTTATTTTCTCGCCTTTTTTAGCAAGTACAAATCCTGAAATCATTAAATCTTTCCAAGGTACTTGTCCAGTATGATATAAACTTTTTACAATTGAATAGAATGTCCACGTTCTTATTATTTCATGTGCATGGCTTCTCATACTCATAGGATATAAAAATTTTCTTTCGTCATCTTCACCATATTTCATATTAATGAATGGTGATACAGATGATGTTGCCCATGTATCCATTACAGCAGTTTCAGGTATAAATTCCTTACATCCACACTTACAAGCACCATGTGGGTTATGTTCTAATGGATTTAATGGTAATTCTTTATCTTCAGAAATCATTACATCTCCACATTCTTTACAATACCATACTGGAAATGGTACTCCAAAATATCTTTGCCTTGATATGCACCAATCCCATTTTAAATTGCTAACCCAATCTAAATATCTAGTTTTCATAGATTCTGGATGCCAATTAATTTCATCTGCTGCTTTAATCAATTCATCTTTTATACTTAAAATGTCAATGTACCATTGTGGAGAATTAATTATTTCTATTTCATTTCCACATCTCTCATGCGTACTTACAGAATGTTCAATTTTTTCACTTTTTACTAATAGACCTTGTTTTTGTAATTTTTCAACAATCTTCATCCTTGCATCAAGCGTTTTCATTCCACCAATTATAGCAACTTCTGGATTAATTGTTCCATCAGCCTGCATTACTTTCTTAATTGGAAGATTATATTCTTTTTGCCATTCCATATCAGTTTGATCTCCAAATGTACAGCACATAACAGCGCCAGTACCTTTGTCTATTGCAACTTTTTCATCTGCAATGATTGGAACTTGATTATTATATAACGGAACAGTAGCAGTTTTTCCTATTAAATCTTTATATCTTTCATCATTAGGATTTACAAATATTGCAACACATCCACCTAAAAACTCAGGTCTTGTTGTAGCTATTTCTAAATCTTTATTATCAACAGAAAAATTAATATAATTGAAATAACTTTTTACATCTTTATTTTCAAGTTCTGCTTGTGCAATAGAAGTTTGGCAGCAAGGACACCATAAAACTGGCATTTCCTTTCTATACGCTTTTCCTTTTTTTACTAAATCTATAAATGATCTTTGTGAAACTTTTCTAGACAATTCATTTATAGTATCATATCCCAAATCCCAATCAGCACTGATTCCTAAACGCTTAAATAAATCTTGGAATTCTTTAATATATTTATCTTTTGTAGCAGTACATTTTTCAATAAATTCACTTCTAGGTAAATCTTTTGCAAATATACCCTCTTCTCTTTCAACCAATCTTTCTGTTGGCAAACCATTGTCATCAAATCCAAATGGATAATATACATTTTCACCTTTTAATCTGTGATACCTAACAAGCATTTCAGATTGAGTGAATGAAAATATATGTCCAACATGTAACTTACCGCTTACTGTTGGAGGAGGTGTATCGACTGAATAAACTGGTCGTTCATCTACACCTTTAAATTTATAGGCTTCTTTTTCTTCCCATAATTTTTGCATTTCCTTTTCATTTTCAAGATTAAATCTTTTGCCTAACATGAGTATTCCCCCTTAAATTTTTAGATTTCTGTTTATTATAGCATTAAATCTTGTTTTGTCAACTTTTTGATTAAATTTTAATCAGTTTTGTTAAAATAACTTAATTTTTTATTTAGTTTATTATTATTTTTAATTATATCTAATTTTCAGATTCTATAACCCTATTAATAATGTTGCAAATTTCAATAATTTTTTCATTCGAAATATAAGTATCTAATGGAAGACAAATAATTCTTTTTGAAAGACTTTCAGCTATTGGAGTCTCATAACTTTTCTGAATATATGAAGCACTATTAACACATGGATAAAAATATCTTCTTGGAAAAATATTTTTTTGATTTAAAAGTTTTAGAGTTAAAAGCAATTGACTTTCATTTGAAAATACTACTGGAAAATAAATATAATTATATTTAAAATTTTGTGGTAATGTAGGTATATATATTTTATCTGATATACTTTTTTTATATAATTCGAATTTACTTTTTCTCATTTTTATTATCTCGTCTATATGCCTTAGCACACAAAGTCCCATTGCAGCATGTAATTCAGAATTTTTCGCATTTAATCCTATGTATGCAAATTTTCCATCTTCCATTCCAAATTTTTTTATTGCTTCCATTTTTTTATTCACATTATCATTATTAACAACACAGAGTCCACCTTCAATAGTGTGAAAAACTTTAGTTGCATGAAAGCTACAACATGATATATCGCCATAACTTAATACTGATTTATTATTGAGCATAGTACCAAAAGAATGTGCTGCATCATATATTACTTTTAAATTATTTTTTTTAGCAATATTATCAATTTCTACCACATTACAAGGAATCCCAAAACAATGAACAGCCATTATAGCTTTCGTATTAGTAGTTATCTTTTTTTCAATCTTTGTTACATCAATATTAAAATCTTTCTCATTAATATCTACAAAAACAGGTGTACATCTCTGCCATAATATTGATGATAATGTTGCAATATATGTAAACGGTGTTGTTATTATTTCACCAGATTCTATATTCAGTGCATTTATAGCTAATTGTAAAGATATTGTTCCATTGGTAACATAATGTATATTATCTAATTTTAAATAATTCTTAATATCATTAACTAATTTATTATTTAATTGTCCATAATTAGTTAAATAATGATTTTCCCACAATATTGATATTTCATTAACATATTCTTCTAATGGTGGCAAATATGATTTAGTAACATTAACAATGATATCATTATTATTTTTCTTCATTGCATTTCTCCATTTTAAAATTATTTAACCAATTAAGATTATTACAATACCACTCAATTGTTTCATTAATACCATCTTCAAAATTATATTTGCATTTCCATCCAAGTTTTTCTTCAATTTTAGTTGTATTCATAGCATATCTTTTATCATGTCCTGGTCTATCTTTAACAAAAGTAATTAAATTTTCATTTTTATTTAAATATTTTAAAATTGTTTTTACAACTTCTAAATTGTTTTTTTCAGTGTTACCACCTATATTGTATATTTCACCATTTTTTCCGTTTCTAACAATTAAATCAATCGCCACATTATGATCATACACATGTATCCAATCTCTTATATTAGCACCTGTTCCATAAACAGGTATATTTTTATTGTTGATAGCATTCTTTATTACTAATGGAATTAACTTTTCTGGATGTTGATATGGACCGTAATTATTTGAACATCTAGAAATTGTTATTGGCAAATTATATGTTTTAAAATAAGCTAGCAATTGTAAATCTGCTCCTGCCTTAGATGCTGAATATGGACTAGATGTTATAATTTTACTATTTTCATTGAATTTTAAATCTAATCTATTAAGTGGTAAATCACCATATACTTCGTCTGTTGACACTTGATGGAATCTTTGAATATGATATTCAGTATTTTCATTCATATGTCTTGTTGCATTAAGCAAAGTCATAGTACCTAATATATTTGTTTCAGCAAATATATTAGGATTTTTTATAGAATTATCAACATGAGATTCAGCTGCGAAATTAATAACATAATCAAATTTTTCACTTATAAATAATTCTAATATATCTTCCTGATTTCTTATATCAATTTTATAAAATTTATAATTTTCTTTTGTTTCTAATTCCTTTATATTATTATAATTTCCAGCATATGTTAATGAATCTACACAGACAAAAAAATCTGTTGGATATTTATTTACTGCATAATGTAAAAAATTAGTTCCTATAAATCCAGCTCCACCTGTTATTAAAAATTTACTCACTACTATCGTCTCCCAAAATTGAAAATATATATTTACCATAATCTGTGCAACTTAATTTCTCCGCTTCTTTTTTTAGTTGTTTATTATTTATAAATCCATTTTTCCACGAGATTTCTTCAATACAAGCTATATACTTTTTTTGTTTTAATTGAAAATTTTTAACAAAATTTGATACTTCTAATAAATTATTTGAAGTTCCAGCATCAATCCAAAAATTATCCTCATCCAATATTTGAATTTTTAAATTATTATTTTTCAAATATTCATTATTAAGTGATGTAATTTCAAGTTCTTTTCTTTCAGACATTTCAATCTGCTTTGAAATTTTTATTACATCATTATTATAAAAATATAACCCTGGAATAGCATAATTTGATTGAGGATTTTTTGGTTTTTCCTCTATTGATACTACTTTACCACTTGCATCTAATTGAACAACTCCAAAATTTTCTGGTTTTTTTACACGATAACCAAATATAGTTGCTCCTTCATTTTCTATTTTTGCCTTATTTAAAATTTTTGATAAATCATCACCATAAAATATATTATCCCCCAAGATTAAACACACATTATCTTTTCCAATAAATTGTTTACCTATAATAAATGCATCAACTATTCCTCTTGCTTCCTTTTGAACACTATATGAGATATTAATACCGAGTTTTTTCCCGTCTCCCAGTAAATATCTATAATTAGTTATATCTTTTTTTGTTGAAATTATTAAAATATCTTTTATTTCAAGCATAAGCAAAACTGATAACGGATAATAAATCATTGGTTTATCATAAACTGGTAATAATTGTTTTGACACAGCAATTGTAGAAGGATAAAGCCGTGTACCTTTCCCTCCAGCTAATATTATTCCTTTCATACTAAAGACCCCGTTATATTTTTTTTAGAATTTTTGCGTGATTATCATTGTAAAAGCTTCTTTCAAATAAGTTTAATTGTTCTTTTTGTCTTTCTATATCTTTCCTTGTTAAATCATTACAAACAATGTACAACCAAGAAGTTGTTCTTATTAAATCTAAAATATATAATTGTTTTAATAAATTAGTATCTATTTTTTCAATTACATTTAATTCATAATTATCTTTAAATGAACACCAAAAAGAAAGCGAATTATCTACTTCATTTGAATTAATTAAATGATTCCACATTAATCTTTGAATATCATACTCTTTTGGAGATAGTCCCATTCCATCTGTATCAATTAATCTATATTCACCATTAATAGCCATTACATTAAGATCATAAGGATCATTATGACATAAGACTATATTTTTGTTAAGTTCTAAACATTTATCATCTAATTCCATTAGTAATTTTATAATTTTTTCTTCTATTTCAGGCTCCATAAATTTTTTAGCACTATTCAGTAAATCGATTGTTTGTTTATAAAAATTATTTTGAAAATAAGCCATATATCTGTTATTTACACATATATTATGAATATTACTTAAACATTTAGACCACCATATTGAATCTGGATTTTTTTCTATTTGTTCTAATTCTTCATATAAAAGAATTATTTTATCAGCAAATAGTGATACATATTTTTTTTCTTTTGTAAGAATAGGTTTTTCAATACAAGTTATATTTGTTAAATCTGAATATAATACATTAAGATCTTCACAATTAATTCTATTTTTTTCTACTTGTTTTATAAAGAAAGAACGATTATTGGATTTTAGTCTAAAAATATGAGGATATTGTTCAAATGAATTTATCTTAGATGAAGATATTTTTCCTTTTATATCATAATCATTTATTATATGTTGAAATAATAATTCTTTTTCCATAATTTAAATCATTCCTTTATTCATAAAATTTATTTTTTGAAGAATCAAATAAAATTTTTGCTCTTTTTTTGATTGCATTTTCAGCTATAGGTTGAAATTCATCTATTGACAAAGTCCAAGATTTATATTTTTTTAAGTTTTCACGCATTTCTTGCCATTTTTTTTCTTCGCTACCACTATGTGGATCATGTTTTATATGATATGAGCCAACTTCTACTGGGATGACAAAGAGATGTTTTGACACTGCTAAGAAACCAAGTGCAATATCTTCTCCACCCCAACCAATAATCCATTCTGGGAATCCACCTATATCAATAAATTCTTGTCTTGGAATTGCTAATGTATGTGATATTACCATACAAGCCAAATCCCAAAATCCAATAGTCGATTCTTTTTTTATACCTAAATTTCTAAACTTATTACTTTGCTTATAAATTTCTAAGATTTTTCCTGTATTACAATTATTAGATGAAGTCCCACAATTAGAAACAGTTAAATCTAAATATTCATCACTAATAAGTGTTTTAATTCTCCAATCATTAGAATAAGAAGATTCTTTCCAATTTAATAAATCAGGAACATTTTCATAATTCACTGTATCCCTAAAGCCAACTACCAGACCTTTATATTGATTTACATATAATAAATTTAATGCATTAGATATAAATTTAGGTGATAAAATCATATCCTGATCTAAAAATAAAATAATATCTCCTGTAGCATAAGTAGCTCCTGTATTATTAGCAGCAGGTGCATTACGATTTTTGTCATGTTGAACTATAAGTAATTTAAATTTATAATCATCTATAATTAAATTAGAATTATCATCATGACTATCAAAAACTGTAATTACTTCATAAATAAATCCTAATTTAGACAAATGCATTAATACTTCTTTTAAATATCTAGGATGATAGACAGGTATTACCACACTAATTTTCTTTGATTCTAACCTGCTTTTCATTATATCGTCATTTGTTGGTTCTTTCCAATCATTTACAAAAGACAATGAATTATTATATAATTTCCCCATTATCCACCTCAGCTGTATCCATTTCAATTAATTTAAATGCTTTATACAAAATATTTCTTTTATTAATAAATTCTTCTTTTGTTGTTGCTTTAAATAGTAAATGTTCTTTTAACAAATTTAAAAATTCTTCTTTATTTTTCCAATCGGTTCTTAATAATAGCACCTCATTCCACTTATCCCCTGGAAAGTGTTTATTTCCCATTGCAAAAGCCATTACCATCAAGCATCTAATTATTCTTCCAGATATTGATTCATATAAGAAAATATCTGCTCTTTCAGTCGCTGATAAAAGTTTACCATCTATCAATGATCTTGCTGTTTCAAAATATTCTTCTTTTAAATCAAAAAACAATTTTTTTGAAAATGACATAGCCACTTCTTTTAATTCTAACAATTCCCTTGACTCTTTAATTAAAATTTTTTCAGAAGCTACTGACGCTGCTAATCCACTAGGCATATAACCTAATCCTAAGTCATGGCAATCTTGAATAGGAGCAACATTTCCTTCTTCGTAAAAAATAATTCTATTTTTAATATTATCAATGTTCCTATATCCAATTTCAAAATATAAACCGTCAATTACAAAGAAAGAATGTGGTCCCCATGGCATATCATTTTCCCATAAAAAAGTATCAGTTCTTTTATGTTGTGCATTAAATTTTGATAACGCTTTTGTTATGCTATCTACTGAAGGTGCTCCTTTATGTGTATAAAAATACATTTCTACATCTGATTTTTCATCTTCTAATTCATTCATTCTAGAGCCACCCAAAGTAACTCCACAACAATCTGGAATTAATGCAGAAATTTCTTCAGCAATAGCCATTATAATATTATTATTCATACTTCCTCCTTACTTTTTATTAAAATCCCTTATTTTTCTTTTAGCTAAGCTCGTTTGAGCTTTATCTATCCAATCTTCTCTAGGGCCAAAAGATAATTCATCAGTAACAATTCTAACTCTATCCTTATTTTTCAACACATAATCAATTGGCACAAATTCGTCATTTACAAATACTCCAACCATTGTATTTCCTATATCAGTATGTATCTTATATGCAAAATCTATTGGTGTAGCTCCTTTAGGTAATTCTATTATGTCACCTTTTGTCGTATAAACGTAAACTCTATCAGCAAATAGTTCAGTCTTTACTTGATTAACAAATTGTTGGTTATCACCAAACATAGAATTTATTTCAGTTAGTGATTTAAAGAATTGAAATTTTTGTTTCAAATCCTCTTGCATTACATCCCTTGCTTTTCCTTTTTGTTCATCCCAATATGCTGTCAATCCAAATGATGCTACTTTATCCATATCAAATGTTCTTATTTGAGTTTGAACTAATCTATCATCAGGTCCAAATACAGTTGTATGTAAGCTTTGATACATGTTTGTTTTTGGATTACAGATATAATCTTTGAATTTATCATTTATTGGATGATATTCTTTATGAATCATCCCCAATGTATAATAGCAATTCGCCACTTCATCAACCATTATTTTAAGTGCTAACAAATCATGAATATCAGATAATTTATGACCTTCATTTAGTCTTTTGTATATGCCATAAATATTCTTTGTCCTTATCTTTATCTCATTTGGTATATTTTTAGCATTTAGCAATGCTTCAATCTTATATAGCATTTCTTTTAAACACTCATCACTTGATTCTTCCAATCTCATTTTTCTCTCAGTTATTTTTTTATACATATCCGGTTTAAGATATTGTAATGATAAATCCTCTAACTCTGATTTTATTCTATAAGCACCTATATAATAAGCAAGTGGAACAAATATTTCCATAGTTTCAAGTGCATTTTCTTTTTGCTTAAATTCCGATTTAAATTGTAATGTTCTCATGTTATGAAGTCTATCAGCCAATTTAATTATAATTATTCTTACATCTTCCGTTATACCTGTTATTATTTTTCTTGTATTTGCATAATTTTGATCTTGTTTAGAAGAAAAATTCATTTTTGATAATTTTGTTACACCATCAACTAAATTGGCAACATTTTGATTAAAATCATGAGCGATATCCTCTTTTGTGATGTTAGTATCTTCTAATGTATCATGTAAAAGACCAGCACATATTGTATCTCTATCTGCATGCATATCTGCCAAAATATATGCAACATTTAATGGATGACTAATATATGGTTCGCCACTTTGTCTCATTTGCCCAGAATGTAAATTATCAGCATAATTATAAGCTTTTTTTACAATCTCTATTTCATCTGGATTGTATTCCTTTAATTTTTCTAGTAAATCTTGTAACGTAATATTATTCACTAAAACACCTCCTAAATAAAAAAATAATCGGTGCCAAAAAACACTATATTATAATGTAATTTTGGTCACCGTTATTATCTTATTACTAATTATGTCTAAAAGAGAACATGAGTAAATAATGTTAGTATAATATTTATTCCTAGCACTGATTTTTTTGATTAAATCTAATAATTCCATTACAGAATCTTTTTTCATGCGGTCTCCTCCTCAAATTAATTAAATTATATTTTAGCATACTTTTAATATTTGTCAATAGATTTTTTAAATAAATGTTGACTATTTTAACATTTATCTACTTAATTCAAAATCATCTTTTCCCTTACTATCATAATCTAATTCCGAATGTTTCATTCGAACATATTCTTTTTCAACTCCAACATAATTAAATAACTCATCTTCCTTTGTAGTATCTAATGATATATTAACTACATCTTTTCTAGTAAAGTTTTTATTATCATAATGTGCTATTATTTCGTTAGTAGTTGCTTCTTTTGCCTTATCATTACCAAATATAATAGTATCTGTCTAAAAAACGTTTTTATTGCCTTTAAAATAGCTTTTTTTTGTTTTTTAAAGTTCTATTTTCATTTTCCAACTTTTCATTCTTATACTGCAAATATTCTATCTCATTTTCTAAATTATTTTTCTGTCTTTCTATACTTCTATAACTATAAGAGCAATAATCTATTTCTTTATAACTATAATTTAACTTAGGTTGCATATCCATAACTTTTTTAGACTCTTTGATAACATTGTTCATACTATCAAAAGTATCTTTCTTTATTTTTACATACTCTTTATTTAACAAGTGTTTTCATTTTCTCATTAAAAGCCTCGAGCGATTTATTTAATCTTTCATTTTTAACATTTAGTTCATTATTTAATTTTCTAGTTATCTTTTTGAACTCTTTTATATTAATATTTTCATTATCAGAATTTTTAATTCCTCTTTCTAAATCATATCCTTTACCAATTAATCTCTTATGATACTTATCTTGCAACTCGGATAAATGATTTTTGTCTTTAATATATTGTTTCTTTGAAATAGCATATCTTTCAGAATTACTCCTTTTATCTAACTTTTTTGCAATTGGGATTAATACACAATGAATATGTGGAGTTTTCTCATCCAAGTATATTGTTGCATGTAATATCTGATATTTCGTATAACCTAAATCATTATAGACAAAGTCTATACAAGTATCAGCCCAAACTTTTATATCTTCTCTTGTCATATCTTTAAAGAAAGTATTAGTTGCAGTAAATAAAAGTTCATCCGCAACTACATTTTTGCTTTTATCTAACATTTCTCTAAATGTTCTTTTCCCATCTTCCCTCTCTGTTTTCATTCTTTCTTCAAATTCTTTTTTATAGTCGATTGTCTTATTATAAAAACCTCTAACATATTTTTATGTTAGAGGTACTAATTCCATATTATTACTAGATATTTCTTTTTTAATATCTGGATTAGATTTATATGACTGTTTTTCTCTTTTGTTATGAGAACCTATTCCAGCCAAATTATTTATAGTCATGATTGGTTGACTTCTAAATATTGCATAATTTAAATTCATTTACCATTTCTCTCTTTCTTAATATGCATAGCGAAAAAGATATGCAACTAAACATATCTTTACTAATTTCATAACCTTTAATTAAAAATACTTAAAAAAATTACTTGCCGTTACAATACCAAACCGAGGACACTACTTATATTATATATTAATTGATATTATAACATTTAGATTATAATCAATATTTTCTTTTCCAGTTAGATTTAAATTAAATAACTTATTTTTTATTTTTCCTTTAAAGCAAAGTAAATCAAGTTGATTAATATTAGTTGTTATTTGTACTAAACTAGATTAGATGTAGTTACTAAACTAAATTTATGTATTACATTATCTGTATTAGTCATAGATGCTGTAGGATATAGCTTTTTATTTAGAACATTTTCATCTCCTGTATAAGTAATATCTAACCCTTCTACATTAAATGTTACATCTGTATTAATGCTACTATTCCAAGTAAACCACGCAGTGGTTACTCCCATTATTAGCATAGTGATAGTTATTACTCCTATTATTAAGTATACTCTTTTATTATTATCCATATTATGATACTCTCCTTCTTTTAATAAACATAAAAAATCTATATCAAAGAATATAGCAAAATTGCTATATCCCTAATATAGATTTATATATTTTTTATATATTTTTTGATAGTTAAAATGAGGCTTAAACCCTTTATTTATAAGGTTTTGTAATTGCCCCCCCCCCTAGTAAAATAAGGGTTTTAGGACATTTTTGGTTAACTCTACTCATCACTATCAACTCCTAAAATCTTATTAATTTTTATTATAAATTTGTGAATTTTTTGGTATTTTTTAATTTACATATTTTATGAATTAATCATAGCATAAATTTTATTTATATGCAAGTATTTTTAATAAAATATTTATATATTTAGTTTACTTACTGTATATTTAGAGTTAATTGTTTTAAGAACGTTTTTAATATCTTTATTATGAATAGATGTAAAGTAGATAGTTATTTTTAGGATACTTCCATTATCTATATACTTAGGTATTAGTGTACTTAGATCTAGTATTTTAGTATTTAAATATTCTTTGAAGTAGTTAATTGCTAATGGATAGTGAGTACATCCTAAGATAAATAAGTCTAGGTCTTTATTTAGATATGGATTGATTAGAGTTTTTATAGTGCTTTTTATTTTACTTTGGTTATCTTCTTCTATTAATGTAGCTAGAGTTTTAGAACTATTAGGTATTATGTTTAGGTTATTTAGATTTATATTTTTTAAGTTATTTATCATAGTGTTAGTACCTACTATGCCTATGTTTTGATAGTTATTTTCTTTTATGTATTCTAGCATAGGAGTTATTACATCTATTATGTTTAAGTTTTTGTATTTTTCTTTTAGATATGGATATATGCTTATAGATAAAGTTCCACATGCTATTATGATTGTTTTACATCTTTGTTCTATAAAGAAGTTTATTATTTTATCTGCATATGTTTTTAATTCTTCTGTTGTTTTTTCTCCGTATGGAAAGTTTTTAGTATCACCTACATAGATATAGTCATGATACTTGTTGTTTTCTATTAATTTTTTTAGGATAGTTAGACCTCCTGAGCCAGAGTCAAATATACCTATTTTCATATAATCACCTATATTAATTGTATTGTACTAATTACTTTTTTATTATCAATTTTAGTTAATTTTACTAATACTATTTTATTACTTGGAATATTTTCTTCAATAACAATAGGAATATAGTTAGTAGTATAACCATAACTTTTGTTAGATTTATTTTGTTCTATTAAGACTTCATATTCTTTATTTAGGTTTTTAGTATAGAAGGAGTTTTCTAATTCATCAGATAAAGCTATAACTTTTTTAGTTCTTTCTTTTTTTGTTTTACTGTCTACTTGATTTGGCATGGTGCTTGCAGGTGTATTTTTTCTGTTAGAATATGGAAATGTATGTATTTTGGTAAATTTAATTTGTTTTAGTGTATTTAGGGTTTCTTCGAAGTCTTCTTCGTTTTCATTAGGAAATCCTACGATTAGGTCTGTTGTTATAGATATATCTTTAATAGAAGATCTAATTAGGTCTATTCTTTGTTTAAAGTATTCTATATTATATTTACGGTTCATTAGTTTTAGTATTTTGTTGCTTCCTGATTGGATAGGGATATGCAGATGTTTTGCTATTTTGCTATTTTCTTTTATTAGTTTTATGATGCCATCGGTTATTTCGTTTATTTCAATAGAGGATATTCTTATTCTGTATAAATTAGGTATTTTTATTATATCGTTTAATAGGTTTTCTAAGTTATAGTTTGTATTTTTGCCATATTTACCAGTATGAATACCTGTTAAGACTATTTCTTTATATCCTGATTTAACTAGTGAAGTTATTTCTTCTATGACTTTATTTTTATCTTTGCTTCTTATACAGCCTCTTGCGTATGGTATGATGCAGTAAGAACAGTAGGCATCACATCCATCTTCTATTTTGACAAATGCTCTTGTATGGCTGTTAAATTTGGTTATAGTCATATCCTCAAATGGAACGTTTTCTAGGTTGTATATTCTTGTTATTTTTTGTTTGTTTTTGATATATTCTTCTATTAGTTCTATTATTTTGCTTTTATCTTTGTTACCTATTGTGATGTCTGCAGAGTCTATATTTCCTTTTATTTGACTATGGCATCCCATTGCAATTACGATAGCATCTTTGTTTTGCTTTCTTGCTCTATTTATCATTTTTTCTGATTTGCTATCTGATGTGTTAGTAACGGTACATGTGTTAATTATATAGATATCTGCATATGAAGAGAATGGTACTATTTCATAACCATTATCTTTTAATATATTAGTTATATATTCACTTTCATATATATTTACTTTGCATCCTAAGCTGCATATTCCTACTTTCATAATTATCCCCTATCTAAATAGCACCTAATGATAGGTGCTTTATTACATATTATTTCTAAATGTTTTTAGTTCTTTTAAAAATTCGTTATCGTCTTCTACATCAACGTTGTATCTTTTTTCTCTTGTTTCTGCTAGATGAGTATTTTTAATTAGTTCATCATAGCTTATTATAGCATCTTCTTCTTGTGATGATTCAAAGGAAGTAAATTCTATTGGGCTATCTTCATTATCAGTGCCTATAGCTTCTCGTACCATTAAGTCATCTAATGGAGTGATGTTTTCTTTTTTTAGTTCTTTATTTAATTCTTTGTTGTTATAGGTTTCTATTTTTTCTATATCTATAGGAGATAATTTTTGGGTTTCTCCAAGTGGTATTACATCACTGCCTTTGCCTAATGATAATGGGGATGTTTGATTTTTGGTACCCATTTCATTTAGGATATTTTTAGAATAAAAGGTATTGTTTAAGTCAGGTGTGTTATCTACAGTTTCTTTTTGTAATACTTCTTTTATGTTACTTTTTTCTAGTTTTATTTTGTTAAAATCGATATCACTTGTTTTAATTATGTTAATTTTTTCTTCATGGTTTAGTTTATTTATTATTTTTCTTAGTTTTTTATTTTTAGATGTAAGTGTTGTTATAGATATTATAAAGCTTATTATTAATATTAAATTGATTATTAGTAATACAAGTTCTATATTACTAAGTTTGTTTATTACTTCCATTATCTCACCTCATAAAATGGTAATTAATCATACTAAGAACACTGATACATGCGGTTTCTGCACGAAGGATATTATTACCTAGGGTTACAGATATGTATCCATTTTCTTCTAAGTATTTAACTTCTTTATCAGTTAGGCCTCCTTCAGGGCCAATTACTACTATAATTTTATCACAATTTGGATTATTATTCAAAACATTTTTTAATGTTTTAGTATCCTCTTTGGTATTTAAGATTATTTTTAGGTCCGCTTTAGTGTTACATAGTTCTTCTAATGTGCTAATATTTTCTATTGTTGGGATATTTAGCCTTTTGGATTGTTCACTTGCTTCTTTACAGATGGTATTCCATCTTTCTTTTTTCTTTAGTTCTTTAGATTTATCTATTTTTACTACACATCTTTCTAATGATAGAGGAATTATTTTAGATACACCTATTTCTGTTGCTTTTTGAAAGATTAAATCTTGTTTTTGTTCTTTTATTAGTGCTGGGGATAAGATTATTTCTTTATTAGTCTTTTGGTAATTATCTATAGTGGATGTTATTTTTACTTGGTAATTACTAGTAATATATGCGTTATATAAGTTGTTATTGTGTACTACTTCTACAATAGAATTTGGTTTCATACGCATAACATTTTTAATATGATGAATATCTTTTGTATCTAATTGTACGATGTTATCAATTATATCTTTAGCAAAATAACGTTGCATATTAGTCCTTGTTAATGTTATTTAGAAGTAAGTTGATTTCATCTTTATACATTAATGTCATCTTGTTTAGTACTTTAGTATATTCTTCTTCATCATCTATATTATCTAGGTAAGTATTATCGGTAGTGTTTATTACTTTTACTATAGCAATATCAGATTTATCATCTTCATAATCTGTTAGTAAGAGATAGTTGTTATTATCTATGTTTATGTTTTCTACTACTAGGTATTTCTTGTTATCTTCTAGGGTTATAATATCATTTTTATTATACATAGATTATCTACCTCCTTTTTGGAATGTATCTTCTATAGTATCATCATCTATGAATATTTTGCAGGTATCTGTAAATTTTTCTATTACTTTACTAGCGGTTGTTATAGGGTGTGTTACGTTTTTGATAAAGTCTTTTACGATGGTGTCATTTGATTCTATTAGAGCCGCTGAAGCAGTTAGATGATATAGAACTAGAATTGTACATATACATCTAATAGCATTTTTTCTTTTTTCTTTTGCTTTATTTTCGTTTTTTGCTTGCTCTTTATTTATTACTTTACCTGGGTTTATTCTGGTTGTTTTAATGCAAGCGTTTTTAAATAATTCTTGGCGTTTATTTTGTTTTATTTTTTCATTTATAGCATTATCAAATATTAATTCTTTATCTTTATCCATAATATACTTCCTATCTTTTTCTATTTTTATTAGCTATATTTACAAATGTCATGTCTAGTTTATCTAAATTATTTTTTTCTTTTCTTTGTCTTATTATTTTACCTATAATTAGGCTTGCTTGAATATATTGTGATGCTTCTTTAGAAGAAATATCTCCCATGGTTAGGGGTTCTAAATATTCTTCTATTTCTTTTTTTAGTTTTAATAGTTCTTCTTCAGTTAGGTTTGTTAGGAATTGTTCTAAATTTTGTTTTGGTATTTTTATTATATCTTCTTTTGTCATATATAGTCACCTCTATTTTTAATATAACATATTAATATAAAATATAAAAGAAAATTATGCCTATTTGACATAATTTTTGTATTTTTTGAATGCGCTATGATTGTCTAGTGGTGTTTTATCTAGTTGTTCAAATAATGTTTTTTGTTCTTTGGTTAGTTTTTCTGGGATGATGATATCAATAACGGCGTACATATCTCCTTTTTTACCAGTATGGACGTTTTCTATTCCTTTGCCTCTTAATCTTAGTTTGTCGTTGTTTTGTATTCCCGCAGGGATGGACATTGTTACGTTACCATATATGGTTGGTACTTCTTTTTTGCATCCTAAGACGGCTTCGGTTATGGTTATTGGTAGGTTTAGGTAAATATCGTCTTCGTTTCTTTCGAATATTTCATGTTCTAGGACGTTAAATTCGATATATAAATCTCCATTTATACCTCCGTTTAGGCCCGCTTCTCCTTTTTCTTTTAGTCTTAGTCTATTACCTGTATCTACGCCTGCAGGTACTTTTACAGATATTGTTTTGTTTTCTTTTACTTTTCCTGTACCTTTACATTTAGGGCATTTTCTTTCGTATGTTTTGCCTTTTCCTCCACATGTAGGGCAAGGCGTTTTGGTTAGAAATGTTCCAAAGAGGCTTCTTTGTTCTGATGTTACCATTCCAGAGCCGTGGCATGAGGTACATGTATGTTCATTGAAGCCACCTGCTCCATTGCATTCACTACATACATCGATGACATCTAGTTTGATATCTTTTTCACAGCCAAAGGCTGCTTCGGTAAAAGTAATGTTCATTTTGTATAAGACGTCATTGCCATTTTTGCGGGTACTTTTTGAAGTTCTTCCTCCAAATGATGAGGAGAAACCAAAACCAGATAGGATATCATCAAAAATGTCATTCATGCTACCAAAGTCAAAGCCTTCAAAGCCAGAGAAGCCTCCTCTATCATCAGTGAATGCTGAATGGCCATATTGGTCATATTTTCTTCTTTTATTTTCATCTGATAATACGGCATATGCTTCTTGAGCTTCTTTAAATTTTTCAGCGGCATCTTTTTCTTTTGAGACATCGGGATGATACTTTTTAGCTAGGCGTCTAAAAGCACTTTTTATTTCTTGTTCAGTCGCAGTTTTAGGGACTCCTAGGACTTCATAATAATCTCGTTTATTCATAAAATTCACTACTTTCTAATTAGGTTTTTAAATTCAATTAATTTTTCTTTAAATATATCTAGGGATTTATCTATAACTTCTCCTGTTGTTAGGTCTATACCTACTATTTTTAAAATGTCAAGTGGGTAACCATTTCCTCCTGATGATAAGAATTTTAAGTAATTATCTCTTAATTTGGTATTATTATTTAAAATAGAATAAGCAATATAAATAGCACAAGATAGACCTGTTGCATATTTGTAGACATAAAATGAGGTATAGAAATGTGGGATTCTCATCCATTCATATCTAATTAAATCATCACTGATAACATTATCTCCGTAATATAATTTATTTAATTCATAGTATGTATTTGAAAATTCTTGTTCGGTTAGAGGAATGTTTTGTTGTTCTTTATCATGCATTATTTTTTCAAACTCTGCGAACATAGTTTGTCTATATATTGTTGTTCTTACTTTATCTAAAAATTCATTTAGGTAGAGTATTTTATCATCACTATTTTTAGCATTTCTATAGAGATATTCATTTAGAAGAATTTCATTTACGGTAGAAGCTATTTCCGCTAGAAAGATGGGATAGTTTGCATATTCATATATTTGGTTTTGTTTAGAGTAATAGCTGTGCATGGAATGGCCTAATTCGTGAGCTAGTGTTGATAAAGAATCTAGGTCATTTTCATAATTTAATAATAAGTATGGATAGCTATCGTAACATCCCCAGCTGTATGCTCCTGATTTTTTACCTTTTTTAGGATATACATCAATCCAGCGTTCTTCAAAGGATTTCTTTAGATTTTCTATATAATCTTCTCCTAGAGGTGATAAGGAAGATATAATTATATCTTTGGCTTCATCATAGGAAATAGTTCTGTTTGATTGTTTTGATAAGTTTACATATATATCATACATATTTAATTTAGGTAGGGAAAGTATTTCTTTTCTTAGTTCCATATATTCATACATAGTATCTAAGTTAGCATGTACTTTTTCTATTAGGGATAGATATACTTTAGGATCTATATTATCTTGATACATGCTTTGTTCTAGAGGACTATTAAAACCTCTTATGTTAGATAAAGTAACGTTTTCTTTTATTTTGCTTTTTAGTAATGCGGTAATAGTATTTTTATGGTTCTTATAATATTTATATAGAGTATTATAAGCACTTTTTCTTACTTCTTGTATATTACTGCTTACGTATTTACTGTAATTACTGCTAGTTAATTCTACTCTTTTTCCTTTATCATCTCTAATAGTACCTAGTTTGATATCAGCATTATTTAGGTTATAGAATGCTTCACTGCTACTTCCTAATACATTGCATATCTTAGATAGAAGGATTTCTTCTTTATCGCTTAGAGTATATTTTTTATATCTAAAGAATTTTTCAAATGATAGTTTATATTGTTTTAAATATGGTGTTTTATCTAATAATATGTCTACATCTTCTTTGTTTTTAGATAGTATTTCTGGTCTTATGAATGATAGTTTGTCTTGAACTTCGTCATATATTTTTTCTGCTTGTGATTTTAATACTTGATATTCATTGTTTGTTGTATCTGTATCACATACCATAGAAGCATAAGTGTATACTAGTTCTAAAGTACGATCTAGGGTTTCACTTTCTTTTAGATATTCTTCTAGGGTATATTCGTTATCTAGTATATGATTTTTCATTTTGGTTATTTTGGTAATACTATCTTTAATTTTATTAATATTGCTATTAAATTCTTCTTTATCTTTAATCATTTTTTGGATATCCCATTTATATTTATTCAAAATTATTCTCCTTTGTATATACTTTAATAGAAGTTCTAGTTTAGCCTAGAACTTCTTATTAGTATTTTTATTTTTCTTCAAATTCAGCATCTATAGTATCATCTTTTTTGTCTTCTTTTGTAGTTTCTTTATTTTGTTCTTCGTTTTTGTTTTCTTGCATGCCTTTAGCTATTTCTTCGTATACTTTGCTTGCTAGAGCGTTTGCTTTTTCTAATAGAGCATCTTTTTTCTTAGTTATTTCTTCTACATCTTCTTTATCTAATGTTTCTCTTAGGTCTTTAATTAAGTTTTCTGCTTCTTCTTTTTCTTTAGCATCTACTTTATCACCTAGGTCTTTAATAGCTTTTTCTGTCATGAATATTGTTTGTTCTGCTTCGTTTTTAGCATCCGCTAGAGCTTTACGTTTAGCATCTTTTTCTTTGTTGGCTTCTGCTTCTTTCATCATTTTATCTATTTCTTCATCTGTTAGGGTATTAGATGCTGTAATAGTTATACTTTGTTCTTTGTTAGTACCTAAATCTTTAGCTTTAACGTTAACAATACCGTTGGCATCTATATCAAATGATACTTCTATTTGTGGTACTCCACGTGGTGCAGGAGGAATATTTGTAAGTTGGAATCTTCCTAATGTTTTGTTATCTGCTGCCATTGGTCTTTCACCTTGTACTACATGGATATCTACGGCTGGTTGATTGTCTGCTGCTGTTGAGAATACTTGTGATTTAGTAGTTGGTATTGTTGTATTTCTTTCTATTAATGTAGTCATAACGCCACCTAATGTTTCAATACCAAGTGATAATGGTGTTACATCTAGTAATACGATGTCGTTTACGTCTCCCATTAATACACCACCTTGAATAGCGGCTCCCATTGCAACTACTTCGTCTGGGTTAACGCCTTTAGAAGGTTCCATACCAAGTTCTTTTTTGATTAATTCTTGTACACAAGGTATTCTAGTAGAACCACCTACTAAGATAACTTTGTTAATATCATTTTTAGTAAGTTTTGCATCTTTTAAGGCTTTTCTTACTGGTTCTAGTGTAGATTGTACTAAGTCATGAATTAATTCTTCAAATTTAGCTCTTGATAGAGATAATTCTAAGTGAAGTGGGCCATCTGTGCCTTGAGATATGAATGGTAAGCTAATTTGGGTAGTAGTTACTCCTGATAAATCTTTTTTAGCTTTTTCAGCAGCATCTTTTAGTCTTTGCATTGCCATTTTATCTTTAGTTAAGTCAATACCGTTTTCTTTTTTAAATGTTTCTGTTAAGTAATCAACGATACGGTTATCAAAGTCATCGCCACCTAGACGGTTGTTACCAGATGTTGATTTAACTTCAAATACACCATCACCTAGTTCTAGGATAGATACATCGAATGTACCACCACCTAAGTCATATACTAAGACAGTATGTAGGTTTTCTTGTTTATCTAGTCCATAGGCAAGTGCCGCAGCGGTAGGTTCGTTGATAATTCTTTCTACTTCTAAGCCAGCGATTTTACCTGCATTTTTTGTTGCTTGACGTTCAGCATCGTTAAAGTATGCTGGTACAGTGATTACTGCTTTATTTACTTTTTCTCCTAGGTAACTTTCTGCAGTTTTCTTTAAGTCGCCTAAAATCATTGCACTGATTTCTTCTGGTGTATATTTTTTGCCTTCTGCTTCTACTTTTTCAGAAGTACCCATTTTTCTTTTTATTGAAGAGATAGTATTAGGGTTAGTAACTACTTGTCTTTTAGCGGCACTACCTACTATTATTTCTCCATTTTTAAATGCTACTACTGATGGAGTTGTTCTTTCTCCTTCAGCGTTAGGGATTACTTTTGCTTCTCCCCCTTCAAAAACTGATACACAACTATTTGTTGTACCTAAGTCTATACCAATAATTTTACTCATATATATCATTCTCCTTTTTTATTTATTTAATTTATAGTACTATCATCATAGTGATAGTTATTGCAATAACAGCTAGGTAAATAAGTCCTAATATAATTTTACTCATTTACTTTCACCATTGATGGTCTGATGACTCTATCTTTATACATATAACCTTTTTGTAATACTTCTAGGATAATTCCTGATTTCTTACTTTCATCTTTACCAGTTAATACTGCCTGATGATAAGTAGGATCAAATTCTTGATCTTGGGAAGTTATTTCTTTAACTTCTATTTTATTTAGAATGTTTACCATACTGTTATATATCATTTTAATACCTTCTAATACACTTTTAGTATCATCATTTGAAGAAGCACTTTCTATAGCTCTTTCAAAATTATCCATAACTGGTAATAAATCTTTGATGATATCTTCATTAGCGTATTTTAGTAATCTGCTAGTTTCTTCTTCTTTTCTTCTTTTGTAGTTGATTAAGTCTGCTTGATTACGAACTAATTTTTCTTCTAAGTCTTTAATTCTATTACCAAGAAGTTCTGTTTCTTCTACATTGTTTTCTTCAGGATGTATCTGTTCTTTTGTTTCTTCTTTTACTTCTTTTTTCTTTTTACTCATAAACGTTTCCTTTCTACATTTTATAATGATATTTAACTATTTAGATTGTTTTTAATATAATCAAGAATACCTACTACTTTGTCGTATTCCATGCGTTTAGGTCCTATTATAGCAATAGTTCCTTCTTCTCCATTATAGTTATATTTGGTTTTTATGATAGAAACATCATTATCTAACTCATTTTCCTTACCTATGTATATGTTAATTCCACTGCTATCTTCTTTTAACTCACTGACATTTTCTATATTATCAAACTTATTCATAATATCTTTTATTTTATCAATACTACTAAACTCTGGCTGCATTAGAAAGTTACTTTTACCAACGAAATGTACTTCGTTTGCTTTTTCTTTAAATTCAGAAAATGCACTATAGAAAGCATCATATAATACTTCATGCTGTTTAACGTATTTAGGGATAATTGGTTTGATTTCAAACTCTAGTTTACTGCTTATTTCACTAATAGGAGTACCTGTTAGTAATTTATTTATTAAGTCAACTGTTTGTTTTACTTCACTAGGAGATATATCACTAGGTAGTAACATATTCTTATATTCAACATATCCTTTATCCGTGATTAACATGGTTAGTATTTTGCTTTCTTCTAGAGGAATAATTTCTACTTTTTTAAGACGGTTTTCAATAGCATTATTACCAAGAGCAATGGTTGTATAGTTAGTTATTTCTGATATTATTTCTAAGCTTTTTTTAATTGCATCACTTATTACTAGTGAGTTGTTTTTAAAGATAGTTTGAAGTTTTAGCATATCTTCTCCAGTAATATCTTTTGGTTTCATTAGATTATCTACGTAGTAACGATAGCCACTTTCACTGGGGATACGTCCAGAAGAGGTATGAGTTTTTTCAAGATAGCCAACTTCTTCTAGATACATCATTTCATTACGAATAGTTGCAGAGGAACAATCAAGTATTTTACAGACATAGTCACTGCCAACGGGACGTGCTGTTTTGATGTATTCTTCTACTATTATTTTTAATACTTCATTTCTTCTATTATTTAGCAAGCTATCACTTCCTTAATACTAGCACTATTAATTTATGAGTGCTAATACAATTATATAACTATTAATTAGCATTGTCAAGAGATAAGTGCTAATTTTTTTAATTTTTTATAATGTTAGTTATTATCTATTTTTATGTTGTATACAGATGGCCCAAATAAGACGTTGCCATCTATGTCAAATCTGGAGCCATGGCAAGGGCAATCCCATGTTTTATCTTTGTAGTTAAATATAAGGTTACATTTCATATGAGGACAGGTGTTTTTGACTATGTGGTGTATACCTTCTTTATCTATGTAGATACCACATAGTATATTGTTAATTTTCTTTATTTTAACGGTGTTATCATAGTAGGTCATCTTTTTAGATAGTTTATTTAGAATGTATCTTTTAATAGTTTTATAGTTATAGATAATTAGGTTTTTTATTTTGTCTTTGGATAATTTTCTTGTTGGATTAAATAGGTTTATATAGGGATTATTTTTATTTAGGATTAGGTCTGTTATTATTTTACCAGCGATAGTACCATTAGTATTTCCCCATTTGTTATAAGCAGTTGCTATATAGAGATTTTCATCTATCTTACCAATATACGGAAGATTATCATAACTCATAATATCATGATTAGACCAATAGCATTTTATTTTACCAGAGAAGTTTTCTTTATATGAAGAAATTAAGTTTTTATAAATATCTCTTGTATCTACTATGTTGTTTATATTATGGGTATATCCTCCATAAATAATATAGTTTTTTTGTTTATCAGTATGATATCTTATTGTTACTTTTGGGGATGTGTTTGACAGTAGTTGGATACCTTTGTTGCTATTTGAAGAAGCACATAGGAGGTAGGATTTTTCTACATGGGTTTTAAAAGGGATAAGGCCTTTTAAGATAAATATTGGATAATGGGTAGATACTACTAGGGTTTTGGTGTAGATGATGTAGTTTTTATCGGTATGAACTAGGTATGTGTTATTTCTTTTATATATTTTTATAGCTTTGGTATCTTCATATATTTTTATGTTTTTATTAATTATCTCTCTTAATGATAGAAGATATTTTACTGGATTGAAGACGCCTCCTGTGTTTATTTTTAAGCTATATATAGATGGATAGTCTAATGGAATGTAGTTTTTTACTTTATATTTGATATTGGCTTTTTTGTAGAAGGATATTTCATTATCAAAGTTTTTTATTTTATTTATATCGTTAGTAAATACGTATGATGGGGTTTTATCATAGTTACAAGATATATCGTTTTTCAGGATAATATCTCTTACTATTTTGATGGCTTCTTTTTGACTATTTAGGTATTTTAGGGAAGTTTTTGTATCATAACATTTAGATATTTTATCATATATTAAGTTTTGCATGATAGTTAGTTTACCTGTCGATTTAGCACTTATTCCCATTCCACACATATCTTTATCTATTAGAACTGTGTTTAGTGTATTTATATCTTTTAAGAAATAGGCAGTGGTTAGACCAGTAATTCCTCCTCCTATTATTAATACATCACAGCGGATGTCTTGATTTAGAGATGGGTATTTTTTGTTTTTAATATTATATTTCCATATACTTTTATTTTCCATATTACTCACCAGTAATAGTATGGTATTTTTTTAGTAATATTAGTCTATATTAGTAGTATTTAAAAAAAATTAGTCCTTATTTAAGGATCTAATTTTTGGTTTGCCATGACCTAATGATGTTATATCAGATGTATTTTCATTAGTTATATCTACATTGTTAATTCCATAATATAGTCTTAATATTTCAGTCATATTTAAGTATTTTACGATAGCTTTTTCGTAGTTTTTATTAGTTATGTCGTTTTCTATTTTTATAAGATAGTTATTATAGATATTTTTTGATAGTTTAATTTTATTATTATCTTTTTCTATAGAATCTGCGATAGTTGGACCTAATAGGTCGTATTCTAATAGTAATTTTTTATATATTATGTTTTTTTGTAGATAGTTATTTCTAAAATTTCTAATAGTGGTAATAGTTTTATGTTTATCTCCTAATCCTAGAGTATGTACGATAATAGTGGTGATATAGCATCCTTCATTTCTACTATGTATAGAATTTTGAATAGCCATATTCATTTGGTCTTTAGTACGATATTTGGTATCTAGGTCACTACTATATTTACTATCACAAAAGTAAGTACATGATTTTTCATCTGCGTAGTGATAGTCGTATTTTCTAGTACAGTAGTATCTTCCACATTCATGGGAATTATAGTCTAGATAACAACAGTTAGCACAGTACATATATTATTTATTTACTATTTCTAGGGTGCAAGTTATAGTATAATCGTTTATTTCTAGTGTTTCTTTATTATTAGGAGTGTTAATTAGGTTTATACATAGTGTTTCTTTTTTTACATATTCTATGTTTTTATTTAATCTATTTAGAAATTCTTCATTAGCGGTAATATAGATATTAATTCTATTTTCTACATCAAAACCTGATGTTTTTCTTAAGTTTTGAATTTTACTTATAAATTCTCTTGCTAAACCTTCATCTAGTAGGTCTTCATCCAAGTAAGTGTTTAGGATAACAAAGTTATTGTTTTCCATGGTAACATCAAAGCCTTCTTTAGCATTAAACTTTATATCTAGTAAAGAGGCATCTATTTTAATATTATCAAAGTATATATCTTTATTATTTCTTATATCAGTGATGGTATTTTCATCTAGGTTATTTAGGTAATTTACGAAATCTTTCATTTTGCTTCCTAGTACTGAGCCTGCATTTTTGAAGTTAGGTTTAACAGTGAAGTTCATGTAGGCAGATAAATCTTTAGTGAATGTTAGTTTTTTAACATTCAGTTCTTCTTTGATTAGTTCTTCTACATCTTTTAATATTTCTTCATTTTTACCATCTAGTATTATTTCTTTGATTGGTTGTCTTACTTTTATTTTAGCATCTTCTCTAGCACTTCTTCCTAATGAGATGATGTTTCTTACTAAGTCCATTTTATTTTCTAGTTGTTCATTTATTAGATTATCATCGTATGTTGGGAAAGAGCTTAGATGAACTGATTCTTTATCTGTTAGGTTTTGATATATTTCTTCAGATATAAATGGTGTTATAGGTGCGATTAGTTTAGATAAATCAAGTAGGACTTTGTAGGTAGTATAGTATACACCTTTTTTAGAGTTATCTAGTGTACTACCCCAGAATCTTTTACGATTTCTTCTTATGTACCAATTAGATAAATCGTCTGAAGTAAATTCTGTTATGTATTTAGTTACTTTATTTAGGTCATATTCTGTGTATGCATTATTTACATTTTTAATTAGACGGTTAAATTTAGATAGCATCCATTTATCTATTTCTTCTAGGTCATTATAGTCTATTTCGTATGTTCTTGGATCTATTTTATCTATATTAGCGTACATTGCGAAAAAGGTATATGTATTTTTTAGAGGATTTAGGAATTTTGAGTGGACTTCTTTTAATCCTTCCTCATCAAATTTTAGTGGAGTCCATACTGGTGAGGCATATAGCATATACCATCTTAGGGTATCTGCTCCATAGGTATCTATAGTTTTAATTGGGTCTATGATGTTACCTGTTGATTTGCTCATTTTTTTGCCATTTGCATCTAATACCATATCGTTTACCACTACGTTTTTAAAGCTAGAGGTTCCTGATACTATGGTAGATATACATATTAGGGAGTTAAACCATCCTCTTGTTTGGTCTATTCCTTCTGCGATGAAGTCCGCTGGAAATTGATTTTCAAATAGGGATTTGTTTTCAAATGGATAGTGGTATTGAGCATAAGGCATTGCTCCTGAGTCAAACCATACGTCTAGGACGTCTTTTACTCTTTCCATAGTGCCACTGCAATGAGGGCATTTAAGATGGATTTCATCAATGTATGGACGATGTAATTCAATTTTTCTTACGTCTATTTCTTCTTTTACCATTTGTTGTAATTCATCTAGTGAACCTATGACATGGGTATGATTACAATCTTTACATATCCAAATAGGCATAGGGCATCCCCAGTATCTATTTCTTGATATTCCCCAGTCAACCATGTTTTCTAGCCAATTATTAAATCTTTTAGTACCTACGTATTCTGGATACCAGTTAATTTGTTTATTACAAGAGATTATTTTATCTTTGTATTCTGTTGTTTTTATGTACCAAGCATCTTTTGAATAGTAGATTAATGGGCTATGGCATCTCCAACAATGTGGATAATCATGGGTTATTTTTATTTTTTGAAATAGTTTATCTTGTTCTTTTAAGTATTTAATTATGTCTATTTCTAATTCTTTATCTGTTACTAGGCGTCCTTGCCAAGGTCCTGTTGTGTAACGGCCTTCTTTGTCTACTGGGTTAATCGTAGCAATGTTATTTTGTTTGCATACTCTGTTGTCGTCTTCTCCATAAGCAGGGGCTATATGAACTATACCTGTGCCATCTTCTGCGGTAACATATGGGTCTGTTAGGACTTCAAAGGATTTGCCTTCTACTTTTACATATGGTAGTAGTTGTTCGTATTTAATGCCTGCGAGGTCACTACCTTTATATGTTTCTAGGATTTCGTATTCTTCTTTTAATACTTTATCCGCAAGGGATTTAGATAGTATGAATTTATATCCTTTGGATAATACTTTTATGTATTCTAAATCAGGGTTAACACAAAGAGCTACGTTAGCAAGTAAGGTCCAAGGGGTTGTAGTCCAAACTAAGAAGTATGTATCTTCATCTTTTATTTTAAATGGAACTATTACGGTGTTAACGCTGTCTTCTTGGTATCCTTGTGATACTTCGTTAGCGGATAGTTCTGTACCACATCTAGGACAATACGGCAATACTTTATTGCCATGGTATATTAAGTTTTTGTCCGCGATTTGTTTTAGTAACCACCATTCAGATTCGATGTATTCATTACTACAAGTTATATAAGGATTAGTACTATCTATAAATTGGCCCATTTTATCAGTAAGAAGATTTACTTCATCTATGTTTAGGGCAGTAGCTTTGTTGCATTCTTTACAGAAGTTTTCAATGCCATACTCTTCTATATCTGATTTGCTTTTGAAGCCTAGTTTTTTTTCAACGTTTACTTCAATAGGTAATCCATGGGTATCTAGGCCTATTTTTCTTAATACTTTGTAACCATTCATGGATTTGTATTTACAGAAGGCATCTTTTATTGTTTTGGCTAGGACATGATGAATACCTGGTTTAGCGTTAGCGTATATTGGTCCATCATAAAAGACAAAGGTTTTATCTTTGTTTTCTATAGATTTATTTAATATATCATGGTCTTTCCAATATTTGATATAGCCCTCTTCTACTTCGTATGCTTTTTTCTTTTCTAGTTCTTTAAACATAATATCAATCCTTTCATAAAAAAATCCTTATACAATTATGTATAAGGACGAACTATACTTTCCGCGGTACCACCTTAAATTCATAGAATTATCTACGCTCTTAATAGTTATAACGGTACTGCCGTTTTAATTTACATATCAATTAAAAACATTGGAAGTGATTTTAGTTAAAGATTATTACTTTCTTTTCACCTATTTGAAAGTTCTCTATGAATAATTTGTTTTAACTACGTCTTCCGCGTGTGTTTTTATAAACTGATACTTAATATACCACATATTAAGCAATAAAACAAGGGGTTTTTGTTTTAAATTTCTGTTTTGTCTAATTCTTCTGCGATTTCTAATTGGGATTGCAATAGACTTTTTACCCTATTTTTATATACTTTAATATTTTTTCTTAGCATTTGAGTTTGGTTTTCGGTTTTTTCTGCATTTATTAGAGCTTCATGGACAATAGCATTAGCATTTCTTTTAGCATCTTCTATTATCATAGCACTTTCTCTTCTTGCTAGTTCTTTCATTCTGTCACTTGTTTCTTGAACGGCGATAATAGCTTTATTTAGTTTGGCTTCTAGGTCATATGATTCTTTGTTTTGTTCTTTTAGTGTTTCTATTTCTTTAGTTAGTTTTTTATTTTGTGCAAGAAGAGTATTATTATCTTTAACTAACTTTTCTAATCTAGCAATAACTATATCAACGAATTGATTTACTTCTGTTTGACTATATCCAGAAGAAGTTATACTAAAATTTTTCATATGAATCACCTCACTTAATACTGAAATACTTTTACCATTCGATTTCTAAATCATCATCTTTTTTTTTGCCATCATCTTCAGTTATTTTTCCTTCTACGTTAATATTTTTAGGGGTACATAAAAAGATACCAGAGCCTATTTTTTGTAGGTCTCCTCCGATGGCATATACTGTGCCACTTAAGAAGTCGACAATTCTTTTTGCTCCATCAGGAGTAATTCTTTTCATATTAACTACTACTGTGTTTCTTTTCTTTAAGTGGTCTGCGATTTGTTGGCTTTCAGAAAACGCACGTGGTTCTAAAAGAATCATTTTCCCTCCGTTAGATGGAATTGTCATATCTGTTGCACTATAGTATTCATCCTCATTATTCTTGCTTTCTTCTTCTATGTTAAACATATTTTTTATTTTATTAAAAGCCATATAAAATCTCTCCTTTAATCTACTTTACTATTCTAATGATAATTTTATCATAAAAATGTGAAAAAAACAACTAACTTTTTTCTTTTTTATGTAATTTAACTTATATATGTTAATATTACTGGGGATAGTATTATTAATAGTATTAAGGGTACAAAGAATAATACTGATATAATACTAACTTTTATTGGTACTTTAGAAATCATTGCTTTAATTTCTAGTTTTCTTTTTTCTCTAATATAATCTATTTGATTATTCATAGTATCTATAATGCTACTTCCGTATAAATCCGCTTGAGTGAGAGTTAGAATAATGTTATTTATAGTTTCAGAAGGGATTTTTTCTTGGACAGATAGTAATGCTTCTGTTAGACTTTTACCGTATTTTACTTCTCTTAGAGCTTCTTTAAATTCTAGTGACAAGGAAGAGTCTACGGTATTAGTAGTTATAACAAAGGCTTCTTCTAGGTTTCTTCCTGTTTGTAATGAGAGAGTTAATACTTCAAAGAAATGCATTGCTTCATCTTCTAGGCTTTTTCTTCTTTTTTTAATCTTGTTATCAAGAAGTATTTTATCACATAAAAGATAATATGCACATGTTATAGTTGGAGCTAAGACATATCCAAAGGAAGTTATATACATGATTACAAAGAATAATATTATAGATGTAAATAGTCTTATATTTAGAAATTCGATAGTATCTATTTTGTTATTTAAACCTAGTAGTTTTATTTTTTTTTCTGTTTTTTTGATGGTTTTTTCGTTATAAATTTTTTTAGATAATTCATTTTTCTTCATAGTTACACCTTAACTTTCATTATCTTTTCTAAGAAATATATATACATTATTAAGATAGTAAATATTAATACTAATACAACATAACCTAAGATAGATGTAAATAGTGGGTTGAAATAATCTTTGTTTAATATATATATTAGCATGACTAAGATAAACGGTAAAAACATGAGTATTCTTACTACTAGGTTGGTACTTACGGTTAAGTTTCTTAGTTCTTCTTTTAGTTTTTTGTTATCAAATAAAGACTTTTCTATGGAAGAGAATACTTCTACGATGTTTCCTCCTGTTTTGTTTAGGATAGTTAGTGAAGATGATAAGTATTTTACTTCTTTTATATCTACTCTTTTGGCAAATCTTTGGAATACTACTTCTATTGAAAGGCCATATTTTATATCATTATATATTTTTTTAAATTCTACGTTTAAGGGATATTCTAGTTTGTTTTTAGCTATTTCTACGGCTTGAATGGTAGATTTGCCCGCTTTAAAAGCATTATTCATAATAATGACCGCTTTTAAGATTTGAGATTCCATTTTCTTTAATTTCATTTTATGATGATAATACATATATATATCTAAGATATAATAGCCAATGCAAAAGTTTATTATTAGTTCTATTATAGTTACTACTCTTGTTTGGAGTACTTGAGAGAATATTGTTAGTAAGACAAAGGAGGTAGCAATAAATAATTTTTGGGTTACAAAGTCTATCGCAGATATATTATCTGCTTCTCCATAGGTTATATATTTATCATACTTTTTAGAGATAATTCTAAATAGGAATATGCGAGAGATGTATTTACGTAATTTAATTATTAGGTTATGATATTTTGAGGTAATTATTTCCATTACTGATTTATCTTTGCTTTTTAATGGAGAGATGCTGTATCTACCTATTCTTCTTTCAAAACGAATAGATATGTTTTGTCTTATTAGGTATATGATAACAATAGATAGAACTAGTATAATGATTACCTGAAATATAAGTAATTTAATATTATTATCCATTGTTATCAACTCCTTTATTTATATTTAACCAAATAGGTCTTTTAGAGTGGTAATGCCCGCTCTTTTGATTTTGTCATATACTTTAGGTACTCTTTTATATGTTAAAAATTCTCCTATTACTTCATTATTACTAGTTAGGCCTTTTTGTTTGAAGGCAAATATTTCTTTTATTTTGATATTTCCATCTACCATGCCTACTACTTCGCTTATGCTAGTTACTTTTCTTCTTCCATCAGATAATCTTTCTACGTTTACTATTAGGTTAATAGCTTTTTCAATGTAGCCTCTTGCTGCAGATACTGGTATTTCCATATCATTCATAAGTAGCATGGTTTCTAGTCTATTTAAGGCATCTTCTGGGGAGTTAGCATGTAGGGTGCTTAATGAGCCTTCGTGTCCTGTATTCATGGCTTGTAGCATATCAAAGGCTTCTTTACCTCTTACTTCTCCTACTATTATACGATCTGGTCTCATTCTAAGGGAGTTTCTAACTAAATCACGTATTGTTATTTCACCAGTTCCTTCATAGCCTACTAATCTAGTTTCTAGGGATATTACATGGTTTTGGTGTAATCTTAATTCCGCGGCATCTTCTATAGTAATTATTCTTTCGCTATCGTCTATAAAGCTAGATAGAATATTTAATAGTGAGGTTTTACCTGTACCAGTACCTCCACATATAATGATATTTAATTTAGCTTTTACAGACGCTTCTAAGAATTTGGCCATGTCTATTGTCATGGTTCCTTTTCTTAAGACGTCTTCTATGTTTGCAAGATTTTTAGAGAATTTTCTTATTGTTAGAACTGGTCCTTTTAAAGATAGTGGTGGAATAATTGCATTTAATCTTGAACCATCTTTTAATCTAGCATCCACCATGGGGGTAGAAGCGTCTATTGTTCTGCCTAGGGGTTGTACTATTCTTTGAATAGTTCTTATGATATGGTTATCATTTATAAAAGATACACTATCATCTTTAATAATACGTCCATCTATTTCTACATATATTTCATCAGGTCCATTTACCATTATTTCGGTAACAGAGTCATCTGATAATAGTTCTGTAATAGGACCATAGCCATTTATTTCATTTTGAATTAAATTAAAGATATGGTTTCTTTCTATGGTACCTAAATCATAGCCTACTAGGGTCTCATCTATTTCATCATTTATATATTGTTCTAATAATTTATCATCTGGGATATTATTATCTATTAAGTTAGTTATAATTTTATTTCTCAGATTATCAAGTAGTTTTTTATCTGGTATAATATCATAATCTTTAATAATTTTATATTCTTGTTGATTAGGAGTTATATCAAATATTTCTACTAAGCTTTTTTTTGCCATTATTTGATGCCTCCTTCTAATAAGCGATTAGCTATTTTTTTCATTATATCTACATCTTTAGAATGAAAACGCATAATATTTTTATTTATTAAGGGTATTTCTCCATTTAAGATGTATTTATCTATATTTTTAATATATAAGTTCTTAGAGATAGTATAATCTATGTTGCATTTAATAATATTACGTATATCATAGTTAGTTAAGTAGTCTTTACCTGTATCTCTTGAGTTATTTAATATAGTTAAGTAGTTTGTTTTAGATGCATCATTAAAGATACTTACTAAGCTTTTCATGTTTTTTAAATCTACTATATCATTAGTAATAATAAATAGGCTTAAGTAGCTATAATCCATAATAGTTAGATTAATGTAATCTAGGATATGAGAGGTATCTACTAAGATGATATCGTAGTTATGTTTTGCCATATCAAAGATAAGAGGTAAGTATTTAGATTCTACCTTACTTGCAACACGAGGATCTTTAGGACATGCTAAAACATCAATGTTATCATTATATTTAGTAACATAGTCTCCTAGGGTAGTAAAACGATTATTATTAATGCTATCTACTAGCATGAAGATATCTTTTTTATTTTTGATATCTAAGATAGTAGCAAGTCCTCCACTGTGAAGATCTAAGTCTATAAGTAATACTTTCTTTTTCATTAGGTGAAGTATACCCGCTAAATTGATACAAAAAGTTGTTTTACCTACTCCTCCTTTTACTGAGGATATAGATATAACTCTACCTAAATTACTAGCCATATTAACACCTACTTTACTCTTTTAATTATATCATCTTGATAGGTATAAATACTTACAATTTCATATTCTTTAATACCTATAATTTTACCAAAAATACTATCTATTTTCTTATCTAATAATATTTTTTTATTAATTTTATCTATATTTATATTAATAATATTACTATCATTTTTCTTAATTAAAGCAACTGTTTTATTAGTTACGTCTATATCTGTTATATGTTCTTTATAATAAGTAGTAGCCAGAACATTTATACTTTCTAATTTGCTTTTTTCATATACCATGTTATTAGTATCCACTACTACACCTATAATAGCAATAAGTATAGGTAACATACATATAAAAGTAACAAGTACTTGTCCTTTATTATTTAGTTTATTCATAATATATATATCTTTCTATTTTTACTTCATATGGACTACTTATTATTTTAGATAGTCCTGGAGTAATTAAATCTACATAATTTACTACAGTTACTTTTTCATAATCATCTATATAACTAATATTAATCATATAATTTTTATATATTTCTTTTATCTCATTAAAATCTTTACCATTTTTAAGTAAAGATACAATGTCATTAGTATCATTTTCTAAATTAGCTTTTTTACTATATATATTACCAAAATCTATAACTAGAAATAACATCATAATAAAAACAGGTAATATAAGAACAAATTCTATTAATGCTTGTCCTTTATTATTCATAACTAATCACATCCTTAATAGTCTAAGAGATACGGTCTTCGTCTCCCCTACAGTAGGCTTCGCCAACTTTTTTGCCTTCTACATACTCTTTGCCAGACATATTACAACTCATTTTAGTAACGGAATCTTTAAGATAGCCTCCAAAATATTTTACTAGTCCTATTGCTAATACAGTTACTAGTGAAATAATTAAAACATATTCTACTAAGGTTTGTCCTTTTCTATTTAAGTTTAAGTGCATATGAAAGATCCTCCTATCTACTATATACATAATTATATATTTTTTTATCTTTTTTGTAAATAGATATAGATAAAGTTTTCTAAATAAAAGAAGCTTAGATAAGCCTCTTTATAGATATATTTATTTGTAGTGTGTTAGGTTTAAGAATGGTTTAACCACAAATTTAATTGGCAATATTAATGAGATATTAAAAATTGTTAAAAGGAGATGGGAAAAATGATAATGTTAGAACAAAAAGGTTTAGAATTTGAGCCTGAATACGAAAGAACTAGTATAACAGATGCTTTACGCGATTTATTTAACTTGAGCACAGATATGGAAATAGTAAATTATAAAAAACAAAAAAATTTTAAAGGCAAAATAACAAATTAAAACGTACGCATTTTTTAGCAATCAAAAAAAAACTCTCACAAGCCCCATAAAATAAGGGCTGGAGAGTTTTTTCTCTTTTGAAACTGTCAAACTCGAGATTTTGCATTATTTACCTTAATAAGTCAATAAATTTCATTAAAATGTGGGATACATTGAAGTTTTTTTGCTATTTTACCCTCATTAATCTATATTGTACTTCCAACCAGGTTGCCAATCTCCAGTTTTTCTCCAATCGCATTTATTCGCTTCTTCCCAACTGATATTTTTAGTTATAACTTCAAATGCTAATTGTGGAGCTCTATGTGCAACGATACCTATAGTTTTTCCTTTATAATCCTTTAAAATATCATCAATAAAACTTTTAATTCTTTTTTCAACATCTTTTAAAGATTCTCCATTAGGAAATGGTGTATCAACATGTTCTTCATATACTATAAGATGTTTATCTTCCCCATCTAAATCCCCATAATTACATTCTCTCAATCTTTTATCTTGAATTTTTGGTACATTTGGAAAAGCAATATTTGCACTATCTATTGTTCTAATTAAATCTGATGTAAATATCACATCAAATTTAATATTTGCATTAACCTTCCCTAAATTTGCTGCTTGTTCTTTACCTAAGTCATTAAGTTCGACTTGTTTCCAACCAGAACATTTTTTACTGGCGTTATCATAAGTTGTTCCATGAACAAAGTATATAAGATTTGTTTTCATTTTTTTCTCTCCTTACTATCTAATTTTACCATAAAAAAATAATTTTTTAATAATAATCAGTCAAACGCATAAAAAATATGAAGATTAATATTCTTTAGGGATAACATTAAATATTAATCTTTTTATATTGCCCAAATTATGATTATACAATGTTAATTTTTTTTTAAAACCTAATTTAGTATTGATTGTATCTAATTTAGTTAAGTTATAACAGATTTTTCTTATAATTGATTATGTTTTGCTTTTCAGTATTATTATTTAAAATATAATCAAAATAATCTTTTATATCTCGATAAAAATTCTTTTTATTTTCTTTAACTGCAAAACAATAATGCCCATTCTTATCAACAATCTTTTTTGCAATATCTTTTTGACAACCTATTGCATCTATAGTAATAATACAATTTTCTATGTCAATTAAATCTAGTAACTCGGGTATTGCAGTAATTTCATTAGATTTATCATCAACTTTTACTTGTCCTATTGATATACCTAAATCAGATGGAAAAGCTGAAACTATATAAGGAATATTCCCTCCATTAATTTTATCAGTAGCACTTTTAATTGCTTTACCATCAATTGAAATAAGTTTATATTTATTTTTTAAGTGTGTTAAGTTTAGGAGTAACTCCTACTGAGTTGCCAAGGTGGAACGGAAGGAGCCGAGGTTGATCGCATCCCCATCGAAGGCGTTGAAGAAGAACACGCCCATGTAAGACCCACCACCGTAGCCTCCACGTGCGAAGAACGAAGTGGAGGAAACAGGAAAACGAGCATCATCTGAATACCACCCTCTTGTTTCTCCTGTTGCATCTCCTAGGATTCTCCTTGTATAATCACTACCAGATGTTCCATATGTATATGCATCTACATATTTACTATCTAAAGATAATGTACTCGTTGTAAATCCAGAGTAACCTCCATATAGTAATCTGGTTCCATCACTAGTTTTCATTACTCCCATAACGTATTCCCATGCTCCTCCTGCCATATCATATACTCCGTATACATTACCTGTAGTAGAAGCCTTAACACCAATATCAGTATTATAAGCATTACATGTTGTAGTAGAATTATTATAATCAGTTAAACTCTTAGGTCCACATCCCGTCATATAATATGGAATATAATTTTTATCGTATGAATTATTTGCTATATCTGTTGTACCTAATCCATATTTACTTTGTTTTAAGTATGCAACTGCTCCCCATTCTATATTCTTCATCATATGGGCATCTACCTGATTTACTCCATTTGTAGTTAAATAATTAGTAGTACCAAACTTCTTAGATGTTAAAAATTGATTGGATATTTTTTGATATGTTAAGGAAACTCTAGCTGGTTTAATTCTAGGACTACTTAACTCTTTATTACAGTTAGTCTTTGATGGATTAATATAACAAGTATCACTGGTATCTACACTAGTTTCAAACTTACCTACCCAGATGCCTGATAGTTCTTGAGTACCAAAAGTAAACGCTGGATGGGTAAGCCACTCTCCATTTGTACTTCCAGTTGATTTTGTAGTATCTTTGCTTTCAAATTCTATTTGTATCTCTATTGGGTCCATTTTTTCGGAGTTCACATTAAATAGTTGATACTTATATCTTGGTATCCATACGTAGTAAGCTAAGATATCACTTTCTAATACTTCACTACCTACTGGTTTAGTTATATCTGACATATAACTATCTCTTGTATCACTTGTAACCATTACAGCATTTGCCCATTTCTTAGCATCGTAGTCATACCAATCTCCTGCTATGGTAGTAGATGCCTTTACCCATTTAGAGCCATCCCACTTTATTGGTATCATTCCTTCTGCTAAAACTGGGATATTTGCACCAGAGTCATCAAGTAATACACTAGGTGTACATGCATTTTCTTGTTGACTTGCTTTAATAATTAATTTAAATAGAAAGCTTTTTCCTCCCATAGATAATGGATTATCCATAGTACCATCTATCCAGATATATAACTTATATGTAGAAATATTACCTGTAACAGGTTGACTTGTTGCAATAGTTATTACTTGTCCTTGTGTCTTGCCTTCAAAGTTACCACTTCCTACTAGGTTAGTTCCATTATATAGTTTATACTTAAAACTCTTATGTTGTAACTCAGTTGGTAATGTAGTTAATGTTAGAGTAAAATCACTACATACAGGAGTAGATATATCACTGTTTTGTTTAACAGTAAATTCTTCTACTATACCATTTTCTTTATTATTTGTAGGATATAACTTCTTACCTATTATATCTACATTAGTATTAATAATATCTAATCCATTAACATTAAATGTTACATCTGCATTAGTAGTACTATGCCAAGTAAACCACGCTGTTGTTACTCCCATAACTAACATTGTAATAGTTATTACTCCTATTATTAAGTATACTCTTTTATTATTATCCATGTTTAACACTCTCCTTCTTTTATTTAAATATAAAAAAATCTACATTAAAAATACAAGCTAAAAATAGCTATATCTCTAATATAGATTTATATGTGTTTTTTTGATAGTTAAAATGAGGCTTAAACCCTTTATTTATAAGGATTTGTAATTGCCCCCCCCCCTAGTAAAATAAGGGTTTTAGGACACTTTTGATTAACTCTACTCATCACTATCAACTCCTTTTAAAATTTATTTTATAAAGTTTTCTAATTCTATTTCATTTAAAAAACCTATATGTTTGTTTACTACTTTACCATTATCTAGTAATAAGATAGTAGGTATACTCATTATACCATATTCTTTAGCTATATGTGGATGTTTATCGGTATCTACTTTGATAAAAGTTATATCACTTTTTTCAGCTGTTTTTTCAAAGATAGGACCAAACATTTTACAAGGTCCACACCAAGTGGCAAAGAAGTCTACAACTACTTTCTTGTTTGCTATTAAGTTATTAAAGTCTTCATTTTCTAAATGGATAACGCTCATTATTTAGCCTCCCTATATTTATTTAGTATTTCATCTTTATTACTAACATGTACTTTGTTAGCATTTATTAGTTTTTCTGTAGATTCAACGCTAATTATATCATATTTAAGTAAGACATCCAATACTTTTCCATTTACTTCTTCTGTATTTTTACCATTATGAGAATCTATTGCATCATATACTTCTTTATATACATCTAATGTTTCTTTAGCAAAAGATGATATAATAGGTGTTTTGTTTAAGATATTGTCTTTAAATTTTGATTCATTAATTATTTTTATGTTAAATACTGGTAATGTTAGTAAGAATAATAAGATAAAGGCATATAAGTAGTATTCTATAGCTCCTACTATAGCACCTAGTATTTTAGATGGTATAGCTAGGATAATAGTCATTTTAAGTAGTTTTTCTACTATTCCTGTAATAGTTAGTATTATTCTTAGTATTACTGATAGTAGAATAAAGATAATGAAGAAGGCAATTAATTCATACATAATTACATTAATCATTTCTACACCTTTAATTAGTCCTCCAAAGTTAAAGAATGGTAGGTTTTCATATAGTATTACTGATATAATATCTTTAAGCAAGAAAGATATTATAGTTATTATTATTAATCCTAATAAACTAGCAGTTTTTTGAATAAATCCTTGTTTAAATCCAATTACGGCTCCTAAGGCAATAAACAGTAAGATTACAACATCTACTATATTCATATATGTTCTTCCCTCCTCTATATTTTAATTATATACTAAAAAGTTTAAAAAGAAAAGAAAAATTAATAAATTTATGGTACAATTATGTTAGGTGGTTATAATGAAGAAGAAAAATGAGACTATTGTCTTTGTAGTAAATAGTAATACTAGAGAGAAATTAATTAGTTATTATCAAGATAAGCTTAGGAGTAGTAATCCTCCTTATTCTGTTTTTCAAGCAGAGGAAGCTGGTACGGTAGTTACTTTATATAATTCTAATAAGGTAATGTTTCAAGGAGAAAATGCTAAGGAAGATGCTTTGATGTGGCAAGAGTTTAATAAGGGTAATAAGGAAGTGGCTATGATTCTTGATGATGGGTTTGATGATAATAATAAAAATATAAAAAAAGAGGATAATGATATAAGTATTCCTTTTAATATTAATAGTATTGGTAGTGATGAGGTTGGTACTGGAGATTATTTTGGGCCTATTGTAGTTACTGCGAGTTATGTTAGAAAAGAAGATATTCCTTTTTTGCAAGAGTTAGGTATTAGGGATTCTAAGAAATTGAAAGATGAACAGATATTGAAGATTGTGCCTCTTATTAAGGATAAGATTAAACATAGTACTATTATACTTAATAATAGTGATTATAATAGAGTTTATAGTAGTGATATGAATATGAATAAGATTAAGGCTATTTTACATAATAAGGCACTTAATGCTTTGGTTAGTAAGATGTATCCTTATGATTATATTGTAGTAGATGAATTTACTCCTGAAGTTAATTATTATAATTATTTAAAAGATGTGGGTAATGTTGTTAGGGGTATTACTTTTATTACTAAGGCAGAAGATAAAGTAATGAGTGTAGCTGTATCTTCTATTATTAGTAGATATGTATTTATAAAGGAGATAAATAGAATTGGGGATGAGATTAAGATACTTATTCCTAAGGGGGCTTCTTCTATAGTTGATGATGCTGGTATTATGATAGTTAAAAGATATGGTAAGGAGAAGCTTAAGAGTATTGCTAAGGTTAATTTTTCTAATACTAATAGGATATTAAATTTAAGTAAGTAGAATTTGTTTTACTTACTTCTTTTTAGTATAAATAGTTCTAAAGCATTTTCTATGTTTATTTTACCTTTTTTAAAGTCTAAATCTATATAGTATAGTTCTGATAGTATTTTTAGTAATTCTTTTTCACTATATTTATAACTTAGGGTTATTGCTAGTGATACTGGATATGAATGTACTTTTAGTATTTTACTAATATCATATTTATTTTTACCTTCTTGATATAGTATTTTTACTTGATATATAAGTCTATATTTAGATGCAAGTAGGGCTATTATTTTTACTGGTTCTACAGATTCATATATGAATTTACGATATAGTTTTATGCTTTTTTCTGTTTCTTTATTACATATTGCTTCAATTAGAGTAAATATAGTAGCGTCCGCGTTGGTTTCTTTAATATAGTTTATATCTTCTTTAGTAATAGTGGATGAATTTTTTTTATTTATAATTATTTTATCTAATTCGTTTTTTATACTACTTATATTGTTTCCTAAGCGATTTATTAAGATATTTATGGTACTTATATCTATTTTATAATTTTTAGTAGTTAGATAGTTTTGTATGTAGGTAGATGTTGTTTGGTTATCTAGTTTAGTACATTCGTATACTTTGGCTTTTTCATTAAATAATTTTACTATTTTTCTTCTAGTATCTAGTTTTTCTTCTTCTAGGATGAATACTAGGTAGGTATCTTTATTTGGACTTTTTAGATAATTTTCTATAATATTTAGATTATTATCTTGTTTTTCTTCTTTTAAGAAGGTAGCGTTATATACAATAATTAGTTTATTTCCTTTAAATAAGCTAGGCATATTGGCATCTTCTATAATATCATATAGGTTATTATCATAGTCATATTTTATTATGTTTATATCATCTATTTTAAGATTTGTTTTAATATTTTCTAAATGTTTATCTATTAGTTCTTTAATTAATCCATATATTAGTATAACGTTTTGCATAGGTACCACTCTTTCTTATAATATTTTAACATAAAAGTAAGGTAAAAGCTATGGGAAAAGAAAAAGAAGGTGCTTACCTTCATATATTTTTAATTACGTATAATACCGCTAGAGCGACCGCGGTTATGGTTAGTATTATTACTACTATTTTAAATATGATACCACTATTGGTACTATCTTCTTCTTCTATAGATGAGAAGTCTTCATTATTAAAGTCTAGGGTACTGCTGTAGAACTCTTTTTGTAGTTCTAAGTTAGTTTTTGTGGTGTCTTCTTTTTTTGCGGGTTTAGTTACGATGGTGTTTTCATCTCCTTTTAAATCTTCTAATAGGTCTAGGGAAGGATCTATTTCTTTTTTTACATTTTCTATTTCTTTATCTAGTTTATCTAATTCTTTTTTAATTTCTTCTTCTAAAGATTCTTTTTTGATATTGTCATTTAATTTAGTTAGATTATCGTAGTTAGTTAGAGTATTAGAAGATATTTTCTTTAGGGATGTATTAGTACGGGCTAGTTCTAATAATTTGTTGATATCATAAATACGATCTGGCTCTTTTTTTTGTGGATGAATGTTTCTTTCTATTTTTTCTTTATTTTGTTCTTGATATTCTCTTCTTGTAGTTATTTTTCTTAATGTTTCTATATCTATTTCGTTTACATTTTCTGATACAGGTAATCTATCATATATATCTAGTTCTTCATATATATCTTTATATAGGTTTTTATTTCTTATACTTCTTGTGTTATTTATTGTATCTTTTTCTTTATATCTATCCATTCTACTTTGCATAATTTATACCACCTATCATAATAATGATAGCATAAATTTATAATTATTTAAATATTTTTATTGCATTTTTATAAATATTTCTATATAATTAGTATGAAAGGAAGGTATATATGGAAGTTAAAGTAAGTCAAGATAAGTGTATTGGATGTGGAAGGTGTATTGATTCTTTGAATAATGTTTTTGGTTATAATGATGAAGGACTTGCACATGTTGTATGCGAAGATAACTTAGAAGAATATAGAGAAGATATAGAAGAAATAGCTAGTGGTTGTCCTGCAGGAGCTATTTATATAAAATAATCATAAGGTTATTTTATTTTTTTTGGAGGTGTTTATGAAGGATAATTTGAGGCTTATTGTTCTTAATAATTGTAGTTGTTTAGGTGATATGGTTAATAGGCATATTATGGATTTACGTGGTAGTGATAGTGGTTTTATAGTACCTATATCAGAGGTTAGGTTTAATAATGGAGAGGGTAAGATTACTATTAATGATACTGTTAGGGATAAGGATGTGTATATTATTTCTGATACTCAAAATCATACTATTACATATAATATGTATAATTATGTTAATCATATGAGTCCTGATGATCATTTTCAAGATATTAAGAGGGTTATTAGTGCAATTAATTGTAAGGCTAATAGTATTCATGTTATTGAACCAATGTTATATGCTTCTAGGCAACATCAGAGAAATGGTAGAGAGTCACTGGATTGTGCGATGGCTCTTAGGGATTTAGAGGAACTTGGGGTTAGGACAGTGATTACTTTTGATGTACATGATCCTAGGGCTTCGATGGCGGTTAGGCATATGGGGTTTGAGAATATATTTCCTACGAATACGATGTTAAATAATTTTGTAAGTAATGAAGATATTGATAGTTATGAGAATCTTATGGTAGTTAGTCCTGATGCTGGGGCTACTAAGAGGGCTAGAGTTTATGCTGATATGCTTAAGGTTCGTGATATTGGATTTTTTGATAAGAGAAGGGATTACTCTAGGATTGTTGATGGTAAGCATCCTATTATAGAGCATAAGTATATTGGTAAAGATGTATGTGGGAAGGATATTATTGTTGTAGATGATATGATTGCTTCTGGTAGTTCTATTTTGGAGGTTGCTTCTTATCTTAAGGATAAGGGGGCAAATAAGGTTTATTTGATAGTTACTTTTTCTTTATTTACGATGGGAGTTTCTATGTTTGATTATGCATATTCTAATAATTATTTTGATGCATTATATACTACTAATTTAACGTATGTAAGTGATGATGTTAAGAAGAGGGATTGGTTTAATGAGGTGGATTTTTCTTATGATTTAGCTTATCTTATAGATAGGCTTAGTTGTCATGAGTCAATATCTGATATTATAAATAAGAAAGAGATTGTTAAGATTAAGAAGAAGGTTAAGGAGAGATAATATATGTTATTTAGAAGAGCTGTTTTGTTAATACATGGTTTTGCAGGTGGTGTTTGGGATCATATAGATCTCGCTAATGCTTTAGAGTTTGTTCCTTATTTTGATGTATATAATGTTATTTTACCTGGTCATGATAAGAGTATTATTACTAGTGTTAGTAAGGATGATTGGATAAGGTCTGTAGAGGTAGAAGTAGAAAAACTTATTAAGCATGGTTATAAGTCTATTTATCTTATGGGGCATAGTATGGGAGGAGTTATTGCTAGTCATATTGCTTCTAAGTATAGTGAGGTTAAGAAATTAGTTTTAGCGGCTCCTGCGTTTAAGTATTTGAAGTTTAAGGGGGAAAAGTTAGATGTTTTAAGTAGTTTGAAGTATGCTCCTAAGGCTTTTAAGGATTATGATTTAAAAGAGGTTATTGGTAGAATTTTTAAGTCTCCCCTACCTACTACGCTTGAGTTTATTAAGTTGGTAGATGAACATACTGATTGTGTTAAGAAGATAGATATTCCCACGTTGATTATTCATGGAGATTGTGATAATATTGTTCCTTTAGATAGTGCAATGTATGTATATGATAATATTAAATCAGATGTGGTAGTTCTTGCTAATTTTAAAGGGGTTACTCATGATGTATTTAAGGGTAGTAGAGGTAATGAAGTAATTAGTTGTGTGGAAGAGTTTTTTAAGAAGCCATTTTATCATAAGGGAAAGAAGATTATTAATTTATAAAAAGAGCTTGTACTTAGTAGAATAAGTGCAAGCTTTTTTAGAAGTTAAACATTAGCCAACTTGGGTTAAATATCATTAGTAAGCCTATTAGAAGGAGGATTATTCCTCCAATTAGTTTGGTTAATTTACCGTATTTAGTAGATATACCTGTTAGTTGTAGGGTTATCATTGCTACTGTAAAGACAATTATATCATCTAACATAAATATTAGGACATATAGGAATAGGTAGATATAGTATTCAAATTGGGTTAAGCCATTTATTTGTAATATTTCAATATACATAACTGGTAGTCCTGCAGAGCATGCTAGTTCTACTAGGTTAACTGTTATGGCAAGGGTTATGGTTCCAAGAAGGGCTAGAATGAAGTTTTTCTCAGTAGTAAATTTTTTTATTTTGGTAAATATTTTAGTTCTTTTTTTATCATTTATAACAGAACAGCCTGTATCTTTTCTTGTTTTAATATAGCTATATAAGTTGTATAACCCTCCTATGATCGCGACTAGGGCAATTATATTTCTTAAGAGGGATATTTTAGTGAATGTTTGGGTTATGTTTAGCCAAGAGGCCATGAAAAGGTAGTATATCGTGGCACTGGTGATAATAAAGCATAGTCCTAGTGTCCACATTCTTTTTTTATCTTTCATACCTATTAGCATACTTAGTAAAAATAGCAGTACCCACATTGCACAAGGATTAAAACCATCTATTAAGGCTATTATGATAGTTACTATGGGTAGAGCTAAATTCTTAGTATTTACTTTACCTATTATAGGAACATCAATTATTTTATTATCTTTATCTTCTAAGTATTTAAAGATATCTACATTAGAGGTAACTTCATAGGTAGGTAATTCAACACCTATAATCTTACCAAGTTTATCTTCATAACCATGGGTACTATAGTACTCAATTACGCTTCTTAGTTTGCGCTCACTTTGTGTTTTGCTATATCCTGTGAAATACGCATCTCCTACTACGGTAAATGGTATACTTGTTATATTTAAATTAAATATCTTGGTTGCTTGTTGATATAGTTCTTTATCTTTTTCTTCTTTTATTTCATATGAATATATTCTTAGGTTAGAGTATTCTTTAGATAGTTTATCTAGTAGAGATATTTCTTTACTACAATGGGGGCATGTGTCTGAATAAAATAGGTATAAGTTAACAATGTTTTTTTCTTCTTCTTCTGCATTTACATTACTTATAAATATTGTAAATAGTGTAAGTATAGTTATTATATATATAGTTATTTTTTTCATATTAGTACTACTTTCTATATTTTTTAATTATATCCATTAATTTATCAAGGGATACTTCTCCTACTATTCTTTCTAGTTCTGTATCATTATCATCATAGAGAATAGCTTCTGGTAATATTTTACCTATTTTGTATTCATTTACTAAGTTTTCATCCATATCGTAATCGTATTCATAGCTAGTTATATCTTTAAAATTTTCTAGTACTTTATTATATCTTGGTCTCATAATTAAACATGCAGGACACCAGATAGCTCCAAATCTTATTAGTTTCATAAAACACATCCTTAACTATACTTAATAATAGCAAATGTAATTTGATAAGTCAAGAGTAAAAAAATAAATCTTAGTCTATTTCAAATTCTACCCATATATAATATATATCATCTTTAGTTATTGGTGTATCTGCATCAAATGACACATCCTTAACTAATCTATAAGTGCCTTTATTCAATGGTCCATAAATATAATCCCAATTCTGTTTCATCTCTAATATTCCATTCTCATCTACGTAATATGCCATAAGAGTAAAACCATAATTATTTTTAGATTCTAATCTTTCCCAATTACCATTATTATATCTTTCAATCCAAAATGACGAACCATATATTATTTTATTCGGACACTTATCCTCAATAATAACTATTCCACTAGTATTTGTTAAAGTACCTTCTTTGAAATAAATATTAACTAAATTATTTAAATCTTTACCTACAATATTTGCACACGTTCCACCATTTTTCTTTACATAATCATTTATTATATTAAATATCTTACTAGCACTATTATACTTACTAAGGTTTAGTATGTTGTCAAAATATAAATCTTTACCAAATTCTTTTATTTCATCACTCAGTTCATAATATTTAATTCTAAAAGAATGTTCTTCTCCATATAGATTACAAGCTATTGTTTCTAGGGTTAACTTTCCTCTTTTCCTTATCTTATTAATATACATAATACCCAAAACTACAAATATAACTATAATAATAACCACTAATAATCTTAATATTATACTAATTATTTTCTCAATCTTAATTGATTTTTCAGCAAAAACATTCTTTATATCATTATCTACTAGCTCATCAATACTAACTTTAAATACTTGAGACAATAATTTTAATTGTTCAGAATTAGGATAAGTCTCACCTAACTCCCAATTAGAAATAGTCTGTCTTGAAACATTAATTTTCTCTCCTAACATTTCTTGTGATAAAGATAATTTCTTCCTATATTTTAAAACTTTCTTACCTATTTCCATAAGTCACCTCACAAAATAATTATATCTATATCTTAAAAAAAAATCTACCAAATATTCTTGAAAGTTGTCAAGATTATTTAACATCTTTAAAATATCATTACATTATGTTATAATCTAATTGAGGTGTTATATGAAATATATAGGAATAATAACTGCTATTGATGAGGAATTTTGTGCAATAAGAAGTATTATATCAAATAGTGAAGAAATAAAAATATATAATGTTACTTGTTTAAAAGGTACTATTGAAAATAAAAATGTTATCTTGACTAAATGTGGTGTTGGTAAAGTCAACTCTGCTAGAACAACTCAAATACTAATTGATAAGTTTAATATTGATTATATTATAAATATTGGCGTAGCGGGTGGTTTAAAAGATTACATTAACATTGGTGATATAGTTATTGGTGAAAAACTAGCTCAACACGACTTTAATATTACTCCATTTAATCATCCTATGGGATATATTAATGAAGAATTAGGTGTCTATATGTATAGTGATAAAAAGTTAGTTAAAAAATGTCAAGATATTAAACTAAATAATACTAATATCTACAGTGGCATAATAGTATCAGGCGACTTATTCTGTACTAAAGAAAAGCATAAAACAAATATTCTAAAAGAATTTAATGCTGACTGTGTAGAAATGGAAGGTGCTAGCATTGCTCAAGTGTGTACTCTATGTAATATTCCATTTATTGTTATAAGATCAATATCAGATAAACCAAATGGTACTAACCAAATTGACTATAATGAATTTGTCGAAGTATCTTCGAAAAAAATAGTAGGATTCATTAGAAATATTTTAAAGTAAGTAAAAGATGAGCCAGTTATGACTTAATATAAAAAATCCTTCCTTGGTTATATATTTCTATATTACCATAGAAAGGATTTATTTTTACACAAAATTATTTACAGACTCCAAGGATTGGCTAGTACATTCCTTGTATTTTTTTTCTATCATTACTAGTAAGGCTATCTACGTTCCAATTACCATCTTTATCTTTTGTTACATTGATTTCTAGAGTGTATTTTACTTTTTCTTTAGCATTTTTTAGAGCCGATATTTTATCTTTGTTATAGTTATTTTTATCTAAAGTAGCATCTGATGAGTATCTACTATCAACATTGTCTATCTCTTTTTTGTAATCTATTACTTCTATTTCAGTAGTTACTACCGCTTTATCCTTGTCTACTGTTTCATCTTTGATTACATAGGTTAATTTTTTATATTGATTAGTTATGATGTCATAATACTCTTTTCTTTCTTCTTCAGTTAGATTTACTTCATCGTTTAGAAGAGCATTTATCTCATTTTTGATATCGTCATCTACTTTTTGATATTTACTCATTAACTCTTCTACTTTCTTAGTAGGAGTATTCATTATTTTAGTACATCCTACTAAAAGGGCTCCAATTAAGGTAAATGTTAATAATAATTTCTTCATAAATTCCTCCTTGTTAATAATATGGGCTAAATTATTATAAATATACAAAAAAATGACATTTAGTTAACTATTTAGAGTTTTTACTATATGTCATATTTAATACTTAGTATTTTATTTTTTAGTAGTTTTTTTTGATGTAGATGTTTTTTGGTTGTAACTACATTTTGGATAATTACTACATCCTATAAAGTAACCATATTTGCCCTTACGTTTTGTCAATTTGCCTCCACAAAGAGGACAAACTGAGTTATTATTATAGCTTTTGTCAAAGTCATCATCTGTTTTATCACTTTTTCCAATATTACATCTATCACACAATGTTTGAAGGTTACTCATAACTGTTTTCCCACCTTTAGAAACAGGTATAATGTGGTCTACGTGCAATTTTGCTCCATCTTTAGCTTTTATGCCACATATTTGGCAAGTGTAATTATCTCTTTTTAAAACATTATATCTAATATCATCATTCATTATTTTTCTTTCTATTTTTTTAGTTACTTCATATTTATTGCCATTTTGCCATTCATTATAAATATTAACCAGTGCATCAAAAGAATATTTACCATACCTACTTTCGTTTACTTTTCCTCCACTGCTTTGATAATTTACTTCAATGTTTAAATTAATTAAAAAATCTTTTTTTCGATGAATTTGGCTATTAAAAACTCTATTTTCTATTCTTTTAAATTTTTTAGTGGAATAGGTACTTGTATTAATAGATTCGTATTTAGCAATTTCTTCTAATTTTTTATTATAGTCTTCAAGTAATTTAATGTTATATATTGCATTTTCTAAATTAGTTCTAAATGAGTCTATATTATTTTCAATGCGGTATCTAATGATGCTTGACCCTGTAACTCTATCTAAACTTTTTCTGGAATATTCTCTTTCAATTATGTTATATTTATTTTTAGTAATTTCTTTAAATTCATAAGAATTATTTAATTCATTTAGTTTTTTAATTTTTGGACTTATTTTAGATATCTCTTCATTTTCTTTTTGGATTATTCTTCTTATAATAAAAATGTATATTATTATTGGCAATATAAAAAATGTAAAGCTTATGTTATTTTTAGTTTGTTCGTCTAATGAAGTTAATCTGAGTATTGTAGATGTTAATGTGTAACTAATAGTAGAAGTAATTGTTATTAACAATATTTTATGCCATTTCTTCATATTAAATAAACACCTCTTCTTTGTAAAATAATTATATCAAATTTTATGACTTTTTTTAAACTATATATTTACTTTTTATATTAATTTATTATAAATATAGAAAAAGAAAGAATTTAGTATGGAATAGTAAATTCTGTTACTAACCATCTGTTGTCTTTCTTTTCAATAATAAATTTATTTTCTTTGTAGATATAGTTACAATTTTCAGTACAATTTATATCTTCTGTATCACTAAAGTATTTTTCTTTTACAGTGTATTCTAATTTATCTAGTGCAAAATTATCTAAGGTTATGCTTTCTAAGTTTATGTATCTTGTGTTTTTATTACGATGTTTTGAAGAACAATATAGATGTCCTTGGTAGTTTTTAAAGTCTGTACTAGTTACTAAGTTATTAACTATGTTACCGTAGAAGTATGTTCTAACATAATTAATTAGGTCAGTATAAGTAGTAAATTTAGGATTGGTTGATTTCATATAATAGTTATCTATTAATGTAGATGTATCCATAGTACCACATATTCTTGATGTGTCTAAGATGAAATCTCCATATATATCTTTGGCTTTGTAGTAAGATTCTACTCCTAATTTAGTTATTACTTCTTTATAGTTTGTTAAATCTTTGGTTAATTCATTTTCTTTAGCCGTAGATGTTATTGGCCTTTTCTTTAGTATTAGAATGACTACTGCGATTACAAGAATTGCAATTATTACATATAATGCTCTTATATATGTTATTTTTGACATATCATTTTCATTTTTATACATAATTGGATTAATGCTCCCGTTGTCATTATTATTTAAATTAATATTTTGATTAGGTAAGTTATTTTGATTGTTATTATTGTTATTTTCTTTCTTTAAAAAATTAAAATTCATGCTTATCACCTACTTTTAATTTATCATAAATTGCTAATTATTGCAATAATAAATTAACTATTTACATTATTAATACTGTCTATAGTATAACCTTTTTGTAACAATTTATTTCTAATTATATATTCTAGTTTATCACTTGGATATTTTTTGTTATATTTTTTATATAGTTTGTTATATTCTTCTTTTAATTTGGAGTCGTTAGTGAAGTTAAAGTTACTAAATGCTTCTAGGATACTTTCTTTTCTGTAACCTAGGTTTATTAAATTATTATATATTTTTTGTTTTAGAATGTTTCCACTGTAGGATTTGTTTGCTTTAATACTTTTAGTTATTAATTTAGATAGTTTTTCATTAAATAAGTTATTAAATTCTTCATTATTTAGATATTGGTAGATTAATTCAGAATCTATTTGGTGTTCTTTTAGTTCTTTTATTATTTTATATGGACCACTTTTGGTTAGATTGATTTTATCTAAGATGAATGCTTTTATAAATGCTTTATCATTTAGATAACCTATGTTTATTAATTTATTTATGATATATTCTTCTTCTTCTTTGGTTATTTCTTTTTTAGATAGATATTTTCTTATTTCATATGTACTACGTAGTCTTATTGTTATTAGTTTTAAGCAACTATTATATATATTTATTACTTTATTATCTTTAAGTAGTTTATTATAGGTATATTCGTCTATTTCATGGTTAAATAGAAGGTTGTTATTTAAGATAACATCTTCTTCTAATATGATAGTTGTTTGGTTATCTAAATATAGTTTATATCTATCTTTATTTAGTTTTTGATATTTAATTATTTTCATGTTTCTTGCTCCTTTAATTTTACCACTTAATAATAGCAAAGATATAGATGGTTGTCAATATGTTTAGAACTTTTGTTTGTATTTTTGTGTTAAAAAAATTATAGTTATTTTTTAACTATAATCAAGTTTTCGTACACTTCTTCTAGGGCTCTACCGATATTCTTTTTTGATTTGTAGTTACTTTCTTTCATTTGATAATAGCCTGTTTTTTCCATTTGTTTACTTCTATCTGCAGCTATATGTACTAGTTTGTATTTAGAATCAATTATCGTTAAAAGCTTGTCTATTGATGGATATATCACTTGTATCACACTCCCTATTGTAATAATACTATATATATTTGGAAAATTCAACCATCTTGACATTAAGTAGACAAATATTTTTATTATCGTTAGTAATTAATAGTATTTGTTTATATTATCTATTATATCAATATATTCTAAGGAGTAGATATCATTATCTAGTCTATTATCTTTGTTTATATACCTAGTATCTATAAATGATTTTACTATATTAATTAAAGCAGTTCCTTCGTTTGAAATTATGTAGTCACATTCTTTTATGGCTTTATCTTTAAATTTATTTTCTTTAGATAGTAATAGGGTTTGTAAGATACGTATTTCGGTTTCTTCCATGGTATGATTAGCATAGTTTTTGCTAAATGTAGTGATGTTTCTTAGGTTACTTAGTCCAATGTTGCTTTCTATTTTAATAATATTTATTAATAGGGCTTTTTTGATGTTTGACTTGCCTAGTTTTGTTATTTTTTCTCTTTCTTTAGCTCCACTTAGGGATGAGATATCATCTTCAATTAGGTATTTTATGATGGAGCCTTCTAATTGGACGGGTCCATATTTTGATATTGTTTTATTAAAGCACTCATCTAGTGTCCTAAATAATTCTTGATTATGCATAGATAACCTCCTTATATTCTTTAGTTAATTATATAATAATATATAGTTAATGTCAATTATTTATGGATAAATACGAGGTAGTACTTTTATAAGGATATTATATATCTACAAGTTAATTTATTATTATTTTCTATTTTGTTAATTAGTTTGCCATGGTTATTTTCAATTACTTTTTTTGAGCCTATGTTTGTATCTGAGCAAGTTATTAATACTTTATCTATTTTTTTTGATTTAGCTTCTTTTAATAGAAGGTTTAATAATTTTGTGCCATAACCTTTTAATCTAGCTGATGGTACTATGCTATAACCTATGTGTCCTCCGAAGTTTTCGAGATATTCATTTAAATAATGTCTAATTGACCCTACTCCTATTATTTTATTGTCATTAATTAATACATAACATGTGTATGGTACATAGTTTGGATTATTTATTATTCCATTTGAATAATTATCTAAATCATTAATTAGTTTGTTATAATCGGTGTATTCTTTTATGAAAAAGGCTCCATTATAGTCTTCATTTAACACATCATACTCTTTCTTTATATCTTCAATCATTTTTTTGTTTTAAACTTATTTTTTCTAATTTCATATATTATTTCTCCTTTCTTTTAATTTGATAATAACAAAAATACCTACATGTGTAGATATTATTGTTATTTACTGTTTTGCATAGTTTTAATACGAATATCTTTGATAAGATTATAATTTATAATGTAGTTAGATATCTCTATAATATCACTTGCTTCTTTTCTTCTTTTTTGAATGTAGTTATCATCTATTGGGTCATTATGTAGGGAGTAAGTTAGTTCTTTTTGAGAGTCATAGTAGTATTTATCTGTTAAGTAGTTTCCATCTGCAAAGACTACCATGTTATCTTTTTCACTAAATATATCATGTCCTAGTTGATATGGGCTACTAAAACCGAACATGTTACCTAGTGTTGGTAAGACGTCTATCATACCCATAGGTTTATCTACTTCTAGGTTGTATTTTTTATCTTTAGTCCATATAATGAACGGTACTTTTTTATCTAGGTTGTATTTTAAGTCATCAATTTTTACATAAGTAGCGTCACTTTCATCTTTCATTTTATCATTTATAGGGTCGTAGTTGTATAAGATGTTATAGTATTTTTTGTCTAGTCTAGCATCATGGTCTCCATATATGATTACAACTGTATTATCTAGTAAGTTATATTCTTCTAAGTATTTAAATAAATCTCCTATAGCTTGGTCAGCATAATGAACTAATCTTATATAGTTACCAAAGGTAGTTCCTTCTAAGTACTGTCTAGTTACTATTTTGCCATCTATTTCAACTTTATAGTCAGTAGGAAATTCGTCTGTTAGTTCTAGGTCATTCCATGGGGTATGGTTAGATAGCATGATTAATGTGGCATAGAATGGTTTTTGTTGTTCTTTAGAGACGTTAGAGATAATAGGTACTGCTTGTTTAAAAAAGGATTTATCAGATAATCCAAAGTAGATTACTTCATCTATTTTATAGTAGTCTTTGTGATAAAACATATCGTAGCCCATACTTTTATGCATATTATTTCTATTCCAAAAATCTCCTGTGTTACCATGCATGCTAAATGTATAGTAGCCTTGGCGTTTTAATAGTTTAGGGATTGTTATGTATTCTCTATCAAAGTAATTTATGAATACTGTTCCACTGTTTGAAGGCATTAGACTGGTATTTAGGGTAAACTCTGAATCACTGCTGTTACCTACTCCTACTTGGGCATAGAAGTTACTAAAGAATATTCCTTCACTGGCTATTTTGTTTAAGTTAGGAGTTACACTTTCTCCATTAAATGAAAGTCCCATGGTTAGAGCTTGAATACTTTCAGCATGAATAGATATTATGTTTTTTCCTTTGAAGATATCGGTATATTCGTTTGTTTTGTGGTCTTTATCTTTTTTATTATAGTATTCTGTTGTTTTTTTGTAGGCATTGTCATAACCAAATAGGGTGTTTAGTTTAGGGGTTAAGCTTTGGAATATATCGTTTATTTGATAAGTATATATACCAAATTTGTTGACAACGTATTCTCTATTCCATAATTTGCTAAATCTACCCCACTCTGTTTTGGTTGTAAATATTACTCCTATGACTGCGAAGGTAGAAAACATTATTAAGTATGTTTTTAAAAATAGTTTGTTGGTTTTCTTTGTACTTATTGTGTTAGTTATACCATTTTTGATGTGTCTGTTATTTACGTAGTATAGGAATAAAGGCTGCCATAGGAAGGATAAATCTTTTATTTTTAGGACGTTTTCTAAAATTGCGTCTCCTACGTCTACTACTTGAGTAGAGGTTGCTAGTAAGGAAAATGATGCAAATGACTCATAGAAAGTATAATAGATAGAGTTTACTATACATAAAATAGTTAATATTAAGGACATTAGCATGAAATAGAACGTTTTGCTTTTTTCTTTTACTAGAAAAGAAAATGATGATATAAAGATAATTATAGCTAGGTCAAAGATTAGGGCTTTAACATTTATAAAGTTACCTATTGTAAGCCATCTTAAAAGAAGAGTATTAAGTAGATTACTTAGAATGAATGTTAGAAGTAATCGGTTACTTTTAAAGCTCTTTTTTAGAATATCTATTGTATTACTAGCATATAATTTAATCTTTTTTTTCATATTTAATACCTCTAATAGTTAGATTATACCACGTTTTATAAGGATAAGCAATATTTACTTTTAAGTGAAAATTTGTTACAATGTTAGTTAGGTGAAGTTTTATATGAAGTTTTTTATTAAAATTATTAATTTTATAAAAGATAAATGTCTATTGATATTTAATTTTATAAAGAGATATATGTATATAGTAGTTATGGGGATACCTTTTATGGTTATAGATTTAGTACTTAGGTATACAGGTAGTCAAAGGATAGATTTTGTTAATTTATATTTTCTTGCTCCTAATGTATTTACTTTATTTTGGATAATGTTATTTATTTATATTATTCTTAATATTAAGAGTAAGATTGGTAAGAAGTTATATCTTATTATACTTATTGTTAGTGACTTTATTTATTTACTTAATATGGTTTATTATGGAATGACTAATTCTTTTTTTGATTTTACTTTGTTAGAGTCTGCATCTTATGGAGCTCCTTATATAATGGATAGTATTGTCAATACTAATATATGGGTGTATGTACTTTTTGTCTTTTTAATAGGAGGAGGTATTTTAGGATATAGTGTTATACCTTATAGAGATAAGAATAATTATGAGGTATTAGGCTTTGGAGTTATTGCTTTTCTTCTTATACATAGTTTAATACCTACTTTGCTTGGTAAGCAGAATAAAGAGTTGACTTGGAATACTTGGAATAATCCTAGGAATGTATATATTAATTATAATGATAGTAATAAGAGTATGATGATATCAGGAGTATATGAATATACTGTTAGGAATTTTGGGATGACTTATTTTAGGAAAAAGAGTGAGAGTGAGACTGAGCAAAATTTTTTAAGAGAAGTATTTTTAGATAGAAGAGATAAGGAAGTTAATAAGTATACTGGGAAGATGAGTGGTAAGAATGTTATATTTTTACAGTTAGAAGGAATAGATAGTTTTCTTATAGATAAGAATATTATGCCTAATTTATATAATTTGGTTAATAATGGGATTAATTTTACAAAGCATTATTCTTATTATAACGGAGGGGGATCAACTTTTAACTCTGAATTCGCGGTTAATACTGGATATATTACTCCAATTACATATAATCAGAATGCTTATACTTTTAATAAGAATTTGTTTAACTACTCTCTTGCAAATATTTTTAAGGGTGAAGGATATGTTGTTAATGCTTTTCATATGAATAGTTCTGAGTATTATTCTAGGGGAATTAATTATGCTAATTTTGGTTATGATAATTATTATAGTTTAAAAGATTTAGGTATTTATGATAATTATGAGTTTGAACTGGATACAGAGCTTATTCTTAATGAGGAATTTAGTGATCTTATGATGCCTAGTGATAAGTTATTTGTAGATTATATTATTACTTACTCTAATCATTTGCCTTTTTCTTCTTCTAAAGGGGTATGTAATAAGTTACTTAAGAAGATTTATACTGATGAAGATATTCCTACTTTATCTGAAGAAGAATGTATTTATATGCAGGCTAAGGAAACTGATGATATGATAGGGCTTCTTATTGATAAGTTAGGAGATAAAGGTTTACTTGAGGATACGGTTATTGTTGGATATGCTGATCATTATTTATATACTGTTAGTGATAAAGATATACTTAAGAAGCATAATAAGCAAGTAGATAATAATTTGGTAAATAATACTCCTTGGTTTATATATAATAAAAATTTAGGTAAGAAGAAGGTATATGAAGTTACATCTCAGTTAAATATATTACCTACTGTGTTAAATTTATTTGATAAGTTAGATAATCCTGATTTATATATAGGTGAAGATGCTTTAGGAGATAATTATCATGGAATTACTTTCTTTAGTGATTATTCTTGGTATGATGGGAATGCCTATGTAGAGAATTTAAAGGTGATTAATAATGGTAAGATTAGTGATGATGAGTTGGAAGAGAAGAATAATTATATAGAGTATTTGATTAAGAAAAATGATTTGGTGCTTAAGTATAATTATTTTAAAGTATTAAAGGATAATACTGATAGTAAGAAGAACGATTCTAATGATGTAAATCCTAAATGGGAGGCATAATAAAAAAGCTATTTTGTTGATAGCTTTAGAATGTTGGCAAATAGGTAAAATTTTACTTATTTGCCTTTTATTTTGCAAAAATGATAGAAAAATGTAAATATAAATAATAATACCTAGGATATTCCTATCTTATGCATAATAAGGATTAAATTTCTTTATACTTATCCCATATGACATAAATTTACTAAATCTTTTTCTAATTTCTCAATAAGATTATTAATATTTGTTTCTGGCATTCGTGTAGTAGAGCATTGTTTTAATAAATTACACGCCTCTATTGCTTTCTTACAAGAAATAATATTGTTATCTTTCATTAATTTGATTATTTTTAATGTTCTAAATACTTCGATACCATTATTTTCAGAATAAATTTTTAATCTATTATCACCAGTAGCAAGTATGCAATTATTATCTCTTGCTATAGCAAAATTAAGTAAATCATATGTTGACAATTTTTTCTCTATATAACTCAATTTATTAACTTCTATTAATTGGGCAGCAGGTGCGGATATTACTTTAAACTTATTAATCAGTTTAACATTACCAGTTTTTGAATTTATTTCATCATTTTTAACTAAGTCACTTATATATACATTATCAATATCAATAAATTCTTCTAATATATTAGCATTATTTAAGTCTGTTATTATATTGGTATCAGTAATTATTATCTTCGCTGTTATATTCATCTATTGTAAATCCTAATAGCTCGCATGCTTTATTTACCGAAATTATTTCATCGGCTTCTAACTTGTATACTATTTTTTTAAATTGAAATGATATTTCTGGTGGAATTAGGTTTTGGATCATTTTTACCTATTCGTTGACTTAAAAATATGCTTAATTTTTTATATAAATATTCTGAAATGATATTTAAATCTTTTAATCTATATATAATCGTAGTATAACTAACTTTAAATTCATTTTTGAATGCTGTTAATTCAAAAAAGTTTATATTTCTTCTTGAATATCCAAATTCATTTGTTATTGCTTCTTTTGGCATTAGTAATGCACTTGCAAATCTATTACATAGTTTTTCTTCGTCTAATTCATCATTATTAATATTTAGAATTAAATGACCTAATTCATGAGCAATAGTAAATCTTTGCCTAGCACCGTCTTTTATGTCATCTAATAAAACAATAACAGGAATGTTATTTACAATTTCACTTAATCCATCAAAATCATCAAAACGATTATTAGGATTTTTTATTTGAATTATAATAATTCCTAAATTTTCAAGAATATTAATTAAATCTGATATTGGTTGTTTGTTTGATATTTTTATATAATTTCTAAAATCATTCGCTGCTTTTTCTACATCTTCAAAATTGTTACATGAATATTTTTTTAATTTAATATTGTCAGTATCTATATTATTCATTTCTATAATTTCTAAATATTTATAAACTTCATCTTGAATTAATTCTTCTAAAAGTTCTAAATTTTGGCCAGTTAGTCTTTTTTTCTTTCTAAATGAAGTAAATTTCATTTTTGGAGCATTATAAACCTTTAATAATTCAATGGATTTAACATTATATGCATTGGCAAAATCAATTAATTTTTTTGAATCTGGTAGTATTTTCCCTTTTTCATATTTAGAAATAGCGGTCGCAGTCATATTAAGAAGATTACCTGCATCTTTAAGTGATAGATTTTTTAATAATCTAATTCTTTTTAAATTATTTCCAATTCCATCCATATTACTCTCACCTCTTACAGTTTATATTTTATCATGAAGAGGTAGAAATGTAAACTAAGATGTTTAATATTTAGTTATTATTTTATTGTGATGGTACAAAAAAACAGTTTGCTCGCAAACAAACTGTACTCTTTTAAACTATTTAAACAAATTTATTTATCAACATTATGAAGCTATTTTGTTGAACTGCTTTTTCTTTTTGGTTTTATCTATAGTTAGTATTACTATAGTAGAAATTATGCTAATACATGATATTATTTTGCCTTCTTTATGCCAAGGAGAGGAATAAGTTATTTTGATTGTATGAGTCCCCTTATCTACTTTAAAGCCTATGAATGCTTTGTTTACTTTTTCATAAGGTATTTTTTTATCATCTACTTTAACTGTAAATCCTTTATCATATGGAATAGATGTTACTATGTATGAAGGGCTATTTACTTTAGCACTAGCTATGATAGTATCATTTTCCATTTTATTTATAGTTACTTCAGTAGTATTTGACTTGGTATTTTTAATAGAGTCATAGTCTAATGTATATAGTTCTATTTTATCTATATTATATGTACCTTTAGTTAGTTTGATATCTAAGTATTCTATAGTTCTGTCCCCTATTACATACTTGAAGGTATTATTCTTATTAGAATATGGCCATGTTTTACATGTTAGGATATTTTCTATATTATTAATAGTCATAGATATATTATCATAACTACAAGAGTTTTCTTTTAATCCATATAAGTTTATTAATAGGAATTTATTATGTAATGGTTGTTCTAATTTTATTTTTATATTTGCAGTTTTGTTATCTACTTTTAAGATATATTTATCATTATCTTTTGTTATGTCTACATTTTCTTTAGATATAATAGTGTATTTAGGTAGATAACTTTTTATTGATGTATATGTATTTGCATTAGTAGTTTTATCTTTAGTTATTACGTTATTTAGTAATAATTCTAATTGATAAGGATATGTATATTTATCAAATTCATCTTCATTTAATATATGGTTACTAGCGTACATTATAGAGTATGCATTATTATTTAAGTAGGTATCGTTATTTATTTTTTCATATCCTAATCCTGGGTCATAGTTTGATATTAAGTATTTAACTCCCATATATGAATTAAACATAAAGTTAGATGATGCTGATACTAGGAAGTAGTTATATTCTAACATGCTAGTTTGGAAAGTGTTTCTTATGAAGTTTAGGTAGTTACTGTTATAAGTAGATGAATATATATTGGTAGTGTAAAACCTATTATTTACTATGTTATTTACATTTTTAGTAGGATATATAAGGTTATTAGTACGATATATAGATTTATCTTTTTCTAATATATTGTTAATACTACTTAGCATTTCCTTATCAAAGAAGTTGTTATACATATCATATGATACATATTCTTCTGTTAGGTTACTTACTACTGATATAGTTAGGGCTAGTAAGACTAGGAGTATCGATGGGATTATTTTATTTTTATATTTTTTATATATTAGGATTATTATTAAGAATATAAAGTAGTAATAGTAGAAGTAGTTAAATTTATTTATAAGATATAAGAATATAATTATGATAGATGTAAATATTAGGAATTTATTTATATTTATTTTATCATCATATAGGTCTTTTAGGAAGTTAGATATTAAAAAGCCAAATAAAGGGATAAATGGGATAAAGCATTTTTCTCTTAAGTATAATCCTCCATTTAGGGCATATCTAAATATTGGTAAGAGAAGGATTATTAGGAGGATTGTACCTAGGATTATGTTGTTTTTCTTTTTAGTGTAAAATAGGTATAGTAAGGATATTAGTCCTATAATTGCAAAGCCAATGGTGTATGTACCTGAGAAGAGTTTATGGACTTTTATGGTTGGTATTAATAGGGATATTAGGTTGTAGGTAGAACCTCCTTCTGCTCTTCCAAATATTAGGGTATACATTGTTGGTAGTAGTAAGATGGATGAGGATAGTATTGCTAGAAATAAGACTAATACAAATTTTATGCCATCTATAAATAATTTACTTGTAGATAATGTTTCATATTTATTTAAGTATGTATATAGATAATAAATACAGATAACTAGTAATCCACATACACTGTAGTAATAGCTGGTCATTATCATCAGAAATACCCCTATTAATAGTAAGGATTTTTCTTTATTGTTAATATATCTATCTACTCCCATTAAGGCCATGATTAAAAAAGGCATATAGTTTACGAACATGATATGTCTATGCATTTGAAAGATAAATGGTTCTGCTAGAACAAATATTAATGATGATGTTAAGCTTACTATGTTACTTGTATTATGACTTTTAATCCATCTATAGAATAAAAAAGAAGATATAATTAGTATTATAATATCTATTATAGTTATATATGTTACCATATTTATATGTGGAAATAAGTATGATAATAATACTATTGGGCTTAATAATCCATAGTAAGATATGTTAAAGATGTTTTGGCCTGCTCCATAGTGAAAGGAGAAGTTAGGAAATAGATTACCTGTTTTATAGAATATTTCTCTAAAATATTCTGGTATAATGGTATGTTGATTAACCCAATCAGTATCTGAACCAAATAAATTATAACCTCTTGTGCAGATTAAAACTACAAGAAGAACGGTTATTGTTAATATTAAATAGTTTTTATATTCTTTTTTCATATTCTCCCTACTGTTCTTTAAATACTATAAATTTACTTAGTATATAGTTTAGTATTATTACTATAAATTGTACTACTAATTTAATTAGTTTGTCATTATATTTTAACATGCTTACAAAGATATACATTAATCCCATATCAAGTAGTAATGTAGTTACTCTTGATAAGTAGAAGCTGATAGCTTCTTTTAGGGATATTTTATTATTTGTTTTAAATACGTATATTCTATTTGTAAAATAGGCAAATGTTACTGATAGTATCCATGATATAATGTTAGCACATTGTAGTTCTAAAGCTTTATTTGGGTCTAGGATGGTATATACTAAGAGATAATATGTTAATAGAGATACTATAGTTGTTAATACTCCTATTACTAAGTAATTAATAATTTCTTGATATTTTTTAAATAATTCTTTTAATTTTTTCATTTTTGCTCCATATTTGTTTCTTTTATTATATATATTGGCCTATTTTTTACTTCTAAATACATTTTTGATAGATATTGGCCTATTACTCCTAGACATAATAGTGTTATACCACTTACAAAGAAGATAATGCACGCTAAAGAGGGCCAACCTGTAGTGGGGTCTCCTATAGTTAGAGTTTTTACTATTATTACTATTATCATAACAAAGGCAATTAAGCAGAAAATTATACCTATTATAGCGGATATAGTTAATGGTACTGTAGAAAAAGCTGTGATACCTTCTATGGCATAGATAAATAGTTTCCAGAAAGACCATTTAGTTTCTCCTGCTACTCTTTCTATATTTTCGTATTCTAGCCATTTAGTTTTATAACCAACGAAGCTAAATAAACCTTTAGAGTAACGGTTATATTCTTTTAGTTCTAAGATGCTGTTTACTACTTGTCTTGTCATTAGTCGAAAGTCTCTCGCTCCATCTACCATTTCTACTTTGCTCATTTTATTTATTATTTTATAAAACATCCTTGCAAAAAAGCTTCTAATAGGAGGTTCACCTTTTCTGGTTACTCTTCTTGTTCCTACAATATCATATCCTTCTTCTTTGATTAAAGAAAGCATCTCTTTAAGTAAGCTAGGTGGATCTTGTAAATCACTATCCATAATGGTTACATAATCTCCAGTTGCTAGGTTTAAGCCCGCCCACATCGCAGATTCTTTACCAAAGTTCCTAGAAAATGTTATATATTTTACTTTTTTATCTTTAGTATAGGATTTAATTATTTCTAATGTTTTATCTTTACTTCCATCGTCTACAAAAATAAGTTCATAATCTGTTTTTATTTCTTTGAATTCCTTTGTTATTGCTTCATAAAAAAATGGAATACTTTCTTCTTCGTTATAACATGGAACTATAACACTAATTTTTTCCATCAAAACTCCTCTTTTCATTAAATAATTATAATATAATAATATCATATTAACGAAATATGTCAAGTTTTGTGTATATATGGAGTTATTATTTACTTTTAATGTATAGTATTTTTCTTATAATTATGTTAATATATGAGGTGTGAGGTGTTAAAGTTATGCATGTAGTTGGAGTAATCGCAGAGTATAATCCTTTTCATAAGGGGCATTTATATCAAATTAATGAGATTAGAAGGATGTATGATGATTGTATTGTCGTAGTAGTGATGTCTTCTTCTTTTATGCAAAGAGGAGAAGTATCTATTATTAATAGATGGAATAAGACTAAGATAGCTTTAGATTATGGGGCTGATTTAGTTTTAGAGCTTCCTTTTTGTTATGCATCACAAGCTTCTGATGTATTTGCAAGTGGAGCACTTAAGATACTTAATTATGTAGGGATAGATACTTTAGTATTTGGTAGTGAGTGTAATGATATAGATATTCTTTATTCTTTAGCTAATACACAAATTAATAATGAAAAATATAAAGATATTGTAAAAGAATATTTAGATAAAGGATTTAACTACCCTACTTCTTTAAGTAGAGCTTTAGAAGATATTACAGGTATAAAGATATATAAGCCTAATGATTTGCTTGCTTTATCATATATTAAAGAGATTATTAGTAATAAGTATAATATTACTCCTATTTCAATTAAGAGAACTAGTGATTATCATAGTAGTGATATTAATAACGATATTATTAGTGCTTCTAGTATTAGGAGGTTAATTAATGATAATTATAATGTAGATAGGTATGTACCTTATAAAATAGATAATTATTTAGAAAAAATAGATATAGATAAATATTTTTCTTTACTTAAATATCAAATTATTAATAATATAGATAGATTAGATATGTTTCAAACTGTAGATGAAGGTATAGAAAAGAGGATTGTTAAGTATATTTATGAGGTTAATGATATAGAATATTTAATACTTAAAGTTAAGTCTAAGAGGTATACGTATAATAAGATTAGAAGGATGTTTACTCATATACTTTGTAATTTTACTAAGGAAGAAGCTAGAAGAGTATGTATAGATTATATTAGAGTACTAGGATTTAATGATGTGGGTAGAAAGTATTTGAATAAGGTTAAGAAAGAAGTAGATATTCCTATTACTTCTAAGTATATTACTAATAAATCTTTATGTTTTGATATAGAAAAAAGAGTATCTATGATATATACTCTTATGCTTTGTAGTGATAGTGCGAAGAAGTTTATGGAAGATGAGGTAAGAAACAGGCCTATTATTAAGTAGGGTTGTTTTTTTATTTAGATTCATAATTTATGTATACTGTCCTTTATTTCAGTAATTGTATCTGATAGTACTACACTGGTTAATCCTTTATTTTCAAAAGCACCTCTAAGGATTATCTTACCAATCATTTTTCCTACGTATTTTTTATCACTTGCATTATCTATTAATCTAATATTATTATCTTGATAATCATATGCTAATGAGCCATCTTTTCTACCTATTGATGTCACTGGTACTCCATTAATTTCACTAGGTATTACTACATCTGTTATAGTAGGCATTTCTTTGCTATTTCCCTCATAACATAAGTAATTAGTTATCATTCCAGTGCTTTCATTAAATACATAGCAGGTATTTTTGTTAAATGCTTCTTGGGATGCATCAAATCTTAGTTTGAACCCAAATGACTGTCCTCCCATGCTAAGAGGATTATCCTAGTGTTCTCCATCTATCCAGATATATAATGTGTAATTATTAATTGTGTTACTTATTATTTTTTCATTACTTGCTAGGGTAATATTATTACTTATTTCTAATATTGGTGAAGGTGTCATACTTATAATGTTATTTTCTACTAAATAATCAGATGGAATTATTCTAGTACTTATTGCCATTTCTAAATTTATGTTTTGCTTTCTACTTTCCTTCCGTTGTATAATGTTGTTGAGTCTTCTGTAGAATATCCTAAGCCATTTAGATAGGTACTACTCTCACTTTCATTTAGTACATTTATCTCTTTAAAATTTAAAAACATTTTTAACATTTCACTATTACCGCCAAGTGATGTAATGTTATTTCCAAATTCTGTGCATGCAGTACTAGCTTCTTCATCACTCGCTTCACCTTTAGTATAAAATCTTATACAATTATCTTGGTTGAATATCAATGTACCCATGAAGCTACCTTCACTTATTAGGTTATTTTTTTATATAAACTATATCTAAAAGACTTTTCTATTAATTCATTGGGTAGATTAATTATATCTAGTGATATTTTAGTATTTGCATCTATGTTAGATGTAGTTACTAGACTAAAATTATGTATTATATTGTCTTTATTATCCATATTATAATACTCTCCTTCTTTTAATAAATATAAAAAAATCTACATTAAAGAATATAACAAAAATGCAATATTCCTAATATAGATTTATATATTTTTTTGATAGTTAAAATGAGGCTTAAGCCTTTTATTTATAAGGCTTTGTAATTTTTTTTAGTAAAATAAGGGTTTTAAGGCCGTTTTGGTTAACTTTACTCATTACTATCAACTCCTAAAATCTTATTAATTTTTATCAAAAATTTGTGAATTTTTTGGTACTCAACAATCCAAGAATTATTTGGTACTTTTTATCTTATCACATGAATTAATATCATCATAAATTTAACTATTAGTAAATACTTTTTTGTGTATTTTAGAATAAAGATAACTGGCTAGTTTCAGGCATACCTTCAAATATACCCATAGTGCGCATCTTATCTATTAGTGTTTGGGATACTTTGCATCTGTTTTGGAAGTCTTCTATGCTTACAAATTTAGCTATTTTGGCTTCTCTTTCTATATTTTTAGCTACTACATCCCCTAGGCCATCTATTGTTCTAAATGGAGGGATTATAGTGTTATCATCTTCTACATCAAATAGTAATCCTTTACTTTTATATAAATCAAATTTAGCTACTTTAATTCCTCTTGCGGTCATTTCTAGGGCTAGTTTTAAGGATTCTAAGATACCGTTTTCTTTATTAGTGGCATCATAGCCTTTATTTTCTATTGCTATCATAGCTTCTTTTATTTTATCATAGCCTTTAATCATTGATTCAATATCGAAGTCAGTTGCTTTGGTGGTAAACCAAGATGCGTAGTAGTATGCAGGCATATGTACTTTGTACCATGCTATACGAAAGGCACTTATTACGTAGGCTGCAGCATGGGCTTTAGGGAACATATATTTAATTTTAGCACAACTATCTATGAACCAAGGTTCTATGCCCGCTTGGACCATGGTTTGTCTATGTTTTTCCCATGTTTCTTTATCTTTTGAGGCTTTGCCTTTTCTTACAAATTCCATTATTTTGAATGCTTTTATTGGCTCTACACCATGATACATTAAGTATACCATGATATCATCACGACATCCTATTACTTCTTTGAATGGTACTACGTTATTGATAATTAAATCTCTGGCATTACCTAGCCATACGTCAGTACCATGAGATAGTCCTGATATTTTGATTAATTCGGCAAAGGTTTTTGGTTTTGTTTCTTCTACCATGCCTATAGTAAATGGGGTACCAAACTCTGGAATACCTAGAGTACCTGTTTTGCAAAGGATTTGTTCTTCAGTTACTCCTAGAGCTTTAGTTGATGTAAATATGCTCATTGTTGCTTTGTCATCAAGAGGTACTTTTTGGATATCTGTTTTGGTTAAGTCTTGTATCATTCTAAGTTGTGTTGGGTCAGAATGGCCTAATATATCTAATTTTAATAAATCTTGGTCTATGGCATGGTAATCAAAATGGGTTGTTCTCCAAGGGCTTGTTGGGTCTTCTGCTGGGAATTGATATGGAGTGAAATCTGATACTTCCATGTAATCAGGGACAACGACTATTCCACCTGGATGTTGTCCAGTAGTTCTTTTGACACCGGTGCATCCCATTGCTAAGCGTTCTATTTCACACATTCTTTTGTTAGTAATGCCCCTATCTTCAAAATATCCACGTACAAAACCGAAAGCGGTCTTATCAGCAACTGTACCAATAGTTCCTGCTCTATATACATTGTCTACTCCAAATAATACTTTGGTATATTCATGAGCAGAAGCTTGGTTTAAATCTGAGAAATTTAGGTCTATATCTGGTACTTTATCGGCGTTAAAACCTAAGAATGTTGCGAATGGCATATCTTGTCCATCTTTGTACATTGGGCTTCCACATATAGGGCAATTTTTATCCGGTAAATCAAAACCACTGGAGTAAGTTGCACCTAGGTCTGTATTTTTTTCATCTTTAAATATGCTATGTTTGCAATTTAGACAACGATAATGTGCTGGTAGTGGATTTACTTCGGTAATACCCATAAGGGTTGCTACGAAAGAGGAACCTACACTACCACGGGAACCTACTAGATAGCCTTCATCATTTGAGTGTTTAACTAGTCTTTGGGCTATCAAATAAATGGGGTCAAAACCTCCTCCAATGATGCCTCCTAAATTCTTTTTTACTTTATTTTCTATTTTTGTTTCATCTATAGGGCCATCTTCTTCTTGGTTCCAGTTGTCTTTTATATAGTCAGATATTAGTTTTTTAACAGAAGGAAATCCTTCTATAATGGTTTTATGGATATTTGTAAATATTTTATTAGATAATTCTTCAGGTGATAAATTTTCTTTTTTAAACATTTCTTCATAGCATTTATATACTATGTCACCATATAATTCTTTAGCAATTCTTTCTTCTATGTTATATGGTAAATTATCTCCATACCATGATTTTGCTTTATCATATACTAAGTCTGTTACTACTCTTGGGCAATCAAGATAGCTTTTTCCATCGTCACTTTTAACACGTGGAGAGAAAGGTATTCCTCCTGTATCAATTATTACTTCTATTTCATCTACCATATCTAATACTTTGTTGGTATTAGTAACTACTATTTCATAGGCTAGTTCTTTGTCTAAGAAGGAGAAGTTTTCTAACATTTCTTTTGTGGTACGGAAATGTTGTGATGGTATATTTTTGATATTGCTTTTGTTAAGAGGATGTCTTCCTCCTCCTGGTATTTTTTGGTTAATAATTATTTCTCTATATATTTTGTCTTCTTTTCTAAAATGATGTACATCTCCTGTTGCCACTATTAGCTTCCCAGATTCTTTTGTGGCGTTGATTATTTTTTTTATATGATTTTTTAATTCTTCGTTATTTGAGAAATCTGATGTTTGGATTAGGTGGTCATATACTTCTGGTGGTTGTACTTCTACATAATCATAAAAGTTAATGATATTCGTTAGTTCTTCTTTTTCTTTACTTCTTGCTTCAATAAATACTTCACTTTCATAGCAACCACTACCAATTAATAGTCCTTCTCTTAGTTCGTTTAGTTTGCTTCTTAATATTCTTGGTGTCTTATATAGATATACTGTGTTAGCAAGGGAGATTATTTTAAATAGATTTTTTAATCCTTGTTTGTTTTTGGCTATGGCGTTAAAGTGATATGTGCGTCCAAATTTGTGTATTTCGTCTTTGGATACTAGTTTTTCTAAGTCTGCGATGGTGTTATAGTTTTGGGTTATTAATTTTGATAGCATTTTATGAAATACTTTAGCAGTTCCTTCAGCATCATAGTCAGCACGGTGATGAGCATCTTCGTCAAAGTAGACGTTATATCTTTTTACTAGGGCAGAAAGACTATGTCTTGAATAGCCTTGGTCAAGAGCTCTTGATAGTTCTAGTGTATCTATTACGGTGTTTTTAAACTTACCTAGATTATATTTTTTCATGGCCATTTCTATGAATGAAATATCAAACTTGGCATTGTGAGCTACCATAGGAAGGTCTCCTACCCATTCAAGAAATCTTTTAGTTACGGTCTCTTCATCATCTTTTCCTTTTAGCATTTCATCAGTAATACATGTTAGTTCTGTAATTTTGCTAGGAAGAGGCATCTTAGGGTCAATTAATTCGTCAAATCGGTCGCATATTTCTCCGTTTAATATTTTGACTGCTCCGATTTCTATCATTACATCCTTGCCACCTGCGTTAAAGCCTGTTGTTTCTGTATCAAATACTACATATGTTGTGTTTTCTAAGGATTGGTTGGTTGGTCTTATAACTATATCTACAGTATCATCTACTAGAGTGAGTTCAGTACCATATAAGCCTTTAAAGTGTTTAGTTATATCTTCTTGTTTTTTGTTGTAGTCATTAATTATTCCATATGCTATAGGGAAAGCTTGGCAACCATTGTGGTCTGTTATAGCTACTCCTCTGTAACCCATTTTAATACATTTAGATACTAATTCACAGGTGTGTTTTCCTAAGTCTATGCCTGTTATACCATCCATTTGGCTCATCATGGTATGAGCATGTAGTTCTACTCTTTTAATTTCTTCTTCGTCTTTTATTTCTTCATTAATAGGAGAATCTATTTTTTCTATATCTTTGTATCTAGTTACAAATGTTAATTCATTAGCGTATTTGTCCATATTTACTTTGCCATAGAAATGATACCATGATTTTTCCTTTAAGTAATCTTTAATTTTGCTACATTCTTCATCATCTTTAGTGAATAGTTTTACATAGATACTGTTTTCAAAATCTGTTACTTTAAGAGTAAATATTTTGTATCCACTTTTGGCTTCGAATAAATCTATGCCAAATATCATTCCTTCTATAGTAAGATTGTCTACTTCATATAAGATATCATCTATTTTAGTAATGGTGTTATCTTTTTTAGGCCTATATTTAGGTTTTTCTTCATCTTTAGTAGCTTGTTTTGGTGGAGTATACGTATTTGAAATGTTTGCTACAGTAGTTATATTTTTTTCTTTTTCAATAAGACTGTTTAGTTCTTTATCATCTTCTATATTTATATTAATGTCATTAATATTGTAGCCTCTTCTTCGTAGGTCATGTTTTAAATCGTTAGATATTTTTTTTATATTTGCATATTCTATTTTGTTGTAGGCAGATATTTGTAAGTTATCATTTTGAATATGTATTTTTTTATCGTTTAAGCTACATAGTGATTTATTTTTAATGCAATATGATACAATAATGTCATTGTAATGTTCTTCTAATAGTGATGCATCTATATTTCTTGGAGTTATTATTAAATCTATGGTGGTTATTTTATGAAAGTGGTTTTTTAATTTTGTGTATAAGTCGTTATAGGTAGCAACATTTATGTTATTTTCAGTTTCAATTACAAATAGCCATAGTTTGTTGTTATCATATACTTCTACTCTTTTGATTTGAGCGTTTTCAAAGTATTTTAAATATTCTTCATCTAATTTTATTTCTTTTAATAGTTTAGTTAATTTGTTATCCATATTATCACCTACCCGCATATATTTAGTATAACATAATAATGAGTAGATTACTAAAAGAAGTTCCCATCTTTGACACTTTTGATTTAAAAGTTTTATGTTTTAAAAAAGAAATGGAGATTATTCCATTCCTTTCATATTTTTACACGTTATGTTGTCTGCATATAGTTTGGTTAGCTTGTTATCTTCTATTTTGTATTTGGTTACGACATCTGCTATTTTATTTTCATATTCTTTATTATCACATATACCTATATCTGCAAAATTATATTTATGTAATTCTACTATGTCATCTTTTTTTGTTAGAAGTACCGCTTGGGCTTCTACAAGTATTTCTCCATCTGAATTGAATATTACGATGTCTGATGTTCCTATTTGATCTAGGGTGTTTGAATAGGCATAGATCATCTTGTCATTTAGAACTTGTAATCTTATTGTTTCTTGCTTGGAATTATCAGTGTCTAATATGCTAGAAATTATTTTTTTGCCTCCTATGGTAATATAAGTTATTGTTTTGTCATCTTTCTTATTATATGTGATGTTTAATGTTACTTTTTTATTATCTATTTCATAATTGTTTACTGTATAGTCAGTTATTTGACAATTAGATAGAGGTTTAATTCCCGTTATATCGTTTGTTTGAATTACACATTCTTTAGGTATTTCTTTAAAATATACGGTGTTTTTTTCTAGTAATTCTTGCTTTTTCTTAGTTTTTATAATATCTGTTACTACTAGGTAAGAGCAAACTCCTACTGTTAGTACTAATATAATAGTTAAGGTATATAGTATTATTTTCATTTTTTTATTATTTTGTTTCATGTTATCACTCTCCTACTATTAGTATAACATGAATGTAATTATTTATTAAAGAATATTTTTATTTTTTTTATAAATAATTAATATGTAAATTAAAGGAAGCACTGTATATGTAAGAGCTTCCTATCTATATAAACACATACTTATGTGTATGTGGCTTTGTTATATTATATGTATATTATATTATGTGGTGTATAAATTATATGATTTTTTATTTTTTTAGTTAATACTTTATTATTATATGTAAATATGTATAAATATATTATATAAAAGTAAATCTTGTATCTGATTATCAATATTTTAAGTTATTAATTTTAGATTTTTCTTTTCGTTTTCTATTACATTAATAAATTCTTGTTCTGTTGGAATTGTTAGTCTAAATTCTGATGAAACTATTATTTTATTATTTTCAGGTAATGGATATTTAACTACAGTCTCATTTTTATCTATTGAAAGTAATATACCAATCGTTTTGTTCTCATTATCTGATTTAATCTGTCTATCATAATAATTAACATACATCTGCATTTGGCCTATATCCTTATGAGATACTTTGCCTATTTTTAAATCAATAATTACAAAACACTTTAATAGTCTATTATAAAATACTAAATCAGGATAATAGTGCTCCGTATTCAAAGTTATTCTTATTTGATTTCCTACATATGTAAAACCTTTTCCTAATTCTAATAAAAATTCTTTTAAGTGGTTTAAAATGTTTATTTCTAAATCTGATTCTAAATAATTATTATTTTCTTTTATATCTAAAAATTCTAAAACAAACGGATCTTTAATTAAATCTTTTGGTTCATTAAATTTATGACCTCTATTTGACAATTCTAATAACTTTTCTTTATCTTTTGAATAAGCTATTCTTTCATATAACAAAGTAGTTCTTTGTCTTTGAAGTTCTCTTACATCCCCACCTTGTTTTTCAATAATTGATTTACCGATGCTCCAATATAGAGTTATCATTTCTGTATTAACTGTTTTATATACTTTATTTTTACTTTCCTCTACTAATATTTTATATCGTTGTACAAATATTCATTTTTCCTTCCTATGGGCTACAATTATTAATTTTATATTTAATTTTATTTAATTTGATTTCTATACTTCCATCTATATCTGTTCTATAGATTTTACTATTTTTTAATATATTTAATACGCTATTTTCAGGGTGACCATATCTATTGCTTTTTCCAACACTAATTAAACTATATTTAGGATTTATAATATCTATAAATTCTTTGCTAGACGATGTATTCGAGCCATGATGGCCTACTTTAAGAAAATCTATATCTTTTAAATTATATTTTTCTATTATATTTTTTTCTTTTTCTACTCCTGCATCTGCCATTAAAAGAAATTTATGATTGTTATAGTTTAGATAGATAACACTACTATTATCATTTTCATTATTGTATTCTTTAGTATTTAGAAAATATAATTTATATTTATCTATATTTAATTCTTTAATACGTGAGGTATATTTATGTTCTTGCTTTCTATTGTGTTGATTAGTTTTGTTTCTAAATTATTATAAGTACCACAGTTAAATATTACTGTATTTACTTTGTAGTTATTTATTAAATATATGCTACTTCCTATGTGGTCATAATCTCCATGTGGTGGCATATGTTTATGCATACGAATTTAATCAAATATAATGTTATATAAAAGAGACATATTTCTAAGCCTCAATTTACTAATACTATTTTCTTATTAATCTATTAACTTTCTCTTTTGCTTTTTCAGGAGATTCAAAAACCATTGTTTCAAAATATTCAGATTGTAAATCATAAAAATATCTTTGTTTACTTGCAACGTTTTGTGGAAATATTATTTTATGAGTAGACTCAAATTCGTCAGCTTTTGTATATGGAATTTGAACAGTTTCATAATATTTAGCTTCTAAGTTTTGATATAAAACATAATTTGCTTTATGGTCATTCCTATTTACTAAAATATCACAAGAGCCATGAACAATGTCAATTTCATTATTATACTTATACGTTCCTATATATACATACATTTCCTCATCAGGAGTTATTGTTGTATTACTTACTGCAATATCAATAATTTTTTTGTTAGTAAATTTTTCAATTCCAGTATTTCTTCCTGTTGTTTTTTCTTGGAATAAATTTAATAAATTTAAATATTTTTTAATTTCATCTGTTTCTTCTAATTTTTTTATTTCTTCTTGAATCTCTAATACTTCATTTCTTTTTTTTATTAATTGTTCTACTTTTTCTTTTAATTCTTTTAACTCTTCAATTTTCATATAACACCTTCCAGTATCTATATTATATCATACTAATTCATATTCTCTAATAGCAATTCTCTCATCAGAGCAATATTCTATTACAAATCTATTTTCTCTTTTACATATTAATATTCCCATGGTATTATTGTTACTTATTTCTTTTATATGTTTATCTATTTAATTTATGTATTTTTGAACTTGTGATATATATTCAACTTTAAATTCTGTTACTTTTAATTCGGTTACTACATAACAATTAAATTTTACATTAAATAATAACAAATCTATATAATGATTTCTATCACCTATTTTAATTTTATATTCACTACCCATAAAAGCAAATGAATTACAGAGTTCTTTCATAAATGATTCTATATCTTCTAATATTAAATTATGTAACGCTTTTTCAGTGGCTATATCAATATTATTCTTATTTCTAATTAATATGTGATTGGGGACTAAATCTGTTGTTTCAATTTCATCATCAAGTATTAATTTGTTTTTAGTTTCAATAGGTATTCTTTCATATTCATTAGATTTAATCTTAAATTCTAATTCTCTAACTGATAAATTTTTATTTATTATATCTTTAATATAATAATTCATAGAATCAGTTTCTAAACTGAATAATAATCTTAAATGACTCCATGTCAATTGTGTCCACATTGTAGACACTTTTTCATTACTAAATATATTGTATAATTGTTTCATTCTATATAATGTTCTTCTATTATATTTTTTACCAACTTTAACAACTAATTTTTGAGAGTATTCATCTATAACATTATTTCCATATTTTCCTCTTGCCTCAGTTAATAATCTCCCTATTTCAAAATATGTAATAACTTTATGTCTTTCTTTCGAATAGTCCTTTACCTTTGAATAAACTTCATTATCTATTAACTTATTTTTTATCTCGTTGTAATAGTTCATATCTTACTTCTTTCTATGGACTACATGTCTCAATTTTTAATTTATTGTTTTTTATCTTAAACATAATACTGCCATCTTGATCTGTTCTATATATTTTTGAATTATATAAATTATTTAATACTTCTTTATTTGGGTGACCATATCTATTGCTTTTTCCAACACTAATAACCCCATATTTAGGATCTATTTCATCTATAAACCCTTTACTACTACTTGTCTTACTTCCATGATGTCCTACTTTTAATACATCTATATCAGATATATTATATTTATCTAATATATCTTTTTCTTTCTCTACTCCTGCATCTGCCATAAACATGAACTTATAACCATTAAGCTCTGTATAAATAACATTTGAATTATCATTTTCATTGTCATATTTTTTCGTTTGAAGAAAATATAACTTGTTATTATCAATATTTAATTCTTTAATACATGAGGTATATTTTATGTTCTTACTTTCTATTGTGTTGATTAGTTTTGTTTCTAAATTATTATAAGTACCACAGTTAAATATTACTGTATTTACTTTGTAGTTATTTATTAAATATATGCTACTTCCTATGTGGTCATAATCGCCATGTGTTAATATTAGGTAATCTAATTTTCTTATTCCTCTTGCTTTTAAATAAGTTATAGTATTTTTAGTTACTTCATAGTTAGAGATGCCACCTGTATCTATTAAAATATTATATTTATTATGGGAATAACTTATTAATATACTATCTCCTTGTGATACATCTAAGAATGTAATTTGCATATTGTTATTTATTAATTCTTTGTTATAGTGATAGATACTTATAATTAAAAATATATACATTATTTTGGGCTTATAAGCAGATAATATTAGTAGAAAATAATATGTAATCATTAGTATTAGTGATGGTTTTGGAAATATTAATTTAGTTATGGTTATTTTACTAGTATAGATAGATATTTTTTCTATAATGTTGATTATGAATATTAAAATATAGTCTAGTTTAGTAAATATTAAGCTAAAGAAGGATATGGGTAAAATTAGGTAACTAACTATAGGAATAAATATTAGATTTAGAATAATGCCTATTAAGTTTACTTCGTAAAAGTTATAGATAATTATGGGGAAACTTACTATAAACGAGATTATAGATGTTATTAGTATTTTAATAAAGTAATTACTTGTTTTTGATGTTAGTTTAGAAGTTATTATTAGGAAATAGCTGATTAAATAGGATAATTGAAAACCTAAGTTAGTGATGTAATAATGGTTTATTAGTAATATTATTATTAATGTTAGATACATTAGGTTTATGGATTTTAATTTGAAGTTATATACTTTATTTAGGCATAGTAAAATGTACATGATGCCACTTCTTAAGATGGAAGGGGTAAATCCTAAGAAGAACATATATATAAATGTTAATATTATGCATACTAAATAACTAGATACAATGTTATGTGTTATTTTTTTTAGGATTTTAAATATTGTTCCTATTAGGATGGTTAAGTGCATACCAGAGATAGATAATAAGTGTGATACTCCGTTTGTTTGATATGTACTTAGTATTTCTTCTTCTATGCTATCTTTAGTACCTAAAACGAAGGTTTTTATATATGCACTACTTCTTTTTAATGATGTATCTATATGGTTATTTAAATTAGTTCTAATATGATATATAAGGTTAGTGTTGTTTTTTATTTTTGTTATAGAGTTAGCTTTAACTAGATAGTATATTTTTTGATTAGATAAATATTTTTTATAATTGAATGTAGAGGGAATAGTGTTTTTATTTGGAATAGTTAGTACTCCTTCTACATTTATTGTATCTCCTATTTCTATTATGTTATATATATTTAAATAATCTTTTTGGTAGTAATTGATGATTAGTTTTTCTTTAGCTTTTATAGTTATCATTATTTTATTTTCTTTTAGTTTTATATTAGTAATTATGCCAGTAAAGTTTGTTTCATTAGGGCTATACTTTGTTTTGTATGGAAATATTTTAATATTTATAATACTTAAAATAACAAGAAGAAGGGCAAGATATTTTAAATATTTTTCATTTAATCGTAAAATAGTCCTTAATTTTTTCATATAGAGCTTGTCCTATGCCTTTTACTTCTAGTAAATCTTCTATTTTAGTAAAACCTTTTTCTTTTTGATAGGCTATGATAGCATTTGCTTTACTCTCTCCTAGTCCTTTTACTGTTTCTAATTGTTCTTTGGTACAGGTATTTAAATTAATTAAGGTTGATTCTTCTTCATTTTTATTTTCATTATCTTCTTTGATAATGGCATCATTAGTAATGTTGTTACAGTCACATTCTTTTTCTATTTCTTTTACTACTTCTTTAATTACTACATTATCTTTTTGCATGTTTTCTACTTCTTTTTTAGAATATACTATAATTACCATTTGGTCTTTTACATATTTTGATAAATTCAATAATGATGTATCTGCATATTTAGTTAGGCCTCCTGCTTTAGTAATTGCATCAATAACACGACTATTACTATCTAGTTCATAGACATTTGGTTTTTTTACTTCTCCTTTTACATCTACTTTGATAATAGTTTTTTCTTCTTTAGTACTTGTTACTTGTTCTTCTATTTCTTTATCTATATCTTTGGTATTTACCTCTTCTTTTAATGTTGGATACTCATTATAAGTAGGTAGATTGATATAACTATTTTTGTTTAGTTTTAATTTAAAGAAAATGTATGTTATGGATAAAATTATTATTAAAATTGTTGTTATTATTTTTATGTGTTTTCTTATATATTTCATATTCACCTTTGCCTTTCTATTTTGCCCTTCATATATATATTAGCGAAAAAAAAAGAAATTTCTTTTTCTTTTTGGTTATATTTTAATATTTTATATTATTTATTTTTTGTTTTATTTTATTTTCTAATGATTGTAATCTTTCTTTTTTATTTTGAATATCTGGGAAGGCATTTATTAGTCTTCTATGAAAGATACTTCTTTTTAGGATTATTTCTTTTACTTTTTTAGTTATTTCTTCGGTAGCGTCTTTTTGAATAGTTTTTATGGTGTTTTTGAAGCTAGTTATAATGGATATACTAATTATTATATCTATTATAAATATAGATAGTATTATCACGAATAATGGAGTCATAATATCATTAGGTATTTTTAGAATATAACTTTCAATAAAGGGATTTAGAATATAGACCATGATGCTTCCTAGGATGCCAAAGGGAATCATAGTTTCTAAGCATATACGCCCATTTAGATTGAATTTTTTATTTGAATAATCCCACCATCTAGCTCCGAATATTTTTTCCATGAAATAACTAGTTAGATATTCTAGGATAGAACATATAACAATAGACATAAAGAATAATGTTATAAAGTCATTTTTATATTTAGATAGGAAGGTAATAATTAGGATACATCCTACTCCATAGATTGGACAATATGGACCTATAAGGAAGCCTCTGTTGATAAATTTATGTTTAGTTATTAATTTACATATAACTTCTAATGACCATCCTATAAAGGAATAAACTATAAATAGTAAAAATATTACTCTTATATCTTTTATCATAAAACACCTCTTTTTAGTATTGTAACATGTTTTTAGATTAAAAATAAAGTTTTTTGATTATATCTATTAATTTTTTTATATATAGTGTATAATTTATATATGGTGGCTAAAGATGAAGATTGTATATAAAGATAAGGAAATTGTGGTTGTTAAGCAAAATACTTTTATAAAAAGGTTTATGGGTATTATGTTTAGACGAAAGAAAATAGATTATGCTCTTTGGTTTGATAGATGTAATAGTATTCATACTTTTTTTTGTAGGCAAGATATTCAGGTTATTATGACAGATAAGAGTGATAAGATATTATATGTGAATAATTGTTTAGGTAGAGGTAAAATTGTTATAAAAAAAGGATGTTATAATGTTTATGAGATGCCTCCTGATTATTTTTTTAATGTTAAGGTTAATGATTATATAGAAAAGAGGAAATAGGATGAAAATATGTATTTTAGGTACTGGAGCATATGGGATTGCACTTGCTCTTATGTTTAATGAAAATGTTAAGAATATAATGATGTGGACAAAGTTTAGAGAAGAAGCTGATATGATTAATGAGAAGAAAGAAAATGTTAATGTTTTAAAAGGGGTTAAGATACCTGATAATATAAAGATTACTTGTGATATGGAGGAAGCGGTTAGAGATGCTTCTGTTATAGTTATAGCTGTCCCTGCGAAGGTTGTTAATGATGTGTGTATTGATTTGAAGAAATATTATAAGAATACACAACATATATGTATTGCTTCTAAGGGGATTGAGCAAGGTAGTTGTTTATTTGTAGAAAATGTTGTAGCTAAAAATATTAAAACTAAGAAGATGGCTGTTATTTCTGGTGGTTCTTTTGCGATAGATATAGCAAAGAAAGTTCCTATTGGGCTTAGTCTTGCTAGTAAGAATAGTGGTACTGTTAAAATACTTAAGAGGACTTTACAAAATAATTATTTAAAATTGAGAGAAACTAGAGATGTTTTGGGTGTATCTGTATGTGGCGCTGTGAAAAATGTTATTGCGATTGCTTCTGGAATATTACAAGGGCTTGGTTATCCTGAGTCTACTCAATGTATGTTTATTACGGAGTCTTTGCATGATATTAAGAATTTGATTAAAGCTCTTGGTGGTAGTAAGAAAACTATTTTGTCTTTTGCGGGTTTTGGTGATTTGTTACTTACTTGTACTTCTTATAAGAGTAGAAATTTTACTTTAGGGAAAATGATTGGTGAAAAGGTGGATAAGAGGAAAATAGAAGAATATATGAATACTACCACTATTGAGGGGTTATATACTTTGAAATCTATATATAAGTTAATTAGACATAAGAATGTTGATATGCCTATTATTGATCTTATATATAATATTGTATATAAGGATGTTGATCCTAATTCGTTAGCGGTGTTTTTAAGGAATAAAGAGTAAGTATAGATATATTTAATTAAGAAGATGAATGTAGATACATATTGGTATTTACGTTTTTATTTTGATATATAAAAAATGAGTATTTTCATACTCACAAAATTGGTTATGAATGAATATTACTTTTAATGTTTATTTTAAGTCTTGGCGCTCTATTCTTGATATAGTAGATAATGTTTCATATTCTATAGCAAATAGTCTAGTAATATTATTAAAGAAATAATTAGATATTGATATATAAATTGGATTAATTTCATTTAATTTTAAAATAGTTTCATTATTTAGTTTCTTTAACAAACTATCGAGAAGGATTTCTTCATTACCTATGTCAAAATTTTCAAAGCCATTGCTAGAATTGTTAATTTTGACATCATATTCAAATCTTATAATATTATTATTACCAAACAAATTTAAGTTTCTTTTAATTATATATTTCATGTTATTTCTTTTATAACTCTCCTTTATAAAAATATATTTTCATAGCGGCTTCTGTATATTTTGGTTTTGAAACATCAATATCTAATATTTTACCAATATAATAAATTATAAATTGTGATGCTATAAGTAAATCAAATTCCGCTAGTAAGCCATCATAATTGCTTTCTACTAATACACAATTATCAGATAAATATTTTAATAATTCTTCTTCATATTTGCTTGTAGATTTTTGTTTAAAATATATTGATATTTTATTATTTAAATTTTCAAAGTTAACAAATCTTCCATGTGAAAAATTCTTTTTTTCATGGATAATACAGTTAAATATTCCTGATTCAATAATTTTACTTTCTAAATCATAACTTGCTGTATTAGTATAATCTCCTTTAAAAATATTTATTGTGTTTTGCATTTTTATTTTTTCAATCAACTTATTATTAATTGCTTTTTCTATTTGTTTATCCCAATACATAATAGAATTTATTATAAAATTTCTAATATTAATATTAGACTTTGTCTTATCTAAAAAATATTTTAAAAAAATAGCAGCAGGTGCTACTGCACCCTCAAATGATAAGAATCCCCTTTCTTTTCCTCTGTTTGATGCCGTTTTGTAACTTAATATATTTTTCTTTAATAAACCTGTTTTTAATACAATGTTTTTAAGCTCACCTTTTGTAATTATGTAAATATTTTTTTTATCAAAATCTTTAACACTATTAATAATATCATTTGTTGTGCCAGAATAAGAAAATAAAATAACTTTATCAATATTGCTATTATTTCTATATAGAACATCTCTGGGATATATTGCATAAGCATTAGTGCCATATAATATATTTATAATTCTTGATGCGAAATAAGCTCCTGCATAAGAGCCTCCAGTGCCAATAAATAAACAATTTTTATTATCAAATTCTATTTCATCTAATTTAGCATTTAAGGGGGTCTTGAGTGAATTAATAATCCTTTTTTCTAAATTATTAATATTTATATTACATCTTTTTATTTTTTTTCTTTCACAAATTAGAAAAGTATTACAAGTACAACTATCATTATTCTTTTTAATTTTATATAATGTATTGATATGTCCTCTTGCGCCAATTTTAGAAACGACTTTAAGAGTTAGTTTATTAGAAGTTTCATACCATTTTTTAAAATTATTAAAATTATAATTAAAATTATTTTTAATTGCTTCTTTAATAATAATTGACATAAAGGCATCCCCTGCGCCAGTTGAATCAACTACATTACCTTTATTAATTAATTCAAAGTTATATATATTATCATTAGTTATAAATGTGGCACCTTTTTCTCCTTTTGTGATTGTCATTAAATTTGGTTTTATAATATTGTAAAGTTCTTTTTCACTATTTAAACTAAATCTATTTATGAGATAACTTGCTACTCTTTCATTAAGATTTATTATTTCAAATTTATTTGCTATTTTATTTATAATTTTTTCATTAGTTAAACTTTCAAATTCAAAATATTGTCCTAAATCAATTACTTTTTTATTATTGGTATTATTAATAATTAATTGGTTTTTGTCGTTTAAGTTATCAAAAACTAAAATGTCATCTTCTTTAATGTTAGATAAAATATAATTTGTATCAATTAGACTTTCTTCATACCATTTTTTATTATTACAAAATGGGCATCTTTTTTTGTATGCAAAAGTTAATTTATTATCCTTTTCATGATATGATACATGAAAACATCTAGTTCTAATATCTTCAATTATTTTAATATTACTTATGTCAACATTAATTTTTTCTAAAGAATTAATAGCAATTTTACCTTGTAAATCGTTACCACAGCATCCAAATACAGAGGTATTTATTTTCATTTTTGCTAAATTAGCAATTATATTATGCGATGTCATGCCACCGTTAATTCCTATTAATTTATTATTTTTATAATAGTAATCTGTTACTAAATCGCCTATACTTACTACTCTCATTTAATTAATCTCCTTTTATATTCTCAAACTTCTATTTTGATAAAATTTTTTATAGAATTACTTTCTTTAGTAATATAATCTCATGTTTCCGAATGCTGATTTAGATAATTTAAATACATATAAAATTAATTTGCAATAACTTAAATACATTATAACATATATTAGGAAAATATTTTGCTTTTTCTATTTTATACTTATAATTTTGTCTGTTTTAAAATGATAAATATTATTTCTCATTCTAAAAAAAAGCAGAGATATACTACTTATTTTTATATTTATATAGATTTAATGAACAAATTGTTCTTTATCAACTGTGTTATAAACAATATCTTATTTTAATTAGAAGCAATAGATGTACTTTCACTTAATTTTTTTAAATGTTAATTTTGATAAATCATTTATTTATAAATCAAAAAAAACACTATAGTTATTTTTATCTATAACGTTTTTAGCATACGACTTTATTTATTTGGTTTTATTATTTCTAAACCGCCCATGTAAGGTTGTAAAGCTTTTGGAATGTTTATACTTCCATCTTTGTTATAATTGTTTTCTATAATAGCGATTAGGCCACGAGGTGAAGCTACTACGGTATTATTTAGAGTGGCTACTAGGTAGTTTCCATTTTCTCCTTTGGCTCTTATGCTTAGTCTTCTTGCTTGAGCATCTCCTAGAGTTGAACATGAGCCTACTTCATAGTATTTTTGTTGTCTTGGGCTCCAAGCTTCTACATCGCAAGATTTTACTTTTAAGTCCGCTAAATCTCCACTGCAACATTCTAATGTTCTAACTGGAACATTTAAGCTTCTAAAAAACTCTACTGTGTAAGAACACATTTTGTTATACCAATCCATTGCTTCTTGCGGTTTACATATGACTATCATTTCTTGCTTTTCGAATTGATGAACACGGTATATACCACGTTCTTCAATACCGTGAGCCCCTACTTCTTTTCTAAAACATGGTGAATAAGAAGTTAATGCAAGAGGAAGGGATGCTTCAGGAATTATTTGGTCTTTGAATCTACCTATCATAGAATGTTCAGAAGTACCAATTAGGTATAAGTCTTCGTTTTCTATTTTATACATCATAGCGTCCATTTCTTTAAATGACATAACACCATTTACTACATCACTTCTAATCATAAAAGGAGGTACACAATAAGTAAAACCTTTGTTAATCATAAAATCTCTTGCATAAGATAATAAGCTTGAATGTAATCTAGCAATATCACCTAGTAAGAAGTAAAAGCCATTACCACTTGTTCTACCAGCAGAGATTTTATCTAGGCCATTTAAGGCTTCTATTATATCGGCATGATAAGGAATTTCATAATCTTTAATAACCGGTTCTCCGAATCTTTCTATTTCTACATTTTCGCTGTCGTCTTTGCCAATAGGGACACTTTTATCAATAATATTAGGTATTACTAGCATTATTTTTCTTATTTCTTGATTTAGCTTTTCTTCTTCCTTTTCCAGATAATCTAATTTGTTATTTATTTCTTTTACTTCTTCTTTTAGAGAATTAGCTTCTTCTATTTGTTTATTTCTCATAAATTCTCCAATGTTACTAGAAATACTGTTTCTTTTGTTACGTAAGTTATCTGCTTGAACTTTGGTTTCTCTTAATTTTTTATCTAGTTCTAATACTTCATCGACAAGAGGTAATTTTTCATCTTGATATTTCTTTTTAATATTTTCTTTTACTAATTCTTTATTTTCTCTTATTAATTTTATATCTATCATAATATCAATCCTTTATTTTTTATGTATAAAGTATATATAAAAACCCTTATTTTAAGGGTTTATACTTTTTATTTGGTACCAGCCAAGGGACTTGAACCCTCACACTATTGCTAGTAGTAGATTTTGAGTCTACCGCGTCTACCATTCCGCCAGGCTGGCATGAAGAAATTACTAATACATTATAACATGAATATTCTAAGATGTAAATAACGTTTTAGTAAATTTAATGTAGATTACTTAAATCTAATTATTTATTTTTCTTCTTTATATAAATAAGTATTTTCCTTATTATTTAAACGAGTTAACAATTTGTTTAAATTCGTTTCCTCTATCTTCAAAGCATTTATATTGATCCCAAGAAGCACAAGCTGGTGATAACAAGATAACATCACCTTCACTAGATAGATTGTAAGCTAGTTTTGTTGCTTCTTCTAGGTTATTTACTACTGTTACTTTAATATTGTTTTCATCTGCGAAAGATTTAATTTTATCTTTTGTTTGGCCATAGCAAAATATTTGTTTTACGTTAGTCATGTAATCTTTTAATTCATCAAATGTTTGGCCACGGTCTAAGCCTCCTAGTATTAGCATTATTGGTTTGTTAAATGATGATACTGCGATTTGGGTAGCTTTATTGTTTGTAGATTTAGAATCGTTATAAAATTCTCTTTCGTGAATGGTTCTTACAAATTCAATACGATGTTCTACTCCTTTGAAGTTTGCTAGGGTTTGTTTGATATTTTCAATATCTAGTCCTAAATATATGCCTATTATAAGTGCACACATCATATTTTCATAGTTATGATTTCCTTTTAGAGTAATATCTTTTGTTTTTATTATTTTATTATTTTTATAGCAGATATAACCATCTTCTAGGTAAGCATCTCCATTTTTGTTTATAGCTGAGAAATACATTTTTGTAGAATTAATATCTTCTGTTATTTTTAGGCAGTCTTCATTGCCACAGTTGATGATAGCAAGATCTTTTTTGGTATGATTTGAAAATATTCTTTTTTTTATATTTATGTAATTTTCGTAGGTTCCATGGAAGTCTAAGTGAACTGGTAATAAGTTAGTTAATACTGAAATGTCTGTTTTAAAGTCTATAAAGTTTGCTAAATGATGGCCTGCGATTTCTATGACGATGTAATCTCCTTCTTTTATTTTATCTAAAAAGCCAGATAAAGGCAGACCAACATTACCCGTTAAGTGGGCTCTAAGTCCTGCATTTTTTAGCATTTCATATATTAGAGTTGTTGTAGTTGTTTTGCCATTGCTGCCTGTAATACCTATTATTTTAACGTTTTTAGGTAATAAGTAATAAGCCATTTGTATTTCATTTATTACTTTAATATTGTTTTCTTTTGCAAATAATACATATTTGTGGTCATTTCTAATTCCTGGGTTTTTTATTACATAATCAAAATCTTTTGTTAATATATCATCTGGATGTGAACCTAATATTACACTTACGCCTAAATCTTCTAGTTCTTTAACTTTGTCCATGTCTTGGTCTTTAGACATATCATTTAGTGTTATTATGTTACCTCTTTTGGCTAAGACTTTTGCTGCTTCGTAGCCACTGCGGGCCATACCTAGAATAAATATTTTTTTATTTTCAAACATTGTATTTACCTTCTTTCAATTTAATTATAGCATTAAATTTAAAAAAAGTGTCAAAATACATAAAAATTTGACACTTATACACTATATTTAAACTATTTCTTCTAAGTATTTTGTAATCATATTAGATGAGGTACTTATAATGTTATTTAACTCATCCATTTTATATTTATATTCAACATAAAGGGGATTATTATTTAGTATATTTAGTTTTTCTTTAATAGTATTATCTATTTCTTTATATTTAGTGTTATTTTGGTATTCTAGTATAGTAGCTTCTTTTTGGAGTTGTTTTATTTCTTCAATTAGGTTTGTTAATTCTTTATCTTCCTTTAAGATTTTTACTATTTTTAGATAATCTTGATATTCTTCGCTTTCATTTATAGCTTGAAATAATTCATCTATTTTGTTATTTATCATTTACGATTTCTCCATCTAAGCTCCATGTCTTCACTCCAGTTATTTTGACATTTACAATTTTTCCTATATTATTTTTTTCTCCTAAGACGTTTACTAACTTCATAGTATCTGTATATCCAAATAAGTGGCCTTTCTTTTCACTTATACCCTCGATTAAGACTTTAACTACTTTATCTTTATATTTTTGATTGTTAAGTAGTGCATATTTGTTAACTAATTCATTTAGTTTGCTTAATCTTGCTTTTTTAGTTTCCATACTGATATTGTCTTCAAATTTAGCAGCGGGTGTACCTTCTCTTTTAGAATAGATAAATGTATATGCTAAATCGTATTTTAGTTTGTTAACGATGTCTAGGGTTTCGTTGAAGTCCTCATCTTCTTCATTAGGAAATCCTACGATTATGTCAGTACTAATACTAGCATTTGGTATTTTATCTTTTATTTTATTAAATAGGTTAATATATTCTTCTTTGGTGTATCTTCTTCCCATTTTCTTTAGTATTCGGTTACTTCCTGATTGGATTGGTAGATGAATATATGGCATAATGTTGTCATATTTGGCAATGATATCTATCATTTCATCAGTAAAATCCCAAGGATGAGATGTTACGAAGAAGATACGATTTATTTTTGTTTTGGCAACATCTTCTAGGAGGTTTGCTAGGCTATAGTTTATGTTTAAATCTTTACCATAGGCATTAACGTTTTGACCTAATAAGGTTACTTCTTGATAGCCATCTTTTACTAAATCTTCTACTTCTTTTATGATATCTTTTGGTAATCTGCTTCTTTGTTTTCCTCTAGTGTAAGGTACAATGCAATATGTACAGAATTTATCACATCCATACATGATATTTACCCATGATTTATATTTAGAGTCTCTTTTTACTGGGATATTTTCATAGATATTTCCTTCTATGCTATAGACATCTATGTTTAATTTTCTTGTTTTTAATAATTCTTCTAAGAGGATTGGTAATTTATGAATGTTATGGGTTCCAAAGACTATATCCATCCATTTGTATTTTTCTTTAATTTCACTAGTTACGCTTTCTTCTTGTGCCATACAGCCACATAGGATGGTGATTATATCTTTTTTTGTTTCTTTTAGGTGTTTGATACGTCCTAACATACCAAATACTTTATTATGTGCATTTTCTCTGATAGCACAGGTATTTAATATTATTAAGTCAGCATCTTCCATATTAGATGTATTTGTTAAGCCTATATTTTCTAAAATAGCTTTAATATTTTCACTATCATGGACATTCATTTGGCATCCATAAGTTTCTATATAGTAATTTTTGTTTTTAAAATACTCTTTTATATTTTCTGGAACAACATAGTCATTGTATATTATTTTTACTTCTTCTTTGCTTCTTATTCTAGCTTTTTCAATACTTGGTAAATTCATTATTTCACTTCCTTAAATTCATTGGCTGCTTATTTTTTTTAATATATATAAGATATTACTTTTTTTTATAATAAGCTTTAATTTTAAAAGTAATTTTGTATTAGGAATGTTTTTTATTATGCTTTCTTGTTTTTTTATGATGTTTATTAAATATTCTTTTAGTACTTTATCTTTTTTCTTTAATAGAACTGGTCCATATACTAATTCATTATGTGTATACTTCTTAGTACCTTTAGATAGTTTGATTATAGTGTAATATATATTTTTGTCTTTAAGCATTATTTCTTTTTCAATATAGTAATTTAGTTTGATTAAATTTTTTCTTAAGTAGTATAAATCGGTATTACTGCTTATTATTAAAGTATTAATTTTTGTTAAAACATCAGTACTTTTATTTAGAATATCGATTATGGTTTTGCTTCCCATTCCTGAGATAATAGCGGTATTTACATCTTCTTTTTTTATAGGTAAAAGGCCATCTCCTAATTTTATTTTTATAGTTTTATCTAGGCCTTGTGATGTTATATTTTGTTTAGCAATATTGTATGCATTTTCGTTTATATCAGTGGCATATATTTTGGAAGCTATTTTATTTTGAGCTAAATATATGCTTAAATAGGCATGGTCACATCCTACATCTACTACTTTACTGTTTATTGGTACTAAGGATGCAATTGTATATAATCTTTTTGATAATTTAATCATTTAAGAAGTCCTTTAGTTTTCTACTTCTTGATGGGTGTCTTAATTTTCTTAAGGCTTTTGCTTCTATTTGTCTTATACGTTCTCTAGTTACACCAAAGATTTGGCCTACTTCTTCTAGGGTTTTAGGGCTTCCTCCTCCAAGGCCAAAGCGAAGTCTTAATACTTGTTCTTCTCTTTCTGTTAGGGTTAGTAATAAATCATCTATTTCATCTTTTAGTATTTCATGAGTAGTGTATTCTTCTGGACTCATACTTCTTTCATCTTTAACAAAATCACCTAAGTGAGAGTCGTCTTCTTCTCCAATAGGAGTTTCTAGTGATACTGGTTCTTGGGCTACTTTAATTATTTCACGTACTTTATCAGGTGACATGCCCATTTTTTTAGCTAATTCTTCATCACTAGGCTCACGATTAAGTTCAAGTGTTAGTTGTCTTTGAAAACGAGAAAGTTTATTGATAGTTTCTACCATATGCACTGGTACTCTTATTGTTCTTGCTTGGTCGGCGATGGCACGAGTTATAGCTTGTCTTATCCACCAGGTAGCATAGGTTGAGAATTTGTATCCTTTTTCTGCGTCAAATTTATCTACCGCTTTCATAAGGCCTATGTTACCTTCTTGGATTAAATCTAAGAATAGCATGCCACGTCCTACGTATCTTTTAGCGATAGAAACAACTAGACGTAGGTTAGCTTCTGCTAGAATGTTTTTTGCTTCTTCGTCACCTTGGGCAATACGTTCGGATAATTTTAATTCTTCATCTAGGGATAATAAACTTATTTTACCTATTTCTTTTAAGTACATTCTAACTGGATCATTAATGGTTATTTCTTTAGCTATAACGTGATCTGATAGTATTTTTTCAATATCTCCATCAGTGGCATCATCATCTTCAGGCATGTCCCCTACATCTTCTGAAACTACTTCTATGTTATTTTCAACAAAACTGTTATAAAGATTGTCTAGGTTGTCACTATCTAATTCTAGTCCTTTTAGAGCTTGAGCTAATTCTTCATAAGTGATAAATCCTTTGGCTTTTCCTTGTTTAATTAATTCTTCTTTGCGTTGTTCAAATGTTTTAATTTCTTCTATCATAATAACTCCTCTTTTCTTAATTCAAGCTAAATTTTTTATTGGCTATTTTAGCTTTTTCTATTACATCTTTTTCTTCTTGTAATTTGTTTTTTATGTTTATGTGACTTTGTTTAATATTTGCTTTTTTTATACACATTATATAATCGTCTATGGCTTCTATAGTGTATGTTTCAGGTAAGTCTTGAGTATTTATTTCTTTTAATGCAGTGTATGCTTTTTTGTTATTTTCAATTAGATGGGTATAAAAGTCCGCTTCTATTATTTTACCAAATTTATGATAATAATATATTATTTCATTGGATAGATTTCTATAGTCATTATCAGGCATATATGCTACTCTATTTTCTACCATTGTGATTACTTCGTTATATTTTATCATATAGTATATAAGGGACTTTTCTGCGATGGTGTATTGTTTTATTTTGCTTGTTTTAGGTATATTAATTTTAGTTACTAATTTGTTTTTTAGGTCGCTTTCTTTTTCGTATTTGGTTTTTAATATATTATAGTTATCTTTTAGGGAATTATAGTTAGCATTAAATTCTTTGGATAGTTTGTTTAATATTAAGTCTACTTTGATACTGTCTTTTTCTTTAACTAATTCTTCTATAGCTTCGTTTAAATATGTTGCGACATCATCTATTTCATTTAGATTTTTGCTTTCTTTTAGCATTAGTAGTTTGAAATCAGTAAGTGATAAGGGATTTTCTATGTAGTTTTTAAATGATTGTTCACCATATTTTAATATGTATTCATCTGGATCTAGGTCATATGGAAGTCTTACTATTTTGGGAATTATGTTTGCATCTTCTAAAAGAGGTATACAGCTTAAAGTAGCTTTTTCTCCTGCTTTATCTCCATCGAACATTAATATTACGTTGTCACTTATTTTTTTTATAAGGGATATTTGTTCTTTGGTAACCGCTGTGCCAAGGGTAGCGACGGCGTTAGTTATGCCTATTGTGCTGGCTCTTATAACGTCCATAAAACCTTCCATAACAATTATGTATTCAGATTTTTTTAAATTCATTTTAGCATTATGATAATTATATAGTAGGTTTCCTTTTTTAAAGATTGGTGTTTCTTTTGTATTTACATATTTACTACTACTTGTGGTGTTATAAATTCTGCCACTAAAAGCGACTACGCGACCAGATATATCCCAAATTGGAAATATTATTCTGTTTAGAAAGAAGTCTGCTCCATTCTCAGTAGTTAGACCTAGTTTTACTAAGTCTGTTATGCTATATTTTTTGGATATTAGCATTTTAGTTAGTTTACTTTCGTTAAGGGCAAGGCCAATACCAAATTTTTTTATTGTTTCATTATCTATATTCCTTTTAGATAAATAATTAATAGCATTTTCTCCTAATTTGGTATATAAGTTATTTTGATAATATTTATGTGCTATTTCATAAGGAATATATTCTTTATTATTAACAGGGCTGTTTTGTTTTATAACATTATCTAGGTTATATCCAAGCTTAGTGCCAAGTAATCTTACGGCTTCTGTGAAGGAAACATTTTCATATTCCATTACAAAGGTATAGACGTTTCCTCCTGCTCCACAGGAAAAGCATTTGTATATTTGTTTTGTTGGATCTACACTCATACTAGGTGAATGATCATCGTGAAAAGGACAAACGCCAAAGAGGTTTTTTCCTTTTTTTATAAGTGGAATATTATAGTCTCTTATTAGTTCAACTATGTCTGTATTGCTTCTTATTTCTTTTATTAATTCATCACTAATACGCATGGGCCCACTTCCCCTCTATATATAATATTCGCTAAAAAAGTATAAATTTCTTTTTTTTATAAGAAAAATTTGTTTAAATGTTAACTTTTTCTTATAAACATACTATCTCCAAAGGAAAAGAAACGATAGTTATTATTTATTGCTTCTTGATATGCGTGCATGATATTTTCTTTACCCGCTAGAGCGGATACTAGCATAATAAGAGTTGATTTAGGTAAATGGAAGTTGGTAATTAAGCTATCTATAACTTTGAAAGTGTATCCAGGGTAGATAAATATATCTGTATAGCCACTACATGCTTTAAAACGAGAATATTTTGTCATTACTGTTTCTAATACTCTTGTCGTAGTAGTACCAACGCTAATTATGTTACGTCCTTTGGCAATAGATTCGTTTAGTATTTTGCTTACTTCTTCACTCATTGTGTAAAATTCGCTGTGCATTTTATGATTAGTTACATCTTCTACATTAACTGGTCTAAATGTCCCAAGGCCTACGTGAAGTGTAACGTAGCATATAGTTACTCCTTTGTCTTTGATTTTTTGGAGTAGTTCTTTAGTAAAGTGAAGGCCTGCGGTTGGTGCTGCAGCACTACCTATGTTTTTAGCATATACGGTTTGATATCTATCTTTGTTTTTTAATTTTTCATGAATATATGGTGGTAGTGGCATTTCGCCTAGTTTGTCTAGTATTTCATAAAAAATACCATTATAAATAAATTCAAACTCTTTTATTCCTTCTTCTTTACTAGATATGCATTTTGCTTTAAGAAGGCCATCTCCAAAGTCAACGATATCTCCTACTTTAATTCTTTTAGCAGGTTTGCATAAGCATTCATATACATTATTTTCAATGTTTTTTAGTAATAATATTTCAATATGTGCATTAGTTTTTTCTTTTATGCCTAGTAGTCTAGCGGGCATTACTTTGGTATCATTTAGTACTAATACATCATTTTCATCTAAATAATCTACTATGTCTAGGAAATGTTTATGAGTGATATTTCCTGTATCTTTATCTAATATTAATAATTTAGATTCATCTCTTTTATCAATAGGTGTCTGTGCAATTAAATGTTCTGGTAATTCAAAGTCAAAATCATCTGTTTTCATACAATTCACCCCTTAAAAATACTTGCTTATTATAACATAATAATAGACAAAAAGAAACATTATTTTTAATTATTTAGCTATTTATTATAAATATATATTAAAAAAGAAGAATTTTTCTTTCTTCCTTTTGTTAATCTATATTTATTCCTTGTTTAAGTATTCTTTGACCTATGTAGTAGTATATAATATTAAATAATAAGTAGATTGTGATTATTATGTACATTAGTTTTTTTAATATGGTTATGTCTTTTACTGTGTTACTTGTAAATACTTGCATAATACTTGGGTCAAATAAGCCAATTATATAGACTATTAATAGTACTAATATTTGGGTTATTAAATAGCTTATAATTCCATATGTAACTGATTTGATAATTCTTTTATCTGATTTACTATAACCTAATAATATAGCAGAATATACAATCATTATTATTAATGTTAGTTGAGTAAATACTACTAGAAATAGAACTAAGATTAATCTTATTACTGTACTGTTATAGATACTTGCAGTTATAGATAGTGTGTTTTTTATTATTTCTATGTTTTCTTTTGAATAATACATTATAGTAAGAGATATTATTATTACAAATATACTAGTAAGAGATATTATTATAGCATTTAATACTTTAGATAAGTAGATTGTTTGTTTTGGTATTGGTAGTGTGTGGGTTAAATATGCTTCATCGCTAAATAGGTTGCTTTTAAAGCGAAGTATTATTCTAATGATGGTATTTACCATAATGTTTATTAAAATTGTGATGGCAATGCCTCTTGTTATTTCTAGTGTTATTTTAAGGGCTAGTGATGATTTGATAATATCTTTTAGTATTGAAGTGGGACTGTTTAGTTCTATTAAAAACCTTGTTATTATCGCGAAGATGATGGATAGAACATATATTATATTTAATATTTTATATGTCCATTTTAAGTCATATTTTAATAATTTCTTTAACATTTAAACATCCTCCTAAAGATAGCATCGATTGATGCGTTTTCTTTTTCTCTTAAGTCATCGGTATCACTAACTAAGACTATTTGTCCATTGTTTATAAAGATTACTTCATCTAATATTTTTTCTATATCCATGATTAAGTGAGTTGATATTATTAAAGAGGCACCTTCGTTAAAATTACTTAGAATTGTATCTAGGATGTAATCTCTTGTTGCTGGGTCAACTCCTCCTAGAGGTTCATCTAAAATATATAACTTAGCATTTCTACTCATTACTAAGACTAGTTGTACTTTTTCTTGCATACCTTTACTCATTTTAGATAATTTTTGATTTATATCTAAGCCTAAATCTTTTAGTAGTTTATAGGCTTTTTTATCATCAAAATCTTTATAGAAATCTTTAAAGTATTTAACTACTTCTTCGGTAGTCATTTCTTTATCTAAGTACGTACGTTCTGGTAAGTATGATATAATGCTCTTGCTACTTACTCCTATAGGGTTACCATTTACTAATATTTCTCCTGAGTCTTTAGTTAGCAAGTCATTTATTAATTTAATTAAAGTAGTCTTGCCAGAGCCATTTTTACCTAATAGACCTATTATTTTACCTTGATTTATAGTTAGATTTATGTTTTGTAGTACTTTTTTATTACCATAGCTCTTAGATAAATTTTTAATTTTTAATAGTTCCATTGTTAATCTCCTTTTCTTTTATATAATTAATAGCGTCTTCTTTAGTGAAACCTATTTTCTGCATATCACTTAGATATGTTATGACTTTTTCTTTAGCTAAGTTATTTTTTAGTGATGTAATTTTATTTGCATTGTCAGTTATATATTTACCATTAGTTCTTTCTGTATATATTAATTTTTCTTCTTCTAGGGTGTTTAGTGATTTTAAGATAGTATTGGGATTTACTTTGTATAGCGATGCTAGATCTCTTACTGATGGTAGTTTAGTATTTGGTTTAAGGGTCCCATTTGCAATATCTGTCTTAATTTTATCTACTAATTGTATGTAGATTGGTCTTTCATTGTTAAATTCTATATTCATTATATCACCATTGTATCACTTAATTAATACAATGATACAATATATTATGTGTAATGTCAAGCTTTTTTGTATATTTAAGGCGTTTCTTGTAGGAGTATAAAGCTTTTTGATTATATTTTGATATGTATAGTTAGCTTTTGTATACTTTTGTTACATAAAAAAAAGTATAGTCGTAAAACTATACTAATTCTAAGATAACAGTTAGAGCGTTATCTCCTTTTCTTTCTTTTAGTTTAATAATTCTAGTGTAACCACCATTTCTATCTTTATAACGAGGCGCTAGAACATCAAATACTTTCTTTACACATTCATTATCATTATGTAAGAATGCTAGTGCTAGTCTTCTTGATACTAGTGAGCCATTCTTGCCATATGTTACCATTTTATCAAAGCATTTTCTTATTTCTTTAGCTCTTGTTTCTGTAGTTTCTATTTTTTCATTTATGATTAGTTGTTTTGTTAAAGTAGCAAGCATGCTTCTTCTATGTTTATTGTCTCTTCCTAATTTTCTATAAGCCATAATAAATCTCCCTTCTAGTCATCATTTCTAAATTTAAGTCCCATATCCTTAATCTTGTCAATGACTTCTTTTAATGATTTTTTACCTAAATTTCTAATTTTCATCATTTCATTTTCAGATTTATCTACTAAATCACGAATTGTAAGAATACCCGCTCTTTTAAGACAGTTGTAGGCTCTTACTGATAAATCCAAATCATCAATAGAGGTTTCTAAAATCTTCTTATTAGGGTCTTCTTTTTTAGATGACATTAAGCCAGCAGCATCTTCTATGTCACTTATTCTAGTTATAATATCAAAGTGTTCAACTAATATTTTTGCTCCTAATGCTAATGCCTCTTCTGGGGAAATAGAACCGTTTGTCCATACTTCAAATGTTAATTTATCGTAGTTATTATTTTGTCCTACACGAGCAGGTTCTACTTCATAATTAATTCTTTCAATAGGTGAATATATACTATCTATAGCGATTAAGCCTAGTTTTTTATCACCAAGAAGTTTTTTGTTTTCTTCACTTCTAACATATCCTCTGCCACTGCCGATAGTCATTTCCATGTTAATGCTACCACCTTCAGCAAGAGTGCATATTAATTGATCGGGGTTAAGTATTTCAATATCAGCATCTTTTTCAAAATCACTAGCATATACTTCTCCTGCAGTAGATTTTGATAATCTTAATATTTTGTTATCATCATTAGAATAATTTTTTAAAACAACACTTTTTAGGTTTAAAACGATAGCGGTTACGTCTTCGATAACACCATCCATTTTTTGAAATTCATGGTCTACTCCATCAATTTTTACACTAGTTATAGCATCTCCAGGTAAGCTAGATAGCATAACTCTTCTTAATGCGTTTCCGATTGTTGTTCCAAAGCCTCTTTCTAATGGCTCTAATTCAAATTTTCCATAATGATTACTTTCTACATATTCTGCTACTTTGTAATCGGGTTTTTCAAATTTTAACATAAAAACAGCCTCCCTTTCTTATAATTATCCACGTCTTCTTTTTGGTGGACGACATCCATTATGTGGAATTGGTGTTTCGTCTTTGATAGCAGTTACTTCTAAGCCTGCTGTTTGTAAAGAACGGATAGCGGTTTCTTTACCTGAGCCTAATCCTTTTACAATTACTTCAACTTTACGCATACCTGCTGCAAAAGCGGCTTTTCCTGCTGCTTCAGCTGACATACCTGCTGCGAATGGAGTTGATTTCTTACTACCTTTTATTCCAAGTGTTCCTGATGATGCCCAGCTAATAGCATTTCCTTCTTTATCGGTAATTGTAACTATTGTGTTATTAAATGTTGATTTAATATGTGCTATACCTTCAGGAACATTCTTTTTAACTTTACGTTTTCTTGCTTTATAAGCCATAATTATACCTCCTTAGTTAATTATTTTTTCTTATTAGCTACTGTCTTCTTTTTACCGCCTCTAGCAGTTACAGCATTACGATTAGTTCTTTGACCTCTTACTGGTAATTTCTTTTTATGACGAGTTCCTTCGTATGAATTAATTTCCATTTTTGTTTTGATATTCATACTAATTTCTCTTCTTAAGTCACCTTCTACTAAGTGCTTTGATATTTCATCTCTTAATCTAACAATTTCATCTTCTGTTAAATCTTTAGCTTTAGTATCTAGGTTAACTTTTGCATTTTTACAAATTGTTTTTGATAGGTTTCTACCAATACCATAAATGTAAGTAAGTGCAATTTCTATTCTTTTTTCATTAGGTAAGTCTATACCTTTAATACGTGCCATAATAATTTCCTCCTATTAACCTTGTTTTTGTTTGTGTTTTGGATTTTCACAAATAACCATTACTTTGCCATTACGTTTAATAACTTTGCATTTTTCACAAATAGGTTTAACTGACGCTTTTACTTTCATAATTTACCTCCTATTTTTGTTTTCTATAGGTTATACGCCCACGTGTTAAGTCATAAGGTGATAATTCAATAACTACAGTATCACCTGGTATAATACGAATGTTATTTACTCGCATTTTACCAGAAACGTGAGCTTCAATGATGTGTCCATTAGACAGTTGAGTTTTAAATTTACCACCAGGTATAATTTCTAATACTTTTCCTTCTACCTCAATAGTATCTTCTTTTCCCATCTAATCACCCTTTCTTAGTTAAGATTTCATAACCATCTTTAGTAACTGCAACAGTATGTTCAAAATGTGCAGATGGTTTATTATCACCTGTTACTATTGTCCAGTCATCGTCTAAGACAAATACTTTATGTGTTCCTAGATTTAACATTGGCTCAATAGCAATGGTCATCCCTTCTTTTAGAAGTGGACCTTTTTTCTTAATATTATAGTTAGGAACATCTGGGTCTTCATGTAGATGTGTTCCAACTCCATGGCCTACTAGTTCTCTAACAACGCCTAAGTGATGAGCTTTGGCATATTTTTCTATAGCGGTACCTATATCATTTAAATAATTACCTGGTTTTACTTGTTTAAGTCCTTCATATAATGCTAATTCTGTATGTTTTAATAAGTAAGCTTTTTCGCTACTAATTTCGCCTACTTTATAACTCCATGCAGAGTCTCCGTGATATCCTTTATAACATGCACCTATATCTATGGAAATGATATCTCCATTTTTTAGTTTTCTATTACTAGGGATACCGTGGACTACTTCTTCATTAATAGAAGTGCATATACTAGTAGGATAACCATTATAATTTTTAAATGATGGTGTTGCATTCATACTAAGTATAAATTTTTCCGCGATTTCATCTAATTGTTTTGTAGTTATTCCTTCTTTAATATAAGGAATTAAAGTCTGATGAGTTAAATAAACTATTTCTCCTGCTTTTTTCATTAAAGCTATTTCTTCTTTACTTTTTATAGTTATCATGATTTTACCTTCTTAAGATTTCATTAATACTTTCAAAAGTTTCATTTGATGTTGTTTCTTTATCTATTTTTATTTCTTCTAATACATTTTTTAGTTTATAGTATTCTAATAATGGATTAGTTTTTTCTAAATAAATATCAAATCTTTTAGAGAATGTGTCTATGTCATCATCACTTCTTTTTGATAAATGTGATTTGCATTTGTCACATATATTTTCTTCTTTTGGTGATAAAGAAGCTACATTAGTATTATAACTTGCTCCACATGTTGGGCATACTAATCTTCCACTTATTCTATTTAAAGCGGTTTCTTTATCAATGTTTAAGAATATTATTTTTCCTAAATCTTTATTTAAGCTTTGTAATAATTCTTCATAAATTTTAGCTTGATTTAAGTTTCTTGGATAGCCATCTAAGATAAAGCCATTGTTACAGTCTTCCATACTTAGACGATTATATAGTAATTTTGTTATTATTTCATCGCTAACAAATTCGCCTGAATCAATTATTTCTTTAATTTCTTTGCCTAGTTTTGTTTGATTATTTATTTCTTCTCTTAATAGATCACCGGTTGATATATGAGGAATATTATATTTTTCACTGATTAATTTAGATTGTGTTCCTTTTCCTGCTGCTGGGGGTGATACAAATACAATATTCTTCATTATTTTCTCCCTTGGTATGTTCTATTTACTAAACTACTTTCTAGTTGTTTATAAGTTTCAAGTGCAACACCAACAACAATTAGTATTCCTGTACCTCCGATGCTTACTGAAGTTGGAAGGCCAGAAATGTTTGCAAATATTATTGGCATACCTGCTAGAATAGCTAGAAAGATAGTACCAACTAGAGTTAGTTTTTTTAAAACTGAAGTTACATACTCAGTAGTGTCTTTCCCTGGTCTAATACCTGGAATATATCCACCGTTTCTGTTTAAATTCTTTGATAATTCTTCTGGATTTGCTTGTAATATTGTGTAGAAAAATCCAAATAAGAATATTAATATCATATATAATACGAAACCAACTGGGGTTGTATAGTTAATGTATTTTTCTACAAATGATTTAAATCCATCATTTTTTATTAAGTTTGCTATTAATGAAATAATTGATGTTACTGCTGAGGCTAAGATAACAGGCATAACACCAGCAGAATTTAATTTAAATGGAATATAAGTTTGTCTTGCACCATATGCACTTGTTGTTTGGTTAGCATATTGTATAGGAATTCTTCTTTCTGACATTTCTACAAATATTACTCCTACAATGATTGCTATGTATGCTAAGATGAATAAGCTATATGACAATATACCTATAAATAAATTGCTAGAATTTATTATTAGTGCTGTATAAGCATCTAAAAACATTCTCGGTACGGTAGATATAATACCCGCCATAATGATTAGTGAAACACCATTACCAATACCTTTTTGAGTAATTCTATCACCTAACCATAATAGGAATGAAGTTCCTGCTGTCATTATTAATGCTGTTTTCATTATTTCCATTGTATTGTTGCTTATTCCAAAGGCTATAGTCATTGCAACTCCTTGAATAAAAGCAACAAATATACCTAAATATCTTGTTATTTGGTTTAGTTTTTGTCTTCCTTTTGCGCCATCATTTTTTAAGTCAGTAAAATATGGAATAATATCCATTTGTAAGATACTAACTACAATAGATGCGGAAATGTAAGGCATAACTCCTAAGCCAAAGATGGAAAATTGTTTTAATCCACCTCCACTGATGGCATTTAAATATTCTAGGAAGCCTAAGTCCTTAGTAATAGCTTTAGTGCCTGGTACAGTGATGGTGTTACCTATTGCAAATATTGCTAATGCAAGAAGTGTAAATACAATTCTTTTACGGATGTCTTTATTTTTTGGACTCCATAAACTTTTAAGGCTTTTAAACATCTTAAATCACCTCTGTTTTTCCACCAATATTTTCAATCTTTGTCTTTGCACTATTAGTAAATTTATTCGCTTTAACTGTTAGTTTTTTAGTTAAATTACCATTTCCTAATATTTTTACTCCATCTAATTCTTTCTTTATTAAACCTTTTTCTAATAATAACTCAGTCGTTACTACTGTATCATTATCAAATATTTCTAAATCTTCAACATTAACTGTTGCATATCTAATTTTAAAATCGTAATTTGAAAATCCTCTTTTTGGTAATCTTCTGAATAGTGGTAATTGTCCTCCTTCAAATCCTGGGCGAACGCCTCCACCACTTCTAGCATTTTGTCCTTTATGTCCTTTTCCACTTGTTTTTCCTAGTCCACTACCAGCTCCACGTCCTACTCTTTTTCTAGTTTGGACAGAACCTTCATTAGGTCTTAATTCATGTAATTTCATTATCCTAAAATCTCCTCTTTATTTTTTCCTCTTAAGGCTGCTATTTCTTCAATTGTTTTTTGACTCTTTAATGCTCTTAATGTTGCTCTTGCCATGTTGATTTTTGTACTTGAACCAAGAGATTTTGATAGGACATCTTTAACTCCAGCTAATTCTAGGACATCTCTAACAGGGCCACCTGCTTTAACACCAGTACCTTCAGTAGCTGGCTTTAGCATAACTTTAGCAGCTCCATCTTTAACGATTATTTCATGTGGAATAGTACGATTTTCAATTAGTGAAACATTTATTAAATTTTTATTAGCGGCTTGGGTTGCTTTTTTTACTGCATCTGGCATTTCTTTAGCTTTACCAGTTCCAAGTCCAACTTTACCTTTTCTATTACCTACTGCTACTGTTGCAGAGAAACGAAATTGGCGACCACCTTTAACAACTTTAGTTACTCTTTTGATTTCAATAACTTTTTCATCTAATGCAGGTTTTTTAATTTCTCTTTTTGCATCTTTACCTATGTTTTTTCTAGGTCTTTTTGTTGCTTTTGGGTCAATATTTTTTTCTTGCATAAGTAATCCTCCTTATTAGAATTCTAAGCCATTTTCACGTGCGGCTTCAGCTAAAGCTTTAACACGGCCATGATATAGGTATCCACCTCTATCAAATACTACTTTAGTAATTTTAGCTTTTTTAGCTCTTTTAGCTATTTCAGCACCAATTAATTTAGCAGCTTCCACATTACCACCATTAGTAATATTTAATTCTTTTTCTAGTGTAGAAGCACTTACTAAAGTAATTCCCTTAGTATCATCAATGATTTGCACTGATATGTTTGCGTTTGATCTAAATACACATAATCTAGGTCTTTCACTAGTACCAGCTAAGTTTTCTCTTATACGTTTATGTCTTTCTTCACGCATAATGTTTCTTGATACTTTTTTAATCATAAGTATTACTCTCCTTTACTTATTATTTAGATGCTTTTTTACCATCTTTACGGCGAATGTGTTCACCTACATATTTAATACCTTTACCTTTATATGGTTCTGGTTTTCTTATATCTCTAATTTTAGCCGCAAATTCAGATACCTGACACTTATCTATGCCTTCTATAGCTATTTCTGTATTGCTTATACCACTAACAGTTAATCCATTAGGTACTTCAACATTTACAGGATGAGAAAAGCCTGCTGTAATAGTTAAAGTGTTTCCTTTAGGAGTAAAACGATAACCGACACCGTTTATTTCTAATCCTTTTTTATATCCTTCACTAACACCAATAATCATATTTTTTAAATTAGCATTAGTAGTTCCGTGCATAGCGTTTGTAAATTTATCATCATTTGTTTTTTCTACTGTTAATGCATTACCGTCTAATTTTACAACAATATTAGCAACAGTGTTTAGAGATAATTCTCCTTTTGGACCTTTAACAGTTATTTTATTATCATTAATTTCTACATTAACATTGTCTGGTACTGTAATAATTCTTTTACCAATACGACTCATAAGACACCTCCTTATATTTTAATTTTACCAAATATATGCTAATACTTCTCCACCTACATTGTTAAGACGAGCTTTTTTATCTGTCATAACTCCTTGTGGTGTTGAAATAATGGCGATTCCTAAACCATTTAAAACTTTTGGTATTTCATTTGTTTTAGCGTATACTCTAAGTCCTGGTTTAGAGATTCTTTTAAGTCCTGTAATAACTCTTTCTTTATTTTGTCCATACTTTAAAGTTAATGTTAATGTGTTATTTTCTACTTTGAATTCTTCAATAAAACCTTCATCTTTTAGAATTTCTGCAATGGCTACTTTCATTTTTGAAGTTGGCATTACTACTTCTTTGCTACGATTTTGATTTGCATTACGAATTCTAGTAAGCATATCTGCGATTGGATCTGTCATTTAAATCCCTCCTTCTTATAATACATTCAAGCTCTACCAGCTTGATTTTTTTACACCAGGTATTTGTCCTTTATATGCTAATTCTCTGAAACAAATACGGCATATTCCGAATTTACTCATAACAGCATGTGGTCTTCCACATCTTTGGCAACGAGTATATTTTCTAACTTTAAATTTTGGTTCTCTTTCAGATTTTACAATCATACTTTTTTTTGCCACAATATTATCCTCCTTAATAAGGTTATTTCCTAAAAGGAATCCCAAGTTCGTTTAATAAATCAAATGCTTCTTCATTAGATTTAGCAGTAGTTACAATAATAATATCCATACCACGAACTTTTATAACACTGTCAAAATCAACTTCTGGGAATATTAATTGTTCTTTTATACCTATTGTATAATTTCCTCTACCATCAAATGATTTTGGTGATAATCCTCTAAAGTCTCTAACGCGTGGAAGAGAAATAGAAATTAATTTGTCTAGGAAGTTGTACATTTTTTCTCCCCTTAGGGTTACTTTACAGCCAATTTTGTTTCCTTCTCTTACTTTGAAAGATGCTATTGACTTTTTAGCTGTAGTTGCAACAGCTTTTTGACCTGTTATTTGTTCTAATTCATTCATTGCAACTTCAAGTAGTTTAGAGTTGCTAATTGCATCTCCTACTCCCATGTTAACAACGATTTTTTCAATTTTTGGTACTAACATAACCGTTTCATAACCATGTTTTTCCATTAAACTTGGAACTACATCTTTTATATATTTTTCTTTTAGGCGGTTCATAAATATCCTCCTTCTTTATTAGTCTATCTTTTCATTAGATTTTCTAGATATTCTAGTTTTATTTCCTTTAGTATCAATTTTATGTCCTACTCTTGTAGGTTTTTTTGTTTTAGGATCAATAATCATTACATTAGATACATGGATAGGTGATTCTCTATCAACAATTTCACCAGTACCATTATTATTTTTAGGTTTTAGATGTTTTTTTATCATATTAATTCCTTCAACAATAACTTTATCATCTAATATTTTTGTTATTTTTCCTTCTTTACCTTTATCTTTACCACAGATAACGGTAACTCTATCACCTTTTTTTAATTTCATGTTAAATCCTCCTTTATTCTATAGCACTTCTTTAGCTAAACTTATGATTTTCATAAAGTCTTTATCTCTAAGTTCACGTGCTACTGGGCCTAAAACACGAGTACCAACTGGAGTCTTGTCATCTTTAATAATAACGCATGCATTATCATCAAATTTGATATAGCTTCCATCTTCTCTTTTTACACCAAACTTACTTCTAACGATAACAGCCTTAACCACTTTACCTTTTTTAATGTTTCCGTTAGGAGTTGCTTTTTTAACTGTAGCAACAACGATATCTCCGATGTTACCAGTTTTAACTTTGCTGCCACCTAATACTCTTATTACTAGTACTTCTCTAGCTCCAGAGTTATCGGCAACTTTTAATCTTGTTTCTTGTTGAACCATTTTAACTTTCCTCCTTTAGAAATTTTAAAGTATTACAGCCTTTTCAATTACTTCAACTAATTTAAATCTCTTAGTTTTAGATAGTGGTTTGGTAGCTACTAATCTTACTTTATCACCAATTTTAGCTACATTATTTTCATCGTGTGCTGTATATTTTTTAGAATATTTAATACGTTTACCATATAATGGATGCTTTTTATAAGTTTCTACTTTAACAGTAATAGTTTTATCAGCTTTATCTGATACTACAATACCAATAATCTCTTGTTTATTTTTTTCCATTATAATTCCTCCTTAGTAGAACGTTCGTTTAGAATTGTTTTTAATCTAGCAACGTCTTTTCTAAGTTCGTGAAGTCTTGCAGGCTTTTCAAGTGAGCCTGTTGCTTGTTTAAAACGTAGATTAAATAATTCTTCTTTACTTTCTTCTATTTTTTTGACAATTTCTTCAGTGGTCATTTTTCTTATTTCATTAGCTTTCATTAGATACACCACTTTCCTTTTTTATAAATTTACATTTGATAGGTAATTTATGCATAGCTAGTCTTAGGGCTTCTCTTGCAGTAGCTTCTTCAACACCCGCTACTTCAAACATAATTTTACCTTCTTTAACAACTGCTACCCAAACTTCTGGGTTACCTTTACCTTTACCTTGTCTTGTTTCCAAAGGTTTTTTAGTTAATGATAAGTGAGGGAATATATTTACCCATACTTTACCACCACGTTTCATGTATCTTGTCATGGCAACTCTGGCTGCTTCTATTTGTTGAGCAGTAATCCAAGCGCCTTCTTTTGCAACAAGTCCATAATCACCAAAATGTAGTTCTGTATTACCTTTGGCTTTTCCTTCGTATGGTATACGAAATGTTTTTCTATGCTTTGTTCTTTTTGGTATTAACATTGTCTTTACCTCCATTTCCTTTTGAGGCAAGGATTTCACCTTTGTATATCCAAACTTTTACACCGATTTTACCATAAGTAGTATCAGCTTCAGAAGTTGCATAATCGATATCTGCTCTTAAGGTATGTAGTGGAGTTGTTCCTTCACTATATCCTTCACCACGAGCAATATCTGCTCCTCCTAGACGTCCAGATACTAAGGTTTTAATCCCTTTAGCTCCTGCTTTCATAGTATTTCTGATTGCTTTCTTTTGAGCTACTCTAAAAGATACTCTGTTTTCAATATTATGTGCTATATTATCCGCAACTAGTTGTGCAACTAAGTCAGGATTTTTAATTTCTACTATTGATATTTGTACGTTTTCATTAATTATCTTAGATAATTCCTTTTTTACTGTTTCAATTTCAGCACCTTTTTGTCCTATAATAAGACCAGGTTTAGAAGCATGTATAAAGATTTCAGTTCTTTTCTTGTTTCTTTCAATTACAATACTAGCAATACCAGCATCTTTGTATTTTTTATTTAAAAATTTACGGATTTTACTGTCGTTGTCTAAATATTTAGCAAAGTCTTTGCTATTTGCATACCATTTAGATTCCCAATCTTTGTTAATTCCGATTCTAAGTCCTACTGGACTAACTTTTTGTCCCATATTGCATCCTCACCTTCTACTTGTTTCTTTCATCTAAGATTATTGTTATGTGGCTTAATTTGTGGTCGTTTCTACCTACACGACCTCTTGAATCCATTTTTGCTCTTTTAAGAACAGGTCCTTCATCTACATAACAAGTCTTTACATACAAATTATCACTATTTAATTTTTTATTGTTTACAGCATTAGCAATAGATTGGTTTAAAACTTTTTCTATTACTCTAGCTGCTTTTTGGTCTTGGTTTTTTAAAATTGCTAAAGCATCATTTGCACTTTTGCCTCTAATTAAATCAATTACAAGGCGTGTTTTTCTTGGTGCAATTCTAATCATTCTTGCTTTTGCGATAGCTTCCATATTTTCCTCCTAAATTTTTAGTTATTTCTTCTTTTTATCTTCGCCGTGTCCACCACATTTACGAGTTAGGGCAAATTCACCTAGTTTATGTCCTACCATGTCTTCTGTAACATAAACAGGAATGAATTCTTTACCGTTGTGTACTGCAAATGTATGTCCAATAAAATCAGGATAAATTGTAGAACGACGAGACCAAGTTTTGATAACTTCTTTTTTTCCACTTTCATTTAATAGCTTTACTTTATTTAGTAATCTATCAAATACATAAGGTCCTTTTTTTAAACTTCTTGACATTTCTAATCAATCCTTTCTTTATCTATTTTTTACGACGAGTAACTATAAATTTGTCTGATGCTTTTTTGTTTTTTCTTGTTTTTAAACCAAGTGCTGGTTTACCCCATGGAGTCATTGGTCCACTTCTTCCGATTGGAGCTCTACCTTCACCACCACCATGTGGGTGATCGTTAGGGTTCATTACAGATCCTCTTACGGTTGGACGGATACCCATATGTCTTTTACGACCAGCTTTACCAATATTTACTAATTCGTAGTCTTCATTACCAACTACGCCGATAGTAGCACGGCATGTTCCTAAGATTTTTCTAGTTTCTCCACTAGCTAATCTTATCATTACATATTTACCTTCACGGCCAAGGATTTGAGCTGAATTTCCAGCACTTCTTGCTAATTGGCCACCTTTACCAGGGCGAAGTTCAATGTTATGAATTACTGTACCTACAGGGATATTCATAATTGGTAGAGTATTACCTACCTTTATATCAGCATTTTCGCCTGATACAACGATATCTCCTACTTTTAATCCTTTTGGAGCTAAAATGTAAGATTTTTCTCCGTCTTTATAACTTATTAAAGCGATGTTTGCACTTCTGTTTGGATCGTATTCAATACCAATAACTCTTGCTGTAATATCATCTTTATTTCTTTTGAAATCAATTAAACGATATTTTCTTTTAACTCCACCGCCACGGTGTCTTACAGTTATTTGGCCTTTGTTATTACGACCTGTTACTTTTGTTTTAGTAACTAATAGACTTTTTTCAGGAGTTTTCTTAGTAATATCAGCATTATCTAAAGTACTTTTTCCTCTTAAGCCATTAGTTATAGCTTTATAATTTTTAATTGCCATTATTTAAACCTCCTTTTATTAGTCTAGGCTAATAGTAGAACCTTCTTTTAATGTAACGTAAGCTTTTTTGTATTTATGTGTCATACCTGTATAACGGCCTACTCTTTTTTTCTTTGGATGTGATAATGTAGTATTAACACTTTCTACTTTTACATTAAATATTTTTTCAATTGCTTGTTTAATTTGAGTTTTATTTGCTTTAACATCTACTTTAAATACATAAGTGCCATTTTGTTCACAAGTAGCACTTTTTTCTGTGATAATTGGAGAAGTAATTATTTCTCTATAACTATTCATTAGAAAGCGCCTCCTCTAATTTAGTTAATGCTTTTTCAGTAATTATCATTTTGTCTGCTGTAATAACATCTAATGTGTTAATTTCGTCTGTTCTAATTACTTTTACATTACCCATGTTTCTTGAAGATAAGCAAATGTTTTCGTCTAAGTCTTCTAAGACGATTAATACTTTGTCATTAACAACATTTAAATTTGTTAAGAATTGCATCATTTCTTTAGTTTTATTTGTTTCAAATTTAATATCGTCTACTATTAGTAGTTCTTTATCAATTACTTTGTATCCTAAAGCTGATGTTAATGCTAATCTTCTTTCTTTTTTATTTTGTTTTTTAGAATAACTTCTTGGTGTTGGTCCAAATACTATACCGCCACCTCTCCATTGTGTTGCACGAATAGAGCCTTGACGGGCATTACCTGTTCCTTTTTGTTTCCAAGGTTTTCTTCCGCCACCAGATACTTCACTTCTTGTTTTAGTACTGTGGGTACCTTGTCTTAGTGATGCTTGTGCTAGAATAATTGCATTATATAACACGGCATCGTTAGGTTTGTTTATAAATACATTATCTTTTACTTTAATATCTTTTACTTTTTCACCTTTGGTATTAATAATATCTACTTTTGACATTTTATTTTCCTCCCTTCATCACTTCATAAATTTATTTTTTATCTATTTACGCTTCTAGTGATGATTCTTCGTTAGTATTTTCCACAGTTTCTTCGCTAGTTACTTCTTCTTTAGTTTCTTCAACTACATCTTCAACATAAGTAACTAATTCTTCTTTAGATTTTATAATACCATCATTTTTTACTGCAGGTTTAATAAATACTATACCATTTTTTGGTCCTGGAACATTACCTTTGATTAATAAGCAACTGTTTTCTAAATCAACGCTGATTACTTCAAGGTTTTGAATTGTTCTTGTTACATTTCCCATATGTCCTGGTAATTTCTTACCTGGTAAAACACGCATTGGTAACATTGTTCCCATAGAACCTACACCACGGTGATATTGGCTACCATGACCCATTGGTCCACGAGTTTGATTGTGTCTTTTAATAACACCTTGGAAACCTTTACCTTTAGAAGTGCCGGTTACGTCTACCATTTCACCGCTTTCGAATATGTCGGCTTTGATTTCATCACCTAATTTGTAAGCATTTACATCAACACCTCTAACTTCTTTTAGAAAGCGCTTAGGAGCTGTGTTTGCTTTTTTGAAATGACCCATTTCTGGTTTGTTTGTGTGTTTTTCTTTTTTGTCCGCAAATGATATTTGAATAGCGTCATAGCCATCATTAGCAACTGTTTTTACTTGAGTGACAACATTCTTTTCTACTTCAATTACAGTTACAGGAATTAATTTGCCTTCAGTTGTAAACACACCGGTCATACCAATTTTACGACCTAAGATTCCTTTTTTCATTTTTATCCTCCTATAATTTAATTTCTACTTCAACACCACTTGGTAAATCTAAATGACTTAATGCATCAATTGTTTCTTTACTTGGATTGTTGACATCGATTAATCTTTTATGCGTACGCATTTCGAATTGTTCACGTGAATCTTTGTACTTGTGTACTGCTCTTAGTATTGTATATTTTTGTATTTCAGTTGGCAATGGAACTGGTCCACTTACTTCGCCACCTGTTCTTTTAACAGTTTCTACAATTTTTGCAGCAGCGGTGTCTAAGATTCTGTGTTCATATGCTTTTAATTTAATACGCACCTTAGTCTTTGACATAAATTTGTCCTCCCTTCGTCTATATCTAGTATAGACTCGCTCCGTGCAAATAACCTGATTTTGCCTTTTTGTAACTAAACAACTTAACCAGGCGTATCAGCAACCTTGCACATCTAAGCTCGCCACACAAAGATAATTATACTAAATAATTATATGAAATGCAAGGCTTTTATTGCACTTTTTTCATTTTTTTTGTGTACTTATATTTTCTTGCTATTATATATTTTTGGTATTTAATAGAAATAAAAGAAGAAAAAATTAGCAAGTGTAGTTTTGCTAATTATCTTTTTGCTCTTGGATGAGCTTTGTTGTATACTTCTTTTATACGGTCGTTAGTAATATGTGTATATATGCTAGTTGTATTTAATGAGGCATGGCCTAGTAATTCTTTTACATTTACTAAGTCTGCTCCTGCATTTAATAAATCTGTTGCAAATGTGTGTCTAAATGTATGGGGAGTTATTTTGTTTTTTATACCTGTTTTTATTAAAGTATTTTTTATAATTTGTCTTACTTTAGCTTCAGTTATTTTATTGCCTTTGTCGTTTAATAAAAGATATTCATTAGAAGTTTTTTGAGTTTTGGCTCTTATCTTTAGATAGTCTTTTAATAGTTCGCTGGTGGTGGTGTTATAAAAGACGTATCTTTCTTTATTGCCCTTACCTACTACTTTTATGGATTGTGCTCCAAAGTCTATATTTTTTAATTTGATGTTTACTAATTCACCTACTCTAAGTCCTGTTGCATATAGTAATTCGACAATTAGATGATCTCTTTTACCTATATCACTTTGTGTAAATGAATGAATTATATGATTTAAGTCTTCATGGTTAATAAATGTAGGTATTTTTTTATCTATTTTTGGGTTTTTAATTCCTTGAAAGATATTGTTGTTTATTATTTTTTCTTTTTTTAAGTACTCATAATAAGTACGCATGGTGCTTAAATGCCTTGAAATGCTTCTTTTACTTATTTTTTTTTCATTTAAGTGGTTTAGGTATTTACTCATTGTTTCTTTAGTATCATCTGTTATTTTTAAATGATTTTTCTCTAAGAAATTACTGTAATCTTTTAAATCATACATGTAGCTGGTTATTGTTTTTTCTGAATATATTTTTATATTCTTTAAATATTTTTCAAATTCTTCTATATACATATTATCATACTTCTTTTTTTAATATATATGGTTTATCTAGGTATATACCATCAATATCTTCTTTATTGTTTTCATATATTGGTCTTATGGAAACTTTTTCTTTAGGGGTTAAACTTGGGTTTGACTGAAGGTATATGGTTAGATCTTTAAATGTTTTTAGGTTGCTTTGTTTTATTAGTTCATTTACTTTTGGTATATTTGAATAATATCCTATTATTACTTTTGTTTCTATTTTGGGTGGTGGGTCTATTTTTAAGCATTTAGCTTTGATGCCTTTTTCTAATAAGCCTAGATAAACTGTTCGGTATTTGCTGTATATGGGTTTGTCTTTGCCAAAGTAGCTATTTAATATGCTTATTAGTACATAGTCATAGTCTTTAATGTTTTTGTTTATTTTATGATATATTAATAGGCAATTTTCATCATATTTATTTTTTGGGTTTTGATGATTTCTTACTACTGGAGATATTTTGTTTAAAAGATTTAGTAGGGCTTGGGTGTTATTTGTTAGATATGTTGCATAACAATTTATAACGCTCTCATATATAAATATATCTTTTTTTAGTAAGATTTGGGTGTATTTAATTTTATTTTGATGGTCTTTGTATCTGATTTTCATATCTATGCAATGATTTTTTTGGCATAGTTCTTCTTTAGTTAAATATTGTGTTGTATAGTTATCTATTTCTTTTATAGAATGCGATGATATTAGTACTTCAGAAGTTTTGTCTGTATAGTAACATACTAATTCATAGGTATATGTCATATTGGTACCTCACTATTTTAATTTGTTTGTTATATAATTAGATAATATTAGGGCATCGTATGCTGATGATAAAACTTGATAGGGTGCTTTTTTTATTGAATCACCGATGGCAAATATTTTCTTTGATGATGTTTCGTAGTTTTTATTTACTATGATATATCCATTATCTTTTTTTATATTACTTATAAAATCACTATTAGGAATATAACCAATGGCGATAAATAGTCCTTCTACTGGTAATGTTTCGGTATCATTTATTATGATGCTTTTTAGGTAATTTTCTTTGATGTTTAATTTTGTAATATTAGAATTATATAAGATGTTTATGTTATTTTTTGTTAGAATTTTGTCTAGGTTTATTTTTTCTACGTTTATTTTATCTTTGCGACATATGATTGTTACTTGGTTACATATGTTGGATAGATATAGCGCTTCTTCTACGGCACTACGTCCTGAGCCTAGGACCGCGACTGACTTATTTTTATAAAATGCTCCATCACATAGGGCACAGTAGCTTATACCACTACCTATAATTGTGCTAGCGTTAGGTAATTCTATTGGTCTTGGATGTCTTCCTGTTGCAATGACTACATATTTTGCTTTAACTATGTTGTTTTTGGTTGTTATTTTTTTATACTTACCAGTTGATTTGATATTTAGTACTTCATCATATATGTAGTTAGTGCCTAGGTTTGTTATTTGGTCGTATAGGTTACTTGCGAAGGTTGGACCATCTATAGAAGGAATGCCTGGATAGTTTTCTAAATTAATTATTTTATTTAGTTGGCCTCCTGGAGCACTTTTTTCTATGATGATGTTGTTTATTCCTGCACGATTTAGGTATAGTGCAAGACTCATGCCCGCTACTCCACTTCCTATTATGGCGACGTCATATATTAATTCCATTGGATACCTCCTTTTGTTTGTAATAATAATTGCGGTTTTTACTTGTCAATATTCCTATTATGCCTATTATGATTAAAATTATTGATACTATTTGACTGATACGGAAGGTTTTGAAGTATAGGCTATCTTGTCTTAGGCCTTCTATTGCTAATCTACCAATTCCATAAAATATAAAATATGTAAATGTTAGGTTTCCATCTTTTAGTTTTTTATAGAATGTTCTTAATAGTATTAGTATTATGAAGCCAATTATGCACCAAATTGATTCATATAGGAATGTTGGTTGGTGATAGGCACCGTTTATATACATTCTATCTATGATGAAATTTGGGATGTGGAGGTTTTCTAAGAAGTTTCTTGAAACAATAGGTCCGTATGCTTCTTGGTTCATAAAGTTACCCCACCTACCTATTGCTTGGCCTAATATTAAAAATGGGACGATAACATCTAGTGTTTTTAAGGCAGGTTTTTCTTTTTTGTGGCAATAGTAGATGATGTATATGAGTCCTGATATAACTGCTCCGTATATAGCAAGTCCTCCTTGCCATATATAAATAATTGAGATTAAGTCTTTTTTAAAAGCAGAAAAATTAAATATTACATAGTAAGCTCTGGCTCCTAGGATGGCTATTATTATGGTATTAAAGAGTAAGTCGTTCATGAATACACTACCTAATCCTACTTTTCTTGATTCTTTTTGGCAATAGATGATGCCTATTATTATTGATATTAAAATGAAAAAGGAATAATAATATATTTTTATTGGGCCTACTTCTAATAATACATTATTCATTTCTATCATCTCTTCTTCTAATTATTGGCTTTATTATAAGGCCCTCCATTAGGATATTAAATAATGATATTAAGATAGCTATAAAAAATGGTATTATAATGCCTTTGATTTCGAATTTACTTCCTAGAATAAAGCTGGCAATGTATAGTATTAATACATTTATTAGTGGATAGAATAATCCCCAAGTTACTGCGGTTAATGGAAGGGTTATATAAAATAGGATTGGTTTTATAGTTTGATTTAATATATATATTATAATCGCGGCTAGGAATGCATATAAGCCAAAACATTCGTTTGATATGGTAAAACTATCAAATAAGATTGACATTGTTATTAAGACGATTGCATAGCAAACTATATATAATAGCCATTCTATAAAGCTGTTTTTTATTATTTTTTTATTATTTTCTTCTTCTTCAATGATAACTGGTTTTTTCATTTTTTCACCTTCTAATTAGTTTTTTTTAGTATTCTTATCTTTGATGATGCTTGTTTTTATTAGTACCCATAATGTTAGAATGAATAATATTGTATATATTATAATACCTAAGTTGTTATCTTTTAATACATATATAATAGATGCAAAGGCAAAGAGGATATCTACTAAATATATTATTATTATAGTTTTTCGTACTGATGAGGTCATGTTCATGATTTGATGATGAAGATGTTGTTTATCTGGTGTAGCGATTGATTCTCCTTTTAGTTTTCTTCTGATTATTGCACATAGAGTGTCTAGTATTGGGATTGCTAGTAAAAATACTGGTACAATTACGGAAGTGAAGGTAACGTTTTTAAATCCTAATAGTGCTATTACGGAAATTATATATCCTAAAAACATACTTCCTGTGTCCCCCATAAATATTTTAGCTGGTGGAAAGTTATGCCATAGATAGCCAAGGGTGCTACCTAACATGATAAAGCTTAGAAGGGATTCTAGTGAATTGTAGCTTTCGGTCATGATGCAGATAATTCCTATTGTAAGGAAATAAATGCTAGATATTCCAGATGATAGGCCATCTAAACCATCTATTAGGTTTATGCAATTAATTATGCTTACTATAAATATTATAGTGATTGGGATTGCTAGGAAGCCAAATTTAATATATAACCCAAAGGCACTTACTTCAGTTAAAACTAGGTTGCCATATAATGGTATTAAGCTAGCTGCGAGTAATTGTCCTATTAACTTATATTTTGGTTTTAGTGGATTTATGTCATCTATTAGGCCTGTTAATATAATTATAAAGCTACCTATCAATATAGAGTTCATAACGATAGATTGTTTTCCAAATAAAACATAACCTAATAAGAAGCTTAGAAACATACCTAGTCCACCTAGTTTGGGCATGGTTTTTTTGTGCATACGTCTGTTATCTTTAGGAATGTCTAGGGCACCAATGTAAAAAGCTATTTTCTTCATAAGTGGCATTATTAATACAGATGTTATAAATGTTGCTACAGTAATTAATATAATTCTTTCTATATTAGAATTCATTATATCACCTCTTAATAGATATTTTATCACATTTTAGATTATAATGATATATTTAATATTAAAAAATTAAAATAAAATTAATCTTAGTATTTTTAGCAAATATTAGCTAATTTGTAACGTACTATGCCACTATGATGTGTTTTATTATAAAAAAATACGTTACTAATGTCACTGAATACTTATTGTCCGTTACTAATGTGTTGGTAATATTTTTTGCTATGGACTTTTAATACTACTGTCATGGTGATTAAATACATATATATATTTTTAGTACTAGATAGTGATATAATTTTTTCAGAAACAAGGAGGGAATTAAATGAAAAAGAGTTTCATTAACCATTCACTTAGTATTATTACTAGAAATAATCCTAACATTGATAGGGTAAAATTAGAGGAAATAGAATATGGTCTTACTAGTATTTATTTAACATATACAAAGATGATTATCATTTCTGTAATTGCTATTATGCTCGGGATATTTAAACAGTATTTATTATTATTAATTTCTTATAATATAATACGTACTAATTCTTTTGGGCTTCATGCTAGTAAAAGTATTTACTGTTTGATTACTTCTCTTGTTTGTTTTATAGGTGGTGTTTATTTATGTGAATATATAAGTGCTCCTTTAGTAATTAAGTTACTATTAACTATTATATGTATTATATGTTTAATAAAATATGCTCCTGCTGATACAGAGAAAAGGCCTTTAATAAATGCTCGTAAAAGAAAGAAATACAAGGTACTTAGTGTTATGTTTGGAAGTATTTATTTAGTACTAATACTTATATTTAGGAATAATATAATTTCAAATTACTTGTTACTTGGGCTTATAGAAGCCGTTATTATGATACATCCTTTAATTTATAAATTATTTAGATTTCCTTTTGATAATTATAAGAGATATGCTTTATAGTATTGATATAGAAAAATAAGTTAAGAAAGGAGGTATAAATATATGAAATTGTTTGCAACAATTTTATCTGCACTTGCTGGCATGGCTGCTAATATGGGAACTCAAGCTTGTTTATATTGGTATGTGGATGAACCTAAAATGCCACAAAGCTTATTAAACAAATAACTTTAGTATAAATTGTTATCTTGCCTTACTTAACTACTACTTAAAAATCTACCTAGATGTTGCTAGATAGATTTTCTTCTTTTATTATCAATTTTTGTATGTATAAGTCAGGAGTAACTCTACTTTCGTTTTGGAACATATCATTGTTTTTAATTATACTTTTAACTAAGCTTAATCCGTATCCACGTCCTGCTCCTTTTGTACTATATCCCCTATTACTGAATTTACTTTCATTTAAATCTCCACTGTAACTATTAGAGATAATTATTGATGCATGATTTTTATGATTGTATACTTCAATGCCAAGTACCTTTTTATTTGATATTTGACTAGCTTCAATAGCATTATCTAAGTATACACCTATTATTTTACACAAATCTTTGTATGTTCTAGTATTTAATTTGTATAATATTGATTTTTCAACACTTTTAGAAATATTAATGTTTACTTTAATCTCATTTGATTCAGCTTTGTTAATTTTATAATAGAATAATCCTTTTAGACCGTTTGATGGTAAATAACCAAGTTTAGCATACTTAATTTTATCAAAGCCTACTTTTTCATCTAGGACACTATCAATATATTCGATAATGTCTTTGATTTTACTTTTATCAATAATTTTTGATTTGATATTTACAAGGATATTTTTATTTTCATGTTGGGATATTCTTTGTTCTTCAATGATGGTTTCATATTCTCTAACAAATTCTATCAAATTGTCATATTCTCTTGTAATTTTTTCATTTTTAACTTTTTGGTTAATTAAACTAAACATAATTATTAAAAAGGCTATTATAGAAAAAATATTAATTAATAAATTGTTTTCTATACCATTCATTATACTGTTAATTATAGTAAAGAAAAAGATACCAATGCATATTATTGTCAAAATCATATATAAACTAACTACTTTATTATAGCTTACTTTGAATTGCATTAATTTTCTTAATGGCTTTCTAAGTATAAATGCCAGTATACAAAATATTGTACACACAATAACGCTTCCCATTGCTCCACCTGCAATATTTTGGTCAAAATAATTTTTACTAATTTGCAATACATATATTGGAATAGCAAATGACAAAATATCACTTATTAGCAGTATAATGCTATGTAAAAACGATACAAATATTGCTTTTGTGAATTTAAAGTCGAATACGAATTTGAATATTAATGTGTTAATAGTAAAGTTAATAATACTTCTTATAGAGTTATCAAATTTATCATATATAACCCCATATAATATTGAGTAGACTATAACTATTATTGATGATGTAATTAAATTTCTTTTTGTGGGCTTGACGTCACTAATTAGATATCCAAATACTATTCCTATTACAGATAATGAAAAGCCACTAATTAATTTACTTAAGCTTACTGACATAATCTGCAAAATCCTTTCTCATTCTAAATGATATTAACTTTTCTGTGGATCCATTTTTGAATACTATTTTACGTTCACTTGCAGTAACACTTTTTACATTTTCAATATTTACAAGACAATTTTTGTGGCATCGATGAAATGTTGGCCCTAGTATCTCGTCTAATTCTTTTAGTTGAAGGTTAGTTTCATACTCTTCTTTATCTTTTGTGTAAATAATATTTAATGCACCTCTTGAAGCTTTTATATAAAGTATTTCTTCATAAGGTATTCTATATGTTGTGTAATTATATGAATACTTTAATACGTTCTTTTTGTTTAGTATACTTAAGGCTTTCTTTAGTGTTTTCTCTAAAGTTTTTTCGTATACTGCGAATTTAGATATGTAATCTAGTACCATTAGTCTTGATTCGAAAACGGAATCTTTGCACTCACTGTGTGAGGTTAAAATAATGATAATGCTATCCCAATCATATTCTCTTATTTTATCTGCTATTTCTATACCTGATAAACTTGGCAGTTCAATATCTAAGATGTATACTTTCTGGCCATTTTGGTCTTTGATCATGCTTTCTAATTTTGAATTATAGTCATTAAAACAAAATGTTTGATAGTCATAATCATATGGCATCATTACCTTATTGATAATAAACTTGCTTTTGGCAACGACTTCTTCGTTGTCATCACATACAATGTACTTAATCATATGTTTTTTTTCCTCCTAACTACGCCGTATTATATCACTAAATTCATTTTATGTAAATCATAAGGCTACATTTTTTCTAAAAAACACATAAAACGTATATTTATTTTCTTATTTGTAAATAATATATTTGAGGTGAAAGAATGAAAAATAACAAGAAGAAAAAAAACTGCGAATGCAGTTGTGAAAATGTTAATGAAGTTGAAGCTGGTATTGATGCTTTAGAAGATGAAGATATGGATGTTGATACTGACTTTGAAGATAATGATGATGACGATGTTCAATAACTTAACATTTTAATTTTTTGCAATAATTAATTTTTTGATTATTGCTTTTTTATATTTTTATAATGTTTCCTAGTTTTTTAATAACTTTTTTTTCTATTCTGGATATATATGATTGGCTAATGCCTAGTAGTTCCGCGACTTCTTTTTGGGTTAGTTCTTCTTTTCCATTTAAGCCGTATCTTAATGACATGATTTCTTTATCTCTTTCGTTTAGTTTGCTAATTTCTGTGTTTAGCATTTTTTTATCTATTTCATCGTCTAGGTTTTTAGTTACTACATCGGGGTCAGTGCCTATTATGTCTTCTAGGTGTAACTCATTTCCTTCACTGTCAAAGCTTAAGCTTGCTTCAAAGCTGACTTCGCTTTTTTTACGTTTTGTTTTTCTTAAATACATAAGGATTTCATTGTCTATGCAGCGACTGGCATAGGTAGCTAATTTAATGTTTTTATCTAGGCGGTAGGTATTTACTCCTTTTATTAAGCCTATTGAACCGATGGAAACTAGGTCTTCTAAGTCTATGTTGGTGTTTTCATATTTTTTGGCTAGGAATACTACTAATCTTAGGTTGTGTTCTATTAATTTGTTTCTAGCATAGTTATCTCCTTGCATGGATAATTCTACGTAGTGAATTTCTTCTTCTTTTGATAGGGGTTCTGGTAGGATATCACTGCTTCCTACATAAAATACGTTATTTACTTCTTTTATTATTTTTTTTAATAAATTTAATATTTTCATTTTATTCCTCCAATATTTTTTTGTGTAATATAACGTTAGCATGACCTATTTTTATATTTTTTTCGGATAGTCCTAGAAGTATGTTTTTTTTAATTCCTATTCCTTTAATTAGTACTTTATCTATTATTAAGCATTTAAGAAGGCCATGGTTATCAATAGTATCGTAAGGGACTAATAGGAAATTGTTGTAGTCAATAGTTACTTCTTTTTTACTAATTAGAATTATCGGTCTATTTTTAAATGGGTCATATAAGTTATTGCCAGTATCTAAAAATCCTGTTGTAGATATGGTTTTACCGTCTTTAAAATATATGATGATGTTGTAATAGTTAGAATAGTTATTTTTTATAATTTTAGTTTGTTTTATGTAAATATATGTAATTATAGGGAGTAGGATTATTGATATGATGAAGTTTAGAGATAGGCCATTTTTGTAAAAGAGTAATCCTGTGTTGTTGTAGCTGTATTCTACATTTACAAGGTATAGGAAGCCACCTAAGAAGATGCTAATTATATAAAGATATAAAATGTTTGTTAGGGTGTATTTTATATTATTATAACCAAAGCTAGTTATTACCATTAAGTAGGCGAATAAGAGTTTTATTATTAATAGGGTAAAATTGTTTAGATGGAGAAAGAGGCATAAGATTGTTAGGCTTCCCACTAGTGATCCTAGCATAATTTTTAAGAAAGAGGTTTTTCTTTTTAATGTGATAGCAAGAGTAAATAGAAGGAAGGCATCAAATGAGAAATTTAAGATAAATACTAAATCTAAATATATAGTCATTATGTATCACCTATATAATTATAAAAAAAATATAACAAATTAATTGTCATATTTTTTGATATTTTTATATTTTATAACTATCTTCTAATGAGAACTCTACATTTTCTTCTATCCAATTTTTTCTTGGTTCAACAGCATCTCCCATAAGGACGCTTACTCTTTTTTCGGCTAAAGCGGCATCGGTAATGCCTACTTTAATTAGGTTTCTAGTATTTGGGTCCATGGTTGTTTCCCATAGTTGAGAGGCGTTCATTTCCCCTAGTCCTTTATATCTTTGGATGCTGTAGTTTTTTTTGTCGTGAATTAGGCTTCTTAGTTCTTCGTTGGTCCAAGCATATGATTCTTGTTTGTTAGAGAAACGTACTTTATATAAGGGTGGCATGGCGATGTATAGTTTACCATTTTCGATTAATGGTTTCATATATCTATAGAAGAAAGTTAGAAGGAGGCATTGGATGTGTGCACCATCGTCGTCGGCATCGGTCATGATAACTATTTTGTCATAGTTGCAATCTTTTATATCGAAGTCAGAGCCTACTCCTGCTCCTATGGTGTGAATTAGGGTATTAATTTCTTCGTTTTTATATATTTCTTCTATTTTTGATTTTTCTGTATTGATTACTTTTCCGCGAAGGGGAAGAATGGCTTGATATTTTCTGTCTCTACCTTGTTTTGCAGAGCCTCCGGCAGAGTCCCCTTCTACTATAAATATTTCGTTTTTAGTTTTATCTTTACTTTGGGCGGGGGTTAGTTTGCCACTTAGGATTTTTTCTATTTTATTTTTGTCTTTGCCTTTTCTGGTTTCTTCTCTTGCTTTACGAGCGGCTTCTCTTGCATCTTTGCCTTTTAGAGCTTTATCGATTATTTTGGTAGCAATAGCTTTGTTTTCTTCTAGGAAATATTTTAGTTTTTCTGTTGTTATGTTTTCTACGATGCTACGAGCTTGAGGGGTTCCTAGTTTTGATTTTGTTTGCCCTTCAAATTGAAGAAGGTCTTCTGGGATTTGGACGCTTATAATAGCTGTTAGGCCTTCTCTTACGTCACTTCCTTCAAAGCTTTTGTCTTTGCCTTTTAGGAAATTATTTTCTTTAGCATAGTCGTTTAATACTTTGGTAATCGCGGATTTGAAGCCTACTTCGTGTGTTCCTCCGTCACTTGTTTTGACGTTGTTAACGAAGCTAATTATATTTTCAGAATAGCTATCTGTATATTGAAGAGCTATTTCTACATTTATTTTTTCTTTTGTTGAAGAGAAGCAAAGGGTTTTATGCAGAGTGGTCTTTCCTTCGTTTAGATAATCTACAAAGGCTTCTAAACCATTTTCGTATAAATATTTTTCACTTCTATTTTCTATTTCATCTACTACTTCTATTGTAAGGCCGTTTACCAAGAAGGCACATTCTTGCATACGTTCACATATAGTTGAGAAGCTAAAGTTAGTGGTAGTGAAAATTTCTTTATCTGGTAAGAAATGTACTGTAGTTCCTGTTTTGCTAGTGACTCCTATTTTTTTTAGAGGGATATCTACTTTTCCACCGTTTATAAATTTGATGTAATATTCTCCCCCATCTTTTCTGGTAGTTACTTCCATAGAGCTACTTAGGGCATTTACTACAGAGGCCCCTACTCCATGAAGTCCTCCAGATACTTTATAACCACCGTCTGAGAATTTACCACCTGCATGTAGTACGGTGTAGATTACTTCTGGTGTGCTTTTTCCTGATGAGTGCATGCCAGTAGGAAGGCCTCTACCTCTATCGGTTACACTAATACTGCCATCTTTATGCATTACTACTTTTATGTAGGAACCATAGCCATTTAATGCTTCATCTATAGCGTTATCGACGATTTCCCATACTAGATGATGAAGTCCACGTTTATCAGTAGAGCCAATGTACATACCAGGCCTTTTTCTTACTGCTTCTAGGCCTTCTAATATTTTTATTGAATTTTCATCATATTTTGCTGTCATGAATATCACTCTTTTCTACTTTTGCTAGAATTATTATAACAAAAAACAAAAAAACAAGCAAGAAATGCTTGTCACATAATTGTAAAATACTTTAAATTATTTATTTGTTAGTTCTTTTTCTAGGTTGCTACTGTCTACAGTGAATGTTTTGCTTTGGCAATTGTAAGTTACTTTTACATAGTAATTGTTGTTTTCTAAGTCAAATTCTTTTTGGTCTTTAGGATTTTTAGGTATTTGTGATAGGTAATCTGTTTCTACTAATTCTTTGATAGTAATGTCTTCAGAGTCAGTATCGGTGGTGTTACTACATTTAATCCACGTTAAATCCCATTTATTTTCTTTTACATAGTTAAGAGCGGATGTTTCTACGCTTTCTATTATTTCTTTAATAGCGTTATCTTGTTGACGTTTTATTAAGCTGTTTACAGTTGGTATTGCAATTAGGCTTAGTACCGCTAGTATTGCTATAGTTATTAGCATTTCTATTAGAGTAAATCCTTTTTTGTTCATATTAATCACCTAGATTAATTATATATTTGGAAGGTTTTTTAGTCAAGGGTTATTTGTTTAGATTTTTTAACTCTTCTTTTACGAAGAGGCCATCTTTTCTTATTAGTTCATCGTCAAAATAGATTTCACTACCTCCGTAGTCTTTAGTTCCTATCATGACTAAGTCCCAATGTATGCTTGAAATATTATTATTATTTGCACTTTCGTAGCAACGTCCTGGAGTGAAATGTATGCTACCAAAGATTTTTTCATCATAGAGAATATTGCCTATGGGAGTGGTTATTTTAGGGTTTACACCTAGTGAAAATTCTCCAATGTATCTTGCACCTTCATCAGTATTAAGAATTTGGTTTAGAGATTCTGTATCATTATTACAGGTGGCATTAATTATTTTGCCATCTTTAAATGTTAATTTTATATTTTGATATATTCTACCTTGATATGGAGAATCAGTATTATATGTAATGTAGCCATTTACACTATTTTTAATAGGGGCTGTAAATATTTCTCCATCTGGTATGTTATATTCTCCTGCACATATTACTGCAGGCATGTTTTTAATAGAAAATGTTAAGTTGGTATCTTTACCTATAATTTTTACTTTGTCTGTTTTTTCCATCAATTGTTTTAGAGGGATTAAGTCGTTATATATTTTTTGATAATCTACAGTCATAACTTCTTCGGCATAATTTTTAAATTGATCTGTTGGCATTTTGGCTTTGTGGGCATCTAAAGGAGATGGATAGTTAAGCAGTACCCATTTTCTTTGATTAATTCTTATTTTGTCTACTTCTAGGGATGCTAATCCTAGTTGGTTATACATTTTCTGATTGTGATTTATTTCTTGGTAATCATTTATGTTATATCTAATGTTAATAAAGCTATCATAGTTATTTATTTCAAATTCTTTTTTGTTAACTATGTTTTTAATAGTGGGGATATTTAAATGATTATATATTTGGCTATCTAGGTATTTATCTATTATTTTAATATCTGGTATACCTTTATTTTTATATATTTTTTCTATTAGTTCTTTTAATAGGGGTAATGGATGGGTTGTTTCTGTAGTTATTAGGACTTTTTCGTTTTCTTCTACTTTTAGGGAGTGGTTTACTAGGATATTTGCAAGTTTTGTAATTTTATTTTCCATTTTTTATCACTACCTTTCACTTTATATATATAATATGGTAGGAGGGCGATAAAATATGTATAATAATTATCAATATATGGGTAATGTACGTAATTTTAATACGGTTAGAAGACCTAATGACAATAGATTTGTTGGAGGAGGATTTTTGGGGCCATTTATTTTAGGAGGTATTACTGGAGGATTACTAGCACCTTCGTTCTATCCTAGACCTTATCCTGTTTATCCACCAGTGTATGGACCTTATCCACCAGTATATGGACCTTTTCCACCGGTATATGGACCTTATTAGTTAGTTATATTAAAAGAAAGTAGATATGAAATGCACCCCTTAAAGTAGACATTAATAAAAAAGAGGGACTACAAAAATATGATAAAATACATTTCCGAAAGGA